>JBAZBJ010000007.1:0-68384 GCA_041671525.1 Parcubacteria group bacterium
ATAACCCGGGCTGGGGCAACAAGACCAAAATCAACGCGGTTTATGCGGCCGGAGAGGAAAACGGAAAAAAGCAAGGCCTGCAAGACATGAAAAAGGTCGTGAGCGAAGTTACCGGCCTCCAGGTCGAATACGGCGCCAGCATCAACTTTGCCGGCTTCAAGCAGTTGATCGACGCGATCGGCGGAATTGATATCACTCTGGCCAACTCTTTTGATGAGGCGATGCAATTCAATGAGCCACATGTCTGCGATTCATCTTTTTTCACGGTCCCGACCGGTCAATTTGAAAATAAGACTACGAAATATTTCAGCAACGACACCAAGACCTATAAAACTCGGATCACCGCCAGTTATCCACTGTGCACCGCTCCAAAAAATACCCTGGAGTGCGGCGGGAATTTCAAGCTGCCGGCCGGCAAACAGACGCTGACCGGAGAACAGGCATTGTGCTATGTGCGCTCGCGCGTAACCTCCAGTGATTTTGAACGGGCCAAAAGACAACAACAGATCATCCAACTAGCCAAGGACAAATTGATGAGCGCCGGAACCCTGACGGACTTCGGAAAATTAGACGCGATTTCCGACAGTCTGGGTGACAACGTCCGCAGCGATATGCAGGCATGGGAAATGAAAAGATTTTACGACCTTTATTCAAAAATGAACAGCCCGCAGGCTTATCAAAGGGTTTTGGAAAACTCGCAAGAAGGCTTGCTCTACAGCCCGCAGGATTCCGGCGGCGCGGGCTACATTCTGCTGCCGATCGGCGACAATTATGATAAGATTCGTGACGTTGCCAAAAATATTTTTACACTGCCGGCGCAATCGGACATCAATCCGAAATAATAACGACTCGCGAATTGAGAGCTAATTTAAAGCGAATTGGAACTAATTTCTAAATTCGCTTTAATTAATTAATAATTCGCTCATAATTAGCGATCTTATGGAACTTTCCATCATCATCACAAGCTACCGAAATCCGGAACTGCTCAAGGTTTGCCTTGATTCGATCAAGGCAAATTACACCGGCCATGATTTTGAAATGATTGTCGCCGACAGCGCGACCGAAGACAAGACGGAAATGCTGATGCGCGAGGATTATCCGGAGGTCAAATTTTTGCCGTCCAAGGAAAATATCGGTTTTAGCGGCACGGTCAATAATGGTCTGACTGTCGCGACCGGAAAATATATTTTGATTTTGAACGGCGACATCATTGTTAAAAAAGACGCCATTGAAAAAATGTTGGGCTATGTCAGCAGCCACCCGGATGTCGGCCTTGTCGGCCCGCAGCTTCTGAATTTCAACGAAACCTTCCAGCCCTCCACCTTCCGTTTTTACACGCCCCTCACCATCCTTTATCGGCGAACTTTTCTGGGAAAATTGCCTTTTGCCAAAAAACATCTGGATAATTTTCTCATGAAGGACTTCGACCATCGCAGTGTGCGCGAGGTCGATTGGATTATGGGCTCATCGCTGATGACGAGCCGTGAAGCTTTGGAAAAAGTTGGCGCTATGGATCATCAATTTAAATTATATTTCGAAGACACGGACTGGTGCCGCAGATTTTGGGAAGCCGGCTATAAGGTGATTTATTTTCCCGCCGCGCAGATGTATCATTACCACGGCAAAGGTTCCGCCAGCAAAAATGTTTTTCAGGCGCTATTACTCAATAAACTGACCTGGATCCACATTGCCAGTGCCCTTAAATATTTCAAAAAATACGCCGGCAAAGAATTACCCAAGCATAACTAAAATTATTAAAAATATTCATGGAAGAAATAAACAATCACATTGTCGAAGAAGGATTGCCTGAAAACGAAAGAAATTTTGAAAAAAACAAAAAACTCATGCATCGTTATGTGGCTTTTTTTGTGATTGTCTTTCTGATTCTGGGCAGCTTCGGGATGGGCTTTTCGCGCGGCAAACAATCCGCTGAGACCGGCAGCAAAATTGTCCCCCTGAATCAGGCGATCGTCGAAAGCAAAAATCCGACCAACAGTCAGATTGTGGACTTCTCCTTGTTTTGGAAAGTTTGGGATTTGCTCAAGGATAAATATGTCGATAAAAATTCGCTCGACGCGCAAAAAATGATGTATGGCGCGATCGAAGGCATGCTCAAGGCAACCGGGGATCACTATACGACTTTTTTTGATCCGGCCGCCACCAAATCATTTTCCCAGGATTTGGAGGGCAGCTTCGAGGGTATCGGCGCCGAGCTGGGGATCAAGGATAACATTCTGACCGTCATTGCGCCGCTGGACGGCTCACCATCCGCCAAGGCCGGTCTGCGGGCGGGCGACAAAATCGTCAAGATTGGCGACCGGATAACCGCCGACGTCAGGATCGATGAGGCAGTCGATCTGATCCGCGGCAAGAAAGGCACTACCGTCACGCTGACGATCTTGCATGCCGGCGATCAAGAAACCAAAGAGATTGTGATAACTCGCGACGTCATTAATGTCAAAAGCGTCAAATTGGAATTTAAGTCGGATAATATTGCGCACCTGAAAATTACCAAATTTGGCGACACGACTAGCAAAGAATTCAACGAGGCCGTCAATCAAATTATCGCCGCGGATACCAAAGGTATCGTTTTGGATTTGCGCAACAATCCCGGCGGCTATTTGGAAAAAGCCGTTGACCTTGCGAGTCGCCTGATTCCCAAGGGCAAAGTTGTGGTCATGGAAGAAGACAACACCGGCCAGCGCGACACGCTCTACACAACCGGCGGCGACAAGCTCAGCAACCTGCCGATCGTTGTTTTGATCAATGAAGGCTCCGCCAGCGCTTCCGAAATTTTGGCCGGCGCGCTGCGCGACAATCGCAATGTCCAACTGATCGGCAAAAAATCTTTTGGCAAGGGTTCCGTCCAAGAACTCATCAATCTGCCGCAAAACACCAGCGTCAAAATCACCGTGGCCAAATGGCTGACTCCTAACGGCGACTCTATCATGGAAAAAGGCATCAATCCGGACACGGAAGTCGATCTAAGCCTGGACGACTTCAACAATAACCGCGACCCGCAACTCGACAAGGCCCTGGAAATCATGCAGGGAATGGTAAAATAAAAAAGCCTAGTCCAACGGACTTTTAATGCTTTGCAAATTGTTTTTTGCAACTTTAGTATAAATTTGCGTCGTCTCCAGACGCGCGTGCCCCAGCAGTTCCTGGATGTAACGAATGCTGGTGCCGGCTTCCAAGAGGTGAGTAGCAAAGGAATGCCGCAGCGAATGACAGCTCGCGGCTTTTTTAATTCCGGATTTTTCCAATGCCGTTGCAAAAACTTTTTGCGCCGTCCTTTCGGTGAGCTTTCCGCCCCGGTCGCTTTCAAAAATATAATCATTAAGCGCTTTATTTTTTGCGTATTTTTCCAAGACAATCGCGACTTTTTCGGATAAAATTGTCGTCCGATCCTTGGCGCCTTTGCCTTGGCGGACAGTCAAAAGCTTGCCTCTTAAATCCAGGTCTTTCACTCTCAGATTGACCGCTTCGGAAACGCGCAGGCCGGAGGAGTACATGACTCCCAGCAATAATTTATGTTTTACATTTTGAATAGTGCCTAAAATTTGCCTTATTTCTTCCTTATTGAAAACTGTTGGCAAATATTTGCTTTGTTTAGCGCGGGGGATAGAAAAAAAGAATTTGCGACAGAGAATCTTTTCAAAATAAAATTTCAAAGCGCTATACGCCGAATTGAGCGTGGAGCTGGAAACGCCGGAATCGGCCATTTTTTCCAAATAAGCGCGAATATCCTCAGCATTGACCGTTTTAGGATTCTTGTTTGCCAGTTTCAGTAACTGGGTGATATAATACAGATAAGATTCTACAGTGTGACGGCTGAATTTGCGCAGTTTCATTTCCTGCTTGAGCTTCAGGATTGGATCCTGACTTGGATAATAACTTTCGTTCATAAACGTTTATGATTTAAAGTTTATGCCAAAATTATATCTCATTTAAAACCAATAATCAACTAATTCGCATATAACTAGTTAGACGAAATATTTTTCCGTAACCTTTCTTTATTTATATTTTAAATTTAAAAATTCAATTTCTATACATATGAACACCAAAGCCTTGCTCATCGTTGATTGGGAAAAAGAATGGACTGATGCCAAGTCCGATTATTTTGTCGGCGACCTTGCTAGTGCCACGAAAAAATTAAACAAGCTAATTGCTTTCTGCCGAGCTGGCGGTTATAAAATAATCTTCATTAAGCACGTGGAAAGTGGTTCTAAAGACGCTTTTGCTGAAAATTCAAGAAATGTTGAATTTATTGACGGTCTTGATATCAAAAAGTCCGACACTGTTATCACCAAATATAAAATCAGTCCATTCTTTAAGACGAATTTAGACGCTAAACTGAAAGGAATAAGAAAAGTTGTCGTGGCTGGCATTTTGACCAATCTTTGCGTTCGTAGCACTATTCAGGACGCTTACGATCGTGATTTTGAAATAGTTGTGATTAAGGATTGTTGCAAGGCTTTTGATGATGAAACCCACCGCTTTACTATAAAAGACCTCAAGGCGACTAGGGACGAAATTGAATTTTTAAATTTAAAAGAATTTATTGAGTAGGTTACGGAAAAATACATCGGCTAACAACGCATATCTGGCTCCAAAATTTTTCATTATTATATTTTAAGGAGTGAAAAATTTTCTCGACCCAAATTTTCATCCCTTAGTTCGATGAAGGTTTAGGCGGAGATAATTAAACAAAGTATTGTCTGAAATCAAAAGTTTATCCTGCTAAGTCGGGATGAAAACTTCAGATGATGCGTAAACGTTGTGCGAAATAAATTTTTTATCTATACTGAAATCAAGGGTTTAGTGCGTTGATTTTGGGCGAAAATTTGATAAAATTCTTTTCGGCCCTAGCGGGCATTTAATCGGGGGGTAAATTTATTTTTTTATTTTTTTATTTAACTTAAAAACAACTATGGAAAAAATCCTAAACCAAACTTACAAAAAAGTCGTCGACGGTGTTAAAAAACACAACAAAGAATTGGTCAAGAAAAACGACTCAATTTATTTAGCGACTGGCAAACTATTTCTCGAAATCATTGAGAACATGCCGCCTAAATTAAAACAAGCAAATGCAGAAGTTCCGCTCGAAACTATATACGATGCAGGCTACCACACTAAGACCGGCGCCATGTTTGTTTGCAACAAAGGTGCTTACCTTTTGGCTCGGACAATTAAATCCGAAAAATATTACGCTTCCGTCCATGTCGGCTTTTCAATATTCATGCCAAAGCATGGCATTGAAACTGTTGATGTTGGAATCTCTGGCGATATAACCCAAGGAGATTTTATCGTCTTGCGACCTGAGTCCGCCTGCTCCCCGTCCTTTATCGTCGGCTCACAAAGATGCAACTGTTTTGACCAATGGACGCTTGTGCGAGAATTAGCTGCCTTTCACAATCCGATAAAGCTGCCAAAAAAAGTTACTGCTGATGAATTTGAATCATACGTATTCAACTATTTCAAGCCAAATGAAAAAAATATCCCAATTCCAAAAGTAAAAGGTATGGGATTTATGTTTATCCATATGGCCTCTCAAAACGGCATGGGTAGCGGAGCGAATGACCACGAATACGTAGAAGATATGACTGCGACCGCCTACATGCGCCATCGAGGAGAATACACCGCCGAGCAGGTTCACTCCGCTTCTTTGGCTGGAGGATTTACAGCCATCGGCTTAGTTCCCGACCCACGCAAATTAAACGACTTCGCAGGTTACAAAATTCCTGGAGTTATTTTGGATTATTATGATGTAAAAAAACCTATTGTCACCCTCACAAACAACGGCGACAAGGTTAGGGTTTTGAAGAATCAGGGATTTGATATTATGCGAATTCAGTTCGTTGGACGATCAGACATAGCTTGCGGAGTCGAGACAAAAGATAGAACCGAAGAATTCTTGCACAACATACCTCTTGGCTTTAAAACCTCGCTAGATGAAGACCTTAAGCGAGTAAACAAGCAAATTCACGAATTCTTCTTAAAAGAGCAGAAGCTAAAAAAGAAGAAATAATTAATTTATTATTGAAAATATGGCTAAGTCTAATAAGGGTTACAAAATAGCAATCTTTGGAGCTGGTGACGAGAAACTCGATAAATCAGTTTACAAAATTGCAGAAAATGTCGGACAGGAAATCGCCAGTCGCGGCCACATCCTTATTACAGGAGCTGCCAAAGGCATTAGCCGCTACGCGGCTATCGGTGCCAAAAAGAAAGGCGGCACAGTAATCGGGATTAGCCCGACTTCAAACGACAAGGAAGAAAAAGATTTTAATGTTGATTTTAAAAACAGCGACATCATAATCCACACTGGATTCGGCTACAAAGGTCGAAATGTTGTTAGTGTTCGAACGAGCGACGGAATAATCGTCGTAAACGGAAAATTCGGAACTTTAAGCGAAGTCGCCAATGCCGAAGGCGAACAGAAACCCATAGTGGTTTTGAAAAACAGCGGAGGTTGCGCCGAAATGATGGAGGATATTTTTAAAAAGATAAATCCAAACTACGAGCTATTTGCCACCGCCAACTCCTCTAAAGAAGCCCTGGATTTAATTGAAAAAATGATAAAAAAAATAAAAAAATAAATTTCCCCCCGATTAAATCTTTTGCCTAAAGGCAAAAGTGAAAAGAATTTTATCAAATTTTCTTTACGATATACAAAGATTAGTTCAACTAGCAAGAGATAAAAAATTTACATCGCACAACACCGAGTATGCGGCTCCAAAATTTTTCATTTATTAGAAATAATAAGGAGTGAAAAATTTTCTCGACCCAAATTCGCTTTTCTCCGTTTGGTGGTAATTCAAAGAATAGCGCGTTAAAATAGGATTAAGCCAATTAACAAAATTAATTCAATAAATCCGAAAAGCGAACTTCGCATACTCGGATACGTTAGCTGAAATAAATTTTTGAATAGTGGACAAATTCCACTATTTATGCTAGGATTTACATATGTCAAAGCAACAAATGATCAAAATTTTAAAGATTTTCCAGAAATCTCCAGCCAAAAGCAAAATGCGCCGGGACTATTTCAGCGTGTTCGCAAGCAAAATGATTTATCGGACGACCAAAAGCGAAAATCCCGAAGTGACAAAAAAAATGGTAGCAACAGTCTTACATAAGGCATAACTTCACGCAGCATGGCAAAACGTAAAGGCGAAACCAGCTATAAGGAAACAGCCTTCGGCATCATCCCGCGCTCTAAACTTATTCCTCTCGAAATTGAAGGGATTAGCAAGGCGTGGGATTTTGTTTTGCAAAAAAATGAGAAAGGCAATCTGCCGCTGACGCCGGAATTTATAAAACAAATTCACAAGGTCGGTTTCGGCTGGATTTTCCCCACGATGGGTGGGAAGTATCGAACCATCGAGGTCAACGTTTCCAAACACATTCCGCCGAAATTTTTCCTGGTTCCACAGCTCATGGTTGAATTTACCCAGGACCTGCAAATCAGGATCAAGCACTTGCCAAATATTGAGGACGAAAAATTTCTAGACGAACTGGTAATTTTGTTGGCGTGGGCGCACCACAGGTTTGCTTGGATCCATCCGTTCCAAGATTACAACGGCCGAATCGGCCGATTGCTCAATAATATCATTTTACTCAAGATCAATCTGCCGCCAATTGAATTGAAAGTGGAAACAGCATCCGGCAGAAACAAATATGTCAAGGCTTTGCAACTGGCGGACGATCACAATTATTTGAAATTGGAAAAAATAATCGAAGAGGCGATTGAAGAATCCATAGCGGAGTTGGGCGCGAAAAAATAAGCTGAATTATCGGATTTATCTCTAGTTTTAGGAGTCATTTGCACTCCTTTTTTCTTTATATTATAATAGACTATATGAAAGTAATCCTATTCAAAGACGTTCCAAGCATCGGCAAGGCGGGCGACATCAAGAATGTTTCGGATGGTTACGCGCGCAATTTTTTGCTGCCGAAAAAACTGGCGGAAATCGCCAACGCAGCTTCGCTGCAAAAAGCAGAACTGTTGAAAAAGAAACAACAGGAATCAGAACAAGCTGATTTGGAAAAAATCCAAAAAGTGGCCGAGACGCTGCAGGGTTGCGAGATCGTGATCATGGCCAAGGAGAAAGATGGCAAGCTGTTCGGTTCGATCAATGCCAAGGCGATCGCCAAAGAATTGAAAAAAGAAAATTTGCTCGTTGATGATAAACTGATTTTTTTGCCAGAGCCGATCAAGGAGATCGGGGATTATGATGTCAAAGTGGAACTCAGTCACGGAATCGAAGCATCCATCCACGTCGTGGTCGAGAGCGCGCAGTAGCTTGCTTGCTTTGGCCAAGGGGTGTATAATTTAAAAAACAAAAAGTCGCAGGGGTAGCGTCTTTTTTTCTTGGAAAAAATTCGCCCTAATAAGTAAATTTTATTTAAATAAAAATATGAAGAACCGTAAGTACATATTTGTCGTGGGGGGAGTCATGAGCGGAGTCGGTAAAGGGGTAACCGTAGCATCGATCGGAGCCATACTTAAAGCACGTGGCTTTGTCGTCACTGCCATCAAGATCGATCCATACATCAATGTCGATGCGGGTACCATGAATCCGACTGAGCACGGTGAGACTTTTGTGCTGGATTCCGGACTGGAAACCGACCAAGACATGGGAAATTATGAACGCTTCATGGATCTCAACCTGCCGAGCGAAAATTATATGACCACCGGCAGTGTTTATGAGTCCGTCATCCACAAGGAAAGAAACTTGGAATACAAGGGCAAATGCGTACAAGTGGTGCCGCACATCCCATTGGAGGTGATCGATCGCATCAACAAAGCAGCGGACAAGGCGAAAGCGGAGATTACTATCATCGAAATCGGCGGTACAGTAGGAGAATACGAGAATATTCTTTTCTTAGAGGCCATCCGCCTGATAAAGCTGAAAAATCCGGATGACGTCATAACTGTTATGGTGAGCTACTTACCAATCCCTTCCAAGGTGGGGGAAATGAAGACCAAGCCGACCCAGCACGCGGTGCGCACCCTCAATGGCACCGGGATTCAACCGGATTTTATTGTCGCCCGCAGCGAAACCTTTCTCGATCAAAAACGCAAAGAGAAAATAGCTTTGTTTTGCAATGTGCCGGAACGCTATGTGATCAGCGCTCCGGATGTTGACTCGATATATGAAATACCTATTAACTTTGAAAGAGATGACTTGAGTCGGCTTCTGCTAAAAAAATTAGGATTGAAATATAGCAAGACCGATTTGAAACAATGGTATGATCTGGTGGAAAATATCAAAAAACCGGTTGGCAAAGTCAGAATCGGAATTGTGGGAAAATATTTTGGTACCGGCGATTTCGTTTTGTCCGATGCCTATGTCAGCGTCATTGAGGCGATCAAACATGCCGCTTACAAGAATAAAGTAAAGCCGGAAATTGATTGGCTCGGCAGCGAACAATATGAGAAAGAGCCGGAAAAATTGGAAGAACTTAAGCAATATGACGGCGTGGTCATTCCCGGCGGTTTCGGTTCGCGCGGCGTGGAAGGCAAAATCAGAGCTATCCAATTCCTGCGTGAGAACAAAATTCCTTTCTTCGGTTTGTGTTATGGCATGCAACTGGCGGTCGTCGAATATTCGCGCAACGTTTTGGGACTGAAAGACGCTAATACGACCGAGATCGACCGCGACACCAAAAACCCGGTCATCGACATCATGCCGGAACAGAAAAAGAATCTGGCGGATCACAACTATGGCGCCACCATGCGTCTGGGCGCTTATCCGGCCAATCTGCAGAAAGGAACACTGGCTTTCAAAGCATACGGCAAAGAAAAAATTTCGGAACGTCACCGCCACCGCTGGGAAGTCAATCCGGAATATATCCAGCGATTGGAAAAATCCGGCTTGGTTTTCTCCGGCAAATCACCGAACAAAAAACTGATGGAAGTCACTGAATTGCCAGTCGGCGTCCATCCGTTTTTCCTGGCCACCCAGTTCCATCCGGAACTCAAATCCACTCCGCTGAATTCTCATCCGCTGTTTTTTGAGTTTATTAAAGCAGCCTTGAAGAACAAGAAAAAATAACTCTCTGGCCAAAACTTAAAAAGCTCCCAGTAACGGGAGCTTTTTCGCTATTCAAGAATTGGCTATTTATCGCTTGATCTCTTCCACAGAAACAAATTTTCTTTCTTCCAGTTTGCCAGTAAACAATTTGACCTTCTTGGCCACAAATTTCACCAGGCCTTTTTTCAGGGAAAAAAGCGTGTCGTCTTCGCCCCGACGGACATTTTTGCCGGCCCGAAATTTGGTGCCGCGTTGTCGGACGATGATTTGTCCCGGATCCGCTTTCTGCCCGCCAAAAATTTTGACGCCAAGTCGTTTGGAGATTGAATCACGTCCAAGTTGAGTAGAGCCACCGGCTTTTCTATGTGCCATATCATGAGAGAGAAATTAAAAGCGCCAAATCGCGCAAGTAACCTCAGGGATTATTTATTTAAGCTATATAACACATTATAAGCCCAATGTGATATAATGTCAATGATATGGAGTCTAAAAGTCAAAAGTCCATCAAGTTCATAAAGCCATTTTGGCTTAAATATGAGGCAAGAGTCGTCATTATTATCGGTTTTGTCTTAGTGGCCGCCATTTCTTTTGAATTTGGGCTTATTCAAGGCAAAAAAGTACAGGATAAACCACTGGTCATCGAAAAACCCGCCCTGAGCCAAAATACGCAGGCGAGTGAGGCATCAGCAATGACCATTCAGGCTCCAAAAACGACCCAGGAAGCACAAATTGACCCCGTCAGCTCAGTTATACCAGTCAAGGATTGCGCATTTGTAGGCAGCAAAAATTCGACTAAATTTCACGTCCCAACCTGCTCCTTCGCCAAGCGGATCCTGCCCAAAAACCTGGTCTGTTTCAAATCCGCCGAGGAGGCTCTTGCTCAGGGCCGGGTGGGGGACAAAGGATGTATTAAGTAAAATTCCAAAATCAGAATTTCAAATTTCAAAATTTTAATTTTTAACATATTCGCATGAACAAAAAAACTGTCATCATCTCCCTCGGGGGATCGCTCATTGTGCCGGACGAAATTGATTGGAAGTTTGTGAAAAGCTTTAAAGCCTTGATCGAGCGCCAGATCAAAAAGGGCTGCAAATTTATCATCATCACCGGCGGTGGTAAACTGGCGCGGAAATATATCGAAGCCTCCACAAAAGCCGACAGTGTCATCACCAATGAAGACAAGGACTGGCTCGGTATCCATGCTACGCGCATGAACGCGCATTTCATCCGCACCATTTTTCGCAAACACGCCCATCCGCGTATCAACAAAAATCCGCACGATCTGGAGGACTTTTATAATTTCAAGGAATCAATTCTGGTCGCCGCTGGCTGGCGCCCTGGTTTTTCCACCGATTACGACGCGGTGCTTCTGGCCAAATATTTGGATATCAAAAACATCATCAACCTTTCCAATATCGATTACGTTTGCGACAAAGATCCGCGCAAATTTCCGAACGCCAAGAAAATCGAGAACATTTCCTGGAAGGATTTTCGCAAGATGGTGGGTGACAAGTGGGATCCGGGCATGAACGCGCCCTTTGACCCGATTGCATCCAAACTGGCGCAAGAGGAAAACATTGAGGTGGCCATCATGAACGGCAAGAATCTCAAAAACTTGGAAAACTATTTCAGCGGAAAAGGCTTTAAAGGGACAAAAATCACTGACTAGGAAAGTTTGAAATTTTTTTATTCGGTTTCTGTAGTATTTAGTGCAATCATCTGAGAGTATCCTGGGGTGAAATATTGCGAAAGCAGGGGATACTTATAGGAGTGACCGGCGGCCGACTTTGCGGGGTAAAGGCTTTCCCAACAAGTCAGCTGAAAAAATCGACTCGGAGGATCCGTCTCATTCCGTCTACAAATTATTCACCTTCAATAAAAAAATATCCCGGTTAATGGGATATTTTTTATTGTTGTTCCTGCACCTCTTTATCATGCGCAGAAAAATATATTTTATGGTTTGTCAGGAGATAAGACAGCAGGAAATAAAAAACGGCTGCAATCGCTCCAGCCACCACAAAAAAACCGATGACCAGTGGCAGGGCCACCTCCAGTAAGATCGCTTTGCTCAGAAAAAACTTGAAACCCAAGTGGTAGGTCGCTTGAAATTCATCAATCAGTTTTTCTCCTTTTTCGTGAAAAATAAATCCACCCACCGCGGCCGCAATCGGAAGCACAACCAGCGTCGTCCACATATTGGTCGCCAGCACTCCGGCGGTCGCGGACAGCCGATTCAAACGAAAGAGAGAGGCAAGTAACAAGGTAGTAATCAATCCTTCACCCGGCACAATGCCCAAAAAAATCCCCAACGCCGCACCGCCGGCCACTTTGTGCGGAGAATCATTGATCAAGAAAAACTGCTTGAAAAAGTTTTTTAATTTTTTTTTCATTTACTATTTCTTTTTCACCACTAAACTTTTAGTTTCTTTGTCAACTACTTTGGCTTTTTCGACTTCTTGTTTGGCTTGCATCGGCAAGACGCCCAGGATATTGCGCAGGGCAATGCCATCCACTTTTAAAACATCCTCCCATTTATCCAAAGGCTCCAAAATTTCCCGCAATTTGGCTTCATCATATTTATACGTCTTGCGCAGCGAGCGCGCGATTACGCCCTGTTCACCAAAAACTCGCTCCACGCCTTCTTGATCCATATACTGCAGAATGTCTTCTTGTAACTTTCCCAATCTTTCTTTGGTGATGGTGATGGCGGATTTGAGTTCGATATATTCCATGATTTCTTGATTTACCACCTCGGTGTCAATTTTCCGCAGCTCCTTGAATTTATGCTTCCACATCGGACACATGTTTTGATAGCCGCACCAATCACACAATGGAGTGATCAGTGGTTCAAACTTTCCGGATTCGATCAATTTGATAACATCTAGGAAAGTTTGTTCACTTTTTTGCAATTGTTCCAAGGTGCGCGTAGAAGAAAGCTTCACACCATGCTTCAAATAATATAAGCTAACTTTTATTTTATCCAGATTGGCCACCTCTTTTGGATAGCGCGCCAAAAAAGCTTTCAGATACACCGACAACTGCATGTCGTTGTCCACTTTGTCCTGCGACGGCATTTTTTTGGTCGTTTTGTAATCAATAATTTCATAGCCATCCTCCGTCTTGTCGATGCGATCCACAATACCGGAAACGATGTGTTTGTTCTCACCTTCACCAATCTCAATCTGAAAACGCGATTCCAGATCAATAATATTGAAATCTTGCGGACGATTGCTCTGATAATATTTTTGAATAATTTGAATGCCTTGGGAAAAAGCCGCGCGTTCTTCGTCCGGCGAATCAAAAACCGCCGGGTTCCAGGAATTGCCAAAATGTTCCATGGCTTGATCCAAAGTGGGGGACAGGATGCCGGGCGTGTGCACAAATTTCAGCGTCTCATGGATGGTTGAACCAAAAACCGCCTCCTTGGATTTGGGAGTTTTGATTCGATCTATATTTTGAAATTTATACTTGAGTGGACAGTTCTGGTAGGTGTCCATGGAGGAATAGGAGATGCGCATGCCTATAGTATAGAGTATTTGGACTTTTGTATCCAGCACTAGCCTAAAACCCGGCTTAGGAAATTGCTAAAGCCAGGTTTTGGGCGCCCTTGACATAAATTTAAGGCCTTGGTAGTATTAATACATACCAAATTGGTAGGCTTTAAAAAAATAATCAATAAAACCAAAAAATATGGAAAAACAAACCCAAGTGTTGGCCGAGGAGCATAAAAATATCCTCAAAGTCATAAGCGCCCTGGAATGGGAGTGCGGCAGACTGAATTCAAAGAAAGAAATCGACAAAGAATTTTTCGCAAAAGCGATTGATTTCATCCGAAATTATGCCGACAAGTTCCATCATGCCAAAGAAGAGGACATTCTGTTTGTCGAATTTTGCAAGAACGCCCACAAGACGCATTGTAATCCCGTGGATCAGATGCTTTATGAACATAAACTAGGCCGGGAATTCGTGAAAAACATGGAGTCAGCCATCAAAAAAGATGACTCGAACGGCACCTTGGAGAACGCGACCGGCTATGCCAATTTATTGAAGGAACACATTTTTAAAGAGGACACCATTCTTTATCCGATGATGGATGAAGTTTTCGACGAGAAAACCCAACAATCGATCACCGAGCGATCAGCGGCCGCCGAAAAAAAATTCAAAAAAGAAGATTTGGAAAGATATCTGGCATTCGCAAATAATTTAAACAACTAACACTAATAAATCATCACTATGAATAATTGGAAAAACCTGCAAGAAATGATTGAATATCCATCCGATGGAATTTTGAGCAAGGACATCCTGAAAAACGAAAAGTTTGACGCAACCCTCTTTATCATGGCGAAAGGCGCGGATCTCTCTGAGCATACCTCCACGCGCGCGGGAATCGTTCATGTCATTGACGGCAAGGGAATTTTTAATCTGGAAGATGAAGCTATCAAAATGCGCCCCGGCGTCTTCATCCATATGGGCAAAAATGCGATCCACTCTCTCCGAGCGGAAGAAAATACCGCTTTTGTTTTGATTCTTTTCAACTAACCTCCTGCCATGAAATTTTCCACCAAAGCTGAATACGGGCTCAAAGCCATGGTCAATCTGGCCGCGGCTTTTCCGGTGCAAAAAAATTTACAGACGATTGCGCGGGAAGAAAAAATTTCGGTGAAATATTTGGAAAGAATCATCGGTGAGCTGCGCAAAAATAAAATGCTCACCAGCTCCAAGGGGAAAGCCGGGGGATACATCCTAGCAAAAAACCCAAAACAAATTACGACCGGTGAAATCGTTGAAATTCTGGACGGTCCGATTGCCCCGACCAAATGTGCGCTTTGTGGCATTGAAAATAAATGTTCGTCCAGCCTGGTGTGGATAAAATTGGGGCAAGAAATCAAGAAGACATTGGATAATATTAAATTAAGTGACCTTATCTAAGGTCATCCTGAGCGAAGTCCGCCGCGGACGAAGTCGAAGGACCTAATTAGATTCCTCGATTCCGCTACGCTCCACTCGGAATGACAGCTAACAACATTATGAAAAAAATCTATCTCGACTACGCCGCCACCACACCCGTCGACAAGGATGTGCTCAAGGAAATGCTGCCGTATTTTTCCGAAAAATTTGGCAACGCTTCGTCCATCCACTCCTTCGGCCAAACCGCCCAACAGGCGATTGACCAAGCCCGCGCGCAAGCCGCCAAGTTTTTTGGCGCCACGCCCAATGAAATAATTTTCACCAGTGGCGCGACCGAATCGAACAACCTCGCCATCAAAGGGGTGGTGAAATCATACTATACCAAATTCAAGACCAAGCCCCACATCGTCACTTCGGCCTTTGAACATCATTGCGTCCTGGATACCTGCAAGGCCCTGGAAAAAGAAAATTTAGCGGAAATAACTTTTGTCAGCCCGGACAAAGATGGCGTGATTCAAGTGGCGGATATCCAAAAAGCGATCAAAAAAAATACGATCCTAATTTCCATCATGTATGTCAATAATGAAATCGGCACCGTCCAACCGATCGCCGAAATCGGAAAGATGGTCAAAATGATCAACAACGGCGAACGCAAGGAAACGGATTTTCAATTGCAATTCCACACCGACGCCACTCAGGCCGTCAATTATTTCGATTGCAATGTTAACAAGCTCGGTGTCCACCTGCTGTCCATGTCCGCCCACAAGATTTATGGACCGAAAGGGAATGGGATTTTGTATATCAAAAAAGGTACGCCGATTAAAAAAATCCAAGACGGGGGAGATCAAGAATACAAATTGCGGGCTGGCACCCAAAATGTGCCAGGCATCGTGGGTCTGGGCAAAGCATTGGAGTTGGTCATGCTCAATGCCAAACGTGAAAACGTGAAAATCAAAAACTTGCGCGATTATTTCATTAAAAAAGTTTTGCAGGAAATTCCCAAGACAAAACTGAACGGCTCAAAAGTGAAACGTTCTCCGAATAACACCAATTTTAGTTTTGAGGACGTGGAAGGGGAAGGACTGCTACTTTCCTTGGACATGGAGGGCATTGCTTGTTCGACCGGCTCGGCCTGCTCTTCCGGTGCGCTTTCACCGTCACATGTCTTGTTAGCTATCGGACTCAAACCAGAACAGGCCCACGGCTCGCTGCGGATGACTCTTGGCAAGCACACAACCAAACAGGAACTCGACATTACGTTGAAAAAATTAAAAGTGATTGTGGAAAGACTGCGCCAGATTTCCGGCAATGTTTTGAGTGATTATTACTCGAGTAAATAATTTTAAAAAATGAATTCGTAATTCGTACATTCGTACAAATTCGTAATTCGTAGGTAGTTATGCAATATTCAAAAAAAGTACTCGAACATTTTACCCGCCCCCACAATCAGGGGGTGATGAAAAAACCTTCCGGCGTCGGCATGGTCGGCAACCCGGTTTGTGGAGACATGATAAAGATCTATATTAAGGTTGACAAAAATAAAAAAGGGTCGGAGTATATAAAGGACATTAAGTTTGAGACCCTAGGTTGTGCCTCAGCCATTGCAACTTCTTCCATGATCACTGATTTGGCCAAAGGTAAGATCTTGGATGAAGCCATGAAGATCACCCGCGATAATGTCGCCGATGCGCTGGAAGGCTTGCCACCGATCAAGATGCACTGTTCTAATCTGGCCGACGATGGCCTGCATGCAGCCATCAAGGATTATTATTCGCATAACGCGTAACGCGTATCGCAAATCGCGTATCACATATCGCAATTATTCGCTTTGCGGCGATCCACGATATGCGATACACGATCCACGAAAAATATGGCCTATCGCTATACGCCAAATCTAACTCCGCCAATCGGAAATTTCAAAAATATTTCTCTGCCTTTTCGGGAGCCCAGCATGTATGACAAAAAATTTTGGGGCACACACCTGGGAGTCGACATCGACGCCAAGATGGAAACCAAGATTTTTTCCATCGGGCGCGGTGTTGTGGTTTATTCCAAACTGCACCCGGCTGAATTTTCCGAAGACGGAAAAATCCTCAAAAGAAATTGGGGCGGCATCACCATCATCGCGCATAAAAATCCGCGCGATAAAAAAATATTTTATTCCTTGTATGGCCATCTTGGCAAACGCTTCGTCAAGCCAGGGGACAAGGTCGAACTAGGCGATCTGATCGGCACGGTAGGCAAGAGTCTGAGTGAGTCCAATGGTGGTTGGGAAGCCGAACATTTGCATTTTGCGATTTATACCGGGCCATTTCACGCACGCGTTTTGCCGGGCTACTACCGAGAAGAAGAGAGCACGACGCAGCTCACAGATTGGCAAGATCCAATCAATTTTATAAATAACTATTCGGCCAACCGGACACTTGTGTAGAAACGCTAGGGAATAGCGGTTCAAAATATATTCACAGCGTCGTACAATGTAGCTTATGCGACATTGACTATATTCTTTTAAACCTATCTGGTATACATATAAGTATACCAACCAATCAACTTACGGCCTCTCAGCTCAAGCTGGTGCCCCAAATAAAAAACTATCCCGCTTAAGTGGATAGTTTTTTATTTGGAAAAAATATTTCGAAAAAATTTTATAAATAGTTTTTCGGATTTAAACTAGCACCTATTGGCAACATCAATCCGGAAACTTTTGTAGACTCGACAATTTCAAAAGTTTTTCTGGCGAAAACTGTGAAGTGCAAATGCGGTCCGGTCGAGAATCCCGTGTTGCCACTGACACCGATGACCTCTCCGCCTTTGACCTTCTCCCCTTTCGAGACGGAAACTTTGCTGAAATGACCATACAGCGTCACCAGTCCGTTTCCGTGATCGATCGCGACCCATCTGCCATAGGCGTATTTTCCATTGTTACCGGTTGCCAACACCGTGCCATCTTTCGCCGCAAAAACGTTTTTATACTTAACGCCAAAATCTATGCCGTTATGTTTGCCGGAAGCATAATTTGATGAAAAACTTGTCTTGCCATAATTTTGCGTAATAACGACCGGATTGACCGGATAGGCCAAGAGCCCTGATTTGGCTGGCGGCAATGGACCCAGATCCTGACCAGACTTGCCAGCTTCAATTTCGTTAATTTCGGCTGCGATCTGTTCCTGCTGTTCCCGCACTTTCGCCAACAGATCTTGATATTTCTGCTCCTCCCCATTTGTCTGAGTCAGAAGAACCTGCTTTTGCACTTCGCTAGCCTGCAAATTATAACTCTTGCCCTGCAGATCTTTTTTCAGACTGTCAGTCTCTTCCTTTTTTTGTTTAATCACATCATATTCTTTTTGCAGTTCCGCCTTGCTCTTTTGGATTGCCTCCAAAGCTTCATTGACTCGGTCACTCGACTGTTCAACATAATCCGCCTTACTCAGAATATCCGAAAAATTTTTACTGATCAGAACAATATTCAAGATTCCTTCCTGTTTATTTTCGTAATAATTTTGCATCAGCCCGGCCAGGATTAGTTGCTGATATTTGATTAAACTTTCTTTATATTCAACCTCCTGTTGCATATTGTTGACCTGTTTGGACAATTCCTCAACCTTCAGCTTAGATTGCTCCAATTGCGTCCTGGTTCTTTCCTGATCCGCATCAATCAATGCGAGCTGCTTCTCAAGAGTGTTTTGCTGCTTGTTCTTAATCTCAATCAAATCCTCATAGGCTTTGGCTTTTTTATCCAAAGCCTCACACTTATCCTTATTCTCTCCGGTCAACTGATCACATTCGATCGCCCGCGCCTTGTTCTGCTGCAAAATAAAAAATGCCAATCCAAAGACCGACACCAAAAAAAATGACCAAAATATTTTTCCCTTTTTGTTTTTTATTTTTTGCATATGCTGAGCCCTTATATCATCCTGCATTCTACCACAAAAGTGCTATTTCTAACAGCCTAAAGTCTGTTTATGGCTGTCTCCAGCCTTTTGAGACACTCCGACTTACCCAGCACCCACGCCACCTCAAAAGGTGATGGTGACTTCTGCTCACCGGTCAGTGCCGCGCGCAAGGGCCATAACAAATCCCCGCGCTTGTCGCCGGCTGCTGCCAACAAAAGTTTTTCCAAATTTTCTTTGGTCCAATCAGCATTTTCTATATTCTCCAAAACGCTTTTTGACTTTTCTAGACTTGTTTTAGTTTCTTCATCGGTATTCTTTTTCCAGCGCAACAACTCTTTTCCATAGTCGATGTCTTGAAAAAAGAATTTTTTGCTCTCCCCCACCGCGGCTAAATTTTCTAGGCGCTCACGTTCAATTGTCAGAACTTTTTTCAAATATTCCTCAGATTTTTTTTCTGCCGGAGCAGAATTATAAAAATCTTTTTGCGCAAAAAATTCTTTAGCTAATTCATATAATTCATCGATGGAAAGTTTTTTCAAATATTCCCCGTTGAGCCAATTCAACTTCTTCAGATCGAAAACCGCGCCGCCTTTGTGCACGTGCGCCAGATCAAATTTTTCAATGAGTTCATCCATCGAAAAAATTTCCTGCGTGCTCCCCTCTCCCGGATTCCAACCCAAAAGCGCCACGAAATTTATGATCGCTTCCTTCAGATATCCTTTCTGGATATAATCCTCCACCGCCACATCGCCCTGTCGCTTGGAAAGCTTGGTTTTGTCCGGATTCAAGAGGAGCGGCAAATGCGCAAATTGCGGAATTTCCCAACCAAAATTTTGGTACAACTGAATATATTTTGGCGTGCTGGAAACATATTCCTCACCACGCAAAATATGCGTAATCCGCATCAAGTTGTCATCCACCACATTGGCAAAATTGTAGGTCGGATAGCCGTCCGATTTCATCAGCACCTGATCATCCAACAGATCATTTTGGATTCTTACTTTGCCGCGGATCAAATCATCATATTCCGTCGCGCCCTCCGTGTTAATTTTTTGGCGAATTACATATTTTTCACCAGCGGAAATTTTTTTCTCAATTTCTTCTGCTGATAACTTCAAGCATGTTCGATCATACATCGGCGCTTGTTTGCGGGCGGTCTGATCATTGCGCATTTCTTCTAATCTTTCCGGCGTGCAAAAGCAATAATACGCCGTGCCATTATCGATCAACTGTTCGGCGTATTTCTTATATATTTCCAGCCGTTCTGATTGGATATATGGCCCAAAATCCCCTTTCTGAATAATTTTTCCGTTCTCCAGATAAACCCCTTCGGAATAATCGAAGCCCGCCCAATTGATGACTCCGATCAATTTTTCCAAAGCATCTTGCACATATCTTTTTTGATCTGTATCTTCGATACGCAACAAAAAATCTCCGCCATGCTTTTTGGCGAAAAGATATGAATATAGCGCCGTGCGGAAATTCCCCACGTGCATGTACCCGGTCGGCGATGGCGCAAATCTGACTCTGACTTTTTTATCCATAATTTTAAACTTCCTTCTCCTCCTTCTCCTTTTTGATTACCACCCAATGGATCGCAAGGATCGGAATCGCCACTAACATCATGGTCAGGGCATCAGCCACGTTGCTTTGGCGTTCCTGAGAATAGCATTCTTTGCCGGTGCTGTTTTGCTGCCATTGCTCATAGTCACGTAACAGATTCTCCAACTGGATTTTTTGGTCCGGGGTCGCCACTCCGGCCAACGCGTTTTTGTCCAGAGAGTAAATCGGGGGCTGCTGGTTGCAGCGGGAAAATCCGCCTTTTTCCGCTTTGGGGAAAAGATAGAATTTCATGGCGGTGTTGATCAGGTTGCCGGTGCCGACAGCCACAAAAATGAGACTGACAATCGCGGCCAAGTACAAATAAATGGTGCGGATCATTTTTACTTTTGGAGACATATTATTTTGTTGTCATTCCGGGCTTGACCCGGAATCTAAGGCCTTGTGAAAACACCAGGCTCCAAATTAGATCCTGAATCAAGTTCAGGATGACAGCTATTTAAAAATTATTTTAATTGGAAAAATTACGACGGCAAGAAAAATTCTCTTGAATCTATATTTCGGCTCAAGAATCAATCGCCAAAGCCATTCTAGTCCGACATTTCTCATCCATTTGGGCGCTCTTCGGATCTTGCCAGTCAGATAATCAAAGCTGCCACCCACACCCATGCCTAGCTTTATTTTAGTATCTTTTTGCGATTTTAGCGAATTTAGAAATTTTTCTTGGTACGGGGAGCCGAAGGCGCAGAAAACGATATCGTGGATCGCATATCGCGGATCGCATATCGTTTCACTTTTATCTAAATTCACTCCATCAATTTCCAAGCCAGGATATTTTTGTAAAATTGCCTTTTTTGTTTCTTCCCAAGTACTCAATCCCCTACTGTCAGCACAGAGAAATATTTTGTAATTATTTATACTCGCGATTTGCAAAATTTCTTCCAGCAAATCGATGCCGGTAATTCGAGCGCGCAAATTTTTTCCAAAGCGCCAAAAAGCAAACTTTATTCCGATCCCATCCGCAACATTCAGGTCGGCGTCATTTAGTATATTTTTAAATTCCTCATCTTTTTGCGCCTGCAAAATAAATTCCGGATTCACGGTTACAATCTGGTGAAACCCGTCTCCACGCAAAAAACTTTCTACTTTCTCAAGAATTTCTTTTTTGGATAAGTTGTCAACCTTAATCCCTAAAATATTCATTTTCTAAAAACTAAAAACTACCAACCACAAACTAACTAAGTGGGCAACTCTCGATAATGGCATATTCCATGCCACCCCCCTCAAATTCACTCGCCATCACATCCACCGACTCTACGGCGATAGTCATAGGGAAATCCCGTTCCACTGCTGGCACATTTTCCAACTCCTGCCATTTATGTTGGCGGATTTTGCCTAGGGTAATGTGCGGCCGAAAAGCTTTTTTGCTGGTCGTGAAAATATCCAAAGCTTTTTGAATTTTTTCGTGCAAATTTTTCAGCTCATCACTGGCTGCCCCGGACAACCAAATCATGCGCGGATCAACTTTAGTCGAACCCAGCTCAATTTTTTCAAATTCCAGATCAAACATTTCTACTTCAGAGGCCGCCTCCCGCACCGCGTCACAAATGTCCAAAACCACGTTGTCCAGAACAAAGCCCATGAATTCCAGCGTAATGTGCAAATTAGCCTCTTTGGTCCATTTCACCGGCAAATCCTGCCACTTTTCCGTGGCGCGAACAAGCCTTTTTTTGTCGCGATTGGATAGATTAATACTGATAAATATTTTGCGTTTCATATGCTTAGACTAACGTAAGTTTGGCTTATTTGCAAGGATTATCCATTTTGGATTACCACTCCCTACTACTGAACGTTGAATTTTGCTAAGATATAGACATGAGAAAAGAAGTTCGCAACATCATCGACATTATCCCCATTGCCCGCATTCCCCTGTCCCGGAATCAGTCTTTTTCCTATTTGCATGATCAGAAATTACTCCCTGGAACTTTAGTGACCATTCCCCTCTTCCGCCGCAAAGTGTCCGGCATCGTCACCGGTCATCGCCCGGATTTTGAAAGACTCGGTAACATCGAGCTGAAAAAAATCGAATCAGTGACTGAGGAATCTTTTTTGACAAAGAATCAATTGCTTTTGGCGCAATTTATTTCCGATTATTATCTTTCCCCTCTCGGGATTGTTCTGAAATCTTTTGTCCCAAAGATAGTTAAACAACACAAAACAAAAAATGCAGCGTCCAAGGAAATATCTCGACCAAAAATTAATCTCACTAAAGAACAACAATCCGCCGTAAACACAGTAACTACAAACCAAAAACTAAAAACTAAAAACTTTTTATTGTATGGGCCAGCTAGCTCTGGCAAAACGGAAATTTATATCCACTCAGTTTTAAAATTAAAGGAACAAAATCCAAATGCCCAATTTTTGATCCTGTTGCCGGAGCTGACTCTGACGCCGCAAGCCATCGAAAGATACGGGGAATATTTTGACTCCTCTGAAACTGTCGTGCTACACAGCAAGATCGGCAAGGGACAATTTTATACAGATTGGCAAAAAATTAAATCCGGTGAAGCGAAAATCATTATCGGCTCACGAATGGCGGTTTTTGCGCCGTTCAAAAATTTGGCGCTGATCGCCGTCGATGAAGAACAGGATATGTCATTTAAACAGTGGGACATGAATCCGCACTATGACGCGCGCACCGTGGCCGAAAAATTGGCCGAGCGGCACCAATGCAAAATTGTTTTTGGCTCCGCCACTCCGCGCGTCGAGTCATATCACAAAGCCACAATCGGTGAATACAAGTTATTAGAACTACCGATTCTTAGACTACCAACCACCAACCACCAACCACCAACCACCAATCTAGAGCTGGTCGACATGAAAAAAGAGCGCTGGATCAAAAATTACTCACCGATCTCCAAAAAACTACAGGCCGAAATTTCCTATGCATTGAAAAATAAATTGCAGACGATTTTATTCATCAACCGACAAGGCATGAGTAATTTTTCCATCTGCACGCAGTGCAAAACCGTCCTCAAGTGCCCCAAGTGTGACCGCGCCTTGATTTATGACAAAGAAGGCATTTATAAATGTGTCCATTGCGCCTACAAAACCTCCATTACGCCCGAATGTTCTAAGTGCAACAGTTTGTCCTTCACCAACATCGGCCTGGGCACGCAAAAAGTAGAACGTGAAATTGTGATGATGTTTCCTGGCGCCCGCGTGGCCCGCGCCGACAACCAGAGCATGAAAACGCCGCACGCTCAGGAAATTTTGTACGCCGATTTCAGAGATGGAAATATAGATATTTTGATCGGCACCCAGATGATTTCCAAGGGCTGGGATTTGCCAAACGTGGCTCTGGTTGGTATTATTGATGGAGACGCGCTGCTTTCCATGCCCGATTTTTCGACCGAGGAAAAGGTTTATCAGAGCATCATGCAGGCTTCCGGCCGCGTTGGCCGTTTGGGTGCCAAATTTCCCGGCGTGGTTCTCGTCCAAACCTTCAATCCCCAACAAAATTTCTGGAAAAACCTCGTGGCCAAAGAATTTTCCAAATTTTATGAAAAAGAACTGAAAGAAAGAAAAGATTTGAAATTGCCGCCCTTTGGCAAACTGATCAAACTGACTTTCCAGGATTATGCGACCAAGAAAGTTGCCACTGAAGCTGACCGAGTTTTTGCCCTGCTAGAAGAAAAGTCTGACATGAATGTAAAAGTATCTGAACCCCAGGACGCCTTTGTGTCCAATGTCCGCGGACGTTTTCGCAAACAAATTTTACTCAAGATTAGCGGCGACATTCCAGAAAATATTAAGCAGCTTTTGCAATCATTACCAGTTGGCTGGAATATCGACGTTGACCCAATTTCAATAATATAACTATGCCAGAATTACCCATCATCACCTATCCCAATCCGATCCTGAAAAAGAAAACCAAGAAGATCAAGGATCCCAAAGCGCCGGAAATCAAGGCGTTGGTTTTGGATATGCTGGAGACCATGGAAAATCAAGGCGGGCTGGGGCTGGCGGCTCCGCAAGTCGGCGCTTCGGTGCGACTGTGCGTCATCAAGCTGGACGGAAAAACTCATATTCTGATCAACCCGGAAATCAAATCCAGATCTTGGCGCAAAGTTGTGTCCGAGGAGGGCTGTCTGTCCTTCCCGGGAGAATTTATTCCGGTCAAAAGATCCAGATCGGTCAAGGTCAAAGCCGCTGATCGTAACGGAAAAACAGTTGAGATTGCAGCCGACGGCCTGTTCGCGCGCGCCTTGCAACACGAAATTGATCATCTGGATGGCATCCTCTACATCGAGCGCAAAGCCAAAATGTCGGCGAAAAAATAAAGACTCGCCAAAAATTGAAACCTAAAGCTCGGCTTTAGGAAATTCCTAAAGCCGAGCTTTAGGTCACATTATGGAAACAACCACGACGACAAAATTGCGCACGGTTTTTATGGGTACTTCCGCTTTTGCGGAAGAAATTTTGATTTCATTGATTGACGCAAAATATAATTTGATGGCGGTTTATACTCAGCCCGACAAAAAAGTCGGGCGTGAACAGCAGCTGCAAAAAAGTGCGGTTAAAATTACCGCAGAAAGAAATAATATTCCCGTGCTTGAGCCACACAAATTTGATGAGGTTGTGATTCAAAAACTTAAAAACTTGCAGCCTGAGCTGATCGTGGTCGCGGCGTATGGAAAAATATTACCCAAAACTGTTTTGGATATTCCACAATTTGGCGCCATCAATGTCCACACTTCCCTGCTGCCAAAATACCGCGGCTCTTCTCCGATTCACCATGCTATCCTGAACGGCGAGAAAGAAACCGGAGTCACCATTATGCGGATGGATGCAGGCATGGACACTGGCGATATCCTGACGCAAAAAATTGTTCCAATTGAAAAAGATGAGACTACCCCCGAATTATCCCAGAAATTATCCCGGATTTCTTCGCAGTTGCTGCTTGAAACATTGCCCCGCTGGATATCCGGCGAAATAAAATCAACTCCTCAGGATGAGACGCAGGCCACGCTCTGTCGCTTGCTTGAAAAAGCCGACGGCCAAATCAGCTGGACCGACACCGCTGCAAATATTTATAACCGTTATCGCGCTTTTCATCCTTGGCCGGGCGTCTATACTTTTTGGGAGCACAGTGGCACGTCCAAAAGAATAAAGCTGACAAAAATAAACCACCGCGAAAATAAGGTGGATCCCTCACACCCGATCGGAGCGGTTTATAAAATAGACGAAAAAATTGGCGTGCAAACAGCGGCTGGCGTAATCATCCTGGAAGAATTACAATTAGAGGGCAAAGCCAATATTTCGATTCTTAATTTTATCAACGGCTATCCGAGCTTCATCGGTTCAATCCTAAAATCGTAACGCGCACCTCAATGCAAATTGAAAAAAATAAAAATTTGACGGCAGTCGCGATCGGATTTTTTTTGATGATTGCTATCGCGGCGATAACCATTTACCGTTCGGCGCGTCCGAGCGAAAATCCCGTCACGGACAACGCGCAAAATTCGCCAGCCGCACCGGAGGCTCCCGCCAAAAAATCTTTTGAACTATCCACGGATGAACTGGCGGCTAAATTGAAGACCCCGCAGGCTCCCGTGGTTATTGACACGAGAAACCCGGAGGAGTTTCAACAGACGCACATTCTGGATGCGCAAAACATTCCCCTGGAAAAGATCCAGCAGCAATTGCCCGCCCTGAGTTCCGGTCAAACTTATGTGATCGTGGATGACGGCACGAGCAGCGGACTCTCACTGGCCACAGACGTTTTCCCGCAAAACGGATTCAAGAATGTTTTCTATTTGGCTGGCGGCTTTCCCGAATGGATGGCGCGCAATGAGCCGACCATTTCCTTCGGCGATCCGTCCTCCTTCACCGACCAAGCCAAAGTGAACTACGTAAAAAGCGACCAGCTAAAAAACATGCTGACCGCCAAAAATGAACTGACCATCATCGATTTGCGCAGCAGCGCCCGCTTCGCGGAAGGTCATTTGCCCGGCGCTATCAATATTCTTCTGAGCGATTTGGAAAGCCAACGCGCCCGAATCCCGCTCGGTAAAAAAATAATCCTCTATGACAAGGATGGTCTTTGGGCTTTCCAAGGCTCAGTCCGCCTCTTTGAAATGGGCTTCTTTAACGTTTTCTGCCTCTCCGACGGATTGGACGGCTGGCAAAAGAATAATTACGAACTGGTCAAATAAAAATCCCGCACGTGCGGGATTTTTTTGTTTGCAACATCAACTAAATTTTGGCCATATAGGCATACAAGAAAAGTCCTTGCGAAGCCAGAAATTTGAGCAGCTCTTGATTATTAGCGTTGTCGGCTTCCAGCTCGCTATAGCCCTCGATGACCAAATAACATTTGATTGAATTTATTTCTTTCAGTGATGAAGCTAGGATATAGCCATTAACTTTCTTGAAATTTACATTTTCGCCCATTCCGGCCAAATCCGCATTCTTGACCAGACTGCAGACACCATCGCCGAAAAAATCCATCTGCGTGTTGTTCGTCCGCGTGTCCACAAACCGCAGGCAGGCTTTTTTGGAGTTCATGAGCGAACTGGCCGCCGCCAGAATCGAATTGTAGATTTCTTTTTCCTTATCCCTGCTCAATTCCGCCTTATCCGCCAACCCCAATCCGATCTGCATGACGATTTCCATCTTGCGATTCACCTCGCCGATATAGCTATATGAATCCACCAAATCTTTGGTGGCGCGAAAAAGTTTTTTCTTGTCCTTGACGTTCTCATCTTCCCGCAGGGAAAGCTGGTGTTCCTTGAAAATGAAGATGAGGAAGCCGGCCATCCCCAGAACAAAAATCGCCAATTCCTCCAGGCGATTTTCCGAAAGAAACGCAAACGTCCTTCCCTCTAGCAGATCCGGCACCAAAACGGCGACAATAAACAAGAATAAATATATCCAATACATATGACGATCTTACTGCTTAATCAGATTTATATTGGGAGCTACTTAGTGATTGTCCCGTTCGGAAAAAACAAAGATGTAGAGAATTTCCAGAATCGCCAAGGTGTTGACCAGCAGCAACACGATAAACCAAATTTTTTCGCCGCGTCGCGCCGCTTTCCACAACGCAAAACCTTTCCACGGAATGGTCCAGACTGCGGCGAGGACGAGGGAGAGCAAAAGATTCTTATCCATACTTGCTTTATCTTAATTTTTATTTATATTTTAATTATACCACATTGAAAAAATGCTTCCACCAGGCCATTTTAGGCCAATCCGAGACTCAGGATTTTCTGTTTGAAATTTTCCACGCTGTCCCAGTCATGGATGGAAATTGCTTCCGCACCCAGACTGTTTTTGTTTTTCGCCAATTTCTTTATTTCCGCAAATTTTGTCTTTAGCTCTGCCGTAGACAACAAGTCAGTCTTGGTCAACAGAATCATTTCTTTTTTCTGGTTAAATTCCGGGTCATAGCTTTCCAGTTCTTTGCGGATAATTTTGTAATCGCGCGTAATGTCATCTGATTCAGCCGAGATACAATGCACCAAAACTTTCGTCCGCTGCACGTGCTTCAAAAATTTGATGCCCAATCCGCGACCTTCTGAGGCGCCTTCGATCAGACCGGGAATGTCGGCAATGATCAGGTCTTCTAAAACACCAAGATTCGGTTCCAAGGTGGTGAAAGAATAATTGGCCACTTTCACATCGGCTTTGGTCAGCTCATTCAAAAGGCTCGACTTGCCGGCGTTCGGCAACCCCACCAAACCGATCTGCGCAATCAAGCGCAATTCGATGCGGAAGGATGCTTCTTCGCCCGGCTTGCCTTCTTCAGATTCTTCCGGGCTGGTGTTGACCGGCGAGCGGAAAGACATGTTACCGCGTCCGCCGATGCCACCCTTGAGCACCATAACGCGTTGCCCGACTTTCGTAATATCGATATCTTCACCTGTTTCCAGATTGTGCAGCACCGAACCAATTGGCACAGTTAGAATCAGTTCCGCCCCGGTGTGGCCGGTCGATTTATCGGTTTTGCCCTGCGTGCCGTCGCCGGCATAATGGTTGGGTTTGTTTTTATATTTATTCAAAGCCGTGAGATCCGAGACACCTTCAAAATAGACATCGCCACCGTTGCCGCCGCGTCCGCCGGTCGGACCCAGATTCATCTTAATCTTGCTGAAAGCCACCACACCCTTGCCGCCCATCCCGGCCATCACTTTAATTTTTACTTCATCAGTTAGCATAAGTTTTTTCGCTGTCATTCCGGGCTTGACCCGGAATCTAATTAGATCCTGAATCAAGTTCAGGATGACAATTTAAATTCCTAATTCTCTTAAAAAAATATTCAATTCTTCGCCCACGATTTCTCTTTTCTTGCCTTTGCCCAGATTGCCGATCTTCACATTCATGACCCGCAGCCGCTTCAGATCCACCACTTCAAAGCCGATGTCGGTGCACATGCGCCGGATCTGATGCTTTTTGCCTTCTGTCAGCGTGATGCGGAATTCTTGCTCCCCCACTTTTTTGATCTTGCACGGCTTGGTCTTGAAATCTTCCAATTGCACGCCATTGCTCATGATTTTCAAAAAGATGTTGGTGATCGGCTTGTTGGTGCGCACCACATATTCTTTTTCGTGTTCAAATTCCGGATTGAGCAGTTTGTCGGTCACCCTACCATCGTTGGTCAGAATAATCAGCCCGTGCGATTTCTTGTCCAGCCGTCCGACCGGGAAAAAATCCGGCGGCAGTCCCGCCACCGCCTTGATGTCCGTCTGCTCCTCTTCCGGAGTGTGCGTCACGATTCCCATCGGCTTGTTGTAGGCAAAATATTTATATTGCTTGAGCCGGCTCTTGACCGCCATGTCCACCTCCACTTTGTCGCCCTCCTGCACCTTATCCCCTATTTTCGCGATTACCCCATTGATTTTAACAATTTTCTTGCCCACCAAATCATCCGCCTCCCGGCGGCTACAGATGTTATTTAAAGCCAAATAACGGTTGATTCGAATGGGATAAACCAGCTCTTTCATAGTCAAGAAATTTTAACACGAAATAGCTCACCTAGCAAGCCTTAGCCGATCAGGGGTTGATTTTCTAGCTCATTTGCGATAAAATCAACAAGTGAATAAAATGCAATTTTGGGGAGTAGCCAAGCGGCCCGTCTCGTCCGAGGCGTCCTCGCCGAGGCGGATAAGGCACAAGGTTCTGGTCCTTGCACCTATAATCAAACACTCAACATTATTTATTCTATGAACGTGTTTTGTGTATATTTACTACTAAGTGAAAAAGACGAGCGAACCTATCTCGGATCTACTGACAATTTTGAAAGAAGATTGCATGAACATAACAATGGTAAGACAATATCAACTAAGAATCGTAGACCATTAAAATTGATATACAAAGAAATTTTTGGCACACTGTCAGAAGCAAGAATTAGAGAAAGGTACCTAAAAAGTCGGAAAGGAAGAAAGGAGTTAAAAGAAATATTTGAAAGTTTAAATATTGGGGAGTAGCCAAGCGGTAAGGCACAAGGTTCTGGTCCTTGCACCGGGGGTCCGAATCCCTCCTCCCCAACAAATGAAATTTAAAAGGCACCTTCTTGGTGTCTTTTAAATTGTATTATGATTGGGAGGGATTCGGACGGGCAGCAGCGAGACTTGTCCGCTCGCGGCGCAGGCGAGCACTTGACAAAAGTCGTTTTTTTGCTAGTATATATAGTCCTCATTGTATCCATATTTTGTTCGGCACTGGTCACTCATTTGATAAGTTCCGATTGAATATAGATTGTAATTTAACAAATGAATATCATATTCAGATAATATAAATCAGGAAAACGCACTTTGGTGCGTAAAAAATTTAGTGACCATAAGGAGGTCAACATGAACAAGAAGAAGGTAAAGGTAGATGAGGAAAAAAGAAGTCAGAAGATTGTGTTGCATGAAGGTATGCGACACAAGGTCGAAGCCTGGAATATTGAAAGTGGGATAGTGATTTTGTCCGGAGAAATAACTCATACCACCGAACGAGGTTGGCGTTATTTCGGTAATGTCCCGCTCATCCAAATCGTGATCGACGCAGCTATGGCGTTGGACGAAAACGACAAGGATATTTTTTTCTATAATACCTTTGTGCTCCTGCCGTTGCTCGAGCACATTCCGGATTTTCGCCAGATGCTGCAGAATAAGCTGAGCGCCATCATTGGCGAAATAAACGCGGGGTTGACAATGGAGCTGGAAGAACCAGCTACGCGAGCCATCATTATCCGTGGGATTGAAGGTTTTCTCAAGAGGCTGGAAGGGTTTTCCAACGGGTACAGTGTTGTGGTGCAGGCCAAGGAGGTGATGGCTGGCATTCTCTTAGATGAAGCGAGTGTCGAAAAAGCGCGCATGATTTTGCGCGCCTTCGGTCGACCCGCCAGAGGCAAGGATCCCGTCCTTCTTCTCGCCAAGGCTTTCCGGGCGGTCACGGATCTCGATCACCAGCAAAAAGGTGATCCAGAAAAGGCGCGGGAGACGTTAAAAATCCTGGGGAAAATTCCCCGCGATGAAATGGTTTTTTGGGTAAACATAGAGTACTTGAATTAGAATAGTCAAGCCAAGCGGGCGGCTGAGTTTTCTCAGCCGCCACTTTTTTTTATCAACGTGAAAAAATTGCAGCATTTTGTGTTATGCTATTATTATACAAAAGGTTCGCCCACTAAGAATTCAGCTATTTATAAATTTTTGGCTTGACAGAAAGAAAAAATCAACCTATACTGTAATATTCAATATAGCACATAAAAAGGGGGTTTTGTGCCGTTATCCAGACTCTATTAAGCATTAATCATACCAATATGACTCCTAAAAAAATAACCATTATCGGCAGCGGTTTCGTCGGCAAGGCGACCGGCAAAGGCTTTCGCGCGCTGGGTCACGACGTCGTGTTTGTCGATATCAACACGGTCATCCTGGATGCTCTGACCAAGGAAGGGTTTGACGCCTGCACGATGGATGGCGCCTGCGCCAGCGACCGCGACATCTACATGGTCACGGTCATGACACCGACCATCGATGACCATATGGATTATCGCTTCATCGAATCGGCCATCGCCTCTTTGGGCCGCGTCATCAAAAAATCAACGCACCATCCAATCATTATCATCCGCTCCACTGTTCTGCCGGGAAGCACCGAGGAACGTTTCGTGAAAATTCTGGAAGCGGAGTCCGGCAAGAAAGTCGGAATCGATTTTGATGTGGCCATGAATCCTGAATTTTTGCGCCAAGTGCACGCGGAAGAAGATTTCATCCATCCTTGGATTGTGGTCCTGGGCACAAGCAACACTGAGACAGCCATGACATTGGAAGAGCTTTACCAACCACTGGGAGCGCCAATCGTCCATATGACCATCAAGGAAGCCGAGATGATGAAATATGTGCACAATCTTTTCAACGCGGACAAAATCGCTTTTTTCAACGAGATGCGTGAAGTTGGACAAAAGATCGGCGTGGACACCGACAAGATTTTCCAGACCGTGGTCAAGAGCGCCGAAGGATCTTGGAACCATGAATACGGCGTCAAAAATTTCGGTCCGTTCGGCGGCACTTGCTTGCCCAAAGACACGCGCGCTTTCCTGACTTGGACGCAAGAGAATCTCCACAAAAAACTGCCGCTGCTCCATGGAGTCATTCGCACCAACCAATATCTTAAGGATAAAATTTATTTCGAAGAATCTTAATTAGAATTTAATTGCTTCATCCGTGATCGTCGCAATGTTGCGAACATCTCGGATCGCGCTTGAGTATGTTTAGAATCCTATCTCAATACGTAAGTCTTATTCCTTTTTTGATTCCGATCGGAGTCATCGGCCTCTGGCGTTGGAGTGTTTGGCTGATCCGCAAGATCGGCGGGCTGTTCTATCGGATGCCGGGCGGGTCGTATTCCGCCTCACTGGCCATCATCACGCCGGTCTATAATGAAGATCCGGCGGTTTTTCGCCAAGCGCTTCTTTCTTGGGCGAAAAACGAGCCGGATGAAATCATCGCTGTCATCGACTATTCCGACAAATCCAGCATTGCTATTTTTGAGGAATTTCAGGCAGCTTTTTCGTCGGCCAAAATGATTGTCACGCCCAAACCCGGGAAGCGTCCAGCCTTGGCGGATGGCATCCGGGCCGCCAAGAGCGAAATTGTGGCCTTGGTCGATTCGGACACCATTTGGAGTCCGAACATCCGACACTCACTCCTGGGGCCGTTTTCCAATCCGAAAGTTGGCGGATTGGTCGCACGTCAAGACGTTCTCAAAACGGACACACTGGCGCGCCGGCTCTTCAAGATCCACTTGGACATCCGCTATCTCTTTGAATTTCCTTTTTTGGGGGCTGTCGAAAGCGCTCTGCTTTGCCTGTCTGGCCGGACGGCCGTCTATCGGAGGAAAGCGGTCATCGATAAGCTTGACCGGTTGGTCAATGAAAAATTTTTGGGCAAAAAGATGATCAGCGGCGACGACAAAACATTGACGCATCTGGTTCAGGCCGCCGGCTGGGAAACCCGATTTTTGCGGGATGTTCGTGTCTATACGCCCGGCACTCGCAACTTTTCCGACTATTTGAAGCAGCAGCTGCGTTGGACGAGGAACGGGCTGCGTTCCGACTTCCGGGCGCTGACCAGCCGCTGGATCTGGCGCGACCACAAGATCCTGGCACTCCATATGTTAGACAAATTCGTTCAGCCGATCACCCTTATCCTGTCACCGATATATTTTGCCGCCGCGCTCTATTTCGGTTTTCCGGAAGTGGCGGCCGTCATTGCGGTCTGGTGGATTTTCAGCCGAGCCATCAAACTTTATCCGCATCTCAAAGAGAAGCCGCTGGACATTTTTATGCTGCCGATCTATATCCCCTTTTCTTTCATTTTGGCCTTCGTGAAAATTTACGCCCTGATGACAATCGATGAACAAGGTTGGATCACCCGCTGGGATCGGCGCCGGCTGGTCGGTCATTATTTTCACAATCTGGTTTCCTTGTTGGCAGTTGTCTGCATAATTGGCGGATTGACTTTTACGGTTTTTCACTTCAAATCCGAGTCGATCCTGCAAGCGCAGGTGGCCAAAGAGCAGGCCCGCGAAAATCGGGCGGCATTTTTGAAAAATGCGTCTTCAATTTTGACTCCGGACTTGGCGCGTCCGAGCGAGGCTGCTCTGGCTAAGACTCAGGCGGATCTGGCCAGCGCCCAGACGGGCGATGCCTATGGCTATTATACCGTGCGGTTGGGCGACACGCTTTCAATCCTCAGGAAAAGATATAACATTCCGGCGACCGGAAAAATTTTGGATGGTAAGACGAAATTACCCATCAATAACTTCGCGCCTTTGGCGGTCGGACGCCAGCTGGCCATCAGTGTCGAAGACCTCCGCCATCCGAACACGACCGCGCTCCTGGCGTTCAATCCCCTGATCAAAGCGCCGCGCGTGACTTTTGACGCGCCGACCAACACAATTTTCGTGGCTCAGGGAGGCAGTGTCGCCACTTTGCCTAAAATCAGCCGCGCGCTCGGTTTTGCCAATCGCCGTTTGCTGGAGCAGATTGCGCCGGGAGAATGGATGCTGCGCGCCAATCTCTACATCGGCAAGAATGTGACACTGGTGGTGAGCGATCGGGACACCAACTATCTGAAATTGAAAAGCGATGACAGCGGATTTGTCTGGTTGCGATCGGAAACGGGAAACGTCCTTTTTTCCAACACGAAAGTGACTTCGTGGGATGAGTCCAAAAATGCTCCCGATTTTGTGTATGCTGACGGCCGAGCCTATGTCACGGCCAGGAATAGCGGGCGCATGGACATCGCCAGCTCGGAAATGGGCTATTTGGGTTTCGTGGGCGCCCCTGAACGCGGCGGTCCGTTCGGCGGATCCTATGGGGTTTCTTGGAAAATAAACAACGACGGATTCCGCAGCCGGCTGTTGACCGGAGTGGTGACAGACAGCAAATTCCATGACAATTATTTCGGCGTCTATACGTTCGGGGCGACCGGCCTGATATTCAAAAATAATGAAGCCTATGACAACATCGAGTATGGATTCGATCCGCACGACGATTCGAACAATTTTTTGATCGAGGGCAACAAGGCCTATCACAACGGGAATCACGGCATTATCATTTCCCGCCGTTGTTTCAACAACACGATCAGCAACAATCAGTCGTTCGACAATCGCCTGCACGGGATTATGCTTGATCGGGAATCGAACAATAATCTGGTGCAGGGTAACACGATTTATGGAAATGTGGATGGCATCGCAATCTATGGTTCGAACAATAACCTTGTTTTGGAAAACAACATCCATGACAACATGCGGGGCATCCGGCTGAACGCCGGTTCCGCCGGAAATTATTTCACCAAAAACTCATTGGTCGCCAACAGCCGCGGCATCTATATCTATGACCAGGCGCAAGGCAATATCTTGGTCGAAAACCAGGTGACTGGCAGCGATGTGGGCATCACGATCAAAGCTGCTTCTAACAACACCCTGCTCTCCAATTTCCAGCCGTCTGAAAACAAAAAAGATGGAAATATAACTTCTGACGCCAATGGCAACAACATCCAATAATCATCCTTTCGGCGCGTTGGTCGCGATTGTGCTGACAGTCGCTGTTTTGGCCGGTGCCATTTATGCCATCAAAAGAATCTTGCAGTCACAAATCGCCGCGCCCGAAGCCGAGAGTCTGACGGATATCGATACGATTCAGGACAGCCGCGCCTTGGGCTACTCCGGCCAGCGCAAGATTGCGACAGGTCCGGACGGCAGTGTCTATGTGGCCTATCGGAAAAATTTCCAGAACAACTCGGAAATTTTTGTCGCGCGGGTTTTCGCGCAAAACGGGCAGACGGTCGTTACAGGGACGGCCAAGCCAATCGCGGTGGTCGCGCAGCAAGATGATCAGCGCGTTCCGTCCATCGCAGTTGATTCAAAAGGAGTGATCCACGTCCTGTGGTATGGCGCGGATGAAGCGGGAGTGAAAAACAACCGGCAGATCAAATATGCCCGCTCCTCTGATCTGGGCCAGAGTTGGTCCGGCTGGCGCAACATCACGTTTGTCCCCGGTTTCACGTCGGCAATGGAGCAGTGGCAAGAACACCCATCATTGCTGATCGGCCGCGATGATACGTTCTATGCGGTTTGGGAAGGCAAAGACGTTAGCAATAAGATTCAGCAGATTAAATTCAGTTCTTCAACCAACGGCGGTGACAGCTGGTCAGCCTGGAAAAATATCAGTCCCCAAGACGGCGTCGCTCAATCCCGCCCAAGCCTGGTGGAAGATCCGCAGGGCAGGCTCTATCTCTTCATGTATTCCACCGGCGGAAATGTTGGTGATATCCAAAATATTTACTACGCCACCTCCAGCAACAAAGGCGCCACGTGGAGCACTTGGCAAACATTATCTGATGGTAAATTCGACGCGCGCCATGTGAGCGTGTCAGCGGATGACTCGGGCAATGTTCATGCTGCTTGGCGCCAACCAATCATCGCCGATGGACCCTCTCGGATTGTTCTGCGAACTTTCAGCGATGGTCAATGGTCGCGGACAACCACCGTCTCGCCGTCCGTCCGCTTCCAATTTTTTCCGAGCCTCGGCGTCGACGCTTCCGGGAACGCCTATGTCGCCTGGTTGGAAACGGATGACGCTTCCGGTTTTCCGCGCGAGGATCCGACAACAGGCGCAAGCCGTATTTCTTTCATGAAAAACGGAGTCTTTCAAACTCCTCTTTCCCTTGGCCAATCCGCGACCGATCTCTATCCGAACGTTCCGGCCCGGCTTCCCGCGTGGAGCAAATTGCCGGTGGTCTTCGAAGAAAAGTCGAGTGAAAACCCGGACACCTTTACGGTCAAATTAAGATCTATCTCACCGACACAATAAAAATTCTACTAGCAAAAAACCATCCGAGTGTTTAGGATGATTTTTAATTCCAAAATTAGGGTTTATATAGCAATGGTTTGCGAAGGATCTTTCGTAAGATATCAGAACTGGAATTGAGTTTTTTTGAATGAATTATGACAATCTTGTTTGAATGGCGGAGGCCTTTGGCAAAATGCTCTTTGGCCGTTTTATCATATGATTCATCATGGGAAAAAATGATTGCCGGCCGGATGATATCTAAAATTTTTTGGTCGTAATGGCGCCCGTCATAAATAAAAACATAATCTACCCCTTTAATTGAGGCTATAGTGTTGGCCCTTTCCTTGGCGGAAAAAACTGGCCGACGTTTTTTCTTTTCCGCGAATCTTTTGTCGCCGGTGATATGAACGACCAGAATATCGCCCAATTTTTTGGCCTGATTGATCTGGTCGATATGTCCGGCGTGGATTATGTCGAAGGCTCCTCCCATCAAGACAACCTTCTTGCCCTTGAAGGACATATCCAGAAATTTTTTTAAGCTGATCACTGGTGCGATTTTTTCTGTACGCATAAAAAGATTATTTGTTAATTTAAAACTGATTTAATCGGACAGTGTAAGTATAGTGCTCGATTTAATTCGGGTCAACCTTCTTGATTTTACAGCAAAAATAAAAAGAGGATGCCGGTTGACATCCTCTTCGTTTTCGCCAGCCTCACTAACGCAAGGGCTGACATTTTCCACCGGTTCCGGTGGATTGGTTACTTATACCCGTAATTGCCGGCGTGCATTCTGTAATCCTCCAGCGTTTCATCGCTGATCATGGGTATAAATCTCATTGCAGTAGCGCGAGCGGCCACCATCTCCGAAAACCCCGAGACGATCTCTTCGCTGGAAAAAACTTTGTGCCAGAACTCGATTATATCGATTTCATAGACCTCGAGGATTTCTCCGGGTTCTGGCTTGGGCTCGCCCATAGCGCAATTGGTCGCTACGAACAGTTCCTCGTAGGTATCGAACTTGCGCGGCGCCACGCAGGTGCGGCCCAGAGATATCATGGTTCCCGCAATCAGGCCTGATTCTTCCGAAAGTTCCGCTTGGGCCTGATCGGTGGCTGTGGCATTTTTCGGCTTGCGGCCGGCCGGGAATTCCCAAACGATCGCGTTGATGCCCTGTTTGAATGTCCGGGTAATGACCAGGTTGCCGTTGGCCAGCACCGGCATCACCGTGACGCCCGGGGTCTTGCGACAAAAAGCGTATTCTTCCGCCGCATTATTCGCCGGGTTTGTAAATCCCTGCAAGATCAGGTTCAGTCCGAACTTTTTGGCCAGACTCGTCTCTTCTCCCTCTTTCGCCCACACTGTAAGATCTGGTGTGGGCGAGTTGCTGAATAACAACCTCTTCATTTTGTTCCTCCTTCTCCTTTTCGGGAATATAGGGTTTTTAATTGCTCCGCGCCTCAAGCGCGAAACGCCTTTTGAAGTCCGTTTACTCCGACCTCGGCTCCAAAGTTTCTATACAATTGCCTTCATCATCGTAGATGAGTCTCAGGCGAGTATAAAAGGCTTCCTGATCTGATCGTGGTTGCACAGCGTTCTTTCTGGCGTCTTCCAGCGAAGTGAAATTTCCCCGGATAATTTCGTCGTCATCCAAAAGAATGCCGATGACCCGATACTCGCCCGGGCGAGCGGCGTTGTAAGTGGCTTTTTCATAAGTGTCTTTACACGCCTTGAGAAACATTACCACCTTCTCCCGCTTGCTGATATCCAGAGTCAATGCTTTGTTGGCAACTCGGAGCAAAAAGATAGTCTCAGGCAGAAGTTTGTCGCCGGAAGCCTCAAGGCCAAAAAAATTGGCAATTGCCTGTTGTGCTTTAAGCAAGGAGGTCCACGAATTTGGGAATCGTGTTGCCGCGTTTTCGGCTTCGACCCACTCTCGTGCGCACATAATCGCCGCACCGAATGCTTCTACATATTCATCCGACTCTGAGTTCGTTTCCGTTGCATAGTCAAAAAGATATTCCGCCCCGCCCTTGTAAGGGCTTTTTTCTTCCGGCATTAATTCTGCGCCTCTTGGAACAAGACGGCGCTGTATCGAGCGGAACATTTCAATACCTGAAGAGAAGATATGATCTGCGGCTGCATCACGATCTTTGTCAGATGCGCTCTTTTGCTGCCCTTCTTTTTTTAGCGTTTCTTCTAACACTCTCATTAAACGCGGCGAATCCAATCCCTCTCCCTGCGTGCGTAAAATGCGCGATATTTTGAGCAAGCACGTTTCCGACATCCTTTGCCACGACTCCTGAAGCTGATGAGACACATCATTTTTTTGCATGTTATCCTCCTTGTCTCCTGTTTTTACAGGTCTTATGGGTTAATAGATAGCCGACGATCAAAGCAAAATACCTTGACGATGGCCAAAATTGTCAAAAAACATCAAAAATAGGTATCAAGGTATATTAATACAGACTATGCTCTGTGTCAAGCGTAATTTCTTAGGAATTAAATAAATATGCCAAAAAAATCGCTCTTTGAGAACGATTTTTTAAGGTCTTAGCGTGCAGCTTAGCTGTGTTGGACGTCCAATTTGTGAATTACCACTTCGCCGTAATTGTTGCTTGAGCAATCTTTTTCCTTGGAGCAGTTGGATTGCGTGTAAGCGCCGGCTTTGAAATAGCAGCCGGAAGTTTTTTTGCTAAGCGTATAGGATGGAGCAGCGCTGCCATTGTAGTAAATTTGGATCTTGCCACCGGCGGCGACGAACTTGACCGTGAAGCGTTTGCCCAATTTATAGTTCGAGTCAAGTGTCGGACCTTCCTGACCGTTGATGTCGACAAAGAGTTTAGGATATTCCAAACGGATAACAATTACGTCATCCGAAGCATCATGGATCTGTCCGAGGACAACGTGTTTTTTTGTTTTAGGCACGGCGGTAATGGCGGCATCGATAAACATAGAATGTGTGCCGGAAGAAGTCGACCAGCTGGCCTGAGACGTTCCATTGGCTGACATTTCGCGCAATTCGGAACGCGGGTAACTGGAACCGCTGGTGGTGACACCATTGACCGCCGCGCGGAACACGACGCCATCAGCGGAATCGTTGACCCGGAAACATTGGGCATCTGCAAACGTCGAGAGCGATGGCGCTTTGATTTCGCGCGGCTTGCCGGACGCTCCGGTCGGCAGGGTTTGTTTCCAATTGGCCAGGTTGAGCACTTGAGCCGGAAAATTGGCCAAATTTATCTTGGGAGTGTCGGCCAGATTGACGGCTGTTTTTTCGGAAGCGGGTTCTTCGCTCTCCACCGGAAGAGCCAACACCGGATCGCTGGATGGTTGAGCTTCGGCCGCGACTGCCGGCAATTCGTCTTTGGCCGGAGCGACCTCGGGCGTGACGTTTATTCTGGCCAGGCTGTCTTTTTTATAACTGGCGTAAGATTTTGCGACCAAAAAAACTCCTCCTGACAAGGCCAGGACGAGCAGGGAAAAGATGCGTAATCTTTTCATAATTTTTATTTTGCGAAGTGTTTTTTTAAAGGAGTATTGTGACCCTTCACTTAATCACAACACAGCGGTACGAAGCAGTATAGCATGAATTTTCGGGAGTTGTCAACCGTCGCGCCCGAGAGGAATAATGAGCCTCCTTCAAGCCATAATCCGGTGTTTGTGAAACCAGGAAAAAATTATTTGTTTCCGATTCGATTATAGATATCATCATAGCGGAGAATATCGTCTTCCCCAAGATAATCGCCCGTCTGGACTTCGATTATTTCCAAGTTAGTGGCACCGGCATTTCCCAGCCGATGCTTGGATCCGGCGGAAATATAGGTGCTTTCATTTTCATTTAGGATGATTTCCTTGTCGCCATTGACGATCGAGGCAGTTCCGTTGACAACCACCCAATGCTCGGATCGATGGACATGCGATTGCAAACTGAGTTTCGCTCCCGGATAGACGGTCAAGCGCTTCACCTGGTGATTTTTGCCGTCAACTAGGATTTCATATTTTCCCCAGGGACGGTGGACGATCAAATTATTTTCCAGCTCGGGCAGATTATGTTCTTTGAGATAAGCGACGACTTTTTTGACATCTTCCGCACAACCCTGCTTCTGCACCAAAATACTGTCGACGGTTTCGATAATATTAATATTTTCCACCCCGATGGTTGCGATCAGCCGATCACTGTTCGAATGGACAAAAACGTTTTTGGAATCGAAATTGATATGGCGCGGATTGGAATTGGCCAACTTCATTTCCGCCAGACTGTCAAATGAGCCAATGTCATTCCAGCCAAAAACACCCTCGAATGTAATAACATTGTCGGATTTTTCCGATATCGCATAATCGATCGAAATGGCCGGCAAGGTTTTAAATTTTTCCGTCAACACGGCAATATTTTGGGAAAAGAGTTTATAAATTTCGGGAGAGTATTTCTTCAGTTCCGCGGAAAAAGTATCCGCGTTGAAAACATACATGCCGGAGTTCCAAACATATTCACCGGAGTCCAAATATTGTTGGGCTGTGGCCTGATCCGGTTTTTCCTTGAAAGCCAATACCTTATTGTGACCACCTTCCTGAGCGCCCTTTTTAATATAACCATAACCGGTTTCCGGTCTGAGCGGAGTAATGCCTATGGTACCGATATGATCACCCACTTCAGCGACCGCCAAGCGAACAGTTGCCAGATACTTTTCACTATCGCCGATATAATGGTCGGCTGGCAGAAAAAAGAGTGGTTCGTGCGGATCGATTTTTTTGATTTCCAGCAGATGCCGGACCGCCAAGGCGATGGCCGGGGCGGTGTTGAGACTGACCGGTTCGACCAGGATATTGTCCTTCGGATAATCCGCATCCAGTTCCTTGATCTGATTGAAGACATTAAACACGCCTTCATAATTGGTGACAAAAAAAATGTTTTCCATCGGCATGATCTGGCGCATGCGCAGATAGGTTTCTTGCAGCAATGATTTGTCCGAATAGAGGGACAGGAATTGCTTGGCATAGTTTTTGCGCGAAAGCGGCCAAAGGCGCGTCCCGGAACCGCCGCAAAGGATAACACTGTACATAAACAATTGCTTAGTTGCTAAAATAATCGCCCCTTCATTCTAGTTAATTGTGGCCGTTCGGTCAAACTCTTAGCGGTGGCTCAGGTCGGCTCGATAGACAACAACCTCCCCATAATTTCCGTCCGTGCAAAGATACGGATCTTCTTCCGTCTCGCAGTTCGACTGGGTATAAACGCCGACTTTAAAATAGGCCATTTTCACTTTTTTCTCAAGAACATAGACCGGATCGGCGCTGCCGTTATAATACACCATAATCTTTCCATCCTCAGCGACAAATTTGACGGTGAATTTTTTGCCAAGGGTATAATCTTCATCCAGGGTGAGCAGATTGCTTTTGCCGCGGCCAATGAAAAGTTTGGGGTATTCCAGGCGGATCACCAAAAGATCGTCATCGTCACCGTGGATCTGGCCGGCCACAACGTCCGGTTTAGACTTCGGCACGGCCGTGATGGCCTCTTCCAGCAAGAGCGTGTGAATTCCACTTGTTGAAGGCCAGAAGGCTTCCTGCGTTCCGCCCTTGGTCATCTCGCGCAATTCCGAACGGGCATAATTTGTGTTTCCGGTCGTCGGCGCGTTGACCGGAGCGCGAAATTGCACACCTCTCTGGTCCGCGGTTAGTTTGAACCAGGGCAAAAATTCATAGTCCTTTAATTGCGACTGGGAAATTTCTTGCGGGTCTGAAGATTTACCGGCACTTCTCACCGGCAGAGTCAATTTCCAATTGGTCAGATCGAGTATCCTGGAAGGACAAGCTCCCCCGGTGCAAGGCGTGGATGGCTGCTGAATGGTCGGCTGCGAAATTGGAGACATGCGAATCTTTTTCGACCTAAACGCAAAAAGCGCCAATGCAACGACAAGTAATATGACGATAATAATCCAAAATTTTTTATTATTTCCCATGCACTTTTTCAATTACTTTACAATCATACTCTTATTGACGTACTACAACAATACCAGGCCATCAGTTCAAAATGACGCCTCCACTGGCGAAATTACTTTTAAGCCGGACAGACGAATAATCTTTATCCTAAGGCTTTTTTAATCCTGGCTGCGGAATACTTGACAAGCCGCGACACAAACTGCTATACTTGTGCTTGCCATTCTCGCGATAGGTCATTTGTCCGAGAATATCCTAGGAGAATAAAATAAAAATGATCAGAAAAAACAATAGGATTTGTCCAGAATCTCTTTGCCTCGATTAGGCAAAGGGTTTTTTATTGTCAATTTTCCGGTCACCCAGCAGCCATAAATAATTAACAAAAAAAATATGCATATGCATACAAGAAGAAAGCAGCACAACCCGCGCTACATCTTGCCGGTCTTTTTCCTCGTCGTATTCCTGGCGTTTGGTTTCTCCAGTTCTCACCCTGACGTTTCGGCTGCGACCCTTCCGGCACAAGTGCTGAATCTCACTAACTGGAAAGAGACCCTGCCAACCGGTTCCTCCGGCAGTCCGACAGAAATCCTCCAGTCATCATTGTCCTCGTTTTCCACCCCGCCATATTTTCAAGTCAACTCAACCGGCAACGGCGTGCAATTCCGCGCTCCGGTTAATGGTGTGACCACCAGTGGTTCCGGCTATCCCCGCTCCGAATTGCGCGAGATGACGAATAATGGGACTACTCAGGCCAGCTGGTCAACAACGTCCGGCACGCATGCAATGTATATTGACGAAGCCATCACGGCCGTGCCGCAAACCAAGAAACATGTCGTGGCCGGGCAGATCCATGATGCTTCGGATGATGTGATTGTCATCCGTTTGGAATATCCCAAACTCTTCATTGATATCAATGGCGTCACCGGACCGACGCTTGATGCGAACTATACCCTCGGCAAAAGATTCCAAGTGATCTTTATGGCGACGAACGGCCAGATCAAAATCTATTACAACGGCGGGGCGACTCCGGCTTACACGCTGAATAAATCCGGATCCGGAAATTATTTCAAGGCCGGAGCCTACACCCAGTCAAATTGCTCCAAGGAAGCAGTCTGCAGCAGCAGCAACTATGGAGAAGTTGTCGTCTATAATTTGGCAGTGCAACATGCAACTGCCAATGCCGCACCTATTTTGACATCCATGACTACTCCGCTTCCCACACCAATTCCAGCGCCAACTCCAACGCCCACACCAACTCCAACGACTACGCCTACACCTACGCCCACACCAACTCCAACGACTACGCCTACACCAACTCCGACTCCGACTGTGGGAACCTCCTTCGAAGCCGAATCGGGCACTGTGACCGCGCCGATGCAGATAGTTTCCGATGCGAATGCGGCTGGCGGCAAGTATGTCGTCCAGACAACTGATACCGGCACCGGACGCATACAATATTCCGTCGCGATACCAACGGCCGGGCAATATCAACTCAGCGCCAAAGTGATTGCACCGAACGGCTCTTCCAACTCAGTCTATTATTCACTGGACGGCGGCTCAACCAACACTTGGAATTTCCCCGACACACTGACCGATTGGACCTGGACGGACGGACCAATCATCAATTTAACGCAAGGAACCCACACCTTTCTAGTGACCAAGCGCGAAAAAAATACCAAACTTGATGCTTTTGCATTCAAGGCGATAACCGCGACAACCACCTCCTCAGCCATTGATGGCACCCAGGCATTTGAGGCGGAAAGCGGAAACGCCTCTGGCGGCATGAGCATTCAAACAAACGATCCGACGGCTACTGGCGGTAAATATGTTCAGGCCGATGCCTCCGGTTCCATGACCTATCAAATAAATATGCCAACAGCCGGAACATACCGAGTGGCGGGCTGGATCAGAGCCGCCAACGGATCATCCGATTCATTCTATGTATCATTGGATGGCTCTTCCTCCAAGACGTGGACACTGGCCGCTCCAACCACCGCGTGGACCTATGATCTGGACGACAGCAACACGTTCACCCTCAGCGCGGGAAATCACAAACTGACTCTCAAATACCGCGAGGCGGGAGCGAAGGTCGACCGATTGATTTTGGTCAAGCAATAAAAGGTAGCGGGCCAATAACAAAAAATTGCCAACAGCACAAATAAAAGAGGGAAACAGACTTGTCTGTTTCCCTCTTGGCGTCACATGACCGGCAATGTGATTCTTAGCCGATTCTCCTCCACCCTTATAACGCCGTCCAATATCTCCGTAATGGATGATATCCTCGATATCCTAGGGTCGATGACTGTTTTGTATGGTTGGAATCCCGAACAGCTGAAAAGCAAATCAACCTCTTTCTGGATGGGTTTATGGAAAAAATCTATCTCGAGTTTTTCATCAATCTCCATATTTCCCAGCATGTATTCCCTGATCCAGGTGAACAAACCGCCAACCAATTTTTCCGAATGGTTCAGAAATAAATGCGAAGGCGCCGAACCAGATTTCAATATGAATGGTTCACTGGCAAATATCAGCAGGTATTCGGAAAGTAGTTTCTTTTCCTTTTCCGCTTCCAGGCCGTGTTGCAGGAATTTCCGGACGTCGTTCATGAGTCCGAGGTCTCTATGCATCTGGTTTAGATTCTGGAAGGCCATCGTCATATAATACTCAGCTGTAGAGGTGTCACCCTTTTCCTTGGCCTTCTTGCTTCTTTCCATAAAGAGTCCGATCGAAGAATCACGATTACCGATGATATCCTCCAGGGAAGTCAGCAGAACGGCACTTTTCAGCGGCGCGCTTTTTTTGCGTTCCCTGATATCGTTATAATGCCGACGAATGGAAGCCGATGCTATCTCAGCACAACGTTCCAAAAAAATTTGATCATCCGTGTTAAACTCCGCGGAACCATCCACCCGATCAAATACAAAGAGCCAACCAATCTCATTATCCGCGTTTTCAACTGGCACTATCGCCACATGGGCGATATCCTTGCGAACGGCGTGATCCTGCATATAATCAGTAAGCTTGTTCTCTTGCGCCTTATTAGCGATGACGATTTTCTTCTCCTCGATCGCTTGCAGCAGCGCGATTTTCGGCGTCGGCTCAAAAAGTCTACCGACATCTCCCTGCCCGTGCCGAACACTATCCATTGGCATACCAAAAATTATTTGGTATGCATCCAGGCTCTCACTTTCTCCCAATCGGAACAACTTCAGGATGACAAACTGCACCGGTTGTCCGCAGACTGCGAGGGCCATTTTTGTGGCCGCGTCCGCTAAAAGCTGAAATGGATCTTCAATCTCAAACGCAGACACAGCCACCTCTTTCAAGATGCCCGCTCTTTTGCTCCACTCACTCTCGTCTTCCATGATTCACCTCTTTCTTTTTTTTATTTAAAATTTTATTCCATTAAGCTCCCGCTTGAGCATAATCGATGTAAAGGTACTGTACGGCATAGGATAGTCTAAATTTGTCCCGTTGTCAAGCTCGCAATAATCCCAATCATGAGCTTTTTCTTATAAATGTAAGCACAAAAAAATCTCGACCCAATTGCTCGTGGTCGAGATTTTTCATGCTACGGAAATATTTTTTCGTGCTACACCTTCAGATACTTCCGCATGGCAATGGCGCTGCTCACAACGCCGAGGATGATGCCGGCCAGCAGTTGGATGCCGAGGATCTGCGGGAAATTGGTTTTGTAGAAATCCACCAGGTTTTCCGACGGCACCATAGAGGAGACATAGGGGGTCACAAATTTCAGGGTGACAAAAAGAATCAGCATGGAGATGAGCGAGGCCACGATGCCATACAAGACGCCTTCAAAAACAAACGGCAGACGGATATAGGTATTGGAAGCACCCACCAGGCGCATGACTTCAATTTCCCGGCGCTGCGCATAGATGGTGATGCGGATCGTGTTGAAGGTCGTCAGGATGGAAATGGCCGCCAGGATGATGCCCAGACTGATGCCGACGCGGCGGATGGTGGCGATGATACTGTTCAATTTGTCGATAATTTCCTTGTTGCGGCCATAATTGATGCGGCTGATTTCGCCTTTATACGCAGCGTCATTGGTGACGTAGTCCGCAATGCCTTGATATTGGTTGGGGTCATTAGATTTGATCACCAGCGAAGCCAGCAGCGGATTTTCTCCGATTTCTTCAAGGGATTGCAGGATGATCGGCTCGTCGGCATTGTCACGCTTGAAATTCTCCAGGGCGGCATCGCGTGAAACATATTCGACGGATTGTACCAAACCGTTTTTTTCCAGATCAACTTTGGCGGCGGCAATCGCTTCCTCACTCACGCCCGGCTTGAAATAAACACTCACATTGACCTTGCTCTGCACGTCCTTGAGAATATTATTCACCGAGTGTGTGACCACGTACAAAACACTCACCACATATAGGGAAAGGATCAGAATGGTGACGGTCGCCAAACTCAACCACACATTGCGGAAAAGATTCTTGAGCGCTTCTTTAAATGTTCTACCGATTGCCAAAAACATAGGGTTTATATTTAACAAATTTTATATTTACTTTTGGCCTGATCGCCGACGATTCTGCCCTTGTCCATCGCGATGACTCTTTTTTGCGCCTTGTTCACGATGTCCTGATCATGACTCGCCAGCAGCACAGTGGTGCCCAATTCGTTGATCTTGAGCAACAGATTCACGATTTCCAATGAGGAAACTGGATCCAGATTGCCGGTCGGTTCGTCCGCAACGATGATCATCGGCTTGTGGATCAGCGCGCGCGCCATGGCCACTTTTTGTTTTTCACCGCCGCTCAACTGGTTGGGAAATTTTTCCATCTTGTCGCCCATCCCGACAATTTCCAAAATTTGCGGCACGTCTTCTTCAATTTCTTCCGTTGGCGCGCCCAAAACCTCCAAGGCATACGCCACATTTTCGAACACGGTTTTTTGGTGCAGCAGTTTGGAATCCTGAAACACCGTGCCGATCATGCGGCGATGAAAGGGCAACTTTCGCTTACTGATGCTGTTTAGCAAAGTGCCATTGAAATATACTCCGCCTTCCGACGGCATTTCCTCAGCATAGACCAATTTGAGCAGCGTCGATTTGCCGGCGCCGCTTGGGCCGACGATGGAGATAAATTCACCTTCACGGACGGCCAGATCAATCCCATCCAGGGCCAGATAATTATCCTTGTAGCGCTTGGAAACTTGATCGAAGCGCACGATAAAATCCGCCGCGCAATTCTCAGCCGGCGCTTCTGCATTGTTGCTTATTTCCGTATCCGGATAAGTTTTTTTCCTGCGAATTTTTGTTTCCATTTTTTCCATAAGATTATTATAGCACATTTTTTACGTGCAACAAAAATTTTATTTTCCAGCTTGAAACTTCAAATAGGCCTCGATAAATTCCGTAATATCTCCGCCCAGCACCGCTTCTGTGTCCGTCGTTTCATGTTTGGTGCGATGATCTTTGACCATCTTGTAGGGATGCACGACATAAGAGCGGATCTGACTTCCCCACTCGGCCGAAATTGCTTCGCCGCGCAGCTTGGCTTTTTCGGCCTCAGCATCTTCCAAATATTTTTTGTGCAGCTTGGCTTTCAAAATTTTCATAGCTTGTTCGCGGTTCTGGATCTGGCTGCGCTCGTTTTGGCAGCTGGCCACAATGCCGCTCGGCAGATGCGTGATGCGCACCGCGCTGTCGGTCGTGTTCACGCTTTGACCGCCCGCCCCCGAGGAACGAAACACATCCACGCGAATGTCCTCCGGTCTGATGATTACTTCCTTGATTTCTTCGATGACGGGCATCACTTCCACCAGAGCAAAAGAAGTTTGGCGCAGATTGTCCGAATTGAACGGCGAGAGTCGCACCAAACGGTGCACGCCGCCCTCGCTTTTCAGATTGCCATAGGCGAACGATCCGGAGATTTCTACCGTGACACTCTTGATGCCCGCTTCCGCCCCGCGTGATTCATCCACCACCCGCGTCCGGAAATTATTTTTTTCCGAAAATTTAAGATACATCCGCAGCAGCATCTCCGCCCAATCTTGCGCGTCCACCCCCCCAGCCCCACTATGGATCGTCATGATCACATCATTACGATCATATTCCCCACCGAACAGCAACTTAAATTCCAATTTATCCAACGCTTTTCCGATTTCGGCAATTTTCTCTTCCAAATCTTGCTTCTCTTTTTCTGAGCCGGTTTCGGTTTCATTGATGATTTCTGACAGTTCCGTAATTTCATCCAGCTCCGTTTCAATGTCGCTCAACATTTGAATTTCTCCGCGCAATTCTTCCAACTCCTGCATGATCTTGCCGGCCGCCTGCGCATCATTCCAAAAACCGGGGGTATCCGACTTTTTTTCCAATTCCGCTATCCTTTTTTGTTTTTGTGGTAAGTCAAAGATAGTCGCTCAAAAGAGCGAGTTTAGATTTCAAGGTGACAATTTTTTCTTGCAGTTCACGCATATTGACAAATATTTAATTAAATGCTACTATACAGAATTCCAAATGGAGGAGGTGAAATTATGTATTATTGCATGTTATGTGGAGCACCGCTCAAAAAAAATGCAAAACTGGCCGGAGAATCAGATTCTGATTATTACCAATGTTCCAATCCGGAATGCCCATCGAAACATCAGTTGTGGTTAATAACAAAACATTTCGGTTTAAATCTGAAAGCGGAATTGCACTAAGCAGCATCATGGGGAGCCTCGTCTCCCCTCTTTTTTTAGCCTAATTTCAAAAGCAAAGCCATTAGAATAATTCCGACTACAAACACCGCTAACTGTCCGACTGATTTTTTGATATCTGTTTGTTTGTGCAATTCCGGAATCAGATCAGCACTAGCGATATAGATAAAGCCGCCGGCCGCAAACGGTACCAAAAAACTATTCAGATCCACAACACTGGTGTTTACCAGCAGGACTATAATCGCGCCAACAATCGCCGCCACACCCGTGGCAAAATTGAGCAGCAGAGCCTTAGCCCGAGAAAATCCGCCATACACCAGTGAACCAAAATCGCCAATTTCTTGCGGAATTTCATGTAGGACAACTGCAATGGCGGTGGCGATCCCCACGGGCACACTCACCAAAAAACTGGCCGCGATCACCAATCCGTCAATGAAATTATGCACGGTGTCCCCGGCCAGAATGATATAGGAAAAAGGATGCGGATGTTTTTCATTCGGGACATGATGGCAATGCCGCCAATGGAAAAATTTTTCGACGATGAAAAAAAACAAAATGCCGGCCAAAATATACAGCCCAACCGACAAACTATCCGCGCTATTTTCATAGGCTTCCGGAATCAGATGGATGAAGGCATCGCCCAACAATGTTCCAGTGGACAGACTAACCAGATAGATCAAAATCTTTTCCAACCTCTCCTTTTTCATCGACAGTGTAAAAACGCCAATCAAAGAAATCAGACTGACAATGGCGACTGAAACTAGAGTGTAAATCCAAACCATGATATTGTTGTCATCCTGAACTTGATTCAGGATCTAATTGGAGTCTTGTTGCTATCACTGCGCCTAATTAGATTCCGGGTCAAGCCCGGAATGACAATGTATTTATAAATAATTCTTAATTAGTGCGGTGTGATCAGCTTCCACTTGCGTCAGCGCCGTGAAAAATATGCGGATGTTCTGCTCGGTCGCCTCCTTGGCAAATTGCGCATACAGGCTCGTGGCGTGTTCTTCCAGCGCGATTGTGGCTTTGAAATTTTCCACCTCATCTTGGCTACAAGTCTGGTCTTCCACTTTCGGCAGCGCTATGCCCATCAATTTCGTGCAGATGACCGCGTGTTCCATCTCTACTTTGGCCAGTCTTTTATACATCGCTTTAAGTTCATAGGTCTTGGCATTGCCGGCCATGCACAAATAGATCAGATTAGCCCGCAGTTCCAAGCCCAACGTTTCTTCCAAGTTCCGGCCGGAAAGTTCACTGATTTCAATTTTCTGATTCACAATCGGCAAAGCCTCTTTCCCCTCTTTGATAAAATGCGATGGTGCGCCACAAAAAGGACAATCTGTCGGTCTTTCGTGTCCGATATACGCGTCCCCACAAATTTGGCAGATATAAGTTTTCATATGAGTTATATAATTACATTAAATACGGATTTAATTGGCGTATCGCATCATTAAGTAGCTCGCATTTATACTGTTCGTAAAATTCATTTTGCGGAATCAAATCCGTAGATCGAGCACCACCAGAACATAGCCGTTGATTAGTCCAAAAAATATTCTCTTTGTTTGCAATAAATATAGTGGGAACATTGCATCCCAATCCATCACAAAAAGTATTCTCGATTGAATTTAATTTTTCTATTGTCCAATTGAAATAATTTGGAGCATAGAACACTTTTTGCCCGCTAATATCCCGATAAAAAATTGGGCCGGATATTATTCCTTCTCTCAATTTTTTTGTTTCAGTGATATCGCCCGCATGCTCTTTTCTATAACTCTCATCCCACCCGTCTGAAAAATCCTTATCTAAAAATTCATTTCCAATTTTATTTTTTAGCGCTGTATAGAGCTTCGTACTACTGACATCTTTTTCAATGTAGGGATTTATAATTTCATTTGCGGCCTGCTTAAGACCAGCCACCTCATTGCTGTGTTCCTCACTGATTTGCTTCCATTGATCGTTATTGGCCTTAATAGCATCTTTACAATCACCAGAATTAGTTGCTTTATTTTTATCTAGACTTTCCGTTGTTGCAAAAATCTCCCCATCTTTTATTCTCTTATTGATATCTATTTCCGTACTCCTACCTCCAGCAAAAAACCCACCAATAAAAACAACTGCCAGCACCACTAGCGCTACGATTATTTTTTTTATTTTTTGGTCCATAATTTTAATCTTGAGCCATCTTCCGGGATCGAACCGGAGGCCTGCGCGTTACGAATGCGCCGCTCTACCAACTGAGCTAAGACGGCCTAGTTTAGAATTCTAACTCAGCCTGCAAATTTTTGCAATCTTTTGAACTCACTGTCCACAATCTGTTGCATCTCTTCAATCACATGTTGGTTTTCCGACGTGAAGAGATGTTTGAAGCGCCCCTGGCCTTTCAAAAATTCTTCGATCTGTTTTCGCTCCTGAGGTACGTAATTAATTACGTAATTCCCGTTTTCAATTTCATACAGCGGCCAAAAATTGGTTTCCACCGCCAGCTTGGCATATTGGACATACATAGAGGTCGGGAATTTCCAATTGTTGGTGCACGGTTGCAGCACCAAGAGAAACGACGGCCCTTCTGTCGCGAACGCTTTCTGCGCTTTGCGTTTGAGATCCGGCAGATTGCCCACACTTGCCTGCGCCGCGTATTTGATGTGATGGGCGTTCACAATCTCCATCAGATTCTTGCGCAGCTCCACCTTACCGAAGGAATCCTTGCCGACCGGTGTGGTTTCCGTGTTGGCGCCGAATGGAGTCGCCGAAGATCTTTGGTTGCCCGTGTTCATATAGCCGCCGTTGTCATAACAGACATACAAAAAATCATGCCCGCGCTCCAGCGCGCCGGACAGCGATTGCAGCCCAATATCATAGGTTCCGCCGTCCCCTGCAAAAGCCACAAATTTGATCTTTTTGTCCGTCTTGCCACGACTTTTGAGCGCCTTATAGGCCCGCTCGACCCCAGAAATGGTCGCTGCGACGTTTTCGAAGGCATTGTGGATATATGGCACTTTCCAGGCTGAATACGGGTAGAGCGTCGAAGTCACTTCCAGGCACCCCGTCGCGTTGGCCACCACCACCGGATCTTTGGCCTCACCCAAAATCGTCCGCACAATGGTCGGAATCCCACACCCCGCGCAAGCGGAATGCCCCGGGGCAAAATTTTTCGCTTGTTCTTTATTCATGAATTTAATCCGATATATTTTATTTCCTTAGAAATTTTTCCTTGCTCTAAATCTTCAAAAACATTTTCAATATCCTGCGCGAAAATATCCCGACCACCCAGACTGTACACATATGGTTGAATTTTTGGTTTAGCGTCGGCGTCATAAAATCCGGTCAGAATGTCTTGATAGATCGGTGAAAATGTTCCCGAAGAAATCGCACGCTCCATCACGGCGATGCTTTTCGCATTTTTGAGAGCTGCAATTATTTCTTCGCGTGGAAAAGGCCTGAACAGATTTATTTCCAGGAGTCCAACTTTCTGGCCTTTCTTTCGCAATTTATCCACCACATCCTTGGCTGTGCCCGCCGTCGAGCCAGCCAACACAATCACCTGCTCCGCTTCCTCCAACTCATAGGCTTCAAAATATTCCTTTTTCCGCCCGCTTAATTTTTCAAACTCTTTGGCGATTTCCAAATAAGCTTCCTTGGCTGCTTCCATGGCTTTTTCCTGGTCGACTTTGAATTCAAAAAAGGAATTTTGCAATGCCAGTGGACCAAAAGTCACCGGGTCGGAAACGTTCAAAAGATATTTTTCCGGAGTGTATTCGCCCACAAATTTTTGCACTTGTTCTTTGCTCAAAGTTTCCAGATTTTCCACGCAGTGCGAAGTATTGAAGCCGTCCATGATAACCATGACCGGCAGGCCGACTTTCTCCGCCAGTTTCATGCCGATGATCGTGTTGTCATACACCTCTTGCGCGTTTTCGGAAAAAATTTGGATCCAACCGGCATCCCGCGCCCCCATTACGTCCGAGTGATCGCCATGAATGTTAATCGGAGCCGAAAGCGCTCGCGCCGACACCACCATCAAAATCGGTAAGCGCATCCCGCTCGCGATATACAAAATCTCATTCATGAGCGCCAAGCCTTGTGAGCTTGTTGCCGTCACTGTCCGCGCTCCAGCCGCACTCGCCCCGACGCACGCCGAAATCGCGGAATGTTCCGATTCCACTTCGATCACCTCGGTCGCCACAACGCCGTCCGCCTTGAATTTGGCATACGTTTCAATGATGGTGGTCTGGGGCGTGATCGGATAGACCGCCATCACATCCGGCTCGATCTGCTTCAAAGCTTCCGCCGCGGCGGCACCGCCAGTCAAAGCTATTCGATTTTGAGAATTTTTTGTCATTAGTTTTTTCGCATTGTTATCGCTTTCATCGGACACACTTGCGCGCAAACACCACAGCCCTTGCAAAAATCATAATCGATGTCCGCCTTGTCCTTTTGTCCTTCTTTATAAAATTTCATCTCGATTGAAGCGTCCGGACAATACGGAACACACGTGCTGCAGCCGCTGCACTTTTCTTTATCCACCACCGGCTTAATATACCGCCAATCGCCGGTGTTAGCTGCATTTGAAATATCATGTTTTATAATTGCGCCTACTTCCATAAATTTACTAAATATTATCGTACGCTTTTTCAATGGCCTGCACGTTTTTGTCCGTTCCTTCCTTGCCGATCTTATCTTCAAATATTTTGCGAAATTCTGCAACCAAACTTGAAAGCTGCACTGCTTCCGTCACCTGCACAAACTTGCCCAAAATCACCGTGTTCGGTCGCGGTTGACCGATGATGTCCATGGAAATTCCATTAGCATCCACCGCAAAAATTTTACCCGAAAATCCGGTTTTATTTTTGAGCTCCTCCGGCGTTTTCTTGGAATTAACAATCAAAAATTCATCTTTCTCCAAATTGTCCGTCACCACCGTTGAATCCAAAATCGTTTCATCCAAAACCAGCACCACGTCCGGATCAGTGACAGGTTCGTGCGTGCGAATCGCCTTGTCACTTATCCGCACAAAAGTTTTGGTCGGCGCACCGCTTCTTTCCGGCCCGAATTGCGGAAAAGCCTGAACAAATCTGCCTTCGCTGACCGCCGCCTGCGCGATGATTTCCGCCGCCACTTTGGCCCCCTGCCCACCCCGCGCGTGCAAGATTATCTCAAAAATATCTTTATGCATTTTCATTCATTTAGTATATCAAATAATCAAATAAAATAAAACCTGGCTTTTTTGTTGCAAACTTGCGATCATTTCAGCCTTCGCGAAATACAAAAGTACAAATTGAAGTTTTGGAGCGTTAAAAAAGTTTTAGGTCCGCCGCGGGGCAACCAAAACTTTTAGCGAGAAAACTGAGAATTTGTTTTTGTATGAGCCAGGCTGAGAGTTCTTTTTGTTACTTTTTCTTGCGGAAAGAAAAAGTAAGAAGTGTAATTATTTATTCCGCGTGAAATACCAATCATACACTTCCTTGGTCACCGGCACGCCGGTCGAGTGCCCGTCGCCCCCGCCTTCCGCCAAAATCACCAGGGCAATTTCCGGATTTTCATATGGCGCAAACGACACGAACCAGCCATGCGTCTTGCCTTCCCCACCGAATTCCGCCGTTCCGGTTTTCCCCGCCACCGCCACCGGCAGATCCTTGAGCGGCTGCGCCGTGCCGTCCGTGACCGTCTTGCGCATGCCCTCGCGCACCACCTGCATCACGTCCGGCGAAATGAAATTCTGGCGGATGATGGTCGGCAGGATGCTTTCGCTTGTGCCATCATTTTTTTGGATACGATTGACAATCCGTGGTTGATATAAAATTCCGCCATTGGCGATGGCCGCGACCTGATTCACCACCTGTAAAGGAGTGGAGGTGATGAAGCCCTGTCCGATCGCGCAATGATAGGAATCGCCGATATACCAGCGTTCCCCGATCTTGTCCAACTTCCACTGTTCGCTCGGGATAAAGCCGGACGACTCACCCAGCAGATCGATGCCGGTGGGCGCGCCAAAGCCGAAAAGATTTTCATATTTTTTCATGCGATCCATGCCCAGGCCCTGAATGCCGGCATAACCACCGCCAATACTATAGAAAAAAATGTCATTGCTCTCCGCGATCGCGGTGCGCACGTCAGACGGTCCATGCACCTTCCAGTCGCCGAAACGAAAAGCTCCAATATTGATGCTACCGCCGGAACCCTGGATGATCGTGTCCGGCGTGATGACGCCCTCCGACAGTGCCGCGGCCGCCACGGCCGGTTTGATTGTGGATCCGGGCGGGTATTCACCGTTGATTGTCCGATTGAACAATGGCAGATTCGGATCCGTGATCAGCTTTTGATAATCCGCGTTCGAGATGCCACGAGAAAAAAGATTATTATCATAACTGGGCAGACTGACCATGGCCAACACGCCACCACTGCGCGGATCGATCGCGACAGCTGAAGCCATTTTGGTGCCGGTTTTTTCCAGCACGGACGCCAGACTGTCATATAATTTTTTCTGCAATCCCTCATCGATGTTCAAAAATAGGTTATCCCCCGCCTGTGGCTGGATCACGCCCAGATTACGGCTGGAATTCCCCAAAGAATCCACCTCAACTTGCTTGGCGCCGTTTTTGCCCCGCAGATTTTGCTCGTAATATTTTTCCAACCCGGTCTTCCCGATATAATCCGTCATGGTATAGCCGGCGCCATTTTTTAGTTCCGCCGGTGTAATCTTGCCATCATAGCCGACAATCGGCGAAAAAATCTGCCCGTTTTCGTAATTGCGGATCGCCGTGTTTTCCACGCTGACGCCCGGCAAATCTTTTTGTTTTTCCATCACAACGAGTGCCTGATCCTGTGTGATATTTTCCTTGAGCAAAATTGGCTCCACCGATTTGCGATTTTGAGTTTCCAGCGCCGTTTCGACATTGCCCGGATCCATGCCCAAAATTCCGGCCGTGATTTGCGCCATCCGCAGGCGAGCCGCCGGGTCTTCCGGCAAATCGCGCGGCACCACCACCACATCCATACTGGGCACATTGCCGACCAGTACCGAACCGAATTTATCCAAAATTTTTCCACGCGGCGCCTTGATGGTGATCAAACGGATGCGATTCCCTTTGGAAACGTCGGCGTAATAACTACCCTTGATAACCGACAGATAGAAAACTCTGATTCCCAGCAAAAGAATGATGCCTATGATTAGGTACCAGACCATATCCAATCCTTTGCGGTGGAACGGAGTTTCAATGATCGCTTTTTCTTTCTGGGTGATCGTCATGATGGAATCTTCAATCTCGACTCCCCGCAAAACTTTTTTTCTTCTGAATAAATTACCTAGCATTTTTTCTTTTTTTATGATGGTCTCCGCACGACCATTTGCTGGCCGTAGGGATAAATATTTTTTAGGTTCTCGAGTTTTTTGAGCGGCCAATAGATCAAAACAAACAGCAGAGTGTTGCTCAGCATTTTTCCGACCAGTTCCAGACTGAGAATCGGAAAGCCGGTACTGGCGATTTTTTCCACGTTCAGAAATATTTTCATCAAGACCGACACTGCGACGTCATTGACGATCGTGCCCGCCAAAACCAAAGCTAGTAGCGTAAAAAACTTCACATTTGACTGCGTCACGAAAAACCTTTGCGCTAAAAAATTAATCAGCAGACTCACCGCTACAAACGAAAGCACGTTAACGCCAACCGGAAAAAACGAAAACAAATCCAGCAAAAATCCACCCAGAAGCGCCATCTTCCAGGCCGCGGGAAAGCCTCGCTTGACCGTGAAAAAAATTACCACCAGCAAAACCAGATCCGGGATCCGGCGCGCATTGAAAAAAAGTGGCAGCGCGGAAACTTGCAAAATGACCAACAAAAACAGCAAAGCGAAAATGGCAAATTTTTTGTACATCAATTTTGTCATTCCGGACCTGCCTGCCGGTAGGCAGGCTTGATCCGGAATCTAATTAGTTCCTGAAACAAGTTCAGGATGATCCGCATGGCGGATCAATTTTTGATTACGAAAACCACGTCAATTTTCGAATATTTGATCCGGGGCACGACGATGGCCTGCTGGAACAGTTTGTCGCCGGTCAGGCGGACTTCCTGAATTTTTCCCACTAGCAGTCCCCGCGGAATGTCGCTCCCCAGACCCGAAGTCACCACCGTATCGCCCGCGCTCAGCGCGTCTTGCTGGGAAACCATATCCATCACTACTCCCAGGCCATATTCGCCCCGCAAAACCCCTTTGGATTGGGTTTCACTATCCACCACATTAACCACACTGGTCGAATCCGAGAGCAAGGTTATTTTAGCCGAATGAGCGGTAACTTCCGTCACCTTACCGATCAGAATGCCCTCGGACACAATGGCCGGCATATCAATATTGACGCCGTCCGCAGTGCCTTTGTTAATCATGAGCCAGCTGTCCAGCCTTTGCGGATCCTGGCCGATCACAAACCCGGCCGCCAGATCAAATTTTTGCCGGGGCGCCAGATTTATTTGCTCGCGCAGTGACGCATTCTCCTTTTTTTCGTCCTGCAAAAGCGCGATTTGCGTCGCCAGCTCGTTGTTCTCCCGGATCAGGTTTTCATTTTCTTCTTTCAATTCCCCGATTGAGCGCAAAAATTCACCGGTGCCGGTGATGGTGCTGCTCAGCAGATAAAAAGTTTTTTGGAAGGGATAAGCCATCTCCAAAAAAATTCCCCGCACCGGATTAAACAACCCACGTGGATTAATAAAAATTAGCAGAAGGCAGATAACCGCTACTGCTAAAAATTTAATTAGATTCGGAGTCAGATATTTTTGTGGCATAAAAATTTTATGTCATTGCGAGGGAGTTTCGCCGCGAAACGACCGTGGCAATCCCGAATTTTAATTCACTGTATCTTATATTATATTTCGTGAGTCATCGCACGAGATTGCCGCGCTCCGTATCGGCTTAATCGCCGATACTACGCTCGCAATGACAGAGACACCAACTAGATAAAAGATTTGTCGTGTTGATTTTCCAGCAGGACGTCTTTGAGTGTTTCAATATCCTCCAAAACAATTCCGCAACCGCGCACCACGGCCGTCAGAGGGTCTTCCATCATGCGCACCGGCATTTCCGTCTGATCAGCCACCAAGCGATCCAACCCCCGGATCAAGCTGCCACCACCCGCCAAAATAATCCCGCGCTGCATGATGTCCGCCAAAAGCTCCGGCGGCGTCTCTTCAATGGTGGTTTTGATGTTGTTCACAATGATCCGGATCGAGCGCGAAAGCGCCGCGCGTACTTGCTCATCATTAATCATCACTTCCTTCGGCAGGCCTGAAACCAGATCGCGCCCGCGCACCGGCATCTGCATTTTTTCCTTTTGCGGACAAGCACTGCCGATGGCAATCTTGGCGTCTTCCGCCGTTTTCTCACCGATCAACAGATTGAATTCGTCCCGACAATAGCGGATGATATCCTCGTTCATTTCATCGCCGGCGATGCGCAAATTGCGCGAAGCCACCACACCCCCCAAAGAAATAACCGCGATGTCGGTGGTGCCACCGCCGATATCCACCACCATATTGCCGGCCGCGTCCTGCACCGGCAGACGCGCGCCAATCGCGGCCGCCATCGGCTCGTCGATCAAATACGCCACGCGCGCACCCGCGTTCATCGCCGCATCGATTACCGCTCTTTTTTCCACTTCCGTCACGTCCGATGGAATCCCGATGATCACGCGCGGCCGCGGAAACAAAGTAAAACTGTCACGATGCACCTTATCGATAAAATATTTGAGCATTTGTTCGGTCACTTCAAAATCACTCACTACGCCGTCCACCAAAGGCCGTGTGGCCACGATGTGCCCCGGAGTTTTGCCGACCATCTTCTTGGCCTCCTTGCCAATGGCCAAAACTTGACCGGTCTTCTTGTTGATCGCCACTACCGATGGCTCATTAATGACAATCCCCTTGCCTTTGACATAGACCAACGTGTTGGCCGTACCCAGATCAATGCCGATATCCTTTGAAAACCGGCCGAAAAAACCGCTGGTTATTTCCTTGAAAATGTTATTAAATTTCTTCATTATTTTGAAAAATCAAAAAACAATACATCCGTCAGAATGTCTGTAATTCCTTAAATTAATTTTTATTTTTCGCCCATTTATACCGCTCTAACGGCACTTAAAAGCTTCACCTATTATAACTTATTTGACGCCCCGAGTCAAAATCACGCAAAAAGTCGCCCCTCGGCGACTTTCAGACTGGTCATTGAGGCGATTCTTATTTCATAAAGACCTCCCGCACTGTGATGAAAACCATGAGCATGATCAGCAGAATGAAACCGATCGTGTGCAGCAACTGTTCGGTTTTTTGCTGAACCGGGCGGCCTTTGATTTTTTCGATTAAAATAAACAGGATGCGTCCGCCGTCCAGCGCTGGGATCGGCAAAGCGTTGATGATACCCAGGTTGATGCTCAAAATTGAGGTAAACAGGATGGTCGGCACCAGCCCAAATTGCACGGCCTGACCGGTCAACTTGAAAATCCCAACCGGACCAGCCACTTCGATGCCGGCCGCCTGCCCCAGGAGCAAATTTTTCACAACTATGAAGAGCGTAAACAATGTTAGTCCGATGAGATAAATCACACCCAGAAATCCTTTCCAGATCGCGTCATACCAGACATAATTTTTTATCCCGCCGCCAAACGCAATCCCGATCGGACCTTGTCCTTCCGGCACGTCCACGCGCGGCGTCAGCTTGAAATCCAAACTCTGGCCGTTGCGCTCAATGTTCAAAACTATCTCCTGACCTTTTTTAGCATTAATATAGGCCAAAAAATCATTTTCATTTTTCACCTGTACTGCTCCTTGGTCGCTGATAATCTGATCACCCACTTTCAGCCCAGCACGCTCAGCCGGAGAATCCGGTGAAACCTGAGAGACAACAATTTCCGAATTTGGATCGATGATGTTGGCAAATTCATGTGGCACACCGATCATCAAGGCGATAGCGATCAAGAACCAGGCAAAAATAAAATTCATGATCACGCCCGCAGCCAAAACTTTGATCCGAGGCCAAGCGCCTTTCGCGGCAAAACTATCCGCGTCCCCTTTGTTGTCACCGCCCTCACCCTTGATGCGCACAAAGCCGCCCAGTGGGATCCAGTTCATCGAATACAAGGTGTTTTTGGAAGTGACCTCCCGATTGCCGGGAATAAACTTCCACTTGCCGGTCTTTTCATCCTTCAGAAAACCAAAAGCGCGTGGCGGAAAACCAAAACCAAATTCCTCCGCCTTGATCCCATTGCGGCGTGCGGTCACAAAATGCCCCAACTCATGGACAAAAATCAGCAGACCCAGAATAATGATAAAAACAATAGTTGTTAGCATAAATAATCTTAAACAGTTAAAATTTCTTCTTCTTTCTTCTTCCGCACGTCTTCAATTTTAGCGTTGTAGGTGTCCACCACCTCCTGCAACTTGTCCTTGCCGGTAAATTTATCATCCTCACCGATCGTGCCGGTCTTTTCCATGTTTTGAATTTCTTCCCAAATCTCCTCACGCTGCTTGCGAATAGCAATTCTGCCTTCTTCCGCTTTTTGATTCAGGACTTTCACCAGCTCTTTGCGGCGTTCTTCAGTCAAGGCCGGCAGGTTGACGCGCACGACTTGCCCGTCGTTGTTTGGATTCAGATTCAATTGTGATTCCCGGATCGCTTTTTCAATGGCCGCCAGCTGGCTTTTGTCCCACGGAGAAATCATAATGGTGCGTGGTTCCGGAATGGTGATGCTCGCCACCTGCTTCAAGGGCGATTTGGCACCGTAATAATCCACCATCAAATTGTCCACCAAAGAAGTTGTCGCCCGTCCGGTTCGGAGCTGATTCAATTCTTCCTTGAAATACTCGATCGATTTTTCGAATTCCGGTTTTTTGTTGTCGATTAATTCTTGATACATAAATTAAATTTGCAATTTTCAATTTACAATTTTCATTGAATTTTCAATTACTAAATTTTAAAAATTTGATAATTGATCATTGTGAACTTATTGTAAATTGATAATTGATTATTGAAAATTACTTTGAGAATCCTAAGTATAGTTGTGTCGGATCCAAATTGGAATATTTGATGACGTTCACATTTTTGGCAAGGTCGAATTGGAAGGTGGACCAATTGACTCCCCCATCCACTGAGCGATAGGCGGCCTGCGCCGCACCATAGATCAATTCTTTTGAGTTGGCCGGATTAACGGCCAAGGTCTTGACCGGAAAATTTTGCGGATTATTCAGAATCTCAATTTTGCTCCAAGTTTTTCCCGCATCGCTGCTCTTGAGCATTCCCGCTCGCCCGACAGCATACAGCCAGCCACTGTTACTTGGGTCTGTTTCAATTACCGTGACCTCTCTGATATTTTGGGATTTTTTATCTCGTTGGCTCTGACTGGATAAATCCTCAAACTTTTTCCCGCCGTCCTTGCTGCGGAAAATAATTCCGCTCTGTGTCGCCATATATATAAGATTGCTATCCAGCCTGTCAATCGCGACTTTCAGCACGGGAGAGGAAGATGTATAAATGTTTTTCCATGACACTCCGGTGTCAGTTGATTTGATGACCTGATTATCGCTGGTCGTCGCATAAATGATGTTGGGACTTCTCTTGTCGATCACCAAAGAAATCACCAGCGGGCCATTGGCCGGAGTTGTGTATATTTCCACCCAATTTTCGCCCGAATCCGTGCTTTTGAAAATCTTGCCGCGTTTCTGCCAGACACCACTGGCATAGATGATCCGGCCGTCTTTGGGATCGATGTCCAAGCCATACACTTTTTCCGATTGAAAATTCAGATAACTCCAGTCCTGTCCGCCATTGTCGGTCTTCAAAATTCCCGCCCCCTTGAGCCCGACAAACACATTTTTGGCGTCAAACGGATTGACCGCCAAGCTAAGCACATCCACTTTGGAAATATCCACCTTCTGATTTAGCGGAAAATTGTTGATCCAAGTCTTGCCCGCGTCCGTCGAGGTCCAGAGACTATTGTTGGGATTTGGCGGCGGTGGTGGCGTGTTCGCCGGCGCAGCTGGCGTCAAAGAACAACCCGCCAGAACCATGGGGGCTAAAATTAATACTGCTAAGAATAGATACTTTCTCATAAGGAAATTATAGCATAAAAACAAAAAATCCCAATATGGGATTTCTATCTAGTGGGTCGTGGAGGATTCGAACCTCCGACCGTTTGCTTAAAAGGCAACTGCTCTACCAGGCTGAGCTAACGACCCAAAATTGTTAATAAAAAAATAGCCAACTTAACAGCCTTGCCATTATAGCATTATACCGAAATCAGTCAATACTAATGATTGATCTTCTTATAGATAAAAAACATATAGGCTAGCGGCGCGACCATCCAGACGAGCGGCGCCCAGCCGGTGACCAAATAGGTATAGGCATCGCTGGAAATGTAGCCCAAAGCGACTTTGGCCGGCGTATAGGAAAAGATGATACTCAGCACTAAAATTATTTCCAGAAAACTCATGGAAAAAACCCGGAACAAAAAACTCGATCCGGAACCAGACAACGAGATGTCAAAAAATCTTTTGTCCAAAATCGTCATCACCACCAGGATCCCCAGGAAAAGCAAAATTTGCTGATTATAGTCCGCGAAAGTTTTGGCCGGAATCACACTCACCACCGCAAACGCGACATAGATGTTGATCAGCACCGACATCAACTTGTGCTTGCCTAGGAGCATCCCATACACAAAACTCAACAGCGCCACAAAAATCAGCAGCATCACGTTTTGCGACATGCTGGCCGAGAGGCCAAGATTGGAAAAAAGTAGGGTTATGTTCATTTTTTTTATTTATTTTTTACGCCTTTATTATAGCAAAAAAAGACAAAAACACAAAAACCACCCAAGCGGTTTTAAATTTCAAAAATATTTCAGCCTACAAAATTTCCCCAGAATTCAAGTGAGCGAGCGTTAAAAAAGTTCCTTGATTCCGCCTCGGAAGCAGCCGGAACTTTTAGCTCGCGAATGCAGAATTCGTAGGAAATTTTGTCCGGCTGAGAGTTTCTTTTGTTACTTTTCTTTGCGGAAAAGAAAAGTAAGAGAAGTTAGATGCCTTGGTTTTTTAATTTCTCAATCAAGTCCTTTTGCTCCCGGCTCAGACTCTTGGGCGTCTCAATGATGACTGTGACCAGCTGATTGCCGCGGCCGCGACCTTGCAGTTCCGGCACGCCTTTTTCTTTGATGCGGAAGATCTCCCCGGATTTTGTGCCGGCCGGAATTTTCAAGACTAATTTACCTTCCACGGTTTCTATTTCCACTTTGCCGCCCAAGACCGCCATGGAAAACGGAATTGCTTCAGTGCTCAAAATATCCTGACCTTTTCTCTGGAATCTCTTGTCGGGCTGCACGTGGATGTTGACATACAAATCGCCTGGCACCGAACCCCGCCCGCCCGCTTCGCCATGGCCTTGCAAAGAAATTGTCTGGCCATGTTGGATGCCGGCCGGCACTTTGATCTTAATAATTTCCTCTTCTTTAATTCTTCCATCTCCATGACATTTTGTGCACTTCTTGTTCGGCACTTCCCCCGCTCCATGACATTCCGGACACTCCACCACCTGCGCAAAATTTCCAAAGAAACTGCGCGCGGTTTTTTTGATCTGGCCAGAGCCATGACAAGTTGGACAAGTTTTTTCGCCGGCGCCCGGTTCGCCACCCTCTCCCTGACAACGCTCGCACACTACATTTTTATATAACTTGATGTCGCGTTCCGCGCCGGCAACCATGTCGGCGAAACTGATTTCCAGATCCACCTGGATGTCTTGGCCTTGCGGCCGCCGCCGCGTCCGCGTTCCGCCCCCGCCAAAAATATCGGAAAAAATATCCTCAAAACCGCCGCCGCCAAATTCAAAATTGAAATCTTGACCGCCTTGGCCGCCAAAGCCCTGAAAACCGGAAAAATCAAAACCACCGGCGCCTTGACCCCCACCGCCAGCCTGATTGAAGGTTTGCCCGAATTGGTCATATTGCGACCGCTTGGATTTGTCCGACAGCACCTGATAGGCTTCGTTCAATTCCTTGAATTTTGCCTCATCCCCGCCGGATTTGTCCGGATGATATTTATGCGCTTGTTTCCGGTACGCCTTCTTGATTTCATCATCCGTCGCGCCTTTGGACACGCCTAGTATTTTATAATAGTCTCCTGCCATTTATTTATGCTCTCCAACTACAAATTACAAATCCGATACAAATTTACAAATTCGTATATTCGTACTTATTCGTAATTCGTAGGGAAAGAGGTTCTACAACCACCTCAGGATTATACAACCATTCACAAAAATTAGCAATCCCCACCTGAGAGTGCTAATTAAAAAACTCGCGAATTATAAGCCAATTAGAGCCAATGCAGGCGAATAAATCCTTTGAAAATTAGCGATAATTCGCCAAAATTTGTTTACATTCGCGAGTCATTCTAACACTTCCACCTCAGTCATCACCTTCTTAATCTTCACCACCTCAGCCGCGACCAAAAGTCGGAAAATCAGACTGACGATCAAAATCCATAGTGGACTCAAAAACGATCCCAATGGCACGACCGTCAAAAACAGAATGAAAGTCATAATGATCGGCAGGATCGGAAAATTTTTGTCACCCGACAAATTTGGCACGATATAATTGTTGATCTTACTGTTGATCACTTCGGAAAACAGATCGGAAACTTTTTCCTGGCCGGTAATTTCCACACCAACCATGTCCGCCAGTTGTTTGCGCGCTTGCTCCAAAATCAAATCTTGATTTTCGCCTAACATTTTGCTTTGTTGATCTTTCACTTTTTGCAGATACTGTGCCTTCAATGCTTCTCTTTGTTGCACCGGAATATTTTCCCCCAATTGCTGATCGATCAAGGCGTTGATCTGCGCATCAGGAACAATTTGTCCACCATCTGCTTGCTCCAATTGTTTTTTTTGTGTTTCCAAAATCAGCTGGTCAACTGTTAGATTCTTGTCATCCAGATTTTTGAAATCCGGATTCAAGGCTGAAATAATTTTGGAGGTCAAAGAACTGGACAAGCCCTCCATCTTGAATTTGGGAATTATTTTTCCCAGCGGCGCATCCTTGACACTGAAATAATATTGACTGGTGATCACCAATCCTAAAACTACAACTATGACAGTGCTACCAGTGCGGATAGTCTTCCACAGGCTGATGCGGATGTTCAAATGTAAATCATTTCTGATCCGCCCGATGGCCAAAAGCAACAGCAGAAAGCTGAACAAAATGACGAGACCATGCCAAAAACTCGGAGCAAAAATTAGGCTCAACGCCAAAACCAAAAAAGCTTCCAGAAAAACCAGAGAAGCCTCCTTGATCAAGACGATGCTCAGAGCAAGGACAATAAACAACGCCGAGAACCAAAGCGTCGGCATCAACCAATTGCTCGCCTCCGCCACATTGATCGCGGCATCGACCGATTGCCAGGCGAAGAAAGAACTTCCTAGCGCCAGAATAATTAAAGTAAATTTCAAAATTGTTTTGTTCATTGATTTTTGTTTTAGTTTGCCTCTTTTTATTCTATCAGAATTTTAAAATAAAAAAAGGCAGCCCCGTGGAGCTGCCGCTAGATCATTTATATCCTAATTTTTTCGGGCTCCCTGATCATGTCAGTTACGCCACTCTCCTTATTCATCCCCGCTTGCCGCTCGATCAACTCATTTAAAGTATTCACGAGAGCATTCGAGCAACTGAGCTTTTGGTCAAAATTAGAAAATTCTTTGCACTCTTCAACTTTACCTTCAGCGGAGATGAGTTCTATCCACTGGATTTTGAATCTCGTGATATCGCCGTCAGCATTTTTTTGGCGATACATCTGGTAACTTGACACCAGGGCTTTTTTCATGACCCCGATATCCCGCTCACACCGCAGGATTATCATGTCCGGTAGATGAACTATGAAACCTGCCAAAGCAAGAAACAAGCATACAACAAAAATCATTTTCTTCATCTTCCCTCCCTCGGTTTTTTATTCAAAATATTCCAGGTTCATCCTGGATATGCTCGGTTGACTTCTATCCTCTCGATCAACTCTCCGCATCTCTTCATGATGAGCAACTGTCTCCATGATAAGCATGCTTGTTTCTCGCGCGTCGCGAAACGCCATCATATCACCCCAATCAATCCCTCTTGAGGGGGTGTTTTTTCCTACTTTGTCAAAGTGCTTTTTCATTGATGCCCCCTCTTTATTGGCTATCCCAGAATAATCAATACTACCAGTAAACTTGCAATTTGTCAAGCATCGGGCAAAATTTGCTTAAAAAAACAGGCGCCCAAGGATTTCCCTGGTCGCCTGTTGACAGAATTACTTCCCCCTAAAAACTGTTGTGGTGGCACCGTCCTTTGCATTTTTTGCAGGATAGCACCATCGTCGCCGCCACTTTCTTCGGCTTTTTGATGACCGGCAGCAGTTTGTCACTGCTTCCCGGCTTCTCCTTGAGACCCGGGCCCTGCGGATACAACGCAGCGCTTACCGCCGCCTTTTTTTTGGAATAAGCTTTTTTGCTGACTGACTGTGACTCTGACAGATAGCGTTCCATACTCACTCTAAACCTCCCCTACCGATTAAAAAGTTTACGCTCGGCCGCCTTCAAAATGCTGTCGTTCCGATACTCTCTGGGCAACAATGTGCCAATTTTTTCATCAAATACGGGCAGGATTTCCTCAACTACCTTGATCGGAAAAACCACCGTTTGATCATCCTGGACAAAGGTTTGCTTCCCGATGGCATAAATTGCATAGCCCTCAGGATTTGTCTGCAGTAAATTCCTGACCGCCTCATCCTTTTTCACCGGCCATTTCTTCAGTTGGCCAAGATGCACAACTGACAGCTCCACCGGGTCAAACCCATACGTCTCCTCAAAATCAGCCAGTGACACGCGCAGATAAAAAAGTGGTTGTCTCCTTTCCCATCTTTCCCACCATTGGACCGCGATTTCTTCCCTAATGACAATGACTGGTTTTTTCATGATTAGCCCAAGGCGCTCATGAAAACCAACCGCCGCTGTTCTCGCCATCCAATCGCCGTTTGTCCGCACTTTAATGAACATAGCCGCCGTCTCTCTTTCTTGAATTTATTTTTTAGAGAACCTTCTTAACTGTAAAAATTTATTATACAAAAACGGCCTGCAATGTCAAGCCGCTGCTATGGCGTTTCCTTTGATAAATTTTTTTAGTCCGGGTGAGATTATAAAAAAAGAGGCAGGCATGAATACACGCCTGCCTGTCCCGAGAATCAGATGAAACACCTGTTTTCCTCCCTTGCCCTTCTTGAGGTTTTAATATTCAGCCCTTCAATAAGAACGTCCTGACTTCCAGCATTTCCTGATGTGAGGTAATACCGAGCATATGGACATAATTTCTCAATGTGGAAATTAGATCGCACATTTTCCTTTCATCCATATTGTTGTGAGCGATAACCATCTTCTCAAAATTATTTACCAGCTCAAGCGCATACCTGAGATATGCGTTCGGATTTACGTCCATCGCCCTGACAGTAAGCTGGAGCATATTCTTGATATTCTCACCATACTCAGGGTTATTTTTGAGCAAAACCTCGATCGCCTCCACTACTGTCTGTATTTCCTTCATCAAAGCCTCCTTCTCAATGGAATTTATTTTTAGAACTGCTGAAAACTTACCGCTAAAAGCAACTCTTGTCAAGCCAAACCATTCCCGACCGTCGCCAAGACCAAGGCGTTTGCTTCGATAAATTTTTTGAGTCCTAGATATATTTTGCATAAAAAAAGGGGGCACTAGTCGTGCCCCCTGAAACGGCTGGATATTATTTATCCCCGTCTATGGTTCTGAGTTGTTCCTCGAGCTCCCCATGAGCTTTTCTGATGTCTTCCTCGATGCTTTGCATCAGATTCAGCTTGGATGGGGCCTTGAAAATGATGACCTTATAGTTAATGTAGTCATTCCCTCTTATCAAGAGAACAAAATGAATCTTGTCCTTTGCCGGGCATTTCTCAATCGCGTCTTCCAAGGATTCATAAAAATTTTCCTCACTGCCACGAGGCAATTTAAACCAGGTGCTTGGTCTCCACCAATGCGTTGACGCCATTACAATTCTCCGTCCCGCTTCGCAAATCTTTCTGCCATCAAAGTCCAGTAAGATGAGCCTGGTATGCTCTCCTCGCGACCAACCCGTTGTTTCTCTAAGCAGGTCAGCTCCTGCCCGTTGGACAGATGAAGATTTAACTTTGTCAGGAGAAATATAGTAACTCAAAAATTTTTTCTCCCTGAAAAGAGCTGCTATCCTTGCTTCTTCCGTTGCTTCCATCCTTGCCATTACTGCCTCCTATTTGGCTTTCGCCTATGAATTTTTGACTGACATCCCGCCAGCCTTTCGGCATCCCGCCGAAAATAGAACTCATCAATTATTAGCATTCACGCCCAGTTTTGTCAATTAAATGTGGCTGTATAATATTAAGTGTGGTGGATAACTAAAGAAGTGGTAGGATTTAAGCGCTAAACCTTAATTTCCCACCACCTCTATGAACCAAGATATCAAAAAGCTGCTCGGATTG
>JBAZBJ010000008.1:0-60473 GCA_041671525.1 Parcubacteria group bacterium
TTGGTTATTGGTTATTAAAACACACTTAGTTGATTCAACGGCCACGCTCGCAACAACACCTTGCCGATCACGTCGGAAGCCGGCAGCGGACCCCAGGAGCGTGAATCCGAACTAAACATCCGATTATCACCCATCACAAAATATTCGTCATTTTTCAAGTTAACGACCAGATCGCCATTGGTCACCGTCTTGGTTGAAAGATAGGCACTTTCATCCAACACCAACCCGTCCGGATTTTCTGCGTTAAAAATGGTCACTTTGCTTTCTTTGATCTGAATTTTTTCGCCCGGCAGCCCGATCACGCGCTTGATGAAAAACTGGCTGGGATTTTTCGGATACCGGAAGACGATCGCGGTTTGCCTTTGGATTTCTTTGAAAGGATTGATGGTAAAAAGCTTTATATTCTCTGTCGGGAAATCGGTCTTTTTGTATCCAAATTCGTTGACGATCAGATATTCATTGTTCTCAAAATTCGGCTCCATCGACGCCCCCTGCACAAAAAACGGCTGAAACAAAAAAACCCGGATCGGGAAAATGATGATGAAGGCCAGCACAAAAACTTTGACAATCTCCAGAATAAAGCCGCCCACCCCATAATATTTTTCCTCTATTTCGTTTTGTGGCTCTCTTTCCTCCATTTTTGCTCGAAAAATTGAATTAACTCCTTGATTTTAGCACGAAAAAAGGCCTTTGGCAAGAGCTAAACAGCTTTCCACTGAGCCATATATTTAGTATCATAAACTCATGGATGCGATCTATTATAATTCTCCAAAAAAGAGCCGCCGAATCTTTTCCGGCAAACGGATTTTGGGGATTTTCTTTTTATTATTTCTCCTTGGCGGTTTTACGTATGGCGGATTTTTTGCCTGGAAAATTTATGCAGTCGGCAAAAAAATCAGCATTGAGAACAACAACCAGCCATCCTTTTTGGAAACTTTCAAATCCCTCGCCACGGAAAATCCGATCGACATCAGAAGCATTGACCCCGATCGCATCAATATTCTCCTGCTCGGCATCGCCGGCAAAGGCAAACCCGGCCAATTCTTGACGGACACGATGATGATTATGAGTATCGACCGGAAAACTAACCGAGTAGCTTTCCTCTCCATCCCCCGCGACCTTTTCGTCACAATTCCCAAGGCCAACTTCTCCAGCAAAATTAACGGCGTGTATCAATTCGGATTGAATCGCCAAGACGACCCGGATAGTTCCGCCAAAATTGATCCGCTCATGAGTGTCATTAAAAATATTACCGGTCTCGACATGGACTATTACGCGGTGCTCAATTTTGACGGCTTTCGCCAAGCTATCGATGACATCGGCGGAGTCAACATTGTGAGCGAACGCGATCTTTTTGACGCGCGCTACCCGGGACCCAACTATAGCTATGAAACTTTTGAACTCAAAAAAGGTTTCCACACGCTCGACGGCGCCACCGCGCTTAAGTACGCCCGCGAGCGTCACAACGATCCGCAGGGTGATTTCGGTCGGGCCAAACGTCAGCAGCAAATTATGCAAGCGACCAAGAATAAAATATTTTCCGCTTCGACGCTTTTCAATCCGATCGCTTTGAATAATTTGCTCAATACGTTGGGCGACAATCTTGTCACCAACATCACGTCAGCTGAAATTGGCAATTTTTTGGAACTGGCCAAAAAATTGGACACGCAAAACATCACCAATGTCGTGCTTGATGCCTGGAACAAAGATAGCCTGCTCAAGATCGTGCACATTGGACCCGCCTCTGTTTTGATCCCGCGCGCCGGCAATTACAGTGAAGTTCAGGATTTGGCCCAGAATATTTTTGATTTGAATGTTTTACAGAGGAAGCGCGAAGAAATTGCCAAAGAAGATGCCACCATTGCAATTATCAATAGAAGCGGCGTAAGCCAGATCACCGCCAAGATCCAAAAATTGTTGCGGGAAAACTTGGACTACAAAAATGTGACCGTCATCCATAGTTCAGGCAAGGATTTGGCGGAACAATCGACCGTCTTTGACCTGACCAATGGGACCAAACCCTTCACCGCCAACGAACTGGTCACCAAACTGCCAGCCACCATCGCCTATTCCAAAAATGTTCCCGCTCTGAACACCGAGCAGGCTGCTAAATTTGATATTATTGTTGTTATTGGAAAAGATCTGACTCCGCAGTATAATATGGAAGAAGGCACATTGGAGGATTTGAATAAGTCCAGGGATGATCAGGAATCAGCGGATTTTAATAAAAATTAAACACAACTTGTCATCCTGAGTGTAGTGAGAATTTATTCGAACGAAATCGAAGGATCTAATTAGATTCCTCGACAAGCTCGGAATGACAATAAAATTATATGAAGATAATTATCGGTCTCGGCAATCCGGGCAAAGAATACGCAGGCACCCGCCATAACATCGGTTTTGTAATTGTGAACAAGCTACAAGAAACTTGGGAGTTTCCAGAATTTGAATTTAACAAAAAATTTGACTCAGAAATATCCGAAGGATTTTCTGTGTCATCCCGAGCGAAGTCCGCCGCGGACGAAGTCGAGGGATCTACTCCTGAAAAAATATTGTTGTTGAAACCCCAGACATTCATGAACCTGTCCGGCGAAGTTGTCCGCGATATTTTGGCTTTTTACAAATTGACAACAGCAGACATCCTCGTCATCCATGATGATCTCGACATCGCACTTGGCAAATATAAAATCGCAACCGATTCTTCTTCGGCCGGGCACAACGGTGTGCAGAACATCATCGAACAACTCGGCAGCCAAAAATTCACCCGCGTGCGCGTCGGCATCGGCGAAGCCACCGAAGAAGGTGCCATCAAGTGCCGCCTGGGCGCGCATGATTTTGTGTTGGATAAATTTACGACAGAGGAAAAAGAGAAGATCCAAGCCATCGAAAAAAATGTTTTGGAGGAAATAAAAAAACTTTTATAAAAATACTTTCACCAAAAAAAATTGAGCCGCGTGGCTCAATTTTTTGTTTTCCTATTTCTTGCCAGATTATTGTCCCGGGATTTGTAAATCCTTCAGGTTGGCCGGAATGTTGTTCTGGAGGTTTTTCAGCAATTCACATTGGTCCATAAAACTCACGTCCTTTGGAATGGAGAAATCCACCGCCATGGTCGTCTCTTTGCAATCGTTGTTATACGTCTCCTCCGCGATGATGTCTTCGGTGGTCACAAAGTTGTCCTCGGTGGTGGCGTTCGGATCAGCCTTGGGCAGATTTTTGCTCAGCTCATCCGTGCAGGCCTTGGTCATCTTGAAGCCTTGTTTGGTTTTTTCGTTCCAAGAATAAAAATCTTCACCGGTGAAAAGCGAAATCATATCGCCTTCTGGGGTGACCGTGACTGCTTTATATTTTTTGCCTTCAATATACGCCGTTGTGTCGCCGCTCGCATCTTTGGAAAGGCAAGTCATCTTCTTGCCCAAACCGATCGCATCCTTCAAACTGCCCACGATTGCGTCGGTCTTGCTCTCCTTTGCTATCGACGCATCCTTCCCTTTTTCCGTCACTGTCGGCGCGCTGCTACGCTTGCTCAAAAAAACCGCCGCCAAAATTATCACCACAACCACGACCGCCCCAATCACTATTTTTTTATTCATTTACCCTGTTAAATAAGATTTGAGTCTATTTTATAGCCACAACTTATTTATATTAATAATTATTATTTACTTTTTAATTCTACCCGTTTTTTCCTCAAATCTTAATTTTGCCTTAGCCGGCCTGCCGGCAAGCAGGCAAAATTTATTTAACAGGGTGAATATTCTTCTTAAAAATTACGCTTTTAGTATAGCAGAAAAGTGGGTTTTGGGAAAAAATAAGAGGCGGGTCGAATCACTTGGATAAGTGACTCTTCCCGCCTCCCTTGAGCTGTTACTCCGCCACATCCGATCTAAGCTTCAGACCGTGCCTAGCCAACGTCTCTTTTATTTCGTTGATCGTCCTGCGCCCGATGCCGTGAGTCTTCTGCAAAAGCTCCTTCTCGCTCTGACGAGTGATGTCTCCCAAAGTCAGCAGTTCGGCATTCTTCAAAAAGTTGTAGGCCCTGACACTCCAGTAAAGCCCATCTGCCTCAATGGATGTTTCACCGTGCAGTTTCAGATTTTCTTCGCCTGCTGCATCTGCGAACATTTTCTCGAACCAGTCCACCCTTCTTTGAAGTTTTTTGTTCTGCTGATCCAGCTCCTCATATCCATCCCTCAGCATAGCTAAAGAATATCTTCTCAAAAACCTCATCCTGCGCGGGTGTCTCATTTTGCGAACAGCTTTGATTTTCAATTGGGAGATTCGCGTACAGCCACACCCCTGCTCTTTGCCAAGATTATTCTGCGTCCGCTTGCCAGGCTCAATAAGCCCAAACCAGCCAATCAACACTTTTGCTTCCCGCCCAGGCAAATGTTCTTCAATATTCCTAACAATATTGTCCTTATCTTCCTGGCTTAACGACAGAATATCATCAACCCTGAGAATTTCCCGCAGAAAATCCTGACAATTTTGCTCGATACTTTCAGTCTTACCAATCTTTTTCATGCCTCTCCTTTCATTTTGCGTTTTTTATAGTCCGCCGACATTATTTTATTTGGAAAAAACATCTTTTGCCTTTCACAATCCCGCGCGTAAGCGGCATCGCAGTGTGAATAATCGCACTGAGATACCATGATGACAAAACCAAGGAGGCGGCTGTGCCATCGAACTTACGCATGAGATTGTAAAAGTCAATTCCGGTCACTCGGAATTGTCCTGAGACAAATTGCGCTAGCAATTTAGTCGAAGGACCTCTTCCTTTACCCTGAGCTTGTCGAAAGACTTTATCTGAGCGTTTTTACGCCCATCGGCCACTTCCCAGGCACGATATATTAGTATACACCCAAATGGGTGTTTTGTCAAGCACGTGTACAAGCCCAATAGCTTGGAAAAGTTTTGCAAAAATTTACAAAAAAATACAGGAGGGACGTTTATCATAAAACGCACACCTCCTGCAAAACAACTCTACGCACCCCGCGCTATCTTGAACGCCTCTACTCTGATGGGATGCTTCAATTTCCTTAAGGCCTTGGCTTCGATTTGCCGGACTCTCTCGCGCGTGAGGGAAAGATGCCTGCCCACCTCCTCAAGCGTATGATCCCTGTCCGCGCCAATCCCGAATCTCAGACACAAAACCTCTTTTTCTTTCGGTGGCAATGTTTCCAGGATCATCATTATTTTTTCCGCTACCTCCTCATTTTCCGCCGATTGAAACGGCGAGAGACTTGTCCTGTCCGGAGCAAAGTCCTGAACCGTGGATTCATCATCCCCAACCTGCATCTGCAAATCGATTGGTTCAATTATAGCCCTTTGCAAAACTATAATTTTTTCTTCAGGTACTTTCAGCAGTTTGGCCATTTCCTCAGACGATGGTTCCCGGCCAAGTTTTTGGCTCAGCTCCCGAGACGCCTTTGACATCCTATTGTAAAATTCCAGCGTATGAATCGGCATCCTGATTGTTCTCGTCTGAGCCATGATCGCTCTTGTTACTGCCTGCCGTATCCACCAAGTCGCATAGGTACAAAACCTGAAACCTCTTTCATATTCAAACTTATCCACCGCCCGCATGAGACCGATGTTCCCCTCCTGGATCAGATCCAGAAATGATAACCCGCGTCCCAGGTAATGCTTGGCAATATTGATGACCAATCTGAGATTATGGCTTATAAAAATATTTTTTGCCTCTTCAATCTCGTCTTGAGCCATTGATATCTTGGCCCACAGCTTCCTCAGCTCATCAACTTTGATACCGGCAAGTTTTTCGACTATTGCGTACTCTTCTTCTCTAAACTCTTTTTCCGAAAGACTGTCCACAGCACTTGTCCTTTCCACAAGCCCCTTGAGCATTTTAAGACATCCGAGCAAAGCTTTTTGCTTCAACTCATCCTCTCCATTTCTGTCATCGCCATCTGCAGCTTCCGCTTCAGTTTTGACCTCTGCTGCTTTTTCCGCTTCAAGGTTTTCTAAAACCTTCCTGTACAGCGGCAAAGAAATGACAGCCTCAGCAACAACCCTTCGAGCTTCCGCGAGTCTTTTGCCAAGCGCAACCTCATCCGGCTTGCCTAGAACTTCATGGCTGCCCACAGACTTCAGGTACGCCGTCATCAGATCATCGCTAAACACAACCGGCCGTAGCTCAACTTCTCCTTCCTCATTATCAAGAACTGAAACATTTCCATCTTCCTCAAGCAAGCTCGATTTACTAAAGCCATCCATAGTTTTGCCCTCCACGATAATTTTTAATTTACAACCCAACTTTTTGTCATTGCAAAATAGCCGGTTTTTCAAGATAGCATGTCCCGCTTTTTTTGTAAAATTTGATTATTTCAGATATAGTTACAGGAGAAATCATGAAATATTTAAATGCGCTCAATAAAATCAACGGGGTCGGTCCGCAAAAAATGCGGCTGCTTTTGAGTTTTTTGGGGACGCCGGAAAAGATCTGGGTGGCCAGCTCTGAAGATTTGGAAAAAAGCGGGATCGGTCCGGCGATGACGACTAAAATTGTGGCCGAAAGACCTGGGATTGATCCGGATTTTGAATGGGAGCGCATGGGGAAAGAGGGTGTCCGCATGATCACGTTTGATGATCCGGATTATCCCCGGCTGTTGCGCGAAATCCCCTCCGCTCCCTACCTTATATATATGAAGGGCGACATTGATCTGAACGCGCCGATGATTTCCATTGTGGGTTCCAGAAAATATACCCAATATGGCGCGCAAGTCGCAAACGCTTTTGCGCGCGACTTGGCCGCGGCCGGTTTGATCGTGGTTTCCGGCATGGCTATGGGCATTGATGCCATCGCCCACCGCGGCGCGCTGGATGGTGGCGGGAAAACCGTGGCCGTCTTGGGTGACAGTTTAGATGACGCCAGTATTTATCCGCGCGTCAATTTCAACCTGTCGCGCGAAATCATCGAGAACGGCGCGTTGCTTTCCGACTTCCCCATTGAAACTCCGGCTGGCATCCCCGGTAATTTTCCGTCGAGAAACCGAATTATCGCCGGACTGTCGCTCGGCACGCTGGTCGTGGAAGCCGGTGAAAAAAGCGGCACCCTCATCACTTCCAGCTTGGCCTTGGAATTCAATCGTGAGGTCTTTGCAGTGCCCGGTTCCATTTTTTCACCGCAATCTCTGGGCACCAACGAACTAATCAAAAAAGGCGCCAAAGTGGTGACTAGCGTCAAAGACATTTTGGAGGAGTTGGATTTGAACGAAAGCGAGACAATCACCAGTGCTGTCGCCAAAATTCCGGAAACGAAAGAAGAAGAAATTGTTTTGAAATTGCTCTCCACTGACCCGCTCCACATTGACAATCTGGCCAAACTGTCTAGACTGGACACTAGCGTCGTCAGTTCGACTCTTTCCATGATGGAAATCAAAGGTTGGACGAAGAATATTGGCGGACAAAACTACATAATTATTTAATAACCAATCACCAAGATACAAGTTACAAACAATATTCAATAATCAATTTCCAAAAATCAAATTTGGTCATTGGAATTTGAGATTTGTTTGGTTATTGTTTCTTGTGTCTTGTATCTTCTTATATGAAGTTAGTAATTGTCGAATCCCCAACAAAGGCTAAAACAATAAGCAAATTCCTGGGCAAGAAGTTCACGGTCAAGTCTTCCTATGGTCACATCCGCGATCTGCCGACCAAAAAGATGGGCATCGACATTGAAAACGATTTTACGCCAACGTACGAAATTCCGGCCAAAGCGGCGGAACGAGTGGAGGAACTCCGAGAGCTGGCCAAGAAAGCCGAGGAGGTGATTCTGGCGACTGACGAAGACCGCGAGGGAGAGGCCATCTCCTGGCACTTGATCAGCGCTTTGAATTTGAAAATTGCGGACACCAAGCGCATTGCTTTTCATGAAATTACCAAAACAGCCATCGAGAAAGCGTTGGAAACACCGCGCAAATTGGATTTGAATCTGGTGGACGCCCAGCAAGCGCGCCGCGTGTTGGATCGTTTGGTCGGTTTTGAATTGTCGCCATTTTTGTGGACCAAAATTCGGCGCGGACTGTCCGCTGGTCGTGTGCAATCGGTCGCTCTGCGTTTGATTGCGGAACGCGAACGTGAGATCGAAAAATTCAAAGCCGAAGATTTTTGGACGATTGTCACTAAATTAAAAAAACACGGCGACAAAAATATCTTCGACGCTAATTTAATTCAGAAGAACGCAGAAAAAATTGAACAAGTGGTGACCTTGCAACTTTTTACCGGTGACTACAAAACCAAAAAGACCATCCTGAACGATCAGAAAACTGCGGATGCAATCATTGCAGAATTAAAAACTGCAAAATATACAGTAGCGGATGTGGTTAAGAAAGAAACCTTGCGCACGCCGCCCGCTCCCTTCACGACTTCGACTTTGCAACAAGCCGCCATCAACAGCTTGGGCTTTTCTTCCAAGCAGACGATGATGCACGCGCAAAAATTATACGAAGAAGGCTTAATCACCTACATGCGTACCGATTCCACCAATCTTTCGATGGAATCAATGCTCACTGCGCAAAAAGTGGTGGCCAATCTGTTTGGCAAAAATTACGCTTTGGACAATCCAAGATTCTATAAAACTAAATCCAAAGGCGCCCAAGAAGCTCACGAAGCCATCCGCCCAGCTTATCTAGAAAAGACACCGGACGAACTCGAAAGTAAATTGGAGCCTGGTCAATTTAAACTCTACCGTTTGATTTGGAATCGGACTTTGGCCTGTCAGATGCAGGGCGCCAAGTTTAATTCGGTCAAAGTGGATATTGAAGCCTCAGCGGCAAAAAATAAATACGTGTTACGCTCCAACGGCTCAACCTTGGTTTTTGATGGTTATTTGAAAGTGTACGGCGAAGATGCCATTGCCGAAAATATTTTGCCGCCGCTAGAAGTGAGTGACGCTTTGGATCTGGTAGAGGCGCTCTCCACCGCCAAATCCACGACTCCGCCGCCAAGATATAGTGAAGCGACGTTGGTGAAAGTCATGGAGGAATACGGCATCGGTCGCCCATCAACTTACGCACCGACTATTTCCACCATCATTGAACGAAAATACGTCGACAAAAATGAAGAGAAGAGATTGTTTCCGTTGGAAATTGGCTTGTTGGTCAATGATTTGCTAGTGGAACATTTTCCGGAAATTGTCGACATCAAATTTACGGCTAACATCGAGGAGGAATTCGATTCAATTGCGGAAGGCAAAAAAGCTTGGGTGCCGGTCATCCGCGCTTTTTACAAACCCTTCCATAAAAATTTGGAGACCAAGACCAAACAAGTCAAAAAAGAAGATTTTCAGGAGAAGTTGGATCGCTCTTGTCCGGACTGTGGTGGCGGTTTGATCGTAAAGTTTGGCCGCTTTGGCAAATTCATCGCCTGCACCAACTATCCAACTTGCAAACACACGGAAAAAACTGAGGCTGAGAAGAAAGTGGATGAAGAAAATTCCGGCGAGATTTGTGAGGTGTGTGGCGCACCGATGGTGGTGAAACGCGGCAAATTTGGCACGTTCTTGGGCTGCTCCAACTATCCGGAATGCAAAGGCATCAAGAAAATCGAAAAGAAAACCGGCATAACTTGTCCGAAATGCAACACTGGCGACATCGTCGAACGCAAATCCAAAAAAGGAAGATTATTTTTTGGCTGCAACACTTACCCGAAATGCGACTTCGCCATGTGGAGCAAACCGACCGGCGACAAATGTCCGCAATGCTCATCGCTCCTCGTCTTCGCCGCCAAAGGCAAAACGAAATGTTCCAACAAGGAATGTAAGTTTGAACAATAATCTGTCCTTACTTTTTCTTTCCGCAAGAAAAAGTAACAAAACTTTCTTCCCTTACTTTCTTTGGCCGTCAAAGAAAGTAACAAAGAAACTCTCGAGCAGGCGAAATATTCTAACAAATTCTACGTTCGTTCACTAAAATTTTTGGTTGCCCCGCGGCGGACCTAAAAATTTTTTAACGTTCACTCACTTGAATTTGAATAGAATATTTCACACGCTCGAATAAATCGCGATTCTTCAGCCTACAAAATTTCCCCAGAATTCGAACGAATGAGCGTTAAGAAAGTTCCTTGATTCCGCTTGTGCCTAAGCACAAGGCGGAAGCAGCCGGAACTTTTAGCGAGTGAGAGAAGAATTCGTGGGAAATTTTGTCCGGCTGAGAGTTCTTTTTGTTACTTTTTCTTGCGGAAAAGAAAAGTTAGCCCCGTACCTTGTTTTTTGGCTTAGTCTAAACTATACTAGGAATATTGATTGTGTTTGCTATGTAGTATATAAATATGATCACCATCGAAGACGTCCTCAAAAACATGAAGGTTACGCGCACGCCTGAAAGAGAGGCGCTGATTCGCAGTGCCTATGAATTCGCCGAAAAAGCGCACCGCGGCCAGAAACGCAAGTCCGGCGTGGATTATATCCAGCACTCCTTGCACACCGCTTTGAACATTGCGCGCCTCGGACTGGGTTCGCGCACGATCTCGGCCGGATTGCTACATGACGTGCCGGAGGACACTAGCGTGACGCTGCAGGATGTGGAAAAAACTTTCGGCAGCGAGATTGCTTTTCTGGTGGACGGCGTGACCAAAGTTGGAAAGATTCGTTTACGCGGCGAAAAAGAAGAATTGTATTTGGAAAATTTGCGCAAAATGTTTTTGGCCATGGCGGCTGACATCCGCGTGGTCATCATCAAGCTGGCCGACCGCTTGCACAACATGGAAACTCTGGATGCCCTCCCGGAAGTCAAGCAACAACGCATTGCATTGGAAACGCTGGAAGTTTTCGCGCCTCTGGCCAACCGCCTCGGTATCGGTGACATTAAAGCACGTCTAGAAGACCTCTCTTTCAAGCACCTCGATCCAAAAAATTACACCTACGTCAAAAAATTGGCTGAAAAGGAATTCAGCCTGCGTAAGAAAGACTTGGAAATGGCAGTCGAAGAACTGCGCAAAGAACTTATCAAGGAGGGGATCCAGGTCATTGATACCTATGGCCGGACCAAGCATCTCTATCGCCTGTTCCAAAAAATGCAGCGGCATGATATGGATATCAACAAGATTTATGATCTGGCCGGCATCCGCGTGATTGTGCCGGAAGTTGCCGATTGTTATGAAACCCTCGGGATCGTGCATCGCAAATACCGCCCGCTAGTCGGCCGGATCAAGGATTATATTTCTCTGCCCAAACCCAACGGTTACCAATCGATCCACACCACCGTTTTCGGCCATGACGGCAAGATCATGGAAATCCAGATTCGCACGCAGAAGATGCATGACGAAGCGGAATTTGGAATCGCGGCGCATTGGATCTATACTGAAAAAGGCAAGAACTGGATGAACTATCTGAAATTCGGTAAAAAAGACAACAAATTTTCCGGCGAAGAACTCGGTTGGATCAAACAATTGCGGGAATGGCAATCTGAGCTGGGCAAGGACAGTTCCGAGTTTATGGAGGGTCTCAAAATTGAATTTTTCAAAAATCACATTTTCGCTTTCACGCCCAAAGGCGACGTCAGTGACCTGCCGGAAGATGCCACGCCCATCGATTTTGCCTACAAGGTCCACAGCGCGATCGGTGACCGCGCGATGGGTGCCAAAGCCAACGGCAAAATGGTCACTCTTGATTACATGATCAAAAATGGCGACGTGATTGAAATCATCACCTCCAAAGAACACAAAAACCCGAGCCGTGACTGGCTCCGGTTTGTGCGCACGACTCTGGCCAAAACGCACATCAAGCGCGCTTTGAAAAAAGAAGGGATTCTGTTATAACGTAAATTTTTTAACTATTCTCGTTCCAATAGGTATCCGCGATGAAATTCCGCACTTTTCCGTCACCGGACACGCATTCCAAGCGATAATCGTTGGGAGCTTCCACCACCGTATCCGCCGTGGAGCTGACGCCTGATCCGGAAGTCACGGTCGTTTCTTTTGTTTCGGCCTCATCCGCCGCCACTTGATCGGAATCCTTCGGCAGCTTTACACCACTCAATCTTATTTTTGATTTTTTTACATAATCCTGAATAATTCGGCACGTCCAGCCTTCGATATTTTTACAATCCCAGGAAACCGTTGCTTGATCGCTTTTGTCACCTTCCTTGGCCTTGAAGGAACAACTTATTTTTTTGATCGTGTCGGTCACACTTGCCGCGTTTTCGCTAACCGGACTATCCGCCGCGACTGCTGAGGATTGGTTACCGACAGCTTCTTTTGGATTTTCCGGCACGATCTCTTGCGGCGCGGCAACGCCCGTTATGGTATTTTTTGCCGCTTCCTCCTTGGCTCGCGACAATTCCCGATTCTGCATCCAAGTCAATCCACCTATGACAAGCGCCGTTATCAGAAAGGTGGCAACCGCGATTTTGATTTTTATTTTGTTGTCCATAATAAATTTATTTTTATTTATTATTTCAGACTGATGCGGCTCAAAATGTTATCCAGCTCCTCTTTGGAATAATAATCAATCATGATTTTTCCGCCGGATCCGGACCGCGAAACTTTGACTTTGGTGCCAAAAACACCCGCTAGCATCTCCTCGATCCTTTTGATTTCGGGATCAACGGATACTTGCCGAGTGTGAGTTTTCACGGAAATTTCTTTGGTCTTGCTCTCCACCTGGCGCACAGTCCAATTGTTTTTGATGATCATCTCAAAAAGAGCTCTTTGCTTTTCCGGATTCTCGATTGCCAGAATCGCCTTGGCGTGGCCTTCGGTGATTTTCTGATCAATCAACGCTTTCTGAATTTCCACCGGCAACTTCAAAAGCCTTTCTTTGTTAGCCACCGCACTGCGACTCTTACCGACTTTGTGCGCCACTTCTTCCTGATTCAGTCCGAATTCTTGCGCCAGTTTGACGTACGATTTCGCTTCTTCGATCGGATCCAAATCATGCCGCTGGATATTTTCGATAATGGCCAATTCCAATTTCTGTTGTTCGGTCGCCTCGCGCACCACCACCGGTACTTTCAGCAATCCAGCCAATTTGGCCGCCTGAAAGCGCCGCTCGCCCGCGATGATTTCATAGCCACTTTCACTTTTTGTCACCACCAAGGGCTGGATGATGCCGTGTTCACGGATCGACACGGACAATTCCTGCAATTTTTCCTCATCAAAGCGCAACCGCGGTTGATGCGGGTTCGGCACGATCTTGATGATATCAATTTCCTGCACGCCACTTTTTGCCGATACAATATCTGCTGGCGCCTGATTATTGCTCCCAACGGATCCCTGAAAATAGTTGACGTCTTTTTGCGGCTCTCTTATTTTGTTTTTTTGCGGGATCAGCGAGGAAAGTCCCCGTCCGAGCCCATAGTTTTGTGCGGCCATAAATGTTTTGTGTTTTTTAAAAATTTATTTCCCTACAAATATACAAATATGTTACAAATTTACAAATACCACCTACGCAGATTTAAACATATTTGTATATTTGTATTTGATTTGTAAATTTGTCGGTGAATCAGACACTAAACTTTTTTTTAACTTCATTTTTATCCAACTCGATGATCTCCCGTGCTAAATTTTTATACGCCCGCGCGCCTTTGGAAAAGGCGTCGAAATTCAAAATGGATTTGCCAAAACCGGGTGCTTCCGCTAAGCGCACCGTGCGCGGAATGATCGAATCGAAAACGTGACCTGGAAAATGATCCTGCACTTCTTTGATAACCTGGCGTGACAGACGGTTCCTCTTGTCATACATCGTGAGCATCGCGCCCATAATTTTGAGTTCCGGCTGCAGATTTTCTTTGACCAGATTGATCGTGTTCAAAAGCTGGCTCAAGCCCTCCAGCGCGAAATATTCGGTCTGCACCGGAATAATAATCTCATCCGCGGCCACCAATCCATTGATGGTCAAAAGCCCCAGACTCGGCGGTGAATCAATAATAATATAATCATAATTGGTGCGGATTTCCCGCAAGACATTATACAAGCGAAATTCCCGATTTTCCATATGCACCAATTCGATGCCCGCGCCGGCCAAATCTTGCGACGACGGAATCACATCGTGTCCCAAGGTTTCCGTTTTGAGGATGATGTTGGACGGATGTTCGCCCAAGATCATGGAATGATACAGGCTTTTTTCCACTTCTCGGATGTCAATTCCGAGCCCCGACGAAGCATTGCCCTGCGGATCCAAATCCACCAGCAACACGAACTTTCCGGCGGCGGCCAGATAAGTCGCCAGGTTAATAGCTGACGTGGTTTTCCCAACCCCGCCTTTTTGGTTGACTAAACAAATTATTTTTGCCATAATTGTCTTTAGTATAGCACAAATGCCTCGATGGCGGAATTGGTATACGCGCACGACTCAAAATCGTGTGGGAGCAATCCCATGAGAGTTCGAGTCTCTCTCGAGGCACAAAGAAAAAACAGGCCTAGGCCTGTTTTTTTGCGGCTAGATACACATTTTCCAGAAGACAGGCGATGGTCACCGGTCCCACCCCGCCAGGTACCGGCGTGACAAAAGCAGCGACTTTTTTGACTGATTCCATGTCCACATCCCCCAGAACTTTTTTTCCGATCTTGGTAATTCCGCCGTCAATAATAATCGCGCCCTTTTTAAGCATATTGCCTTTTATCAAACCAGGCTTCCCCATCGCGGAAATAATGATATCAGCTTTTTGTATTTTTTTGATATTTTTCTGCAGACTACCCGCCAAAATATATTCTCCCTTTATTTTTTCTTGCTGCAGTGCGGCCACCATCGTCTGCCCAAATTTGTTGGAATTCGCAATCACAATTGATGACTTTTTAGACACGATAAATCGCGTCTCTACGGATTCCAAGACTTTTAGAATAGCTTTGGGAAAAACCGGATGCGATGTGCTTTTTGGAGAAAAACCATCCACGTCTTTTTGCGGATCGAGCGCATTGATAATTTTTTGCGTATTCATTTTTTTCGGCAAAGGCAATTGGACAATGATGCCATCAACTTCCCTGTCTGCATTCAACATCTTTATTTTTTTGATTATTTCCGTCTCCGCTGAATTTTCAGAAAATTTGTGCAATTGAAAACCAATCCCAACTTTTTTGGCGGCCTTCCCCTTAAGCGTCACGTAAATCTGCGAGGCTTTGTCTTCCCCGACCAAAACCACCGCCAGAATAGGCTTCAATTTTTTCTTCCGGATATCCGTTTTAATTTCAGCCAGGATCCTATCTGCAATTTTTTTCCCTCTAAGTAATTTCATAGGCTTTAATCTAACATATATACAAAAATGCCGCAACGCGACACTTTAAAAACTTTATGGACTTTATAAACTTTTTACTTATATCTTAGCGCGTCCAACGGGTCAATCTTGCTGGCGCGCCTGGCCGGCACAAAACCAGTGATGAAGCCGACCGCCGCTGCAAAAATAATGATGGCCGCGATAAACCAGAGCGGACTGGAAAACAGATTGACTGACTGCCCGCCGAAGCGCGAAGCTACAAAATTGATCAACTGGTTGAAAATTGCTCCGCCAATGATGCCGATCAAAACGCCGCACAACCCGCCCAAAAAGCCCATGATGGTCGATTCCATAACAAACATCATAGACACGCCCGTGTCGGAGGCGCCGATGGATTTCATGATGCCGATCTCTTCCGTGCGCTCCAAGAGCGCGATGGTCATCGTGTTGAACATACCGATGGCGCTGACCGCCAGCGCGATGACACCGAACAACATCAGCACGATCTGGATGATACGGAAAATTTGATTGGCCTGATCCACTGTATCCGAAAGCGAGGAAACCAGCAACCCTTGGTCCAAAATATTGTCGCGGATGGCGCCCATCGCCGATTGCGAATTGCTTTTGACCTTGATTTGGTTGAATTTGTTGATTTTCAAATCGCCCAACGCGCTGGAGTTGATGTAGATGAGATTATCCTCTCCATCGACAGTGCCGATAATTTTGAATTTTTTATCCAGATCGACGCGATTAAAATTATTTTGCAGATCACTATCATCGCTGTCTGATGTTTCCTTCAGCGTGAAAAAGGTGAAGGATATTTCCTCACCAATCATGGAAGCCGCGTCCTGCTTGCCAAAAACTTGCGCCACCGAAGAAGTGATGATGACGCCCTCCGGGTTGTTGTCAGTCAAACTATCGCCTTTGGTGATCCGAATGCCACCCAACCGCATAAATGAAGAATTGACGCCGATGGAAACCAGATCCGCCGAGATATCGCCGATATGCCCCTGGGAAGTCAGCTGAAAAGCCGGGCTGACCTCGACCACCCCCTCCAATTGCTTGATCTTGTCGATCATTTCGCTATTCAGGCTGACTAGACCGGATTTGGCTTCCGTTACGTCCAAAGTCAAGAGGGATTCAGAGGTTGTGATGCGCTCCAACAAAGTTTTCTGCAAGCCATAACCGAAAGACACCAAAAACAAAATCGCGCCGATACCGATGCTCATACCCAAGACTGTCAAAAGCGTCCGCGAGGTGCGCGCCTTAAACATGCGAGTAGACAATTTGAACAGATCCGTAAATTTCATTTAATTTAGCCCTGAAAATTTTAATAACATGATCATTTCCACTTCCTTGACCATTCTTTCGGCCGTGTTCTTGTAAAGCCCGACTCCGCCAACGGCAGCTGAGGCGTCCAACCTTTCTTGCAAGCCAAACACGTCAATCTTGTTTTCCAGCCGCATCCGCAGGAAAGCGGCCAAGCGCTGTTTTGCCGCTTCATCCATTTTTAACTCAAACAGGGCCATCAGATATTCCACAAACGGCACCAGCGCAGTTTGGTAATCTGCCGTCAACGCCTGCGATTGCGTGATCATTTCATTGATGCGCAAGGAAAAAGATTGGGCACGCAACTTGTTCCAGCCGGCCCCGCCCTCGTTGAAATCCAGATCCAGATCTTTTTTGAAAGTCTCAATATCGATATTTTTAAAGAGATAATCCTTCAGGAAATTTTCCGCCGAAGTCACCTGTTCTTCTGTGAGCTGCGCCAACAGATATGACATCAATTGCTTGGCCTTGTATGGCACCAACAGACTGCTGGCTTGTTGCGGCGAGAAATTTTTGAAAGTGCGCATCAAGAGTTTGAGTTCGTTGGTGATCACGTCCGGCTCTTTGGCAATTTCTTCTTGCAGCGCCTCCTTCGGTCGCTTGTCTTTGTTGATTTCTTCGCTCACGATCCGTCCGTCTTTCATGTGCAAAATTCGATCTGCATAGACCAGATGCTCCGGATTGTGTGTCACCATAATGATGGTCTTCTTGTCCACTTCATTCAGATCCTTGAGGATTTTCAACACATTTTCCGCCGATTCACTGTCCAAATTACCCACCGGTTCATCGGCCAAAATAATGTTCGGATTATTGACCAGTGACCGCGCAATCGAAACGCGCTGTTGCTGACCGCCGGATAGTTGGTTGGGAAATTTATTCAGTTGTTCCGCCAGGCCAAAACGCCGCAGCAAAGTGATGCCCGCTTCTTTTCTTGCTTTCTTATCCTCGCCGCGAAAAACTTTTGGCAGACAGACATTATCCAAAATCGTCAGCGAGGCGATCAGATAAAAAGCCTGGAAAACCATGCCGATGCCGGTCTGATGGAGTTCCACCAGCTCTGACTTTTTCATCCGCGCGATGTCCTTGCCCTCGATTTTGACCTCGCCGGAAGTCGGCAACTGCAAACCGGCGATAGAGTACAACAAAGTTGACTTACCGCAACCGGAAGGCCCATACATGATGATATATTCCTGCGGATAAATCTTGACATCGATATCCAAAAGCGAGCGCACCTCATTGGATTTGCCCTTGTTATAGATGACCTGCAGATTGTTGACTTCGATGATCGGTTCCGCCATTTTTTGTTTTTATTATACCATCTTTTTGCATCTTTGCGAATACATTTTTTCTCTCAATTACAACTGTGCCCAGCCGAAGATGTCCGTGAAATTCTTGATGATGATTTGGATAATGTTGTCTTTGTTTTTGGGGGTGAGCAGAGCGTAATCGCCGGACTTCGCCTCATTACCCGATTGATCCAGCGATTTGACGTTGAAATAGTAGACCACGCCCGATTTGAAACTGGTGATGACCGCCACATGCGAAGTGGTGAAGCTGTTGCTGATCTTGAGTTCCTTTTTTTCGCCGGTGCGACCCTCCTGATAGATGATGGCGGTGGTGGCCGGCTCATCGGTGATCCAGGAAATGATGGTTTGGACTTTATCATTCTGCGCCAGGGCGGAATCGGTGCGAATCTGATCTAACTTCGGCGCGTTCTCGTCTTTGCCGGTGGTGAAGGATTTGCTCGCGTCTTCACTCTGGTTGCCATCTTGATCTTTGGCGGTGATCTTCAGGCTGAAAGTGGTGCCTTGCGCCAGATTTTTGAGTTCGATGGCGTGTTCGGTCGCCAACTCCGGTTTGCCTTGGGATCCGGAATTTTTGGCTTCTTTGGGATCGGTGTAGGCTATGTTGGCATCGGTCGGGATATTGGTCACGAATTTCACCAGGGCACCGTGTTCGGTCACGGCATCCACTTGGATGTTGGTGATGGTGGGTGGAGATTTGGGGGTGAACTTCCCTTGGGAAGAATACAAGTTATTGCTAGCGTCTTTGCCTTTGACGATGAAGAAATATTCCACGTTGGATTTGAGACCGGAAAGCACCACACTGTGATCCGTGGTCATTGTGGTTGACTGTTTGATCTCACCATAGTTCTCATCGATCCCGTATTCCACAATGCTGGTGGTTTTGGCGGAACTGCTCCAGGTGATAGTGGCTTCGCCGAGCTTGGTGGAAGTGGCTTTGACGCCGGAGATGTTGGCGGCGGATTTGGTCGTGAACGAGGCTTCAGTGGATTCCCCAATGTTGCCGGCCGCGTCAGTAGACATGGCTTTGAAAAAATACTTAGTGCCGGGGGTGAGATTATTGATGACCACCGTATGCGCTGTGGCATAGTTGACAACCAAATCATTGACCGTGCTGTCGCCGCCATAGCCTTCATAGGTGCCGCTGACGATGCCGTATTTTATTAAACTATTTGCGGCCTCATTAGTATCCCAGGTCACCGTCACACTCTCACCGGTAATGGTGCCGGCGGAGACGCTGGAAATTTCCGGCGCGCTGTGATCGCCCTGTGTGCCCCATCCGGCCGCATCATATTGCTGATCTAGGGTCGTGAAACTGAATTCTTGAGAAGTTAAGAATCCGGCCTGTCCTACTGGCAGATTGTCCACGCATTCAATGGTGTAATAATATTTAGTCAGCAACACAAGACTCATGATGTGCATAGTATGATTGGTGTTGTAACCGGTTTCCACGACCACGTCCGGACTGGCATATTCCGATCCATCTTCGCGATAACTAATGGAACACTTGGCAATCTGATCGGTCACAAAATCAATCACGGCTGTGGTGTCCGTCAGCACGACCGGTTCAAATAGGTTGACGCTTTCCGCCGCGGTCAGATCATTAGCCGGATCAGCTGTGTCGGTCAGTGACGCCAACGGATCATGCTGTTGCTCCGGATTCATCAAGGTTGTAAAACTGCCCCCGCCGGAAGTGTCTGCATTGGTGTTGATGTCCGCCGAAGTGACAGTGTAATAGTAAGTCGTGTTGGGATCAAGTCCCGAAAGGATGACATAGTGACTGGCATCATAGGTGAGTACTGATTCCGTGTCGGTATATGGACCGCCTTCTTCAGTTCCATAATTTACCACGCTAGTAGCCGGCTCATCTGTTACCCAATTGATTGCCACCTCCGTATTGTTAATGATCGCCTCATTGATGCCGGTGAGGACTGGTGGATCAACATCTTCCGTAGTCAAGAGTTGGTAAAAATTGCCGCCATTGTCGTCAGTGGCGATGTTACTGGAACCATCAACTGACTTGACATAGAAATAGTAGGTGGTGTCGGCCAGCAGATCAACGTCTTGATAAGTGGTGATAGTCTGCGTGTGGTCAAAAGGTGTGCTGCCACCCACCAACGTCGGCACGCCGATTTCTTCCGGATCCACCAAGGAGCCGTCAGCCGTGGTGGGCGAATAGACGACATAGGTGTTGGAATCGGTGGTGGTTTTCCAAGTGATGGTAGCTTGATGATTGGAGATGTTCGGGGTGGTCACCTGCGAGATGGCCGGTCCGGGATGGGTGGAAAAAGTGAAGTTCGGAATCGGACTGGATCCCGGATTGTCTTTGTCGTTTTGTCCGAGATTACCAATTTGATCATGCGATTTAACGCGGATATTATAGGTCGTGTCAGGCGTGAGACCAGTGAGCATAATTTCGTGCGCGGTCACCATCGAAGCCAAGCCGCGTTCCGGCAAATAAGAGGTGCCGGTGGAATAGCCGACTGAAGAATCTGAGAGTTCGTCGGTGGTCCAAGTCACCTTGGCGGAGGTGGTGTTGACGCTACTCACTTCAACATCCGTAATGGTCGGCGGAGTGGAATCGGATCCGCCCACGCCGTTGGGCGTGTCAGTGACGGTGACGGAATAGGCGGAAATATTACCAGTCGTATCTTCCGTCACAATTTTGTAGGTGTAACTCGACGGATTTTGCGGATCAAAAGCCGGATCGGATTCCGTCGAAGTACCGTGGATCTTGTCTAGAAAATAGTTGGTGTTTCTATCCGTCATGGTCGCGAGCAAAGTAAAACTGCCGGCAGCGATCTGCCGGTAAACTTTATAGCTGGCAAAACCAGAGCCGACCTGAGAGGCCGACACCACATCCCAAGCGATGAATTCTTGATAGATGCCGTCAGGCGAATTGGAGGTATCAAAATAAATCGGATTGCTGGGTCGCGCCGGCGTGACGGCTTGCGCGTCGATATAATTTCCGTAGGCGTCTTTGACGCGCACATAGACCGTAGCCGGATCAGTGGTCATGTCGGCGTAGGAAAAAGGACTGGCAAAACTGGCGAAAGTCGAAAAGGTGTTTTCCACGTTGGACACACTCATTTCAAAAGACGAGTCATCCGTCGGCGTAGTCAAGGTCAACTCATCGGTAGTGTGATCAATGGTGAAAGAAAAACTCGTCGGATTTTTGGTGTCGAGCGTGAAGCCGGCTGAAACCGCGCCGGTCGCCAACGACATCTGATTGGCCAATTGGCCGTCATTGGCCATAACACGCACCGTCGCCGCAGCATTGAATACGCCGGTTAAATCCGCTTTGATATTCCAGGTCGCGGTTTTACCCGTACCATTACTGATCCCCGCTCCGGCTCCGGTCGCATTGGGAGCCGTGTTCACGAACCAGACAATGGAATTTTGAGTGTGTGAAGAAGCGCGCGTGCTGTTGGCAGCTCGGCCGCCAGTACAGGTCAAGACCGCGCCACTGCGTGAGGCGCAGCTAATTTGTTCTTGCTCAATTTGCAGAGTTTGACTGCCGGTTGGCAGATTGGCAAAATTGCCGGCCAGAGTGATGGTCGTCGCACCGGAAGAGAGTGGATTGTCTGAGAGAGTGACGCCAGTATCCAAACCAAAAGAAATATTTTGCGTGGCGTTGTCCACATCCGCCACGTCGTAGGTAATCTGCAAAACACCGGCGGAATTTTCAGAGGCCGTCACATTGCTGACCGTCGGCGAACCATTGACGACATATTGCAACTTGGCGTCATCCAATTGCGGCGCGTTCTGGCCATCGGAGGTGAAAAAAACTTGGTAGGCGACCCATTGATCATCCGTGCCGTCGCCGATATCAATGCTGGACGGCACGTTGCAGGTGACTGTCTGTCCGACTTTCGCGCAGTTGCTGTCGGCGTTGGAAAAATAGCTGCCGCTGGTGCCGTCCGGACCGACCCAGCCGGTAGCGGTGCCGGGCGACCCCGCCGAGTCGGGGGCGGTCTGCGCTTGGAATTTCACCGTTGTGCCGGTTGGCAAGGATGAATTTTCATCCCAAATAATCTTGCTCAACAGATTGGCGGAATCAGTCGTGTTATACCAAGACGAAACGATGGTTTGGTCGGTGGGATAATAACTGTAACCGATCTGCACCTGGTCTAACGTTGGCGTGACGGCTGTGTCCGCCGTGGAAAGCGCCGCTTGATATTGAACATAGCGGTCACCGTTGGTGGCGCAACTGCCAGTGGACAGTGCTTGGCCGCTGGTGATATTCGTGCACACCGAGTCCCAATTTTTGGCAGTATCTTCGCCGGCACACGCCGCGTCATCGCAGGTCCGCGCTTTGACATTGAGCGTTTGGCTGTTGAGCGTGGCGTTCCAAGTGAAATTTCCCCATGCGGAAGTTTTTTGGCCAACATCAATGACATTGGAAGTAAAGGTGCCGGAGGAATAATAGACTGTGGATAGAGTCTCCGTGTCAGCGCTCGGGCTGGTCGTGCCGGTGATATTAGAAGACTTTAAATGGATACGTCCGACGCCACCATTTCCTCTATATTCGAAATCTTGACAAACGCCTAGATTAATATAGCCAGCCCCCCCGCTTGCGTTCACTAAACTACTGCCAAGCGTCAAATTGGAACCAGTAACATAGATTGAACCGCCGGCCGAAGCTGCCGCATAATCATTTAACGTGCTGCTCCTAGTCATTCCAGCATTTTGAATTGCCCCTGTCACTGTAACGTTGTCCGCGCTGATAAAAATTATTCCGCCGCCTCCATTCACGACAATATTATTATTCGCACCACCAGCACTTCCCATAAACAACTTGGAAAGGGAGCTAGACCCGTAGCTTACCCCGCCTTGACCTCCCCACGCAGATTGTCCATTTGTTCCATAACTGCCCCCGCCAAAATAAGCTTCAAAGCATTCCGGATCGTCGAAATAATCAGCTCCGCCACCACCTAAGTTTGTTGTGCCCCACCCTCCGTCAGAGGCATGAGCTCCGGTTTTATTATATGATTCACCTTTGTAGTAATCACCGCCGACTGAGGCGTATCTGTATCCTTTCGCGCTCATCGTCACACTGCCCCCATTTTGCACGTCCACCGTCCCGCTCGCGTTGAAAGCCAGCACACCACCCTTGGTTCCGTCCCAAGCGTTGGCCGTCAACGACCCGCCGGTTTGGATGGTCACGTCGGTGTATTGCGGAATTCTTTGCAGGATGACTCTTTGATTGGTCGTCGCTGTCCCGATATTAGTATCATCGCTCGCGCCATCGCCGTAGTATTTGGTCTTGTTACCGGTAAAAGTAGCGGTGGTGGTGGTCACATTGCCGTTTAAAGTTAAGAATTCATAATTCCCGACGTTGGTGACATCCGTGCCGTCACCTTGCAGATTCAAAAGCATCACTTTGTCGCCGTCATTCAAACATCCGGCCGTGGGGGTTGTGGACAAAGTAGCTGTGCCGGCCGCCAGTCCAGTCAGATTATACGCGATACCGTCGGCGCAGGTGCGTCCACCATTGCCATTGGTGTTCGTATTTATATTTTGGGCTGTGGAGATTGTCCAGGCGCCGTCGCCGCCGTCGCCGAATTGTCCCGGCTCAGGACTCAACCCCACGCTGTTCCCGCCGACTGAGGTTTGGTCAGTGACACCAGCGTTGAAATCCGCATCCGCGGTTTGCGTTTTTGTATCGCTACTGGAGGAAATCGTCGCGCTGTCATATGGACCGCTGCCGCCAGTCAAAGCCAAGTTGGCGGATTTGGAAGTGTAATCCGTGAAACTGGATTGGTTGTCATTGTGGTTGGCATTTCCGCCGGTCGGCGTCGCCTGCCACTGGGTCTGGTCGAAAGTAAAAGTCGCACCGGAAGTCCGATCAATGTTTTGGAGCCACACCGTTCCGACCGTCGCCACGATCGTCACCACCGCAATCACTTTTTTATACGCAAATAGTTTTCCTATTTTTCTAAAGCCCGGCTTTAGAATTTCCCTCCGCAAGCTCAGCTCTCGGAAGCTGAATTCCCACTCAAGGATGACAGTGCGCAGCGCCCAACATTTTTCTTTGGCCGTCGCTTTCCTAAAGCTTCGCTTGAGAAAAACTATGCTCCCCACTATCAGCTGCCAGCTGCGGAAAATATTTCGGCGCCAAAACATTCTGACTTTTCGCTGATTGAACAGTTGTCTGGTTGGTTTTTGTCGTGTTGTTTTTTTAATTTTTCGCGCACCAAAAAACTTTCCTATATTGATAGAAATTTTGCTTCTTGTTTTAGACAATTTTTTTGTTGGTTTTTTGGCTTTCACGAGCTGTTTTATTTTGCTAACCAACCACGACTCGACCGCCAGTGGCGATTGAGTTTTCGTGCTTTTATTGTACCATTTTTTTCCCTTTTCCGGAAGGCAAAAAACAGCGCTTTTGGCGCCGTCTGTGGATAACTTTTCCCTTTATTTCCTACCAACAAACAAAATGTTCCTGCGACCGCTAATTTCGCATTTTTCCCGCCCAAACCCGGCCGCTGAAAATAGCTTTCGCAACTCCCCTCTCGTGAAGGCGTGGTGATATCTTGGGAAAATTTCCCCTTGGTTGTCTTTGAAACTGATGAAGCAATCATTCCAGTCCAAATCACTCTTGCCCAACAGCTTGGCTCGCCAATTTTGGAGGATGTTTTTGAGATATTTGCGCTGCCAAAGATTCCAGACCGTCACCACGACGTGACCGCCCGACTTGGTCACGCGCTGCAATTCTTGCGCCATTCTGGCGGCGTGTGCCGTGGGTAAATGGTGAAAAACGGCGATGGAATAGACAGCATTGAAATAATTGTCCGGAAATGGTAAAGTGATTTGACCGGGCACGATTTTTAAAAAGGTGGCACTTTCTGAATTGTAGCGATTTTTGGCTAAATCGAGGAGTTTTTGCGAGACATCCACGCCCACATATTCGATTTTTTTGTCGACAAAAAGCTCCAGCAGCCGACCATTGCCACACCCAAAATCCAAGACTCGATCGCCCGCTTGGACATAATCCTTGATAAACTCCAACCCACGCCAAAAATGCTTTCGTGTCTGCGAAAATTTATCAGCCACTAAATCATAACCATCTTCCGTCTCACCTAAAATTTTATTGATAATCTTTTTTTGCATGTTAAAAGCTTACGACAATTTCATCAAATTAGCAATCAAGGCTGCCCCAAAAAACTCCGCGTCTTTTTTGACGACCAAAAAAAAATTGGCCGGCGAATTGAAATTAGTCATGCCCACCAACGCCGACCTGCGCGAACATTATGAGAAAATGATTGCGGCCAAAAAAATCAAACGCAGCCTAAAATTTGAAGAAGTCCTGCAAAGCCGCAAGATCCGCACCCAGTCCGGCGTGGCCGTGGTGGCTGTGCTCACCAAAGCGTACCCTTGCCCCGGCCAGTGCCTCTATTGCCCGACCGAAAAAGACATGCCCAAAAGTTATCTCTCCAATGAGCCGGCCGTGATGCGCGCGATTGATTCCAAATTTGATCCTTACCGACAAGTGCAAAACCGCCTGCGCTCGCTGGAGCTCAATGGCCACAAAACTGATAAGATTGAGCTGATCGTCATGGGCGGCACTTTTTCATATTTGCCTAAAAAATATCAAGAAAAATTTATTACGGAATGTTTCCGGGCGTGTAACGATTATCCAAGGCGCGTATCGTGTATCGCGTATCGCGTATCGTCCCGTAGAGACGCATTGCAATGCGTCTCTACATTGGCATGCGAACAAAAACGCAACGAAACAGCCAAGCATCGGATTATTGGACTGACCCTGGAAACGCGACCGGATTATATTAACGAGCAAGAAATTTTAAATTTCAGAAATCTCGGCTGCACCCGTGTGGAGCTGGGCGTACAAAGTCTTTTTGATGACGTGCTAAAAATCAACAAACGCGGTCATTTGGTAGCAGAAACTATTCAGGCCACCAAATTATTGAAAGATGCCGGCTTCAAGATCAATTATCACATGATGCCAGGACTGCCTGGATCAACATTGAAAAAAGATTTGCAAATGTTTCAGGAGCTTTTCACCAATCCCAACTTTCAACCGGATATGTTAAAAATTTACCCGACCGTCGTTTTGAAAAACAGCGCTTTGTATAACCTTTGGAAAAAGAAAAAATACGTTCCCCTGACGGACAATAATTTTGAAAAGTTAATCTTGGAAATAAAAAACGAAGCAATTCCCCCTTATGTACGCATCGCGCGGCTGGTGCGTGACGTGCCGACTACTTCCATCATCGCCGGACCGACCCTTTCCAATTTACGCCAAATTATTATTCCGCAATCCAAATGTCCGTGCATCCGTTGTCGTGAAGTCGGCGCTGATTATACGATCAATGAAAAGATTGTTTTGGATCGCATTGATTATCCCGCCTCCGACGGTCAAGAAATATTTTTACAATATGTTTCGCCCGACAAGAAAAAGTTGTTTGCCCTTCTGCGCCTACGCATACCTTCTTTAATGTGTCATCCTGAGCGAAGCCGAGACATGAAATGTCTAGGCGTAGTCGAAGGATCTACTCCTAAATTAGATTCCTCGACTTCACTCCGTTGCGCTCGGAATGACAAACTATATAATTTTTTACCCGTCCTAAAAAACGCCGCTCTCATCCGTGAAGTCCACACCTACGGCAAAATGGCCGAAATAAATACGAAAGATAAAAAATCTCCGCAACATATCGGCCTCGGAAAAAAATTAATGTTGGAAGCGGAACGCATCGCCCGACAAGAATTTGGACGCGACAAAATTGTAGTAATCTCAGGCGTCGGCGTCCGCGGTTATTACCGAAAAATGGGCTACCGATTGCAAGACACTTACATGACTAAAAATTTAAACTTATGCAAAAAATAATCATTGCCTCCGGGCCGGTCATTGTCGAAGAAAATAAAGTGCTACTTAACCAGCATGGAGACACTACTTTCTGGAAGTTTTGTGGTGGTAAAGTCGAAGATTATGAAACTAATTTGATCGAAAATGCCAGACGCGAAGCCAAGGAGGAGATGGGCATCGCTCTGGAAATTTTAGACGAAAAACCCTTTATCACTTTTACGCGGAAAGATACCATCGAGGGTATGATTGATATTATTTTGGTCCACTTTCTTGCCAAAAGAATCGGCGAAATTATTCCGGGCTCGGACATTCGCCAATGGGACTGGCTACCACTCGACAATCTGCCGGAAAACCTGGCGCCCAACATCCGGCCGGTACTCAAACATTTTAACTTTATCCCATAAAGGCAGTGATCGCATTTGAAATCCCCTCCTCATCTAAGCCAGCTTCCGCAAGGATTTCTTCCCGCGTGCCGTGTTCCAAGAATTTGTCCGGCAGACCCAAATTTTTAACTGCGACTTTCAAGCCAGCGCTGGCCACCAATTCATTGACTGCGCTCCCCGCTCCGCCCGCGATGACGTTGTCTTCCACTGTCACGAAATATTTGTGTGATTGCGCCAGTTTTTTGAGCAGCTCTACATCCAATGGTTTGACAAAACGCATGTCCACCAGTGTGGCGTTGATTTTTTCCGCCGCTTTTCGGCACTCAGCTAGCAATGCTCCAAAGGACAAAATGGCCACGTCTTTTCCTTCGCGCACAACTTTCGCTTTTCCAATTTCAATTGTTTCTCTTTTTCCTGGGTCATATTCACCGGCTCCGCCGCCGCGCGGATATCTGACCGCTGCTGGTCCAGAATATTTATAACCCGCTTCCAACATGGCGTAACAATCATTTTCGTTGGCGGGAGCCATCAGCACTAAATTAGGCACGGCTCGCAGAAAAGACAAGTCAAAGCTGCCGGCGTGCGTGGCGCCATCCGGCCCAACAATGCCAGCGCGATCAATGGCAAAAAGCACGTCCAATTTTGGCAGCGCCACATCATGAATGACTTGATCATAGGCGCGTTGCAAAAATGAAGAATAAATCGACACGACCGGTTTTTTTCCGGCGCAAGCTAGCCCGGCCGCCAAAGTGACCGCGTGCTGCTCGGCAATCCCCACGTCGTGATAACGCTTGGGAAATTTTTTACTAAACTCAACCAGGCCTGAGCCTTCGCCCATGGCCGGAGTGATAGCATGCAGTTGCGGATCTTTTTCCGCCATCTGACAGATCCAATCAGAAAAAACATCCGTGTAAGTGACAACGTTCTTGTTCCGGCCGTTGTGTTTGCCCGTCACCGGATCAAAAGGCTTGACTGCGTGTAGCGACAAAGCGTCATTTTCCGCCGGGACATAACCTTTCCCCTTTTTCGTGATGACATGCAAAAATCTTGGACCTTTCACTTTTTTTAAATTGGTGAGCACTTCCACCAAAGTCGCAACATCATGCCCATCAATCGGACCATAATAATCAAAACCCAACTCCTCAAACAAAGTACCGGGCGTGATTAGCCCCTTGGAATGGGCTTCCGCTCGGCGTATAATTTTTTTAATCTTTGGGACGCTGCTCAGAGCCTCTCGCCCTTTTTCGCGCAGACTCACATACGTCGGCGAAGAAAGCAGTCGGGTCAAATATTTTCCCATGCCGCCCACGTTTGGCGAAATTGCCATCTTGTTATCATTTAAAATAACCAGCATATCCGCTTCGACGTCACCAGCATGATTCAGTGCTTCAAACGCCATCCCGCCAGTCAACGCGCCATCGCCAATCACAGCCACCACTTGCGAGGCGTTTTTTTTGCCGCGATTCGCCAACGCCATGCCGACGCCGGCGCTGATGGAAGTGCTGGCATGACCGACACTCAACGGGTCATATTCACTTTCCTCTCTTTTAGGAAATGGCGCCAAGCCGCCTTTTTTGCGAATAGTGTGCATCCGCTCTTTGCGACCGGTCAAAATTTTATGCGGATAGGCCTGATGGCCAACATCCCAGATCAACAAGTCGCGGGGCGTATCAAAAGCCCGGTGCAAAGCCACCGTCAGTTCCACCACGCCCAGATTCGCGCCGAAATGGCCGCCGGTCTGCGCGACACTACTGATCAAAAAATTCCGCACCTCCGTGCAAAGCTGTGGCAATTTTTCCTCGGAAAGATTTCTGACATCCTGAGGAAAATTGATTGAATCTAATAATTTTTTAGAATTACTTTTGCTCATTGCGCTTTTTATTTCTTGGCTATCTCATCTGCCCAGTAAGTATATGCCGAAATTTATTTTCCCGCCAATTGTCCACAAGCACCCTGAATTTCCTCCCCCAGGCTTTTGCGGATGGTGACCGGAATGTGATTTTGCAAAAGATATTCCTTGAAAGTGTTTGTCCGCTCTTTGGAGGAAGCCTTGAAATCGCTGCCAGTTGAATTGTATCTGATTAGATTAACATGCAAAAGTTGCAGCTTGCCGATGGACTTCACAAATCTGACCAATTTATCCGCGTCTTCACGCGTGTCATTGATTTCTTGCAGCATCACATATTCCAGAAAAACTTTGCGCTTGGTTTTCGCGAAATAATTTTGCAGAGATTTTTTCAACGCTTCCAGATTATTTTTGCGATTGATCGGCATGATTTCACTGCGTTTTTGATCATCCGCAAAATGGAGCGACAACGCCAGATTCACCTGCGGAAATTCTTCCGCCAATTTTTCAATGCCCTCCGGAATGCCAGCCGTAGAAACAGAGATGCTGCGCGACCCAAAACCGAACAGTTCCGGATTGATTAAATTTTCCAGACTTTCGCGAACATTATCCCAGTTTAGGAACGGTTCGCCCATACCCATATAGACGATGGTTGAAATAGTTTGTGGTTTGTAGTTTGTTTGTGTTTTGTTTGTGCTTTGTGCTTTGTCTTTTTGTGTTTTAGTAAGCCACTGTTTCCAAAACAAAACCTGATCCGTGATTTCCTCGGCGGTCAGATTGCGTTTAAGCCCCAACTTTCCGGTCGCGCAAAATTGGCAGCCCATCGGACACCCCACCTGGCAAGAAATGCAAGCCGACCAAGTGTCTGGAATTGGTGAAATTAAAACTGTTTCAATTAAATTTCCGTCCGCTAATTTTAATAAGGCCTTCACTGACTGTCCATCCTTCGCTTCCAAAACTTTCTCCACATCAAAAGATAAAATTGAAACATTTTTTTTCAATATTTCTCGTAAGTCTTTTGAAATGGTCGAAACGCCGTCCCAACTCTCTACGCCATCTTGAAAAACCGCCTTCTGGATCTGTTTCATCCGAAAGGCTGGCTGGCCCAGTTCCTGCAATTTTTCTTCGAGTTTGTTGATGTTCATATATGTAAAGATATAGGAAATGAGCAATTTTATCAAATAAAAACAGGCGGGGAGATAAACATCCTCCCACGCCTGTGTACCCTGTGCTTAGCCGGCGTCACCATTTAGCCGGAAGACCTCTTTCTTCCCGATGTCCTAAGCGAATGCCATCTTCTTGGTCATTCCATCCGCAGTCTTGGCGGCTGTTTTTGCGGAACTTCCGACAGTCAGGCCCGTGGCCTTGGTGCATGCCATATAGGTCGCACCTCCTAAGCCAGCGCCACTGACTCCTGCCGAAGCTACTCCGCCTTTCATCGTAGAGGGTAAATTTAATGTACGTACGGAACTTCCTGTTACTTCGGCGTCAGTGACGGCAATTCTTGATCCGCCCCATGCGCCCCTGTCTACCAGCAACAGCCGCGGCGTATCGCCTGACTGTTCTGCTACGACACTGCAACCCCACTCTGCGTGAGTTGTTGCAATTACTGCCTCGGTCGGATCGGCAAACTCCGAAGCCAAGCCGACAAGCACAAAAAGAAATAACATTCCGAGAAGCCTCATCTTCATAAGGTTCTCCTTTCCTGTGTTTTTCCTTCGACGCTCTTCTCACCGAAAAACTTTCCTCTCACTCCTTTCATTTCGGTCAGCAAGCATTGAGCTTGGCTTACTAGTTGAGATATAAAATAACTATCCTAATAATACTTTGAATAAAAGCCTCTGTCAAGCCATTGTTAACCTTCTGTGGATAACTGGAAGCTCTCCTTACTTTTTCTTTCCGCAAGAAAAAGTAACAAAAAGAACTCTCAGCCGGACAAAATTTTCTACAAAATTCTGCACTCGCGAGCTAAAAGTTCCGGCTGCTTCCGCGGCGGAATCAAGGAACTTTCTTAACGCTCACTCCGTTTGAATTTTGGGAAAATTTTGTAGGCTGAAAAAATCGCGATTAGTTCGAGCGTGTGAAATATGACACTACAAATTGAGACTTTGGAACGTTAAGAAATTTTTAGGTCCGCCGCGGGGCAACCAAAAATTTTAGTGAGAAAGTCGAAAATTTGTTGGCATATTTCGCCTGCTCGAGAGTTTCTTTGTTACTTTCTTTGACGGACAAAGAAAGTAAGGAGAGTAAATTGTGGAAAAGAAAAGTGGAACGCTGGTTATTCCACCGTCACACTTTTTGCCAAATTCCTTGGCTTGTCGACGTCGAGCCCCCTGCCAACGCCGACATAGTAGGCAAAAAGCTGCAGCGGGATGACTGACAAAAGTGGTGTGAGCATTTCCAAAGTTTTCGGGATGTAAATCACATCGTCCGCCAGCTTTTGAATGTGTTTGTCGCCAGTGGTCGCGATGGCGATGATGCGCCCGCCGCGCGCTTTGATCTCCTGCATGCCGGAAAGATTTTTTTCATACACGGAATCTTTGGGAGCGATGAAAATTGAAGGGAAATTTTTGTCGATTAGCGCGATTGGACCGTGCTTCATCTCGCCGGACGGATAGCCCTCCGCGTGCACATAGGAAATTTCTTTGATTTTCAGAGCACCTTCCAGGGCGATAGGAAAATTATATTTTCGCCCCATGTACAAAATGTCTTTGTAATCGACGTATTTTTTCGCAATCTTCTTGATGATGTTTTTTTGCTGCAAAATTTCTTCAATGAGGCGCGGGATCCTGTTCATCTCGTCCGCAATTCTTTTGCCCATCGTGAGCGACATCTCTCTTTGCCGACCCAGCATCAAAGTCAGCAAGACAAAAATGGACAGCTGTGACGAGAAAGCCTTGGTTGAGGCCACGCCAATTTCCGGCCCGGCATGATTATACACGCCCGCGTCGGTTTCGCGCGCAATCGTCGAGCCGACCGTATTCACGATGCCCAATGCCAACGCGCCTTTTTCTTTGGCCTCACGAATCGCCGCCAACGTGTCCGCGGTTTCTCCGGATTGTGAAATGGCAATCACGGCCGTGTTTTTGGAAAGCAGCGGCTTGCGATAGCGAAATTCCGAAGCATATTCCACTTCCACCGGAATGCCGGCATATTCCTCCAGCATATATTCACCGACCAGCCCCGCGTGGTAGGATGTACCACAGCTCACGATTACAATCTTCTCAATGCTCCGCAAGCGATCCGCCACGTCGCGCAACCCGCCCAGCTTGGCCATCCCCTCTTTGGCGACCAACCTGCCCCGAATGGCATCCGCGATGGCGTGCGGCTGTTCAAATATTTCTTTGAGCATAAAATGTTCGAAGCCGCCTTTTTCAGCCTTTTCCACCGACCAATCCAGTTTTGTCACCTTCTTTGCGACCGCTTTGTTTTTGATGGTCGTGATTTCATAATTTTCCGCTTCCACGACCGCAATTTCACCGTCCTCCAGATAGATTACCCGATCCGTGTGCCGCACAATCGCCGACACATCGGAGGCAATAATATTTTCGCCGTGCCCCAATCCCAACACCAAAGGACTGCCCATCCGCGCCACGATAATTTTTCCGGGTTCGTTTTTATTGATGATGGCCAAACCGTAAGTGCCCTTGAGCAATTTTAGTGTTTCCAAAACCGCTTCTTTAAAATTATTCCCGCCTCGCGTCGACGAGCCTCCGCGAGTCGAGGCGGGTTTTTTAAAAAATTCCTCAATCAGATGCGCCACCACTTCACTGTCCGTTTCGGAGGTGAATTTATGCTTTTTCTTGATCAACATGTCTTTGAGTTCCTGATAATTTTCAATGATGCCGTTGTGCACCAGATGAATTTGCCGCGCGCAATCGGTGTGCGGATGAGAATTTTTGTCCGATGGCTTGCCGTGAGTCGCCCACCGCGTGTGCGCAATTCCCAAAGTACCGGAAATGTTTTTCCCATTCACCTTGTTTTCCAACTCCGCCACCTTACCGACCGCCTTGAAATTTACAATCTTACCTTTTTCCATGATTGACATCCCCGCGCTGTCATAGCCACGGTATTCCAGCCGCTTGAGTCCCTCCAAAATAATTGGCGCGGCTTTTTGTTTGCCGATGTATCCCACGATTCCACACATTTACCCTGTTAAATAAGATTTGAGTCTATTTCTTATAGAAACAACTTACTTGTTTTAATTTTTATTATTTAGCACACTGTTTCACCTGTTTTTTCTCAAATCTTAATTTTGCCCAACCTGCCTGTCGATAGGCAGGCAAAATTTATTTAACAGGGTGAATTTTTTCTTATTTGATAAATGATAAATACACTGAAGCAACCACGGCGATAATCATAAACACGATCGCTAGCCAGCCAAAAAATTTGACCCAGGCCGGATGGGTTTCTTGTCCCATAATTTTCGGGTCATTCCCCACCACCATAATGACAATCAACAGCGGCACCGCGATGATGCCGTTCAAAAAGGCCGAATAATACAAGGCTGCGATCGGATTGATATGGAGAAAATTGAGCAGCGACCCGACAATGATCGAAACGACAATCACCATATAAAATCCTTTGGCCTGGGAAAATTTGAGCTCCAGACTTTCATGCCATTTCATGAGCTCCGCCAAAGCATAGGCGCCGGAAGCGGCCAAAATTGGAATCGCCAAAAACCCAGTCCCGATGATGCCCAGTGCAAAAAGGAAAAAGGCATAGTCTCCCGCAAACGGTCGCAGAGCGGCCGCGGCTTGTTCCGCCGAATCGATGCTCGTGATACCATTTTTAAACAGCACTTGTGCCGTGGTCAGGACGATAAAAAAGAACACGACATTGGCGAGGAGCATACCAAAACCAACGTCAGTGCGCATCTTGCCGATCCGCCCGTGAACCAAGCTTTTTTTAAACTTACCGTCTTTGTGACACTCTTCCACTTCTTCCGAAGCTTGCCAGAAAAAAAGATACGGCGTGATGGTGGTGCCAAAAACTGCCACCATCGCAAAAATATATTCCTTGTTGAAATAAATCTGCGGCACAAACGAATTTTTGACCACTTCCAGCCAATTCGGGTGCACTATAAAACCGGTGATAATATACGCAAAAACAGAAAGTGTCAGCCATTTGAGAAATTTCACATAAATGTGATAGCCGACTAAAATTTCCAGCGCAATGATGACGATCGCGAAAAATACGACCGCCGCATAAAAATTAACTTGAGTCAGCATAACGATTGAAGCCGCCATTGCTCCCAGATCTGCTCCGATGTTGGCCACGTTGGCAATAATCAACAAAATCACCGCGCCCATCACAACTTTTTTCCCATAATGTTTCCGCAAAACCTCGGCCAAACCTTTGTTGGTCACAATGCCGATCCGCGCACAAGCCTCCTGCACCGCCAGCATGATCGGCAGTAGCCAGGCCGCCATCCATAAAATCGCCAAACCAAACTTGGCGCCGACTGATGAATAGGTTCCGATGCCACCTGGATCATCATCGGACGCGCCCGTGATAAGTCCCGGCCCCAGCGCTTTGACGAAAAGCTTGAGCCTGGTCATCGGATTTTTGATCAGATCTTGCACGACCAAAACTTCAGAGGCAGCAACGCGGAAAGTTCCGTCCACCGCTTTTTCGGCTTCAATTTCGCCCCAGACAATCAATTTCTTGGCCAAAATAAGCGGGATGCCCACTTCTCGCCGAAATTCCGAAAGCGTCAAAAGCCCTTTTGCTTCTTCGATTTTATTATTTACGGCGCTTTCGTCAATTATTTTCATTTTTATTTTAAAATTATCCTTTATGTTTTGATATTTCCATAATTGCCATCAACACTCGCGCAAGCTTGTTTGGATCGTGGCGGATAAAAGAATGACTGTCCGCGTCCGGATCACCTTTGGTTTTTTTGATCGGCGCATCATTCAACAGATTGGCCAAAGCTATCTTGAAACTTCTTTCTGCGTTTCTATCTCCCAGCTCGACAATCGTCCCCCGGCCTTCGCGCTTTTCGTATTTTGCAATAAGTTTTGCGGGAATATTTTTGCTGTTAACTGTCACAATATCTATCCTGTTTTTCCCGATATATGAGTTTATCTCATCCACATAACGCTCGACATCAAATTTTTCAGTCTGCCCCTTCTTATTGGTCAAATTACAATTATAAATGACCTTGGCTCTGGATTTTTTGATGGCTCCAGCAATCCCCGAGACCAACAGATTGGGTATGATTGACCCGAAGTGGTCACCGGGACCAATGATGATAAAATCAGCCGCTTTGATCGCTGCTAGCGCTTTTCTGTACGCCTTCACTTTCGGTTGCAGATAAACACTCTGCACGCCTTTTTCCCGAACGTCAGCGTTGTGATCCAAATGATTTTCTCCGACCAGAACTTTTTTGTTATTAAGCTTGATGTGCAGTTTCATGTTCTCTTCACTGACCGGAATCACTTCACCTTTGACATTCAGAATTTCCGCCGCCTCTTCTGCTCCCAACGCGAAACTGCCTTTGATTTTTTCCAGGGCTGACAAGAAAAGATTCCCAAAGTTGTGTCCGCTTAGTCCCCCACCTTCAAAACGGAAGTTCATGAGTGCGCGCAATGTTTCCGTCGAATCCGAAAGCGCCACCAAACATTGCCGCACGTCCCCCGGCGGTAAGACCCCCAGTTCATCCCGCAACACTCCGGTTGATCCGCCATCATCCGCCATGGAGACAATGGCGGACAAGTTGATTGGATATTTTTTTAGTCCGCTCAAAAGCGTGAAACTTCCAGCCCCGCCGCCGATTGTGACAACGTTTTTCGTCTTGATCATATCTCAAGCAAATTTATGGATTAGCTCCTCTGCTTTTTTCAAATCACCCTGATTCCCAATCGGAAACCAGTTTAAGGTTTTTTCAACTTTAATTTTATGTTTATCAGCCATACAGGATAGGACTTTAGAAATGCAATATTCTCCGGCGTTGCTCTTGATAAGATCGTATTCGAAAAATTTTTTATTCAGGACATACAGACCTGTGTTGGCCAATTTTTCATCGGATTTTTTTGGTTTTTCAATTATATCGACAAGTTGGCTACCTTTGGATTTTATCAGTCCAAATTGGCTTATATCATCAACCTCACATCCCAACACGGCTAATTCATGCTTTAAAATATTTTTTATATCTTTTTTATGATAGAAGTCGTCACCCATCATGACTAAAAATTTATCCCCCAAGAAACTTTTAGCTGCGTGCAAAGATTTCGCAGTTCCATCTACGCCTACCTGAGAAGACCTAAAAATATAAGTAATTTTTTTATTATTAAAAGAATTTTTGAAATGATTCATAATTTGCTCGCCGCGATAACCAATCACAAGAATAATTTCTGTGATTTCTTTGGGCAAAGCATTGAGCTTGTGCTCCAAAATAGGCTTGCCCTTGATTTTCAACATCGGCTTGGGCGTGGTCTTGGTCAGATCGCCCATGCGCTTCCCCTTGCCGGAGGCCAAAATTACTACTTGCATAAATTTAGATCACGATATTAATCAGCTTCTTCGGTACAAAAATAACTTTTTTAATTTCTTTGCCAGTGGTAAAATTTTTCACTTTCTCGCTTTGCATGGCCAGCTCTTTCGCATCATTTTCCGAGATATCAACGCTCGCCTCAAGCGTGTCGCGCACTTTGCCATTGACCTGCACCACCAATTGAATCATTTCGTCCTTGATCATTTCCGGATCGTACTGCGGCCACTCTGATAAAAATATCGACTTTTCATGTCCAAGTTTTTCCCACAGCTCTTCCGCAATGTGCGGCGCGAATGGTGATAAAATTTGCAGCAATGAATTATAGCTGGATTTAGTTATATCGCTTTTTTCCGCCTCATTCACCAAAATCATCATGGCCGAAATCGCCGTATTAAAGCGCAGCTCATTGATATCCTCAGTCACTTTTTTAATAGTTTTATGAAGCAAGCCTGTAATATTGCTTCCAGTTTGTTCGCTTATTTTTCCTTGCAACTTCCAAACCTTGCCCAAAAATCGGTGCACGCCCACAATATTGTTTTCGTTCCACATGACAGCGTCTTCCAGCGGCGCCGCAAAAAGCATATATGTCCTGACCGCATCCGCGCTAAATTTTTCCACCATATCATCCGGGTTAATGACATTACCCTTGGATTTAGACATCTTTTTGCCTTCTTTGTCCAAAACCATGCCTTGATGGCGCAATTTCAAAAACGGTTCATCAAAATCCAAAATACCAATCCGATGCATGGCTTTGGTGAAAAATCGCGCGAACAACAGATGCATGTACGTATGTTCCGCGCCACCAATGTACAAATCCACTGGCAACCATTTCTTCAACCGGTCGGTCCCGCAGAATTTTTCGCTGTTGTGCGGATCAGGATAGCGCAAAAAATACCAGGCTGAATCCACAAAGGTATCCATGGTGTCATATTCCGCTGTCCAGCCGGAACCAAAAATTTCCTCCGTCCGTTTTTTCAGTTCAACTGATTTGGCCAACGGCGAAACTCCGGTTGGGTGAAAATCCACATCCTCCGGCAAGGTCCAAGGCAGATGCTCTTCCGGAACCAGATGTGCCTTCCCTTCCGGTGAATACACGATCGGAATCGGACAACCCCAATACCGTTGCCTCGAAATTGACCAATCACGCAAACGGTAGTTTACCACTTTCTTGCCCAATCCTTCCTTCTCCAGCCATTGGATCATTTTTTCGCGGGCTTCCCTTGAACTTAAGCCTGAGTAGTTTTCAGAATTTATCAATATTCCATCCTCCGGAGTCGCTTCATACGCACCCTTCCAATCTAATTGCTCTTCTTTAACGCCAGCGGTTAAGCCATACTGATAGGCTAATTTATTCCCCTCGTCACTGCTCCAATCAAATCGTTTATTTTCATTTTTTGTGTGGAATAATATTTTTTTAATTAACCCCTCACTATGAATATACCAAAGGTCACCAACAAAAAAGTTTTCAGCCAAATCAAAAACCTTGTCCACTTCTTCGGTATAAATATGCATCAATCCATCAATCTCAACTATTAGAGCAAATTTTGTAACTTCCTCATAAAACTTGTCCGATAGCGAGCTCTTTATCGTCACAATGTAACTTTTTACTGAATCAATTGATTTTTTAAGCGATAAATTATATTTTTTAGAAAACTCAAAATCGCGTTCATCATGTGCCGGCACCGCCATCACCGCGCCGGTGCCATAATTTCCCAAAACATAATCAGCCACGTATACCGGCACGCTTTCTTGGGTGAAGGGATTTACCGCCTTGATTCCTTGCAATTCGACACCGGATTTTTCCTTGGCCTCCATCCGATCCAATTCCGTCTTGTTCTTGCTTTTCTCGATATACTCAAGAACTTCATCGCGATTTGCGATTTGCGATACAAGTTGCGCGACCAATGGATGTTCTGGCGCCACAACCACATAAGTCACGCCAAAAACCGTATCCAGTCTGGTCGTGAATACTTTAACATTCTCCTGCGAATCTTTTACTTTAAATTCAAACTCCGCGCCTTCGCTTTTCCCGATCCAATTTTTCTGATTCTTTTTGGTATATTCCGGCCAATCAACTTTGTCCAATCCGTCAATCAACTCTTCCGCAAAATCCGTGATTCTGAAAAACCAACCCGGCACTTCTTTTTGTTCCACTTCTGTTCCGCAACGATCACACCTTCCATCAATCACCTGCTCATTAGCCAGCACTGTCTGACAAGACGGACACCAATTGGTCTTGGAAGTTTTTTTATAAACTAAATTATTTTTGAAAAATTCACCAAAAATCCACTGGGTCCATTTGTAATATTCCGGACTAGAAGTGACCGCCTGCTCAGAAAAATCATACGCAAAGCCCAGCGACTTCATCTGGCGGATATAGTTTTCCATATTAGCCTTGGTTGTCTCCTGCGGTTTGACGCCAGTCTTGATGGCAAAATTTTCCGCTGGCAAACCAAAGGAATCGAAGCCCTGTGGATGCAAAACATTGAAACCTTGCATCTTCTTGAAGCGATATAAAACGTCGCTCGCGGTGTAGCTTTCAGTATGACCCATATGCAGCCCCGTGCCGGATGGATACGGGAACATATCCAGGATATAGAATTTCTCCTTGAATGTATCATCTTTATCTATCCGAGAAAAGCCTGTTTCAAGCCATTTTTTCTGCCATTTGGCCTCAATTTGTTTTGGATCGTAATTTTTCATAAGTTCTCTTTTACCCCCTAATTCTAGCCTATTTTACTGTTTTTTTCAAATAAAAAGAACCTCATGTAATTGAGGCTCTTTTTCGGCGAGAAACTCCTGTTATTTTTTGAATTTAGTATAAATTTTACTCCCGATTACGTAAATCACATACGCCAGCAGCAGATAGAGGATCGCCACCGGGATGACAGTGACAATCAACACAATTGTGAAGTCGATGAAGCCCTGACCTTTTTTGACCAAAGAATTGACCGCGTCTTTCACCACCTGCCATGGCCGCCACGAGTCAGTAATAGTAATACTGGAATCTTCCGAAAGATTGACTGAGATGCTCGCCATGTCGGTCTGTGAATTCAAAAATTTCAACTGTCCCTGCAACTGCTCAATCTCCCCGCGCACGCGCGACAACTGCTGCGTCACGTCCAAAATATCCTGAATCTTTTGCGCCTGATTCATGATCTGCAAAAATTGCTGCTCCTCTGCTTGTTTGTTTTTCAGTTGGGCTTGCAGATCAGTGAATTGTTCCGTCACGTCTTGCCCGCTGGTCGATTCCTGAACAACTAATGCTGCCACTTTTTTGATCTCGCTGAAAGTTTTCCCAAAGTTGGCGACTGGCACTTTAACCATGACCGTTCCGCTTTTGATATTGTTGTAATTGTACACATTGGAAGAAAACACATCTCCGCCATTATCCTTGGAGATTTTGGAAATATTTTCAGCAGCTTTATCAACGCTATTCACCTTCAAGGTCAGGTCTCCATTCTTGATGACTTTTTTATCCGTGATGTCAGAGCCGACATTGTCGACCGCTATCGGCGCCACTGCGCTCTCCCGAACTGCCGCGTCATTCTTTGTCATCGGAAGTCCCATCGAAATCGATCCGCCTGGCAAACCGGTCGAACCCGGCACCACCATACCGCCGGAAAAATTATCACTGCCGCTCAGCCTTTTTTGCGTTCCTATTTTACCCGTGTTTAAGACCGTCAAAACCGCCAGCAAGACAACGACCAACACTCCACCGATGATTATTTTTTTATTCATATTTTATTTTTTAACCAATTATTTCTTTTATTATACCACTGACTGACAAAAACAAAAAAGGCGAATCTGGCGACCCGTCTTTTTAATATTTTCACTAATTAATGTGCATTCCGCCCTTGGTTCGATGCTTCCGTGCCACCTTGACCCGCGCCGCTTCTTTTTCCACCAAGGCCGCGATTTTGGCATATTCCATTTCGTCCATGGAAATTGTTTCGTCTTTCAACTTTTCCGCGCGCACTCTGGCTTCTTCCGCTCGGAGCAGATCAATCTCTTCGGCGCGTTCGGCCTTGTCCGCCAGCACGACCAGACTGTTGGTCGCAAATTCCAAAAAACCACCGGCTGTCGCCAGCAAAATATCCTTGCCATCTTTTTTCAGCATGATTTCTCCCGCTTTTATAGACGCGATGTAATCTCTGTGATTTGGCAGAATGGTCACTTCCCCGTTGGAAACCGGCAAAGTCGCTTGATCAACTTCGTCTTCAAAAACGGTGCGTTCCGGGGTGACAATCTTGAATTTTATTTTATTTACCATAACTATTCTGTCATCCTGAGCGAAGTCCGCCGCGGACGAAGTCGAAGGATCTAATTAAATTAGATTCCTCGACAAGCTCGGAATGACACATTATTTACTTTTTTAGTTCGTCAATCGATCCTTTCATATAGAATTCCTGTTCGGCCACGCTATCATATTCGCCGTCCAAAATCATCTTGAAACCCTTGATGGTGTCAGCCAGTTTCACATATTTTCCCGGAGTACCGGTAAATTGTTCGGCCACAAAAAATGGTTGGGACAAAAATTTCTGAATCTTTCTGGCTCGTGCCACGGTCACTTTGTCTTCATCTGACAATTCTTCCATACCGAGAATCGCGATGATGTCCTGCAAATCTTTGTAACGCTGCAAAACTTTCTGCACGCCCCGCGCCACCGCGTAGTGTTCTTCACCCACAATTTTCGGATCCAAAATGGTAGAACTGGAATCCAATGGATCCACCGCCGGATAAATGCCGAGTTCGGAAAGCCCACGCGACAGCACCACGGTCGAATCCAAATGACCAAAAGTCGTGGCTGGAGCAGGGTCGGTCAAATCGTCGGCTGGCACATAAACGGCTTGCACGGAAGTAATCGAACCTTTTTTGGTGGAGGTGATGCGTTCCTGCAGGCGTCCCATTTCTTCCGCCAGAGTTGGTTGGTAACCCACCGCTGATGGAATGCGTCCAAGCAAAGCCGACACTTCCGAACCAGCCTGCGTGAAACGGAAAATATTATCCACAAACAGCAGCACGTCACGCCCTTCGGTGTCCCGGAAATATTCGGCCATCGTCAAAGCAGACAAAGCCACACGTTGACGTGCTCCCGGTGGTTCATTCATCTGACCAAACACCAAGGCTGTTTTGTCCAACACTCCGGATTCTTTCATTTCGTGATACAGGTCATTGCCTTCACGCGTGCGTTCTCCCACACCCGCAAAAATTGAATAGCCGCCGTGTTCCTGCGCGATGTTGCGAATCAATTCTTGGATCACCACTGTCTTTCCCACGCCGGCGCCACCAAACAAACCAACTTTGCCACCTTTCACGAACGGACAAATCAGATCCACCACCTTGATGCCGGTTTCCAAAATTTCCGCTTGTGTGGATTGTTCCGCAAAGCTTGGCGCTTCGCGATGGATCGGGTCTTTTCTTTCTGATTTGATCGCGTCGGCAATCCCATCAATTGGCTCGCCCAAAAGATTAAACATGCGCCCCAATGTTCCCTGTCCCACCGGCACCGAAATCGGCGCACCGGTCCCAATCACTTCCATCCCGCGACGCAAACCGTCGGTTGAGCCCATGGAAACGGTTCGCACCTTGTTCCCGCCCAAATGCTGCGCGGTTTCCAGCACGAGCTTTTCGCCGTTCTCCAACTTGATTTCCAGCGCGTCATAAATTCTTGGCAGCTCGCCCACGAATTCCACATCCACGACCGGCCCGATAACTTGGTTGATTTTTCCTACGTTCTTCATATTATTTGAGATTTTAATTGAGTTAATTCACCTACAAATGTACAAATCTTTTACAAATTTACAAATACCGTATGCGAAATTTGTCTCACATTTGTATATTTGTATTTGATTTGTAAATTTGTAGGAGCTTAAATCTTAATCGCTAAATATTGGCTCAAATAGGCTAATATTCAATGATTAGGGTTCAACTATTGACTTTTTAGTTGGTTTGGAGTATAATAAAGGGTCTACATCGTTGGACAAATTTTCTTTGAAAAGGAGATTAATATGAATAAGAAGGTTGTTCCTGCAATAGGCGGGCTACTAATGGTTTTTTGTAGTATTGGGCTGTTTGTCTGGTCGCTGTCCTATGCCGATCATCATCGACAGTTCAATGTGTGGTGGGAGTATGTCATCGGACTCCTTCCCATAATCAGCCTTCCCCTGTTTATTGCAGGATATTTTATTTTCCGCACAAATATAGATTAAGTATCATCTATTATTCGCCTACTGCCAGCCATCATTAGCTTGATGCCTGGCTTTTTTTCTTTTTCAAAATAACTATCAAAACTCAAACTTTTAAGTTTTGAATAATAATTTCAATTTTCTATTGTCATCCTGAACTTGATTCAGGATCTAATTGGGAGCCTAGTGTTTCCACAAGTTCTTATTAGATTCCGGATCTCCGCCAGGGGCGGGTCCGGAATGACAATTACTGTTCCAACGCTGCCCTGCCCGCACTTATCTCTGCAATCTCCTGTGTAATCTTCATCTGTCGGATCTGATTGTACACAAACGTCAAATCATCCGCCATTTCCCCGGCCGCTTCGGTCGCGTTTTTCATGGCGATCATGCGCGCGGATTCTTTGGAGGCATTGGATTCCAGAATGGCGTGGTACATCTGCATCTCAATCAGGCGCGGCAGGATGAATTCCAAAACTTCGGCCGGACTTGGTTCCACTTTATATCTGACTTTCGGCGCGTCGAGTCCGAATTCTTTCCCCAACACATCCATCTCAGCAATTTGTTTTTCAATATCAATCTTGGAAATCGGCAGCAACTGACGAATTTTGGTTTCCTGCTTAATGGCCGAAACATAATCCGTGTAGATGATCACCACCTTATCATATTTTTTTGCCAAATAATCAGCAATTACAATTTTGGCCAACGGCGCCATGTCTTCCATCTTCGGCAAATATGTCAATTCTGGAAAAGTGGCGATGATTTCTTTTTCCATCTTGCGGATAAAACGCTCCCCTTTTTTGCCAATGGTCACAAAATCAATCTTCAAATTTTCATTAGAAACTTTTGATTCAATTTTTTTGGCACCAATGCGATTTATTTTCAACTTATCAGGATTGGCCAATTCTTCTTTCACTTTCTTCATAACCTGCGCATTGAAAGATCCGCAAAGTCCGCGATTGGATGTGATCACAATCGCCAGCACATTTTTCACTTCGCGCACTTCCAGCAGGCCCTTTTGGTATTCTTCAAAAGCCTGCGACAGATTGGTCAGCACGCTCCAGGCAGTGTGGGCGTATGGCCGCACCGCGAGCACCGACGCGATCGATTTCCTCATTTTGGCAGCCGAAACCATCTCCATCGCGCGGGTGATTTTCGCGGTGTTCTTCACCGACTTTATTCTTCTGACAATTTCTTTAGTTCCAGCCATAATTTAATCACAGAACTACACAGAATTTTACAGAATTACACAGAAACGCTTTCTGTGTTTTTTCTGTCACATTCCGTGTTTATTCCGTGTATACTTCTTTAAAATCCTTGATTGCTTTGCTCAATTTCTCCACCACCTCGTCGGACAATTCTTTTTTCTCCGCGATCAGGGTCAACACATCCTTGGCGTTTGTTTGCAGATATTTCTGAAAATCATTCTCCCAGTCTTTCAACTTTTCCACCGGCACGTCATCCATGAGACCATTGGTCAGCGCATAGAGGCTCGCCACTTGATTTTCCATGGCCATTGGTTCATATTGTCCTTGTTTCAAAATTTCCACTGTGCGACGTCCACGTTCAATTTGTCTGCGTGTCGCTTCATCCAGGTCTGAACCGAACTGCGCGAAGGCTTCCAATTCACGGAACTGTGCCAAGTCCAGACGAATCTTGCCCGCCACTTTTTTCATAGCCTTGGTTTGCGCAGCTGATCCTACACGCGAAACAGAGAGACCAGCATTGATCGCCGGACGAATGCCCTTGTAGAACAGATCGGATTCCAAATAGATCTGACCGTCCGTGATGGAAATCACATTGGTCGGAATGTAGGCTGACACATCACCCGCTTGCGTTTCAATAATCGGCAAAGCCGTGATCGAACCACCACCAAAATTTTCATTCAGTTTTGCTGATCGCTCCAACAAACGAGAATGCAGATAAAAAACATCTCCCGGATAGGCTTCGCGCCCCGGTGGTCGCTTCAAGATCAAAGAAATTTGGCGATAGGCCCACGCGTGCTTTGAGAGATCATCATAAATCACCAACACATCTTCACCTTTGTCCATGAAATATTCCGCCAGCGCACAACCGGAATATGGAGCAATGTAGGAAAACGCCGCTGGATCCGAAGCCCCCGACACCACAATGGTGGTGTATTTCATGGCGCCACGTTTTTCCAATTCCGCCACGATGCGCGCAATCTTGGATTCCTTTTGTCCGATCGCCACATATATACATTTCATGTTCTGCCCTTTCTGATTGATAATGGTGTCCACCGCAATGGCGGTTTTTCCCGTCTGACGATCACCGATGATCAGTTCGCGCTGACCGCGGCCCACCGGAATCATGGAGTCAATCGCTTTGATGCCGGTCTGCACTGGTTGATTCACGGATTTGCGCGTGATGACGCCCGGCGCAATTTTTTCGATCGGATAGAATTTTTCTGTTTTCGCTTCACCTTTGCCATCAATCACCTGACCCAACGGATCAATCACGCGCCCAATCATGTTTTCACCCACCGGAATCGACAAAATCTTGCCAGTTGATTTCACCGTGTCGCCTTCTTTGATGCCGGTGAAATCGCCCAGAATCATGGCGCCGATCTGACCTTCTTCCAGATTCAAAGCCACACCCAGAATTCCACCCGGACCCGCCGCCGCTTCGCTTTGGCGAGGCAAGAATTCCAACATTTCGCTGGCCATACAATCAGAAAGTCCCGAAATCTTGGCCACGCCGTCCCCGATCTCGATGACCGTCCCGACTTTTTCAGTCTGCGTTGTAGTCTCAAAATTTTCGATTTGTTTCTTCAGTTGGTCGATGATGTAGTCTTTGTTCATATATGTTTAAAAAATATTTTATTACTTTGTTAATGCCTTTCTTAATCCGTTCAGTTGCCCCGCTATGCTCCCGTCCAGAATTTCATCGCCAACCTTGATCACTATACCACCTTTGATATTTAAATCTATCTTGTTTTTTATAACTACCTCCCTTGCTTTATATTTATTTTTTATATAAGTACGTACCTGAGTAAGTACTTCAGTATGTATTTTTTCTCTAGTCGTCACTTCTGCCTCCACAAGTCCCTGTTCTTGATTGGAGATTTCCGTAAATTTGGCCATGACTTTTTTGGCGATTTTCAGATGTCTATTTTTGATCAAAACTTTCAGGAAGCTTGCAACCACGCCATCAACTTCCTGCTCGGATTTTCCGTCAGTCAGTTCGTATAATGATTTAGCATATTGTGTGGCTGTGATTTTCATAAATGATGCCTAAAGCTTGGCTTTAACTGAGGATCCCAGGCTCCTCACTAAAGCTCAACTTTTCAGCAACCCAACCGGATCCTCTCTAAAGTTGAGCTTTTCACAAGGCGGGCCTCAAAAAGCCGAGCTTTAGGGCGGGTTGCCCTATTTACTTGATTATATTGTTTATCAATTCTTTATCTTTAACACTGTCAATCTTTTCGCTTAAAACTTTCTCCGTAGCCAAAACCACCAGATTGGCGATCTCACCTTTCACCTCAGCAAACATTTTGTTTTTTTCCTCTTCGATTTTCTTGGTCGCGTCCGTCATGATCTTTTCCGCTTGCGCTTTGGCTTCGCCCGCAATTTCCTCTTTGCTTTTCTTGGCCTGCTCTTCCGCTTTGGCAATAATCACTTGCGCCTCTTTGCGCGCTTCGGTCATGACTTCCTTTTCTTTCTCCATGATTTCCGCCAATTTCTTGCCAGACTCTTCCGAATCTTTTAGCCCCTTTTCAATCTTGCTCGTCCGCTCATTCAAAGTCCTCAAAATGGGCCCATAGGCAAATTTATACAGCACCACCAGCACGATAGTGAAATTCACCAATTGAGCAATTAACAGATTGGTATCAATATGAAATGTTTTGATTAGTTCGTCCATTTTTTTGTAATTAATAATCTTATCTTAGCCCCACCGAAATGGGACTAAGGAAAACTACTATTTAATCGAGAACGCGATTACCAACGCGTAAATCGCGATGGCTTCAGCGAACGCGGCGGCCAAAAGCATCGGCACCAGAATTTTTCCGGCGGCTTCTGGATTGCGTCCGATTGATTCCATGGCTTTTGAGCCGATGAAACCGATGGCCAGGCCGGGTCCGATTGAACCGAGTCCGATTGCCAAGGCTTTCGCCAACATTACGGATTCCATATTGTTTTTGTGCTTATATCATGCGTGCTTTCTCTCTCTGTGGGGAGCACTCACGATGCAAACATAAATTAATAATTAACTATACAAAAAGAGCTCTAATGCTCTTCTTTACTCGTCGCGATTGTCATAAACACCAAGGTCAGCATAGCAAAAATCAAAGCTTGAATCAAGCCGACAATGATTTCCAAAAACATGAACGGGAGCGGCAGAAAGTACGCAAAGAGTGCCATCATGGAAGCCAGCAAAACTTCACCTGCAAAGATGTTGCCAAACAACCGGAATGACAGCGAAGCCACTTTGGCGATCTCGCCGATGATTTCCACGATGCCCACGAACGCTTTGATCGGATTGACCAACACCACCGAAAAATCCTTTTGAATTTTACTAGGGATAGCCAGGAAGGCTTTCAGATTCACAAACTTGTTGAAATGCGTCCAAGTCCCGACTGCCAGCACCCCCAGCACATGTGAGGCCACCACCGCAAAAAGCGCCAGCGCCAAGGTCGTGTTGAGATCCGCTGTCCCACCCCGCAAGAGCGGGACAAAAACTTTTCCGTGCTCTCCACTCTCTATGAACCCGATCGTGCCCATCCCCGGCAACAGTCCCAGCCAATTGTTGATCAGAATGAACAGAAACAAGGACAAAGTGATCGGCAAAAATTTTTCCGATTTTTTGCGATCCCCCGTAACGCTGTCCGCCAATTTCAGAGCTTCTTCCAACACAATTTCAAAAATATTTTGCAGGCCTTTCGGAATTTTTTTGATCTTTTTCCCAATCATCACGAACATTACGACCAAAATAAAAACAGTCAGCCAACTGTTTATCAAAGAATTGGTAATCGTGAAACCGCCCACGTGAAAAATCGGTTCGGCAAAAAGCGTCGCTTCATGAGACACTTCCTGACTAACTTCAATACTATTCACCTGTTCTGCATTTGCTGACATATATATAAGTGCTGTCATCCTGAACTTGATTCAGGATCTAATTGGGAGCCTATTATTTCCACAAGGCATTAGATTCCGGGTCAAGCCCGGAATGACATTTTATTTTTTAAAATCCTTCTTACTTTTTTCTTCTCTATCTATCCGTCTCAATTCTTTCCGCGCATCCATGATGATGCCAAAAGTGGAAATGACAAACGCAATGCCGACGCTGCCCAAAAACAACCACGGGTCAGTGCCATATTTTTTGTCCAACCACTTGCCCACAAACAGGGCGATGATAATCGGCCCGATGATCCACCCAGACAGCCGTGAAAACATGACGATGGCCGGCTGCCACCAAACGACTTCGGGCTTTTTTTTGTTATCTTCCATTGTAAAAATGGCTTAAATATCACTTTAGATATTTTCTCTTGATTTGCTAAAAAAGTCAACCCATCAATTTTTTATGCAAAAAAAGGCTTTCGGGAGTTAAATTTCCTCCCGAAAGCCTTTATAAACACTACCATAAGATCTTCAATGGCTCACGCAGATCATGCCGCCCACGCAACTTTCTCAGAACTTTTTCTTCAATCTGCCTGACGCGTTCGCGCGTCAACTTCAACCTTTTTCCAACTTCCTCCAGAGTGAGACCTCGCTCTTCGCCGATCCCAAAACGCAATTTGATGACCGTGGCCTCTTTTTCAGTCAGGCGGCTCAGAACATCCAGTATCGTCTCTGTCTTTTCGCTCGTCTCATACTGGACATCCGGCGGAGTTGCGTTCTTATCCGCAACGAAATCCATGATTGATGAGTCGGAAACGTCGTCTTTTTTCCCGGCCACAGGACAATCCAGCTCCCAGGTCGGCAAGATCGCCAACAGGATTTTCTCCACTCTTTCGCAGGGAACGTCCAATCGCTCGGCCACCTCCCATTTGTCCGGTTCACGCCCCAATTCCTGTGTCAAGGCGTGATTGGCCTTGGTAACCTTATTGTAGAATTCAATCATATGCACCGGCACACGAACAGTCTTGGTCTTGTCGATCAAAGCTCTCATCATCGCCTGCCTAATCCACCAGGTAGCATAGGTAGAAAATTTGAAACCTCGCTCATGATCAAATTTGCTGACAGCCCGCATCAAGCCGATGTTGCCTTCCTGGATTAAATCCAACATAGACAAACCCTTGTCGAGATACTTTTTAGACATCCCTATGACCAGTCGCAGGTTCCTGCCGATCATTTCATTGGACGCTTCCTCAATCAGGATTTGTGCTTTGCCTATTCTTCGCCAGCCTTCCTCTAACCACCTAATTTCAGCCTGACTAGCGAGCTGCAGCCGTTCAAATTCCGTCTCAATTTTAGCAGCCACTAACCTGACAGTTTCCATTGCGGCAAACCGCGATCTACCCCCATCGGAGATAACTGCATAAAAATTGATGACTTCTTTTGCCTCGCTCGCATTCCTATCGGCTTCCTTCTCCTTGCTTTTTTCCTGCCAACTGTTTGCCAACGCCTCCATAATCGGCCCAAGACTCTTGACTGACAACATGATTGCCAAGCTGACATCGGGATCTTTTTCTTCAAAACTAAATTGCTTGCTTACTTCTAGTTCATCCTCGTCTTCTACTGCCTCTTGATCGGTACTTTCCACATTCTTGTTTTCTTTAAGCACCTGCAAAATCAAGGCATGCAGAGGAAATTGCGTCACGACCTCCCGAATAATCTCCCGGCCGGCCTTGATCTGCTTGGCTAATCTGACCTCTTCATCCCTGGTAAGGATAGTGATCTTTCCCATGGAATGAAAATAGGCATTGACCAGGTCGTTTTGCACGCCTTCTTGGTCAGATTCTCCATATCCCCCCGTTTCTTCATTCGATAAATCATTATCAACCAGGCTGGTTGAAAGACCCATCTCGCTCATGACATCCAGCATTTCTTCGGTCTCATCAATGTCTGTTGGAATAATATCTGCCAACTCTTCAATGGCAAGTCCGCCCCGCTTTTTTGACATCCCAACAATCTCTTCAAAAACATCCAACATATCCACCTCTGACATTGCACACTCCTCCTTATCTGGAATAATTTATTTTATTATTAAGCTACAAGCCTGACCACCAACAAACAAACTAAAATAGTCAGCACCCCACTTTAGCACGCTACGTCTGTTTTGGCAAGTCTAAATATTGAAAAGTTTTTTTGAATTTTGGGTTGTGATTTCCGCCACTTCCTCCACCGTAATTTCCTTTACTTGCGCGATTTTTTCGGCTACCAGTCGCACATGGGCTGGTTCGTTGCGCTCGCCCTTGTGCGGCACGGGCGTGAGGTAGGGGCAATCGGTTTCCAAGACAATGTTCTCCAAGGCAACCTCCCGGATCAGCCGGTCATAGCTGATGCCATAGGTAATGACGCCATTGAGACCAATTTTGTAACCCAGCTCGATAAATTTATGCGCTGTTTTATAACTCCCAACAAAACTATGGATCACACCTTTTTTGTTCACGGGATTATTTTGCAAAATTTCAAAGAGGTCATCATAGGCGTCCCAACAATGAACCACCAGCGGTTTTTGCACCTCATTGGCCAACTGGATAAATTGCTTCAGTACTTCTTTTTGTTTTATTTTTAATTTTTCCACATCATCCCCTTCTTCGAAGTGATGATAGTCCAATCCCACCTCCCCAATGGCCACAACTTTTTCATCTTTGGCTAGTTCTAAATATTTGGCATATTCAAATTCCTCACCAGTAGTTTTGATTTCCTGCGGATCTAATTCTAAACTATCTTGATATTGAATTGACTGCGCTTTCAACTGGATCGGATGCAAACCGATAGCGGCAAAAACGCCATCAAATTTGTGCGCCACATCCACTGCCCGAGCACTCGTCGAATATTGCGACCCGACATTCACGACAAAAACGCCCGCGGCCAGCGTGCGTTTGATGACTTCCTCCGCATCATCTTTGAATGCGTTGAAATTTACATGGGCATGAGTGTCGATCAACATATCATTGTCATGCTGAACTTGATTCAGCATCTAATTAGATCCCGGGTCAAGCCCGGGATGACATCAGGGATGTCATTTTATTCTTTGAAAAAGCGGTTCGACCTGCTTGGTTTCAAGAGCTTTTTTGATTTTTTCAGCGGTGTCGGGCATGAAAGGGGTTAAGCTTTCTGCAATTTCGTATATTCCAAAATACAGCTGCTGCATGACATGAGAAAATTCTTTCTGATCAGATTTCACAAGTTCCCATGGCTTATTATCCTCAATATATTTATTGAGATTCCTTATTTTACTCCAAATTAGGCTCAAGCATTGCCCAAGCTCCATTTTTTCAATTAGCTCCTTATCATAAAGTCTCAGGTTAGAAGTTGATTCAATAACTTCCATCTCTAAATTAAAATTTTCACTTAACTTAACAAATCGCGAAACAAGATTCCCCAAGCCGTTCGCCAAATCAGCATTGAATTTTTCTGTGAATTTTTCCCAACTCACGTCTATGTCTTCGCCAAAATTACCGAAACTCAGAATCAAGTAGCGCGTGCCATCAATCCCGAACTTTTCGACCATTTCAAAAGGCGAAATGACATTGCCCAGACTCTTGCTCATTTTCTGGCCATTTACTCCAATAAAACCATTAATAAAAACCTGTTTGGAATTCGGCAGTCCCGCTGAAAAAAGCATCGCCTGCCACATTGCTGATTGAAAACGCAGATTATCCTTTCCAGCGATCTGCACCACCGGCCACCACGCATTAAACTTATCTATATCGCTTGGCCAACCGATAGCCGAAATGTAATTCACCAAAGCATCAAACCACACATACATTACTTGAGCATCATCACCTGGAACTGCAATCCCCCATGGCATCTTGGTTTTGAGGCGTGAAATGGAAAAATCTTCCAACCCGCCTTCCACAAATTTCTTAATTTCATTTAGTCGCTTTTTCGGCAGAACAAATTCCGAATTTTTTTCATACAAATCCAATAGTGCTTGTTGATATTTGGAAAAACGGAAGAAATAATTTTCTTCTTCAATGATTTCGATTTCCATGTTTGGGTGGATCGGACATTTACCGTCAATTAACTCCGAGTCAGTTTTTTCCGATTCACATCCGACACAATATTTCGTCTTGTAACTTTTTTTATAGATATCGCCACTCGCATCGCACTTTTTCCAAAATTCCTGGGCAGCCAAAATATGCTTCTCATCAGATGTGCGAATAAAATTATCCACACTCAAATTCAAAGTTTCCTTGAGTTTTGAAAATTCCGCCGCATTATCATCGCAATATTTTTGCACTGTAATCCCCAATTCCTCCGCTTTGCGAAAAATCTTGAGCCCATGTTCATCCGTGCCCGTGTTAAAAAAAACGTCATCTCCGGGCTGACGATGAAACCGCGCCAACACATCCGCCTCGATAATTTCCAATGCGAAACCGATATGCGGCTTGGCATTTACGTAAGGCAAGGTGGTGGTAATATAAAATTTATTTTTCATACTAATAAACAATGATTACGAATTCTCCCTTTGTTTTTTCCGGATGACTTTCAAAATATTGCAGTGCCTCCTCGGCTGTTCCTCTGACAACTTCTTCAAACATCTTTGTCAGCTCACGCCCCACAATTATCTTCAGTGACCCAAGTGATTTAAGAGCCTTAAGTATCCTATGCGGGGATTCATAAAACATGACTGGCAAATCTTTTTCAACTGATGCCATCACCTCTTTAAAAAAAGTCTCCCGGCCTTTCTTGTGCGGTGGAAAACCGAGAAAAACGAATTTTTGCATGTCGATGCCCGCCACGCTGATGAGTGCCGTGAGGCCGGCCGCCCCCGGAATCGGCACCACTCGGATTTGTTCTACGAGTGCTTGTTCCACGAGCTTGTTGCCCGGGTCAGACACCCCCGGCGTGCCGGCATCTGTGACCAGTGCCACATTCTTGCCACTTTTTAGAACCTCCATAATTTGGCTAATTTTCGCCAATTTTGAATGCTGAAAATAACTGATCGTTGGCGTTTCAACGCCATAGTGGTTCAGCAGCTTCTTGGTCACCCGCGTGTCCTCACAGGCCACCAAATCAACCATTTTGAGCGTCTCCACCGCCCGAAAAGTCATGTCCCCCAAATTGCCAATCGGGGTTGCTACGATGTATAATATGCTTGTATCCATAGATAAATATTAGCCCAGAATAAGGAATTTATCAACCTTAAATGTCATCCTGAGCGTAGTCCGCCGCGGACGAAGTCGAAGGATCTAATTGCAAACTCGATTAGATTCCTCGATTCCGCTACGCTTCACTCGGAATGACAATGAACTTATGATTCTCGCCACTCACGCCCTCGTCGGCGCCGCCATCGGTGATAGCATAGATAATACCTGGCTCATCATCGCCACCTCCTTAGTGGTGCATTATTTTTTGGATTCCTTCCGTCATGGCGAATATGTAGAGAGTTTCGATAGCAAAGTTGCCTTTAAGAATACTTGGTGGAAAAGTTCACTAGATATTTTTTTAAGCTTGCTTGCAATATTTTTGATAGTTAATTTTAAAAATATGACCCCAGAAAAAATATCTGACATTTGGGTTGGATCGCTAGCTTCAATGTTCCCAGATATGCTAACTCTGATTTATTGGAAATTTAAAATCCCATTGCTGGGAAAAATATATCGATTCCACGCCTGGGTTCACCAATTCCCCCGCCATGCCCCCGAACGCGCCTGGACACTCCGCAACGCCGCCAACGATATAATTTTTTCTCTTATTGCTATTATTATACTTTTTGTAAAATAAAAGACTGCATCGCAATATGCAGTCTTTTTATTATTGAAGAAAAGTTAACCCTCTTTCGCTTTTTCGAAAAGATCGCCCACAAAGACGCTGATGGCGGTCGCGATCGGAATGGCCAGGATCGCACCCAGGACTCCGCCGAGTTTCAGACCGACGAGCAAAGCCAGGATGACCGCGATCGGATGAAGACCCACCGCCTTGCGCATCACCTGTGGGATGATGATGTGTCCTTCAAATTGTTGCACAACCACATAAACAATCGCCACCAGCAGTCCGGTCAGCGGAGAAACTGACAGGCCGACCAGGATTGCCGGCACGGCCGAAACGATCGGCCCGATATAGGGCACGACCTCCATCAGCCCCGCAAAAATTGCCAGTGTCAAAGCATAGGGGACGTCCAACAGATACAGTCCGGCAAAATCCAGCGCGAAAATGATGAACATCAAAAGCATCTGGCCCAACATCCAGCGGCCGATTTTTCGCTGGATGCGCAAGACCAGCGAGCCCGCATATTGTTTGTGCTGATCCGGCGTGATGGAAACGACAAAATTTTTGATCCCATCATCCTTGGAAGCCATATAGAAAGCCATGACCAGCACAATGATGGCCGAAACAAAACCGGAAAAGACCCCGACGGTAGCTGAAAAAATATCCGCGGTAGAAGTCGCCAGCTGACTGCTGATTTCTGTCAGCAACTCTTGAGTGGTCAGGGCGATGTGCTGCGCCTGGAAAAAAGTATTGATGCCCTGAAAAGAATTTTCCAAACTGCTCGCAATGGACGGCAATCTTTGTGAAAAATCTTGGAATTGCGCGACCAGCGGCGGCACGAGAAAAGACACAATCAAACCGACAACCGCAAACATACAAGAATAGACAATCGATACACCGACCGTGCGCGGAATTTTGCGTCGATGCAAGCGATACACGATCGGATCCATCGCCGCCACCAGGATGATGGCGATGAAAAGCAACGCCAAAATGTCGCGCACAAAATACACGAACCACAACCCGATCAAAATCAGGACGGTACGAAAAATTATACCCGTGGAAATGTCGATTGTTTGTCTGCTTAACATAGGCGTTGTTTAGATGAATTATATCTTCAGTATTTTTTCCAATTTTTTCGCGTTTTTGTGTGGACCGATCACCGCTAGGTTGAGCGTCTTGTTTTTGAAAATATCTTTGGCGACCCGCAAGATATCCTCCGCTGTCACTTTGTCAATTTTGGCAAAAATTTCTTCCAAGGTCATAATTTTTTTCTTTTTCAGCTCTTGGCCGATAAAGAACATGGCCACTTCATCTGAAGCTTCAAAGCCCATCACTCCCCGACCCTTGATATAGTCTTTGGCTTTTTGCAATTCCTTTTCTGAAACTTTTTGGGTCGCGATTTTTTTATACTCCCCCAGAATGACCTTGAGCGCCTCTTCCAAATTTTTGTGTTCCACACCAGCTTGAGTCGCGACGTAACCGCATTCTTTGTAATTTTCAATATCCGTATGCACCCGATACGCCAATCCCCGGCGTTCACGCACCTCGATAAAAAGTCGGCTGCTCATGTTCCCGCCCAAAATGATCGCAAGCAACGATAGAACAAAGCGGTCTTTGTGATTTTCCGCGTAGGCGCGATTGCCGATGATCAAATGTGTCTGATCGGTTTTTTTAAATCTGATTTTTACTTTGGGAGTTTTTTGATTTTCCACAACTTTTTCCGCGTGCGGTTTCTGACCCTTTTTCATCACGACAAAAGCTTCTTTGATCTGCTGAATTATTTTCTTCTCCTCAATTTTCCCCGCCACACAAACGACTGTGTCATTAGCCACATAAAATCTGCGCATATAATCCAAGAAATCTTTTTGCTTGAATGCCTGGATGGTTTTTTTATTGCCCACAATGTCCAAACCTATTGCGTTATCCGGGTATAACAACCCCTCAAAAAGATCTCCGACTGTCCGCATCGGCGTGTCTTCATACATGTTCAGTTCTTGAATGATTGTCCCTTTTTCCCTTTCAATTTCCTCTGCCTCCATCTTTGAATTCAGATACATGTCCGAAATCACATCGAGTGCAGTCGCAAAATGTTTGGCATCAGCTTTGGCATAATACATCGTCACATCTTTGGAAGTAAAGGCATTAAATTCTCCACCGATCGCATCCAGTTCCTCGGAAATGGAAAGTGTCGTCGGACGTTTTGTTGTCCCTTTAAACATCATGTGCTCAATGAAATGTGAGAGTCCGGCTTCCCGCCCTTTCTCATAACGCGACCCTACGCCCACCATCACCGCCACCGTGGCTGTCTGGGTGTCCTTCATCGGCACAGTCAGAATCCGCAAGCCGTTTTTGAGAGTTGTTTTTTTATACTTCATAACTATTTTTTCTTATTGCGACTGACGCGAGTTAGCCCGGAGCATGGCACGATTTCAATGCCTTTCTTTTCCAATTCATCTAAAAACAGATTCATACCAACATTATCGGAAGAAATATGTCCAGCAATCACTACGTTGATATGTGCCTTCTCTGCTGCTTTCTTGTGCTCTTCGCTTTGGTGCATGGCAATGATCGTGCCCACACCAGCTTGCGCCAGCTTGGAATAGATGTCCTTGCTACCTTCGGTGCCTCCGGTCAGTTCCGTGAGGGCAATCTTCCCTACCCGATTTTCTGGCGAACCGGAGAACAATGTCGGACCCGCTCCCCGCCTGGCCGCTTCTCGATATTCCGGAATTTCCAAAAGTGATTTCAAAATGTCAGAAACATATTCCGGTTTGTCCTTTTTAAACTTTTCATCCAAAAACTTTGCTACCATATTATCTGCCGGCGTGTGTACATTCATCAAGCTCAAATTCAAACGCTCAGCCGCGTCAACAGTTTTGAAATGGTTACTTGGATTCACTCCGCGCGTCACTTCACCGATCCTGATTTTCAACAGTCCTTCCGCCACATTGATCGGCACGCCATATTGCGCCAGCACATCCGCCTGCAGATGCATCACGTCGTGCAAATCAGCCAAAGCCTTGCCGATCGGATGATGCGCGATAACCAAATCAATTTTTTCCTTGGGATTATGATTGTTACCATAGGTCGCAATCATCAGTTCAGCCGCATCAATATCGATGCCCGCCAAGACGCGCTTCACGTTTTTTACACCCGCATCGAAATGAATGCGCGAATCAATGAAAGGATTGTTCAATCTTTCTTTGTCGAACAATTCCTTTTCTTCATTACTCATTTTTTCGTATTTCTCTTTGAGTCTTTTGAGGTTTTTTTCTATTTGCGTTTTCGGTCGAAAATCATTCTTGATTCCGAGTTCAATCGCTAGTTTATAGATTTCTTGGATGTTCATAGTTTTATTAGAATAAATTAATTATTTCAGTTTTTCGCTCAAGTATTTTTCCAGCTCCGCGATTTTGATCCGTTCCTGCTGCATCGTGTCGCGGTCGCGCACGGTGACGGCGCCGTCGTCCAAGGTTTCAAAGTCCACCGTCACGCAAAATGGCGTGCCGATTTCGTCTTGACGGCGATAGCGCTTGCCGACGTTGCCGTTGTCATCAAATTCGCACATCCAATTTTCACTCAAGCTTGCAAAAATTTCTTTGGCCTTGGCCACCAACTCCGGTTTGTTTTTCATCAATGGGAAAACCGCCACCTTGATTGGCGCCACAGCGCTCGGAAATTTCATGACGATGCGCTCTTCTCCGTCTTCCATTTTTTCTTCAGTATAGCCGGCGCAAATCGCGGTCAAGATCAACCGATCCAGGCCAACGGTTGGCTCCAAAACATGGGGCACATAGCGCTCATTGGTCACTGAATCAAAATAATCCAATTTTTCTCCAGAGAATTTCGCATGCTGCGTCAGATCAAAATTGCCGCGATGCGCCAATCCAAACAATTCGCCAAAACCAAAAGGGAATTCATATTCAATATCGATCGTCTTCTTGGAATAATGCGAAAGTTTGGCCTTGGGATGTTCATAGCGTCGCAAGTTTTCTTTTTTTGCTCCCAGTGACAGCGCGAAATCTTCTTGTTCATCCAGCCAACCGTCAAACAACGGCTCCCAATTTTCTTCCGGCTTGATGAAATATTCAATTTCCATCTGTTCAAATTCCCGGATGCGAAAAATAAAGTTGCGCGCCACAATCTCATTGCGGAAGGCTTTGCCGATCTGAGCAATCCCAAATGGCACTTTCACCCGCATCGAATCAATCACATTCTTGTAATCTGAAAAAATCGCTCCGGCAGTTTCCGGTCGCAAATATACAGGCCCTTCGATACCATTCATTTCAGTCTTGAACATCTGGCTCATATTCCTCGCTTCTGTCCAATCAGATGCACCGCATTCTGGACATTTTAGTCCAGCCTGCAAGGCCTTGGTCATCTTTTCCAACTCTCCTTCCATATCTTCCCCGGTCAATTCCTTCACAACATGATCAGCTCGAAATCTTTTTTTACATTTTTTGCAGTCTACCAAGGCGTCATTAAATCCTTGCGTGTGACCCGAAGCTTCCCATGTTTTAGAATTCAGTATAATTGGTCCGTCCATCCCCACGATATCCGGGCGCTTTTGGACAAACTTCCTCCACCACATCTTCTTGATGTTATTCTTCAGTTCTGCTCCATATGGGCCATAACTGTAGGAATTAGCAAAACCACCATAAATTTCTGACGTGGGGAAAACAAAACCTCTTCTTTTGCAAAAAGAAACGATCTTTTCCATTAAGACATTTTCTTCGGTTTTCTTTGCCATATGTTTTATACTACTAAATTGATTAAAAATTGCATTAATAATGCCTAATTCGTACATTCGTATCGATTCGTAATTCGTAGAGAGTAACAAAAAAGCTCATCCTAAACACATAAAAAATTACGTGTTCAGGACGAGCTTCAAAACCCGCGGTTCCACCTGAGTTCCTTTGCCAGGGCAAAGGCATCTTTTCGTTTGTTTCAGCTCAGGGGAGCCAAACCCCCATCAACGCTGCCTAAATCTATTATACTTGAGATTCCGAAAAAATCAAACTTGCTCCTTCCACTGTGCGCTTGGCAGGAATCGGACCTGCGGCCTCCCGGACCGGAACCGGACGCTCTATCCACTGAGCTACAAGCGCAAATTATTTTTTCTATGTCTGCCATTTTTACGCATATGCCTAAATTTGGCAGACACGAAAAATCAAACTACTGCATTTTTACTCGCAACAAATCCTGCTCGGATAAAATTTTATCAAATTTAAAATAATATCGTTTATCATGTCCCCCATGCGCTTCTTGCACTGCTTCCATTTTGTGATTATAGATCTTTTTAATCTTGACGGAAAAGGTTTTTTCCGGCGTGATCACTTCCAACTTATCCTTCTGGAAAATTTCGTTGTGGACATACACGATGCTGAGTCCATTCTTGCTTCCTTCGATCTCCCCGACAAATTTAACATTACTTTTAAAATTATCCGCGTGCACATTGTGCGGCGGTTCGTCACCTAAAAGGAAGCCCGTCCAGTAGCCGCGATGCACCAGATTGTTCAACTCTTTCTGACCTTCTTTTACGGCTAATTTAAATTTTTTCTTATCTTTACTGACGTCAATCGCCTTTCGGTAGGCCTTTACAACAGTTGACAAATAATAGACACTCTTGGCACGGCCTTCGATCTTCAGCGAATCCACCCCGGCCGCGATCAACTGATCGACATAGGCCAACATGTTCATGTCATAGCTGTTGAGAAAATACGTGCCGTGCTGATCTTCTTCCATATCAATCTTGAATCTTTTTTTGTCATCAATAATGCTGGTCTCGCACACGCGTTCTGATTTTTCATACTTCCAACGACACGGCTGCGTGCAGTCCCCCAGATTCGCGCTGCGGCCGGTCATCCATTTACTCAAAATGCACCGGCCGGAATAAGACATACACATCGCACCGTGGACAAAATATTCCAATTCCATCTTGGGTACTTTTTTGCGAATTTCTTTGATCTCTTCCAACGTCACTTCGCGTGCCAGAATTACTCGCGAAACACCTTGGTTTTGCCAGAATTTAACCGCTTGCCAATTGGTTGCGTTGGCCTGAGTGGACAAATGAATGTCCACTTTGGGCAGATGCTTTTTCACCAACATGATAATGCCGGGATCACTCACAATCACGCCATCAATGTTCAAAGTCTGCAAAAACTTCAGATGTTTTTCCACTTCCACCAGATGGCGGTTGTGCGCGTAGATGTTGAGTGTGATATATATTTTCTTCTTATGTTGGTGCACATATTCCACCGCCTCCTTGATTGTTTCGCGATTGAAATTATTGATCCGCACCCGCAACGAAAAATCCGGCACCCCGGCATACACCGCGTCCGCGCCATAAGCAATGGCATACTTCAATTTTTCCAAATTCCCGGCCGGAGCCAGCAGTTCCACTTTTTTCATAGTACTTTATCTTAGCGTTTTTGAGTCATTTGGTCAATAAAAAACAGGTGCCTAACCTTATTCGAGCTTTTAAATGACCAGAGAAAATAAAAGCCCGGCACCTGCCGAGCTTTTTTTGACCAGAATAAAAACTATTTCGCCGTGTTCATAACATCCAATCCCGTCGCGCCTATCGCCTTCAAATCATCGTAGGAATAATTTTTAAAATTACTTACCCTGTCATAGGCCTGCAATAATGATATCTTCCAAGCTCCACCGGCCGCGCCTTTCTTAATTACAGCGGTAGCGACATATTTGTCACCAGAAACTTTTTTAATGTCATAAAAGTGAACGTATTGATCTGGAGCAGAAACGCTTTGTATAGTTGCCTGCGTTTGTGGACCAGTGCATCCACCGCCGCCTGGCGTATTGGCCGGCAAACACACACCTGAAATATCATCGCTCATCGTAAAATTAATCGTCACTGTTTGATCTGAATTCGTAGTGTCAAATGTTTTCGGAGTTAAAGAAAATGCGGTTAGTTTGGGGGCGGCCATGTCTCCCACATTGCTTTTATTCATAACATCCAATCCCGTCGCGCCTATCGCCTTCAAATCATCGTAGGAATAATTTTTAAAATTACTTACCCTGTCATAGGCCTGCAATAATGATATCTTCCAAGCTCCACCGGCCGCGCCTTTCT
>JBAZBJ010000009.1:0-57656 GCA_041671525.1 Parcubacteria group bacterium
CAGCATATTCAGCACCAATTCCAAGTTGGTCATATTGTCGCGCAGGTTTTCTTTTTTGATATTTTTCAATTCCTTGTATTCTCTGGCCGTCATTCCCGCCCAGGCTTGTGTAATTTCATTGGTCAAAATAGCAAACTCCAGACCTTCTTTTGCGCCCCGCTTCTCCCACTCATCGGTCAAATTTTTGCGGATTTCGATGCTTTTCAATCTTTGATTCACCCAGGCCGAGCTGTAACCTTTTTGCAGATAGGTTTTGAGGGCGCGGTTGATCGCCAATTCCGGATCAGCCGTTTCTTCCAGTCTTTCATAGCCCACACTAGCGAGCCAAAGCTTGAACGGCTCGGCATTAGGCGACGGGATGGATTGAACAAGACGCAGCATAGTTTCCGTATCAACTGCGTCAGTAATTCGCATTTTCCCGTCTGGAGCAATCATTTTTAAACCGTGACATTTTGTCACGGTTTCATTTCCACCTTCCTTGAGCAGCCTCTCTTTAAGCTTCCGCCAATATGACACAGGATCAACACTTTTAGTCAAGACAGCAATAACATCAGAAACTGAAAAATACCAAAGCTCCTTTTCGCCATCCCAGTGACGACGAATTTCCTTTCCTTCAAAAATCGCAATTGCTTTTTTGTTAGATTGTTTTTTCTTTGTCATTTTATTTGCTTAGTTATTATAGTGATATTATATCACTATTTGTGCAACCTTACAATAGCCTGCTCTGTGGATAACTCAAAAGCTCCCTTTCGAGAGCCCCTGCTGTTTCAAAATTCAAAATTCCCGACTCTACCCCCACCGCTCCATCAACTCCTTTGTCTGCTGCACCGGGATTTCAATAATGAAGCGTGAACCTTGGTTTACCCCGTAGCAAGTCGTCTCGACTTTGCTACTGGGGCCTTCACCGTCGGATTCCACCCAGACCTGCCCCGTAGCAAGTCGCCTCGACTTTGCTACCGGGGTGCGGCCGCCGTTGTTTTCAATCATCGAACAGATATCCTATCAAACAAACGAGCTTCTGCCGATTTTATTCGGATTAAACTTTATTAATCTCCTTGCCATATTTATATTTAGGGATGTGTCCGGCGTAAAAATTTTTCCGGTTTCTTTGTATGAGTTTGGAAAAATAAAACTTTCATCCAAGTCGAATGCTTGAGCAATATTTTTCGAGAAATCAAACATACTTTCTTTTTCTCCGGCGATATGGATCATTCCTTTAAAATCAGTTTCAATCAACTTCCAACAAGCCTCAGCCAAATCATTTACGAGGGTAATTGATCTGAATAAATCATCGAAGCGAAAAACATTTTTGCCTAACTTCAACTCATTCAAAAGTTCTCTGGTTCTCTTGTCATATCCGAAAATATTTTTCCCATAGATATAGCTGGTCCTAATAATAGCAAAATCATCAGTAGCATTCCGAATTACCTCTTCAGCTAATTTTTTGCTAATCCCATAGGCACCGAGTGGATTCAATTCATCCTTTTCCACATAATTGCCTTTTTCACCATCAAAAACTGCGTCCGTTGAAACAAAAAATAATTTGATTCCTTTTCGTTTTGAGACCCGCGCCAATGCCTCAATACTTTTTTTATTTTCCTCAGGATTTTCGTCAAAAAATTTTACCTTAGCTGTGTGAAAAATTATTTGCGGATCAACTTCATCAATTAGCTTAAGGATAGCTGAATTATCCAGCAGATCAATTTTATATTCGTTGATGTTTCTGATATTGGTTTTCTTGGTTAGGTATGTCGAGTGAACATCAAAGTTTTTCGGAGCCAATTCCAAAAATTTAGCGCCCAGAAAACCACTGCCACCAATGACTAAAATTTTTCTTTTTTGTTGCATAGGTTTAAATAAAAAGCCCCATTTTTGAATTGGAGCTTTCTGATTTTTTTGTTTACAATCCGGCAATTACCTCCAAAAAACTTTCAACATCACCCAATCTATTTTTCAGCACATCATAGACAATGGCATAATCTATTTTTTCATAATCATGCGCCATCACATTTCTGAAACCAACCATCGCAATCATTTTTTTTGCTAATTCCAAATCGATAACTCGCTCTTCTTCTAAAATGTTGAAGGCTTCGCTCATCGTGGTCGGCTTACGAAATTTTTTATAAGATACCGCTGTTTCGGCCAAATCTATCGCCGATTGAACAACTAGATACAAATAGCGCTCTACCATTCCTCGCACATCCACATCATCCTCTATTTCCGCACGTGAATATTTCTTGTACCGCTCGACGATTTTCAAATATTTTTTAGTCTGGCTAATTTTATCCTCGATTAAATTAAAATTTGTCATCTTGATAAAAATTATTTAATTAAGTCCTGGTCAGATTGTGCCGCAAAAGCATGGAACGGAAATCAAAATATTCATTCATTATTCTCGGCTCCACTATCAATTTATACGGTTCGCTATCAAAAATAACTTCGCCCTCGTTAATTATAGCAAACTTAAGTTCGGGATTTTCCGCTGTATTCAAAACAACAATATCAATCTTGTCAGTGCCCAATAAGCGCCCAATTTCATCCATTAAAACAAATTTCAGATCAAAAAGTTTTGTTACATCCCTTTCATCAGCATAGAACGCAAAATCAAAATCACTCATTGGACCAACTTCTCCAGAAACCTGCGAACCAAAAAGATACGCCAGTTTTACTTCTGGATGTGATGCAAATATATCCCTTAATTTAGACTTTGTTTCCGTATTCATAGCCTAATTTTACTACAATTCAGCCCAAAAATCAAGCCAAACCAAAAAAGGCCTTGCGACCTTTCCTTGTTTTTGAAAATTGAATCCGCCAGCTGGCGGAGAAAATTGCCTCCCTATCCCCACCTCTCCATCAGCTCTTTTGTCTGCTGCACCGGAATTTCGATGATGAAGCGGGAACCCTGACCCTCGCCATCACTCTCAGCCCAAATACGCCCTCCATTATTTTCAATCATGGAGCGACCAACATAGAGCCCCAAGCCCGTGCCGCCGGTGTTGAGGCGGGAAATGTCTTTGCCGCGGGAAAATTTGGCGAACAAATATGGCAGTTCCGTCTGCGGCACGCCGATGCCCGTGTCGGCCACGATGACGCGCACCACCGCCCCGGCGATGCCCTTGTCCTCCACCTCCGCATTCTTGGCCGGCGTGTAGCGCGAAGCTTCGCCCAGCTCCACTTTGAGGGTCACACCGCCCTTAGGCGTATATTTCAGCGCGTTGTCCACCATATTGGAAACCACTTCCCGCACCTTGGTGCCATCGATCATCACTTCCGGAATGTGCTCTTCGGTCTTTTTATATTCCAAATACAACCCCAGATCCTTGGCGCGCGGAATGAACGTGTCAGCCACTTCCTGGCAGATCGAATTCACGTCCCACGGCGCGAACTTGAATTCCATGCGCCCCGATTCCATGCGCGACACATTCAACAGGTCCTCCACCAGATTGACCAAACGTTCGTTGGAAGTGTACACCTTGTTCAGCACGTCCTGTTGTTTCGGATCAACTTTCCCATAGGAACCTTCCAGCAGCAAAGAAATGAAACCCTTGATGGCGGTCAGCGGCGTCCGCAACTGATGCGAGGCGATGGAAATGAATTCCGATTTGGAATTGTCCAATTTGCGCAACTGATCATTGGCCTCGGACAACTTGCCCGACATCAACTGCAATTCCTCCTTGCGTTGCACCTCCAATTTCACCGATCTTATCAGGAACCATCCCAAAATCAATGATATTAATAAATTTATACCAATCAAAATTTTTCCACCGATATCATTCACATAAAATAATAAAGCTCCAATAAGTGAGGCTGAAGCAATAACTAACGCCTGCGTTCCAAGTAATTTAATATCGAAAGCCTTGTATTTAACAATTAAATATGCCAAAAATCCCATAAATATAACCATCCCAAATAGTCCATAAAATTCTGAAGTATATTCTCCCGTCAAACTTGAAAGTAATCCAGTCACAAAAAAGGCAAAAAGAAATAACTCAACTCCTATCCCAAAAAACAAAATCTGTTTTTTTACTTCTTTTTCAGCCTTTCTATACTTAGAAATTATGATCCATAAAATCCATAAACTTATAAACAAGCCAAAATAATAATAATAATCTGTGAATAATTTTCCCTCTACTGCCTCACAATCAACATTACTAAAATTTACTAAATTAAATCTAGTTGGAGTTAATAAAATCAACGGCAAAAACAATGTTCCGAGGATAGCTTTTTTTGAAAAACTGACATCCTCTTTAGTTATAAAAACGTTAGTTAAGTAAAAACTCAGAATGAATAATAGTCCCGTCAAAATTCCAAAAAAGTACCACACGAACATGATAATCATGCTGCTGTAGCTGGTCCAGGTAATTAAACTGAATAATATCCAAAAAGCAAAAACGACCGACATTAAAAACAAAATCCTACTCATCAAGGAATTCTTATTTTTTATAAATACAAAAAACCCAATCATCAGGGAACTGATAACTGTAATGATATGCGAATAATAGACCATGTCTAGTGGATATGTCTTAACTAGCGCGAAACAAGACGCACTGTTTTCAATTAGATTGAAGTTCATAATTTTTATTTTTATTTTTATTTATTTTTTCCTCCACATAAAATTGGAAATACCCTTCATATTTTTCTTGCAAATCAGCGTTCTCCCAATCTTTATCAGTGATAATTTTTCGACAATTTACCGATCCACAGCGACAATGCATTATATATGGCATCGCTTTTGTTGATCGACACAAAGTCATCGCATAATCAAACGTTATTTCCTCGCCTTTTTTTATATCCCTCATCGCAACCAAAAATATTTGCCCTTTCATCCCAGCATTCGGATCGCAACTATGATTAAAAAAACTTGCTAATTCTAATTCCGACTCATTTCTCACCCCCAGCACGAATTCTTCAGTTACATTAACACAATTATCATTAATGCTTCTTGGCAATGACAACATCTCATCGTTATGCATTATGTATCCCCCAAATATTGCAACTTTTTCCCCTTGTGAAATATTTTCTTTTGCAAAAACTCCCTTGCCGCATTTTTGGGTTTCCTGTAGTTCTAGATTGGGGCTAGTCCACGAAAAATAATCTTTCATTTTTTTAGATTAATACCTGTCGGGCTAAATCGAATTTCTTAATTTATAATCAGCGTCGCCATCAAATTCCTTATAATCACAGGTTATTTCTTCGCCAATTCCTATATCTTTTATGGCAATATCAATTCCCTCTTCATCATCAAAGCTGTCAATGTTGCCAGTGTTAGGATCATCAGAATGGTTAAAAAAGCGAGCATCATCAAAGCATAAAACATACTTATTTGTTTTCTGATTTAGATAGCAATAATTTAAGAACTGCTTCTTGCCGATTTCTGGCAAACTGGAAACATCATCTTTACTAACAATAATATCCAACCCACTCTTAAACTTCCAGATGGGGGTTCCTTTGGGGATAAATTGATCGGCAAAGAGCCCATTGCCCTGTATCCCGCTTGAACCAATTTTAGTTTTTACTAAAAGCATTTTCTTATGCTTGACTCTATCACATTATGCACACATAAGCCTCTCACCAGCATATGTCGTGGTTGGATGGATCAAAACTAGTATATTCCTTATGACTTTATATTAATACAAAAAAGTATAAAAGAAAAGACCCCTATCAAATAACAGGGGTCCTTTATTCTTTCTGCTTCCTCCTTAGCAAAAAGAATACTATTATGCTGCTTGTTGCCGCAGCGTATACTGGATAAGCCAATATCGATAACGACAGTCTTTCAACAGCAAAAATATTTAGCGTGTTGCCTACTGCAGTTATTATCCAAGCAAAAGTGTCCTCACTTTCCGGGCGACTATAGGATTTTTCTATAGTTGGAATGGCTCCAAGAAAATCTGAAAAAATGAAAGCTGCAAGACCTAGAGCCGCAGAGCCAGATAACCACCAGAGGACTACGCCAATAGATGCACCTGCCATACATACAATATCCAGCTTTCTTCTGCCACCTTCACCATATCGCGTCAAGGATATAATAGATACGGCTAACTGCTCCCCGATATACACAATCGGAACCCAAAGGGTGTTGTTCGCACCAGCCTCATGATAACTTGAGCCAATCAATATTGCTAATATTGTCCATATCCACCACGTTGTCCTACTCGGCCTTGTTCCATTTATAAAAATGGACACCACATAGAGAACTGATGATATCGCAATTATAAATCCCGACATCATTCCAATCGCTTTTTTTAAGTCCTCTGAAAAATAACTGATTACAAGACATCCAAGAATAGCTATTATGCCAGCTATTAGCCTTGTTTTATTGGTCGCGCTTTTCGCGGCCAACTCTTTTGGTCTCAGACCGCTCATCGCGACACCTCCGATGCTAAATTGTAAAGTTACTGCATCAAGATAATTGAAAACTACCCTGATTAACTATTATACACCTAAAACGCCATTCTGTCCAGCCTATAACGCAAAAAAGGCTCATCGGAGCCATTTCATAAATCGACGCTTTAATTTTTTGGCTTGTTTAAAGTATTTTTTTGGGAAATACAACTTAATTGAAAAAGGCGTTTCGATTTGCATCGAAACGCCTTTGGATCAATCTCCATTTTTGAGATTGAAAAACACCAGGATGCCCACGGCCAGCACAATACCAGACGCCAGCCAGGTCACCGGGATTCCGGCGTGTTGCGCCAGATAGCCGCTACCCAAAAGCCCCACGAAAGATCCAGCCTTTCCGATCATCGAATCAAAAGAAAGGATTGTTGCCCGCTGCTCTGACGGAATGCGATGATTCAGGTATGCCTGTTTGAGCGGCCCAATCATCCCCCGTCCCATCTCATGCAACAAAAACATGCTGAGCGTCGGAACGACTCCAAACATCAAAGATGCCCCAATGATGCCAACGGCCGTCACGCCTTGTGAAAGAATGATGGCGTTTTTTTCGTGTTGGATCCGCTCCGCAAAAAACTTTGACAGCTGACCGCCCAGCATCGTGATTCCGGAAACTGCCGCGAACAACCAACCAAGATGTGCCGTGGAAAACCCATAGGTTTTTTGGAACACAAACGGCCATTGCATATTCAGCGCTTGGACAGAAATTGCCAGAAGCATTCCGAACAGAACCACAAACCAGACAGATTTATTCTGATAACCGAAGCTTATGCTGCTCTTGATCGTTTTGCGAAAAGGCGCAAAACTAAACGCGAATTTTGTCCTTTCTATCGGTTGCTCTTTCAGTGTGAATATGGCGAAAAATCCCACGGCAAAAGTCGCAATCGCACTGGCCAGCCACGGCAAAGACAAATCCCGTTCACCAAGATAGCCGCCCAGCAGACTGCCAAAAATGACACCCAATTGCGTCGCATATACTTCACGACGAAAAACATGTGACAGTTCGCCGTCATAGCCATGATACGCCAACGCATCCACCACCCAAGCCTCCAAGGCTCCAGACAGAAAGGTGAGTCCCAATGCCCCGATCAGTTCGGCCACCACAAAGATCAAGAAGCCATTGCCGAAAAAGTACACTAGCATCGAAAGCGACAGCATGAAACAGCCCGTCACAATCGATTTTTTGCGCCCGAAAACATCCGCAAAGGCTCCAGTCGGAACTTCCAAAAGGAAAACTCCGGCCATAAAGAACATATTGATGATGTTGATTTCCAACAGATTCATTCCGCGCGACGCCAGAAACAATTGGTACGTCGCGAAGAAAAACGCATGAGACAGACTCAAAAGAAATGAGAACGTGACATAGGTTTTGACAATTTTTTTAGACATGCCTTTCTCCATAGATTTTTACAGGTTAATAATTAGTATCCCTCAACTGTGAAACTTTCAGACCTCCTTTTCATTCAATTTTTAAAGTGCGCCCTAAAATAAAAAGCTCGGCTTCTTATCTAGCCGAGATGGTCTTTTGAGAATTGAATTTTACTTACAAGTTTAGAAAATTTTCTGTTTAAACTTATTTAAATTCACCAAAACCGCCTGGGCCAAACGCACAACTTTGAAAGTTGCGGCGTAATCGAAAGCTACCGGGGAAATTTTCCCGGCCAGTTTCTGATCCATGCGATTTTCGTGATATCTTTGCATATATTTAACTTTATCTATTTTTAACATGGATTGGTGTTTTTGTCAAACGAAACAAGCTTCTGCGACAGAAAAAGCTGTTCGAAGATCATCCAATCTCTTTCATCAAGGCGACTTCATCGCACAATGGATTGTCAGGACTACCAAGATTTTTTGGACAATATTTGCAATCCCCCCATGTTTTCAGAGGAAATTTTTTTATTGGAATTTTTTTAAAACCAGCCTTTTCGAACAATCCCGCTGCCGTTGTCAGCGCAAACACCAATTTGAAACCACGCTTTTTGATTTTTTCCAAAATATACTCGATCAGCCTTGTTCCAATTCCCATTCCACGATAAACATCATTGACCGCCAAAGAAATTATTTCGGGCTGATTATCAGGCCAAACCTTAAAACCAACCACCCCGACGATTTTTTCCCCATCCATAGCAAGTGAAAAATTTTTCCACATTTCAATGATCTGCTTAGTGCTCCTTTTTAAAAGAACATTCTCCATCGACTTGCTATTTATAAATCGACTGATACGCACGCAGTCTTTGCGCTTTGCGTAAACTATTTTAATTTTTTTGTTAATTATTACTTTTTTCATATATAACTCTTTTTTAAAGTTGTCATTAAATTATACACCAAACTATTTATTAGTTCAATATATATCCAAGTAAATTGGATTTTTACTTTAATAGGACTTTTTGCGTATATGCGTATATAAAAAGAGCCGATATTTGGTAAACCAAATATCGGCTCGCAATTACTCCAAACACAATATATTTTATTTGGGACTCATCACCCAAACCTTGTTTGTGTTTTTACTCGACACCCCGCATTCATGCAAGGAATGCTTGGAAAATCCTATTTTTTTAAACCATGGATACATACCAAGCAGATTAGTGTTTTTTTCCGGATCAAGAAATATGCACTTAATCTCTGGTGAAATAACTTCAAGCGCGTGCCTGATAAGGCGCTCAAAAATTACTGGATCCTCATAGGCCGCTGAAACGCCAAGATAAGCTATCTCGACCACCTGAGTGACGTCATCCTCCTCAATTACTATACACCCATGTACCTGACGATCTACGGCAAAAACCCAGAAATTGCCAACTTTTTTTTCGATAAGCTCGAGAGTTACCGAAGTCCTTCTTATTGACTCCCCTATGATTTCGAATATTTCGACAACATCAGATTTTTTTGCCTTCCTGATTTCCTGATACATGCTTTCGTAAATCATCGTTCCTGAGCCATCACAGGTTAAAAGCTCCCTTAACAAACTTCCTTCTCGAGAGCCAATAACGTGTATTCGAGGGATTCCCTGCATACAAGCCATCAGGGCAACTTCGACTCTTGATCTCGTCTCCTGCGTTATAGCTCCAGGCGTGTTTAACATTTTGCCAGCCTGCTCCACATCAATTTCATGGATCAGAAATTTACCAGCCTGAAATATGCCATCATAGTTTGTGACGTAAACAATCTTGACCGCACCAAGCTTTATAGCTAAGCTAGCTATCGCCTTTTCACTCGACAGTGACGACGTTTCACCAAAAAAAACGACTGGTGTTATTCCCATGTCCATCTGACCTGTGATGCCGGAAATTGTTGAAATATCCAGAAACACAACAGGATCAAGACTAAACCACGGATCACGTACAAATTGAGTATCCGAGTGAGTGACAACAATCTCAATTCCGACACTCTTTAGCAAAATCATGTCCCGAATAACATTGCTAAGTTTTTTCTTACTTACCAGGACATCCTTACTCACCTTAACAACGATGATTTTTCCTCGAAATTGTCTAACATAATCGAGGATTTCCTTTGCTACTCTGAAGATTTCCATCTATTCACCTCCTTAAACACATATGCGCCGTATTAGGCGGATGTATTTTTCAACGGTTTCTTCTTTGAACAGTTCGGCAAGAACAAATTCGTTGTCCTTATGTGCCTGCTTGATGTTGGAAGGCCCCCAAATAACTGTCTCACTTCCAGCAACATTGAAAACATTTCCCTCTGTGTTGAAAGACTCAGTGCCAGTCCGTAAACCACTTATTTCCTCAGCAACTTTCACTATCACCGAATCCTTCGAGGTCTCCATGGGGTATGAAGGAGAATTCCTATACCCAACCCTGATATAGAATTTCTCATCTGGAACCGTGGTTTTTATCCCCCTTATTCTTTCTTCAATATTTGATCTTAATATTTTTATAAGATCTTCCGGATCCTGGCCAGGAATTGGCCGTATATCACCCTCAATCATGAAACCACGCGGAATGATGTTTTTCGCAACCTTATCCGGTTTTTCCAGCTTCTCATCTTTCGTTATCCGCCCAATAAGAATATTTCCTCCAATATTCATTGTTGGAAAAGCCGGCTTAAACCGAGAATCAGTTACTTTTTCCAGACTTCTCCTGAATTGACAGAGTTCCTCAATTACTGCGCCCAAAGCCTTTTCAACAACATTAGTTGTTGTGCTGGGGTCTGAACTATGACATGCGTTATCCGTATCACCAGACGTTCCATGCTTATCCTTGAACGCCCCAATGATAACTTCGAGAAATATGTATCCTTTGTGAGCATAAATTGGTCTGCACTTCGTTGGCTCACCTATGACCACATATCGGCCGATTGTTCTCCCTTGCTGTTTGACAGCAGTTGAAAGTTTTTTTGCTCCGACACAACCAACTTCTTCATCACTTGTAAAACAAAGCGCAAAGGGCTGCTTGAGTTCTGCCGCTGAGATTGCTTCTCCTGCCTTCATCGCAACAGCAAGAAAAAATTTCATATCAGCGATGCCTAAGCCCTGAAACACCTTGCCTACATCCTTGAGATCCTTTTCGACAAGCACCAAGGGACTTCCATCCCAGCCTGGACCAAATGGAACAGTGTCCATATGTCCCGAAAAAACAAGTTCTGATTCTTGACCTCCTTTTCGTGCTATTACGTTTACTTTCTTAACTCCAGCCGGATCCTGGTAGGGATATTTTTCAATCACGAACCCACACCCTTCCAAGTACTCACAAATGAAGTCCGCCATTAGCAAAGACGACTCGCTGCTTACCGTGTTGAAACCTACCAGCTTTGCTGTCAAATCCATGAGACTCATTGTCTTCATTACCTTATCCTCCTTGTATTCTGTTATTAATGATCTATCCCATGCTTCCAATGAAAGTAGCACCGACCAGTCCGTATGTCAAATAAACCAAAAAAGATGATGCTTGATCATCTTTTTAAAATTTTTCATATCTAAAGCGCGTAAATACATTAGACGCTATTTTATTGCCTTTATAGAATCGGAAAAAATATCTTTATCAAAAAATTTAACCCCTCTCGATGATGGGCACCCACCTAGGCACTTGCCAAACACTTTGCATTTCTCGCACTCCTTGTCAACCCACTGAAACAAATGAAATTTGGACATTATTTTAGAATTCCATATATCAAACAAACTATGCTTCTTTACATTTCCTATTGCCCCCGAAGAACAAGCGCATCTCCGCGCCATTCCGTGAGGATCTATCCATATCTTCGAGGTTCCACATTGGCATATATTGATATACTTCCAGTATTTTTTCTCAAATAAACATAAGGGAAAAGAATCTTCAAATTTTATAGAATATTTTTTCTTTTTTGAAACAATATCGATTGTTTTTAACAGGGCCTTATATTTGCTTATTGAAGCAACATCCTTTGTTTTTGCTTTTCCGATAGGCATAATTCTGTGTATGTCGACAAACTTAAAATTTATTTTATTTCCCTCAAGTGTCTTTAAAATTTTGCGAAATTCATTAAAATATTCGGGAAGCAGATCTATTTCTATCCGTATTTCAATTTTTGATTTAGAGAACGCCCTCAAAACAGCCATCGTATCTTGAAAACTTTTTTTATTTTTTGTAATTTTACTGGTCGTGCTTTCTGTGCCTCGCACACTCATCGACACATAATCAAAGCTTTTGCTAATCAAATCGATCGTTTCTGAGCTTAGCCCGACACCATTCGTACATATTCCCTTTCGTTTCCACTTATAACTGCCGACCACCTGAACGATTTCACCAAATTCATGATGAAGCGTCGGCTCTCCACCTATTAAATAAACGTCTCGGATGCCAGCGTCCCAAATTTTATCCAAAATTTCTTCAAAAAGACCAGCTGTCATGTTTTTCTTTGCTGAATTAGCATTTTTATCACATGCCAGATAGCAATATGAGCACTGCTGATTGCAATTCCATGTAACCTCTATACCGACTGACTGCAACTTGAATTTTTTCATACGTTTCATGCTTTATTTTTTGTTCCATTTTTCTTTAACCTCCAAATAAAAAACTTCAAAATCTTCAAACGGCGAGCCGCTAATGAGTAGCGCCTTTCAGCCAACAGTCTCCGTTTAAAAATCTTGATTCTTGTCCAAAATATATTGACTCAAATTCATAAAAACAATTGCTCCTATCAACACCGGCTGAGCCAAAGCAGCCGATGCACTTTTTGGCCTGATCTTCTGTATCTTGAGCTATGCAATAACGGCGCTTTCCATTCGGGTAGATATCCTGAATATCCGGCCGTACACCATTTCGATGCAACCCCGAATTATCTTTTCTAGGAAAACAACTTATATCATTATCATATCCGTAAATTGGCAACAGATGGAGAAGCGCCGATGACGGAACAACCAGGCGAGATTTGTTTTTCGCAAAATCATCAACTGCATCACCCAAAAGACGGGCTGAAATTTTTTCAAGTTTCTTTTTATGTTCTTTTTTAATTCTGAAAGGATATTGCTTTTCGAGTTCTGCCTGATTTTTGTGCTTTGGCGAGCGCCAGCCCCATACCAAAGGAGAGAAAGAAAAACGAATTCCTCGTTTTCTAGCCCAATCATAAAGTTTTAGAGTTTCATCGATGTTTTCCGCTGTCATAGTCTGATGGATGCAGCAAGTTAACCCCAGTTTGGCCAATTGCTCCGCCACCCTCAATCCATAATAAGATTTCATAGCTGACGTTCTTTCAGGACTTCTTTTGACCGGAATAGACTCTTTATTAAGCAATAATTTATTGACGCTAAATTTCAGCCAGCCAAAACGATTCGGATCAAACAGACCAGCCTCTTTATACAGTAAAAAGCGGTCATTCAATTTCTCTTTATTATCCAAAAAAAGCTGAGGTAAGCCAACATACAGAGCGGCCGTTATTTTTGAGTTCGATATCCAATCCACAACTTCGTTAAATTTACCCATAGCGAGCGGCTCTCCTCCCATCAACGTAACAATTTTATATCCTTCGCTTATTATTTTCTCCAAATTACCAATTATAAAGTTTGGATCGACCTCGTACCCACTCTCCTCACACTGAAAGCGAGGATCTTTAGCCAACGCCGCCTCGTGCATTTTAGGAAGAAAACAGCCTGGGCAAGGATTGCCAGCGTCATATTCAGGACAAGCCAGGGTGACAGTATACTCAATATGTCGATCAAATGAAAATGACCCAAGATTGTTCGTATTTGCAGCTATAGTTTTACTCATTAACTTCCCAATTGGATAAACTTTTTAAATATGCAACAATACTCCACCTTCAACATATTGATTACTTCTCCAAGATTTGATGGATCCGATCATTTAAGCTGTTGATAGCTTTTTCACGTTTTTCTCTTTTGTTTTTGACCCAGCTCCTTAGTAACTTCAATTCAGCCTCAAATTCCTTCACACTTTCTCTGAGGCTTTTCTTCCCCGGTCCTCCGATTGAAATGGTATTCTTCAATATATTTTTTGGATTCTGCCAATCATTCACCTGTTTTTTGGTCACATTCAACTTTAGGCCTTCTTCTTTTAAGGATTTCAGCAGCGCTGCATGAGTTATATTATCTCGATCCGAAGAATATTTAATCGCTTTTTCAACAACTATCTTTGCTTTACGAAAAGGAAGCTTAAAGCGTTTTGCAAATTGCTCCAAGAAGCTTGTAACACCGACAAATCCTTTTTTTGACCACTCCTCAAGCTTATTTTTATTTACTTGCATGCTAGAAAGGAACCCGGAAACAATTTTTGGAGCCAAGGCAGATTCCTCCACCAAATCCATAATAATATATTTCGACCATTGATTATCTCGATTATATCCGATGAATCCACCCTTCCCCATACTAATAAGCCCCTGTTGTAATCCGGAAACCAGAGATGTCTTGCCTTTAATCACTTCCAATGGATCAGGATTTTTCTTTTGAGGCATAATGGAGCTGCCAGTGGAAAAAGTATCCGGCAAAGAAATGAAGCCGAATTCTGGCATCGAAAAAATAATAAATGTCTGAGCGATATGAGAAAGATGATTCATGAGCACATTGACACTAAAGCCAAGATCCGCCTCTGATTCCCATCTATTCGATATCTCATCCAAGGAGTTTGGTTCAACTCCAGAAAAGGCGAAAAAATCGGCAGTTAACTTTCTGTCAATCGGAAAACTTGTTCCATAAGAAGCAACATTGCCAAGCGGATTTTTGTTGTGAAGCTCAAACCAAGCAGTAAACCTCTTGGCGTCGCGAATTAACATTGATGAAAACGAAGCTAGCACATGCCCAAAGGAGGTAATCATGGCATGCTGATGATGAGTAAAACCCGGCATAACATAATCCCCATATTTAACAACCAACTTATTCAGAACTTGTGATAATTCCAAAATTTGTTCAACAAAATGCAAAACATTGTCCCTGACATACAGTCTCATATCCAAATTTGACTGATCATTGCGAGCTCGAGCAGTATGAATTTTTCCGGCCGCCTCTATGCCGTATTTATCAATAAGCCATGACTCAATATACGTATGTACATCCTCCTTGGATGGGTCGAGAATAAATTTACCTTGTGAGAACAAACCCTCTAGCTCCCGCAGGCCTTCCAAAATTAATCTAGCATCCTTTTTTGGAATAATTTTCTTTTCTGATAACATGACAACATGCGCCTTGTTACACCAAATATCGTAAGGGATAAGATTGTAATCGGCCGGCTTAATAGATCTGACATCCCTGCCAGCACAAAAATTTATCGCCTCTTCACTTGGCTTTTCCTTAAACGCACTACCCCAAAGATTATTAATCTCCTTCATAACTTAGATTATTTTTTTAACAAATCATCCACATAATTATACACATTGAAAGCTGTTTTTTGCGCAAGGTTATATATCTCAATAAAACCAGCAGAGGCATTTTGATTGAATGTTGCATTCTTTTCAAATGTTGCGAGATCAGCATTAAACAAAGAATATGGCGACTCCAACGCGACTACGGTTATGTTTCCTTTGTAAAGTTTTACTTTTACTTTCCCAGTAACTTTTTTGTTTTGATTTTCGATGTAGGCATGAATATGATACATAACTGGGTCATACCATTTCGCTCCGTATGTTAAATACGCCCATTTATTATCAATGAACGACTTGAGCTCATTTTCCTCTCTGGTAGAAACTAATTGTTCCAACTTTTTATGAGCCGCGATCAAAATACTTGCGCCCGGATTTTCATACACCCCGCGGACTTTCAAACCAACAATCCGATCTTCAATGAGATGAAAGACGCCAACGCCATGCAAGCCTCCGATCTTGTTACAGCTCATAATCAATTCGCTCAGCTTCATTTTTTGACCATTCAATGAAATTGGCACTCCTTGGCAGAATTCAATTTCCAATATTTCCTCTTCGTCCGAAGAATCCTTCGGAGTTTTGCACCATTGTAAAATATTTTCTAGTGGCGGAACAAGTTTTGGATCCTCAATTTCTCCTCCCTCACCAGTGTTACCCCACATATTTTCGTCATATGAATATGGCTTATCTTTCTGCTGCTTCACAGGAATACCATGTTTTTCTGCATATTCTATTTCTTCCTGTCTTCCCATCGACCACTCTCTGACTGGCGCGATCGTTTTTATTTTTGGGTTCAGTGTTGTCAGATATCCTTCGAACCGCACTTGATCATTTCCTTTGCCAGTGCAGCCATGCGCAATAACTTCACAGCCATATTGCTCAGCAATTTTTATTGCAACCTTTGAAATCATAACTCTACCAAGTGGAGTACTCAAGGCATATCCGCCCTGATAATCAGAATTTGCCTTGATTGCCTCCACAAGAAGGATGTCAGCAAATTCATCTTTTGCATCATAAACAATCACATCTTTTGCTCCGAGATTTAATCCTTTCTGCTTTATCTCTTCGAGATTATCAGCTGTCTGCCCAATATTTATTGTTAAGGCGACAACTTCACATTCATAATTTTCCTGAATCCATTTCAACATTACAGATGTATCCAGACCGCCCGAGTATAAGAGCAAACACTTGCTAAATTCTCCTTTTTTTGCTTCATGAGAAGCCACTTTTTTATATGTTGATTCTTCTTGCATAACATTAAAAATTAAAAATAAAAGGCTTTTTAAAGCTAGGGCGATAATAGCATAAAAATTATCCAGTTGCAAAAGGAAGGCAAACTATTTATGCGCTTATGAAAAACCCGCTTGTTTCCAAGCGGGTCAATTTAATCGATCATTTGCAGGTCTTTTTCAATATAATCAAATATCCTCCAGACTCTCTCGGTTTGCCCAGCCTTACCGCAAATATCGATCAGCATGTTACAAGTGATGGCATCTCCTACTATTTGAGCCTTTTGCATCTCTTCAAATATATGCCAGGCCTCGTCTGCCTGCCCGGCCCTACCACAGATAGCAATCAGGGTGTTGCAAGTGAATACATCTATGGATATTATAGCCTTTTGCATATCCTCGAACATCTGCCAGGCTTTGTCTGCCTGCCCCGCCCTGCCAAGAACATTGATCAATGTGTTGTAAGTAACGACATCTCCAGCTATTTGAGCCTTTTGCATCTCCTCAAATATTTGCCAGACTTTGTCTATCTGTCCAGCCCTACCAAAAATATTAATTAAAATACTGTAAGTGATGACATCTCCAGCTATTTGAGCCTTCCGCATGTCATCAAAGATGCTCCAAGCCTTATCAATTTTCTCAGCCTTGCCGAAAATATTAATTAATGCATTATAAGTATAAACATCCGCTGCCAATTCATTTTTTCTAATTTTTTCAAAGATTTCCCAGGCCTTGTCCGGATCTTTCGTGTAGCTTATGAGCTGATTGAAGAGAAAAATGTATTTTGGCCATTTAGCGATTGCCAACCATAATAATTTCCTAGCCTCATAAATAAGTCCTTTTTTTCTCAATTCCTTTGCTTCACTGGAAACTTCTTTAACATTTCTGTACTTCTTTCCATTAAATTTAGCCATGATAACCCTCCTTTATGACTTTTTCAGTGAAATTCACTGATAGATTTTTAAATAACTGGATATTTGAATTTACAATACTCCCGCATTTATGTCAACTATACTAAAAAGGATGATCGATTGATCATCCTTTTTTTTAAAAACACTATAGACTTTTCAAAAAATTGAGAACTATGGATTGGAACTGACCGAGTGACTCAATGTCTATCCATTCTCCATCCTGATGCATACCGTCTCCTCGTGGACGAAAAAGAATCGCCGGCGTTCCCTGTTCCGCAAAAAAAATTGCATCACTGGTTCCGCATTCATTTTTGAAGGAAACCTTCTTTTGCAACTCTTTCTCGATTACCCCCTTAAGTTGAAGAATAAGTGGATTTTTTTGATCAACAAGCAGTGCTCCGTTTTGAGAAATTGTTTCGACTGTGCTGCCTTCTCCTAAAAAATTATTTACTGTACCGATAATTTTTTCTCGCACAGATTCATCAGTATAACGGATGTCAAAATAAAACGTTGCTGAATCAGGGATCTGATTCAGAGTTTTTCCCCCTTCAACCTTCGTCAGTGCGATGCTTGTTTTCCATTGACCCTTGTTTGTCGGCACCGGAAAAATTGAAAGTAATTTGGCGTAAAGGCGGAACCCTTTTTCAAGCGGATTGTTTCCCTCCCACGGCATCGAAGCATGCGCACTTTTCCCTTTGATATTAACCTTAATCTGCCAAAACCCTTTCTGTTTTAAAACTAGCTCCGATTCATCTCCGCCGTCAGGAAGAATCGCCAGTTTTGCCCGATAGCCTTTTTTCTCCGCCAGCCATTTGGTTGATAATCCATCAAGCTCTTCATCGCTCGTCACTATGACTGCCACTTTTGCATTGCCACCATCCCGCAGATATTCACGCACAGCGAACAAGCATGCGACCACTGCGCTTTTCATGTCGAGTGTTCCCCGTCCATAAAGCTTTCCTCTTTCTTCCTTTGGGATAAAATCTGCATCCTTCGCTGGAACAACATCAACGTGACCAGCTAAAATTACATCCAGATCTTTGCTTCTGCTCGTGCTTAACACTAAAATTGGACGCTTCATAAACTGGTACTTTTTTACATAAAAAACTTTCCCAAATTCTTTTTCAAGTACTTCCAAACACAGGGCGATTTCCCTGGGATTCTCTACGGTGGACTGATACCTAATTAGCTTTTTAACGAACCCCAGTAAATCACCGCTGCCACAACTATTCTGTTTTTTTAATACCTTTTTCATGTTTAGCCTCCTTGGATTTTTACTGTCTACAGCTATGCTAGCGCTTAAGTCAAAAAAAATCAAGGACAGCCAATGCTGCCCTTGAAAAGTATCACTACCGACTATGCGCGAGCCAGATTCCAAAAACCATCACGCAAGCTGCAATTGTTTTTCTGAATAGTTCCTTTCTCCTGATATCCTCCTTAAATATCGTTGGTAAAAAAAATGTCAACACTGCTCCGAAAAAAAATCCAAAGAATACTTGTGTGCTCCCCACAGCACTGACGAGCGCCGTTGGTCCGATCGAAAAAGCATAAAACATCAACCCTTTCGCAAAAACATAGAAACCTTCATTTAACAACAGTATAAGGAAAACATTTCTACCAATAAGGAGATAGCTTTTTTTGAAAGAACTACGCACCGAAGAAAATCCAAAATAAAGACAGGCTCCACCAAAACCAATTCCTAGACTCTCATAGCACAAAATCCCCAGGAATGAGTTATTATTGATTGTGAACTTTATCAAAACAGCCGATACAGCTAGCATAAAATCGACAATCAAAATCAATTTGAGAGAACGGGTAAATGAAAATATTCCTTCATTGCCTGATAAAGAAACTGAGATCACTGAAGCTAACACAAGAACAAAGCCAATCAATTGCCAATGACTTAGTGTCTCTCCAAGAAAAACTACAGACAAAATAAGAACCATGACTGGTGTTACTTGAAAAAAAACAATAACCGTGCTTACATCGTCATCCATGATCGCCATATAATATAAAGCCATTGACCAGATGGTAAGCATGCCAGTGAAAATAACTATCATCGCATCGATTAAGCTCAACAGTGGTCGCCCCGTCACAAGCCAGAGCAATGAGCCAATAACCAGCCCGACAATAGCAGCATATATTGTCATGCCGCGATGATCTTTTATCTTTTTTTCCAAAACAAACTTGTCGACAAAACTGATAACCGCAAAAAATCCAGCTGATAAAAAGGTAATTCCGATCCAATTCATTCCTTTATCCTCCTTGAGATTATTTTAATTTTAAAAAACTTTTCTAAAAATCACCGTGATACACAAAATCCACGTGCTATTTCTTATCCACACCAAGCCCGTAGCCTTTCGGAATATATGCCTTTAGACCGCCAAAAACCAATCCGCCAAAAGGATCAGACTTTATTCTTTCTGGCATCGTCAAATCATAACTGACAAAATTTCCCAACGTAGCTGCCTGTAGGTTTGCAGCCGTCCCCAAGCTGGATTGCAACATATCTCCAAGCATGTATTTTATTTTATGTTTATCACAAAAATTAATCATCTTTTTTGCTTCAATAATTCCTCCGCATTTAGCTAGCTTAATATTGATCATATCGACAGATTTTCTTAAGTATAGGTTCTCTAAATCCAAGATATTATGACAACTCTCGTCAGCCATTATTGGAATTTTTGTTTTCCTTCTGATTTCTGCCAACCCCTCAAAATCAGCATGGCGCACGGGCTGTTCGATCCAAGCGATATTGAATTTCTCTAATTTATTTATTGCCTTAAGCGCATTATCCGAATTATTCCACCCCTGATTAACGTCAATGATAAAAGAATAATCAGGATTAATCCTTGAAAGTCTGTCCAAAATTTTAATCAACGAATCTATTTTTTTTCCCGCTTTAAATTTGAAATAAGCAACTCCTTGTTTTTTTGATTCCTCAATTTCCTCTTTTAATTTTTGAAAATCATTTTCTTCAAAAGAAAAAACTTTTTGTGGAATAATGTATTCTTTCTTTATGCCTCCAAGCAGCACATAAACTGGCTTATTTTTGAGCTTACCCAGAGCATCCAAAAGAGCAGCCTCTAGTCCTGCCTTAAGCGCTGTATTGCCATAGACATATTGATTGACTTCAAATAAAATTTTTTCAACATCAGGCACATTACTAATTCTTTTATTCTTCAATATTGGCTTGATTATTAAATTGAAAATTTCTATACCCCCACCCTGCACTTCACCAGTAGTATCCCAACCCATAGCCGCTTCACCATAGCCAACAATTCCACTTTCAAGCTTGATTGAGACTATTACGTACGGCAGATGATTTAGGGTGGCCAAGAAATAAGAAAAGGGCCTTGATAGTCTTATATTTACTTTTTTAGCTTCAATATTTACTATTTTCATAATATTGATGGTAGCATTTTTTATAAAAAAAATCAAGGATAGCTTACTATATTCAGCTATCCTTGTGAGTTGTTGTTTCGTTGTTCTTAGAGCCTCCTCAGTGCCCGATCAAACACTTCTTTAGCTTCTTTAATTGATACTTGAGAGATCCCTGTAATGTCGACATATCCGAACTCCATCACGCCCGGACTTGTGACGACCACAAAGGGTTGCTTACTCGGAATCAGGAGATCACCAAGTCGCTCCTGAATTGTCAGAAATGCGTCTTTGCCTCCGATGCCCGGCACATAATTGTGTTTATGAAAGAAGTGTGCCCTCCTTCCGTTACCATGATACTTGGCGATCCTCGTCGTCATGCTGTGAACATAAATGATAGCACCTTTACGCGGATTGAAATCAATCCAATACACTTCTCCCTTGTCACTGACAAGGATATCACAGCAATAGAACCCCAGCGCTCCTTTGCTTCTCAGAAATGGAGCGAAAATATCCATGAGCTGCTTACGAATTTTTGCTTCAATTGCCTCATCAACCGCCGGATAGAATGCCCCTACGTAGGCAAAGTTATCCGCTATTTGTCCAAAAATATCAACGATCTTGAGTTCGCCATCCAATGTCACTTCCCAGTGAATGGAAACTTCGAAGGCCTTATTCTGGACAATTTTCTCTAACACCATATTGCTGCCGAAACTATTAATATGCTTAGCAACAGTCAAGAGATCGTCCTCGTTCTCAATCTTAGCCATGCCCTTACACGAGATACCGCCAGTACCATCATCCACCTTCAGCAGAAAATGGCCATGTTTCTCGAGAAACACCCGACCTTGATTAAGAAAGTCTGTGCCATCAGAGCACACTTCCCATGTTGGAGTTGGCAAGCCAATCTCCTGGCACATAATTTTGAAACTATGTTTCCTGGAAAGCGGCACCGAAACATCAAAGTTGCAATATGGCGTAATGCCAAGTTCGACTGCTAACTGACGTTCCGATTCCTCGATGGTGAAAAATTCCAATCGAGATTCTGAACTACCGACAATGTGTTTAAGCTCTTCTCTTAACTGACTGTTATTAATAATCAGCTCTGACAAGGTAAACCGCGAATCGAAAGGGCCAGCTGTCAGAAGATGCGGTAAACCAAAACCAAGGCCTTTCCAATATCGCAGATAATGCGAATTGATTGGATTCGTGGTTATCACCACATCATTCTCACCCGCCTGACAAAGACCTCCTCTTTGATCATAGTCCTGCTCCATCTCATCTCCGCGGAACAGCCTATTGCTCTGCGTGTCAATAATGATCCTCTTCATGATGTTTCGTCACCTCCTATCATTTTTTCTATCAGCGATTTCAGTTCGCTGGTTGAGATTGTTTTATCGACATAGAGAATTCTATCATCTCTTATGCCACACTCACTTACGAGCAGATCCGGCCTTTTGACTGTAGCCTTTTCCATTAGGAAATCAGCCAACGATGGCGCAACCCTTCGTATCCCATCCATGTCTTTTGCGCCATGTCCGGTAAATCCAATGAGCACAACATCGTTCTGAGAAAATCTCTCCTTATGCTTTAGTGCCGCTGCTAGACCCATAATTCCTGTTGGCTCAGGCACAACACCTTCTTTCATAAGATATCCATCCCTCGCCAGCAATTCATAGGCCAAGCCAAGGTCTTCATTCAGAAGGCCTCCAAGAGGAAAACCTTCCGAAAAATACACGGCGTGCATAAGCTGAGGCATACTGTAACTTGCGATTGCAATTGATCCCTCCGCTGCATCTATACTGTGTTCGTCAACTTTGAAGTCCTGATATTCTTCGAGATGTCCATCCTTTTCAAACGCAGCTTCAGTCGGAAATGCTCCAGCCATCCCGACTGGAACTATTCTTGGAAGAACAGTAATTAGACCATCCAATGCCAACAAAATGCCAGCAAGATAACTCCCATTTCCGACTCCCGCCAGAATGTGTGTCGGTAAAGGATCAAGCTTCACAATCTGTTCAGCTATTGGAGTAAAACCTGAAAGCAAAAACTCATTGCTCACATTGGCATTATAGAATCCTTCAAGATTCATTCCTGCCACCAAAGAATACACATCCTCGAATATCGCTTCTTTTACTCCAACAACATAAACGTTGTCCATTGAAGAAAGCATGCCAATCTTTGAAGATGTTGCCGGCGTAAAAACAACGGCTTTTGCTCCATTTTTGATGGCATATTTTGCCAGCGAAACGGCGTGATTACCTGATGAAACAATGAAGAATATTTTGTGCCCGGACTCACATCCAATCCTAACTGCTCTCTCGACGCTATAATCCTTCATACTCCCGGAAAAATTCATGCCCTCATCCCTGATATAAACCTTTCTCACACCAAGAACTTCAGCAATGACCTCGGATTCATAGGTCGTAACAGGCCACAAGTCACGGCCCAAATTACTCTCAACCTTTAGCGGCCACATAAAACCGTAATGTTTGATGTTATTATGGAACGAGCTCTTATGAAGATCAACTGAGCACTCATCGACAACGCAATTGCATATCAAACAGCGGAATTGTTTTTTCACTAAACACCTCCTGATTTTTGTTGTGCCCCGAATTTCTTCGGGGCACATTATTACATTTCCTCAACTGTTTCAATCCCGAGCAGATGCAACCCATTGCTAATCGCAACGGAAGTCGCTTTAACAAGTGCCAACCGAGCCTTCTTTGTTAGCCCACTCTCAACTTTAAGCACGGAATGCTTATTGTAGAACTGGCTAAAAGCCTGAGCGATTTCAAAAACATGACTGGCAATCCGCGACGGGTTCAACTCTTTCACGGCATATTCAACTGCTTCGGGAAACTGCATTATCTTCTGAGCAAGAATAATTTCTTCCCGCTCGCCCAACACTGAGAAATCAATCTCGCCGATTTCATCAATAGACTCTTCTACCGCCCTCAAGATGGCCGCCGCCCTCACATAGGCATATTGGCAATATGATGCGGTAAAACCATCCAAGGCAACCGACTCTTTCGGATCGAAATGGATGTCCTGACCAGGCGTTACACGCAACAGGTGAAATTTAATCGCACCTACTGCGATAACATGAGCCCTCTTTTCAAGCTCGTCTGCGGAAATATCCGGGTTTCTCTTCTTGATTTCACCCGAGACTATCTCCACGACATCCCTGATTAGATTGTCGGCATCCACTACCTTTCCTTCCCGCGACTTCATCTTGCCTTCAGGCAAATAAACCATTCCATACGAAAGATGGTAGCAATTTTCTGCCCATTTGTAACCAAGGGCTTTCAGAATTGTAAACAGACACTTGAAGTGATGGATCTGTTCTGAACCGACAACATAAATTGAACGATCCAGTTTGTGATCCTCCACCTTTTTAAGCGCAGTTCCCAAGTCCTGGGTGATATACACGCTTGTACCATCAGAACGCAGAACCGTCACCCGCTTGTCGTTGCCGTCTTTATCTTTCCCGAATTCTTCCGGCAAGAAAAACGTAACGATATTCTTTTCATCCCGCTTGAAGACTCCTTTAGCAAGACCCTCTTCGATGATGTCTTTGCCAAGCATGTAAGTTTGCGATTCGTAATAAAACGTATCGAACTTCAGCCCGAAACTACGGTAGGTTTCAGTAAAACCATCATAAACCCACCCGTTCATTTTTTCCCAAAGCGCCATCGTTTCCGGGTTTCCTTCTTCCCACCTCTTGAGCATAGCCTGAACTTCTTCAGCGAGCAGGGGATCATTATCCTCCTCCTGACTGTAGCGGACGTACCATTTCCCAACGAAATGATCGCCCTTTAGCCCCGCTGATTGGGGCGTTTCTCCATTGCCCCATCTCTGCCAAGCCAACATTGACTTACAGATATGCACACCACGGTCATTCACAAGGTTGCTCTTCACAACATTATACCCACAGAATGCCAGTATGTTCGAAATGGACATACCGGTCGATCCGTTTCTCAAATGTCCGAGATGAAGAGGTTTGTTGGTGTTTGGTGAAAGATATTCCACCATCACTTTCTGTCCCGATCCCAAGCTTGAATTCCCGAATGAGTTTCCCTTCTCAATCACTTCCGAAAAAATTGACTTGAAATAGGCGGCATTTCTGACCTTGAAATTCACATAGGGGCCGACGACGCTCACCTTCTCGATAACATCATCCGCGGAAATTTCGGCTACAGACCTGGCTATTTTTGCAATAGCATCCTGAATCCCTTTCGCCATAGCTTTTCTGTAGGATTCTTTTTCCTCTTTCCCCATTTCTTCCTTAGAAATGCCTCCCAAAAGACTTCTGACCTCCTCTTTCACGACCGAAAAAAACTCAATCGAGAAATCCCCGAACTTAACATCGGGCGGATAAATGACCGACAGATTGCCGATTTGCTTCCCCAGCACCTTTTCGATAACCTTCTGAGTTATGCCTAAGATATGCTGTTTAATGTCGCTAATTGTCATGGTTTTTTCCTCTCTTTCTTTTATTGTCAAGGGACATTTATTTACTTCTGCCGCTAATGCGACATCAATAAAGACTAACCCTATTTTTGAAAAAAGTCAACCCTTTAATCAAAAACAAACGACCGGAGTCGTTTGACAATATTTTAAATAATTTCGCTTATTTTAAACACTAACAAACAACTCCAGACATAGCCTCCGAGCTTCTACGACGTCGCAGTAAGTTTGTTTGTACCTTATTCATATTGCAATTTTATTATATAACCATAAAACTGTCAAATCCATGTTTCTACCATGTTTTTTAGTAAATTATTCAATTTCCTCCTATGCCAAAAAAATTAACGTTTCTTGTCTTGTCCTCCCCAAACTTTATTTATATTCAATCTTGACAAATTATAAAACTTCTTGAGTTCTTTCGGATCAGCCACCTTAAGCACATCTAACTCCGGACCGAACATCTCCGAAAAACGATCACCGCGACGAACCAATCGGCTTTTTCCATCTTTATTTATCATAATAATCGGCGCTCGCTTCAGATTATTGAAATTGGAACTCATAACCGAGCTATATGCACCGCAATCCATTACCACCAACAAATCATCACTTTCTAGTTTTGGCATCAATTCTTTTTTCTTAATAACATCAATGCAGTCACAGGTGCACCCGGTTATGTCATACACGTGCGTCCGTGGAGCCTTCATCTTGCTTGCTGGCAGCACGTCATACACACATTTGGAAACTAAAATATCCGGCAACATGGAATAACAAGAAGAATTGGTAATCAGCATCTCCTTTGAATTCAATTTCTTCCGACTCACCACCCTCATCAGACCGATTCCCGCGTTAGCCACAATCGACTTTCCCGGCTCAAATATCAGCGTGATGTTTCCAAGATTTTGCTTTTTGCACAATTTTTTAAAAAAAGGCACAAATTTTTCGGCAAAATCATTGAAAGTGAAGTACTTTCCCGGCCGCATCGCCTTTGGCGACTCGATCGGGAACCCTCCACCCAAATCGATACTGTCAATTTTTATCCCATATTTTTCCGCGACTTTCGCCAAAGCCGTTATTCTCTTGGCCGCCAGAAAATACCCGCGATGATTGTAGGCGTATGATCCATGAAAATGGAACCCTCTTAATTTTAGATACCTCGCCTCCTTTATTTTTATCAACGCCCCCCGGATATATGTATGCGGAATGCCATATTGCTGATGCTGCGTATTATACTTGCCGTCATGAATCATAGGATTCACTCGCAACAGTATTGGAATACTTTTTTTTAATTTTTCGGAAACGCCGATGACCATATCCAACTCTTCCAAGGAGTCCAGTGTTATAGAGTGAACGCCCACTGAAGCAGCAAACATGATATCTTGTTCAGTTTTGTACAGATTGGTGAAATTTATTTGCTCCGGCAAAAAATCTGCCAGCAACCCGAGAATAATTTCTCCGATACTGCTCGTATCCAACTCGGCCCCTTCCTCTCGAATGATCCTTAGCACTTCCAAATTTGAATTACACTTTGATGCATACCGCATCTTAAACGGAGCATAATCAAAGGCGTGAATAAATTCCCGCACTTTCTTTCTTATCTCTTCCTCAATCAAAATAAAAAGCGGCGTGCCATATTTTTTTTGCAGATCTGCTACGCTTACCCCCTCGATTAATAGGGTCCCATCCACATCTTGACTAAGAAAATGTTTCCATCTGGCTTTCAAATATCTCTGTGAAAGGATTATCTTTCTTCGCGGTTTCTGCTTCGGATGTTTAATCACTGCCTTTGAATGATCATTATTTTCAGCATTTTTCATTTCTCAATAACCATAAAATAACTTAACTTTTACATAGCAGTCAGTCAAGAAATTTTACTTAAAAAAATTAACGCACATAAACTATACTAAAGTTGCGAAAAAAAGCAACCTGTTTTCAAAACTTAAAGGGTTATCCAAAAAATGGATAACCCTTGATTCTTATTTGGGCAAAACATGGTATAACCAATTGGGAATATTCAATTTTAAAATATCCTCAATCACATCATCACCATAGCCGAAACTGACTGACAATAAATCCCTTATTTTATCAAAATCCCCTGGTGTTTTAATTCCGATTTCCCAATGATTTGGAACTCCTCCAAAATCAGAACCAATCCCAACCCCTTTATGATTACCAGAATTTTGACACACACCATCAATGCACTGACAAATATGCTCGATGTTTTGGAAGAATGGACGTGTCACGCCCAAACCAATTATGCCCCCTAGATGTGTGATTTTGCTGATTTCCTGCTCAGTAATACCCCTTCTTTCTGCAAATCCAAATCCACGACTATCCATTCTCAGGTCTTTAACGGTTGCCCCATGACTATACGTCACAGCAGAAAATCCTAATGATTCGGCGATAATTAATATATCGTTTCTAGTTTTTGGAAGTGCATGCGCCATATCAACAATCATTCCGTACTCAAATATGCGCGTGACTATAGCCCGACCAATCGCTGTCAGGCCATCAGCCGCAAGTGCATTCTCTCGGTTGTATTGTATTCCAACCATACGAACATTTAATTTAAACAGCTTTTCGACCTCTGACAACTCCCTCATACAATCTGCACCCTCGAGCGCAATCAACATTACCGCCTGTTTTCTATCTACGACGTCCTTCCTTGTTCGCACAATCCTCGCGTCAGATAAATTGTATGTGTCAGCAACACTTTCAATCTCACGCCACTGATCAAGATGGCTCATCTCATGCCACTCCCGATAAATACTTGCGGTCATAAGATCATAATGCTTGTCCAGAACATTTCTTATCAGCTGGAAAAAATCTTCCCGAGATAAATCACGCGGGTCACACGATTCATTATTTCTCAGCATCGACCAATCAAAACCGAATTGAAGAAATTCGTTAAATGTCGAGAACTCTCCATGTCTACCGATTTTCTCATGTCTTGCTGGATATTCTTTGGCTGAATCAAAATCAGGCATGCCACGCTCCGCAAACGGTAATTCCAAATCATCATGCAGCGAAGATATCTTTTTCGTACTCATAGCAACCTCCTTAATATGTATTTTTAACGAACGTAAATTAAAATAGTATCACCAAGCGCATTTTAATGCAAGCGAAAATCATTTAAAAATTTCTACACACTTATCCGCTGCAACTCGCTCAACTTGTGATACACCCCGCCGTGCTGCAAAAGTTCGGCGTGGTCGCCGGATTCGACGATTTTGCCGTCTTCGAGGACCAGAATCAGGTCGGCTTTGCGGATCGTGCTCAGGCGATGAGCAATGACAAAAGTCGTCCGATTTTTCATGACTTCTTGCAAAGCCTCTTGGACATATTTTTCTGATTCGCTGTCCAGCGCGCTGGTCGCCTCATCCAGAATCAAAATTTTCGGATTACGTAAAATCGCCCGTGCAATGGCCACGCGCTGTTTTTGTCCGGTCGAAAGTTTCACACCTTTTTCGCCGACAACCTGTTCATATTTTTTCGGAAACTCCGCGATAAATTCATGACAATGCGCCAGCCTAGCCGCCCGCACAATATCTTCGTCAGTCGCGCCAAGCTTGGAATAACCAATGTTATTTTTGATCGTATCGTTAAACAAGTCGATTTCTTGCGGCACAATGGCGATGGCGTCGCGCAAACTCTTGAGTTTAATTTTGTTGATGTCCATGCCGTCCAGCAAAATTTTCCCTTGTTGCGGAATGTTGTAACGCGAAATCAGATCCACCAAGGTCGATTTTCCTTCCCCACTCTTGCCAACAATCGCCACCATCTGACCGGCCGCCGCTTTGAAACTGATTCCATCCAAAACTTTTTCTTTCTCGTAGGAGAAATTGACTCCGGAAAATTCCACCTCGCCCCTTGCGTCTTGCAAAAATTGCGCTTTCGGCGCGTCATAGTCTTCCGGAATTTCTTCGAAAATCTTTTCCGACCGCCGGATCGTCGTCAACCCTTCCTGCAATTTTTTGTATTGACTGCCGAGCATATTCACCGCATTGGACACAAAATTAATGTACGCAAGCAGCATCACAAACTGGCCGATGGTAATTTTGTTAACACTCACCATATAAATGCCGCCACTAAACAACGCTAGAAAACCAATGGTGAAAATCAAACTCTGCCAAAATCCCATATTCATCCACATGGCCACCTGCATATTATTCAAACCGAAGCCCTTGCCGGTATTGCCAAGGTTACGCTGATATTCCAATTCCTCCGTCGCATTCGATTTGATGCTGATGATGTTCGGCGTGCGATCAAAAATATCACCGTACATTTTTTCAAAAACTTTGTTTAATTTTTTTTGATAGACGATAACCGGTTCTGTCATCTTGATTGTCACGGTCACATAAATCAAAATGAAAGCCGCGTACACGACAGCCAAGATCCAGTTGATCCACAAGATGACCGCAAACGCCAAAAAGGACGTAATCAGATACGGGATGATACTGAACAACGCCTGATCGATGAGTGAATACAAATAATTATCCGCGCGCGTGAAACGCTGGACAATTTCGCCAATTTTCTGACCCTTGTGAAAAGACAACGGCAGATTGACCAAGTGCTTGAGCGAATTATTGATCAGGTCAGACGAAATCTGATAGCCAATTTTGTTGGATTCAATCACCCGCCGCCGCAAAAACCAATTACTCAAAATTTCCATCGCCGCCCAAGCAAAGAGCAAAATAAAAACCATTTTTTCAAAAAACACGCCTTTGGTCACGACATCCACAACCCGTCCATAAATCAACGGCGAAATCAGATACGTCACATGTTCCAAAATCACAAAAGCCACCGTGATGCGCACAGCTTTTTTGTATGGTTTCAAATATTTGATTATCGGCTGAAAATCAGCCCTGGAAATAGCCATAATATCCTTATTCTAGCAAAAATATGCTTTTTTGCCAAACAAAAAAAGCCGATCATTTTGACTCAAGCAAGGCCTGCGCCAAATTTCCGCCACAATTTTTCCGCCCAAACAAGTCGAAGTTGGGGGGGAAAATAAAAAACACCTGACCATCAGGTGTCTTATCGTATATCTACAGATTGAATTTTTATTTGATAGCTGAGGCTTTTGGGTCAACCGGAAAGGCGGTTTTTTCGGGAGCGGTGGTTGCATCCGCTTTGTCGACTGCTTCGTCAGGCGTGGCTTCCTCCTCTGTGGACGCGGCCGCTTCACATTCAGTGTCGCCTTCTTCACAAGTCACTTCCTCCGCTGCGACTGCTTCACATTCCGTGTCACCTCCTGCCTCGCCGGCAGGCGGGTCTTCGCATTCCACCGCTTCTTCCTCAATTGGATTTTCTTCGGCATACTTCACCGGATCGTTGCAAGCGACCGCATATTGGCCTTCCATGTTTTCCGCCGTGCAAAATTCCGTGGCGCAGTCTTTTTCGCCTTCCGTGCAAGTCCACGGATCGCAAGTCTCGTCTGTGTCCGGATCGCACAATGGGATGTTGGCCGCGTTTCTTCTGGCGACTTGGAAATACCAGCTGTCCTCTTCCGGATCACCAGTGCAGGCTTCTCCCTCCACATCCGACTCCGGATCACATTCCCACAGGAAACATTTTTCAGTGTACGGGTCGCAATCCGTCTGCGCTTCGATCACATAATCTTTTTTCAGCATGATGCGCCAATACGTCACCGCCACCGAAGCGACAATCAACAGTCCGATAATCGCGAAAAATATTTTTGATTTTTTGTCCATTTACCCTGTTAAATAAGATTTGAGTCTATTCTTTATAGAAACAACTTATTTTGTTAATGGTTATTTTTATTTTTAGAAATTCACCTGCTTTTTCCTCAAATCTTAATTTTGCCCGACCCGCCTACCGCTAGGCAGGCAAAATTTATTTAACAGGGTGAATGTTTTATTTTATTTATCTTTATTCTATCACAAAAAGACAAATTTAAAAGGACCCATACAACATGTGTACAGGCCCTCTCTCCTTTTCTTTGGGATTTCCAGAAATTTCTTTATTCCTCTGTTACGCCGAACGGAACCGACAGACCAACAACCGCCCGCCATCCGTTTCCCGCAACATCTCCAAAACCTTTCTGAATACTGGCCCAAGGAACAAACTTCATACCCAGTGCCTCCATCGGCTTCTTTTTCGCAACTGTTCCTCTGGCGAAGGTCAGTGGCTTCGCGTCAGATCCGCCGACCTCCAGCGTCAGCTTGGTCTCCGAAATCAGCTCGTCCGACCTGAATCCAGCCTTCCAGATCAGATCGTTGCCGGGATTGTCCAATTCCAGATAAACAAATGGAGCGAACTTTCCGATCTTCGCAAAACCAGCTTCACCATACACAATCAGATATGTTCTGTCGTGTAGGTAGTAGCTGGCTCCGACGCCGAGATCAAGCGACTCAAACAGGCCATTCTTTATCTCGATGATCTTTCCGCCAAAGACGCTCAACTTATCTACGCTATCTTTGGTAGTGAAGCCGGACACATTCACATATGAACCGCCGGGGATATTCCCCGTTGCGCTGATTTTCAACACAGCGCCGTCAGAAATCTTTTCGCCTGTATATTCATCGACATACGGGGCGGCGACTCCAATTTCACCTGACATGTAAAAATGCGGATTTTCCTCAGCTTTTGCCACGCCAACGAAAAACACCATCGCAACCATAACCACAAAAATCATCCTTTTCATTTTCACTACCTCCAAACTTTATTTCCCGCCCCAGGGCAGGAATAATTTATATGAATTTGTCAAACTCCAATCGTAACTTTCATAACCGTCTATTATACACCCAAAAGACCTTTTTGTCAACAGAGGGTTTTTGCCTTGACTTCAGCCCTTTTCTGCGTTACGGGAATATAACGCCAGTGACGGTGTACTATCAACAACTACAACTACTCGTAACTTACAAAAATACCATTATGACAAAAATTGCTAAACAACGTGTCACCCTCTTTCTGAATCCCGGCCTTCTGAAACAGGCCAAAATCCAGGCCATTATCGAGGAAAGAAGCCTGACCGCCTTGATTGAGGAGGCTTTGGTCAAATATCTGCCAAAAAAAACAATTCCCAAGAAAGCTGCAACTTAAATATTTTTAAAACGCTATTGTATAGCCTAGAAAGATCCCGCCGTAATCAACAACTCTAATTATAATCATATGGACTCATCAACTTCCCCCAGCACCAAGCCCCTCTATCGCGGCACCCAAATCGTGTGGTATCTTTTGGGACTGCTGGAAATCTTGCTTGCCTTTCGTTTCATCCTGAAACTGCTCGGCGCCAACGCGGCGGCCGGTTTCACCAGCTTCATCTATGGCGTGACCTACATCTTCACCGCGCCCTTCTTGAGTGTCTTCCGCATGTCCAAAGTGGCCGGTAGCATTTTCGAATGGACTACCCTCTTGGCCATGTTTGTCTATTGGGTCATCGCCATCGGCATCATCAAACTGTTCCTGATGGGCAAGACGGTTTCCACCCCGGAAGCCGCCGAAAAATTGGACGAACAGGAAAGAAAATAATTTATTAATTAACTTAACATCAAAACTATGAGCATTTTAATTTGGATCGTTTTCGGAGCCTTAGTCGGCTGGATCGCTTCCATCATCATGAAAACGGATGCGCAACAGGGCGCGCTGCTTAATATTATCATCGGTATTGTGGGCGCAGTGTTAGGCGGTTGGCTGATGAGCCTTCTGGGCCAAGGCGGGGTTTCCGGCTTCAATCTGTACAGTTTCCTGGTCGCCCTGCTCGGCGCAGTCGTGCTGATTGCAATCGTGCGGGCACTGCGCTAAAAAACTTTTTTGGTAGCTAGGCGGAAGAGTGATGATGTAGTATAATGAGCATATGGAAACAATCATAAAAGCCGACATTTTCTTCTTCATCTCTTCCGTCTCTTCAGTGATACTGACCATCCTGCTTTGTGTCGTCTTGTTTTATTTCATCAAGGCGGGCAAAAATCTCTATATCATTTCCGAGAAATTGCAGGAGCATTTCAAAGAGTCGGAGCAATTTGTTTTTGAGCTGAAGGAAAGATTGGAGGACAATATGCTGTTCCGCCTATTCTTTCCTCCAGCGCGAAACAGAAGACAAGCAAAAAAAAGTTCCGCTAAAAAATAATCATTAACAAAAAAATTATGCCAAGCAAAATCAGCCGCTCCAATGCCATTAAATTGGCTGTCGCCGGTGCTAGTCTGGCCGGTTTGGCCGCGGGTGCCTATTTCTTCTTCGGACCGAAAGGCAAGAAGCACCGCGAACATGCCAAAGCCTGGGCCATCAAGATGAAGGGTGATGTCGTCGAAAAACTGGAAAAAGCCAAGGAAATTACTGAGCCGGTTTATCTGGCCATCATTGACGCCGTGGCCAAGGAATACAAGAAAGGCAAAAAAGCGAGCCTTCCGGAAATTGACGCGCTGTCGGCCGATCTCAAAAAACACTGGAAGTCCATGAGCAAGTTGGCCATGGCCGCCAAGCAAGATCTGACCAAGGATGCAACACGCGTGGTGAAGGTGGCCAAGAAAGCCAGCCGCTAACCAAGAAATATTTTCTATACAAAACAAAAAACAATCCCGCATATGCGGAATTGTTTTTTAGTGTACGGAGTAGTCACTATGCATCTCTATAATACTCGCCTGCCTTGAATCAACTGAATAACGATCACCACAAGCGCGATCACCAGCAGGACATGGATCCATCCACCCAACGTATAGGAACCGATGAATCCCAACACCCAGAGAATAAACAAGATTACGGCTATAGTCCACAACATATATTTATTGCATTAAAAAATTATACTAAAAATTCCAAACACTCTTTACCGATCCCAATAATAGCGCGAGCCGACATATGCGAATATCCGCAGAATCAGGTAGCCGATCAAGACGTACACGATCAGCGCGATCAGGGTTGCAAAATCGACCACAAATTCTCCCAGCCTGAGATCCGGAAGAATTCTTGCAAATGGGTTCACCAACGGCGCCGTGGCGCCATACAGCCAAGCCACGAAAGGAGTGCTCGGATTGACCGCAAAAAACTTGAACGCGAACCGGAGCGACAGCAAGAATTCAATGACGGCAACGATAATATTCACCAATGTCCTGACAATTCCAAACATAAATTTAAACTCAAAGTTGATTATTTTATCTTATGCAACTAATACACCTACAACAACTTTATATTTCCTTTTATTCCCGCAAAAATCCCCGCCCACCTGATTCCTGCCTCAAACAAAAAAACGTACCCCGAGGATACGTTTTAATTTTTTGCACGGGCTTGGGTATGCGCTTCGAGAGAATATACTAGAAAATTGGGATGTGATTTAGATAAGATTGGAGCTGGCAATAGCTTTAATGAAATAAAAAAACGGCAGATCCACGGTTATGTGAACCTGCCGTACATAAACTACATCTATCCTATCTACTGCTAAAGTGTCTGGGTTTGCCTAAAAAGATCAAGCAGCTCTGTATCATGGATTGCTTTCTCTGCGCTTGCGATAAACGACGTGAAATCCTTGTCATGCTGCAACTGATAAATTGATCCCTGAAGAGCCATCTCCAACTTATCAATCTGTGCGACGAACTTTGCTTCCTTTGAAACTTTCGCGTCATAATCTTCCCAGATCGCAATATATTCTTCGCCTCCTGGAAAATCCTGGAAAAGCTTGCGAACAGCAGTCTGTTCAATGCGATATTTTTCCTCAATCGAAATACCGTCGACTGGAGTGATGTCACCGCCGTAAACTTCGCCAAACTCATGTGCAACAATCATTTTAAAGACTCTAAGCATATCAAGTTCGAGCGATAATTTTTCGCTGATAAACCATGCTAAGATTAGCATTCCGAAACAGTGGTCAGCGACACTTTCGCAGTGCATCTTTGAAACTCTTTCCTTGCGCAACCATCCCCTCCTATAGAGTTGCTTCAAATGACTGATCTGAAAGTATATTTCAATTATCATATCCACGCCCCTGCCTTTAATTAGCTCAAATGGATTGCCATTTTTTGCAATTGAAGCAAAATCTTTCTTTGAATTGTTCATAGCCTCTCCTTTTGTCAGTATTTATTGGATAATATCTGCTGTTTTTTGTTAAAAAGCTCGGTTAATCATTTAAACATTTAATATAAATAAAAGCAATGGCTGTTCAAAGCTATTGTTTACCCCAACCAAAAACAAGGCTAGAATAAGCCTTGTTTTAACCAGCACGGGATGTAGGAATCGAACCTACGTCACCGGTTTTGGAGACCGGCGTACTACCACTGTACGAATCCCGCAGTACTAGTCCATAAAGTTGAAAGCAAAAAGTCCATCAAGCTTTATTTTGTAACTTTATAGACTTTATGAACTTTATGAACTTTCGCCTTACTTAGTCTCTTTATGCGTCGTGTGCACTCGGCATTTTTTGCAATGCTTTTTGGCTTCCAGTTTTTCCTTCAGCTTTTTCTTGTTGCGCGTCGTGAAATAATTCACCGTTTTGCAAACTTCGCATTTCATTTTCGCAATGTTTTCTCGTGCCATACAATTAGATTTAACTTACTTATTAATTCCCTGAGCCGGAGAGAGGAATTGAACCCCCAACCAGCCGCTTACAAAGCGGATGCTCTACCATTGAGCTACTCCGGCCTGGTTATAACTTTTCATTTAATTTTGGTGGGTAGGGAGGGAATCGAACCCCCGAAGGCCGTAAGGCCGCCAAATTTACAGTCTGGTGCAATTGACCGCTCTGCCACCTACCCTTTTTTATATTCCTCTATCCAACTTAATATCAAATTCAATAATTTTTTATCACTATATCTTATATGAATCAATCCATGGGGCATCTTATCCTTTTTTTCTTCCTTAAAATCATTACGCACATACGGTTTTGAGAATTGTTTTTTGGAAATTCCAGTCAATTTACTCCAGTAATTTATGTTTCTATTTATGTCCTGATTTGAATAAAAATAAGAGTAAACTCTCAGTTTTTTTTCATCTATTCCACAAACTATTCTCAAAAATTTCAAAAAAAGCAATATCATGTCCTTGTCGCTGTTAGCAAAATCAACCATCGACTTTTTGCCAACCTTATATCCTTCCCCCCAATAGAGCATTGCTCCCATAATTTTCAACCTCCTCGCCCTTTCGCTGTTTACTTTTTTAAGTTTAAAGGATGGCTCTTGCCTCTCATATCGTATCGCGTTACTTTCGTGTTTTTTTCTTCTTTTTATGCCATTTTTTCTCATGCAATAAAAAACTGCATCGATTGAAACTTTTAATCTATCGGCCACATCCTGGACGCTTAATTGCTTTTCACAATAGAGCTCTCTGACTTTTTCAGTCTGTTTTTTGGATATTGTTGCCATGATTAAATTATATAGGAACTATAGAAAAATGCAATCGATTCAGAAATAATATCTTTGACTAAGCCGTTTGAGCCGTTGAGCAGGATTGAACTGCTGACCTCGTCATTACCAATGACGTGCTCTACCAACTGAGCTACAACGGCCAATATTATCTATTCTAATATACTCCTTACTGTTTGGCCAGAATATTTTCCAATCTCTTCATCCGGTACTTCGCATTGCGATCCGACGGATTCAATTTGATCACTTGCTTAAAACATTCTTTGGCGTCATTGTAACTTTTGATTTCCATGTAATATTCTCCCAGTCTTTCGTAGGCCTCGATATCTTTCGGATTAATGGCGATTCTTTCAATCAGAAGCTCTTCCAGTCTATCCTTGATTTCCGTGCGCGCCCGCGGCGTCACGATTTTTTCACTGATCATCGGCTTCACTTCTTTCTCTCTATTGACAACGGGCGCTTTGGCAGCTGCTGCTTGGCTTGTTTCCATGAAGGATTTTTTCTTCGCCACCACCGCTTCTTCCGGCCCATCTACAACCACGCTTTTGTCGGATTTATATTCTTTCAATTTACGCAGGATGTCATTTTCCGTTCGCATTTCCGTTTTTTGTGGATTTTGATTTTGGCGTGCCTGGCGCTTGGCGCGCATATCATTGCTCAAATTGGCAAACCGGGATTCCAATTTCAAGAACAAGACCCGTGATTTGCTCACAATTTTTTCCAGAACTGTCAACGAAACATGTTTGCCGTCGTCCCACCGGATGTTTTTCGTTTTCCCGACTATTTTTCCCAAAAATCCACGCTTTTCCGTCTCTTGATCCTCCGTGGAAAAATGATCCGCCGGCAACTCCGCCACCTGACTCGATTTTTTGACCAGCATCAAGATGATGCCGATGAGGCTCGCGACGATAATAATTGGTGGGATCAATGAATACAACATACTGGCTATTTGATATCTTCTTTTTTAACAGTTACATATTTGCCGGTTTCCAGTTTGACCTTGATCTCTTGCAGTGGTGCGTTGATTTCAATCACGACGCCTTTGCCTTCCGGCGTTTTGACCGAGCTGTGCAGCTCCGGCATCCCCTGGAGCATTTCGCGGTATTTCTGCGCCTCATAGGCCAGACAACACATCAGTCGGCCGCACAGTCCGGAAATCCGATCGGAACCACGATTGGCAATCTGCTGCACGCGCGCCATGTCCGTCGTGATGCTCTGCATCGGCCCGCCAAAACGCAAACAACAAATTTCCCGTCCGCAGATCCCATAGCCGCCCAAACGTTTGGCTTCATCGCGCGAACCGACCTGCTGCATACGAATGGATTTTTTGAATTTGAGTGACAAGGTTTTGACCAGATCGCGAAAATCAATCCGCCCATCGGCCGTAAACGCAAACACAATATGCTTGCCGTCCAGACTCATCATCGTGTCGATGACTTTCATCTCCAATCCGTTCACCTTGACTTCGGTTTTGCAGGCTTCCGTCAGATCCGCGCGCTGCCGTTCATGTTCTTCATAGACGCTGCGATCACGCTCCGTCGCTTTGCGCAGGATCTTTTCCGTCGGCTCCTCTTTCGTCTCCATATCGATGGCTTCAACCACCCCAATTTCATTGGAATTTTCCGCCGCTACCACCACCAAAGCACCCTTTTTCAGTTCAAGGTCGGTGACATATAATTTGGGACCTTCCCAGGGATAGAGAGTTACGAGAACTTTCGACATAATTTAAATTACAATTCTAGCCGGGAAAATTCTCCCACTTGGATATTCTCTCCGATCTTTCCAATGTTTTCGGTGATAAGTTCTCCTACGGTTTGCTCAGGATTCTTCACAAACGATTGGGTCAGCAGCGCAATTTCTTCCCGGAATTTCTTTTCTTTACCTTCCATAATTTTGACCAACATTTCCGCCGGCTTACCTTCAGCTTTCAATTGCTCCGCCCAGATTTCTTTTTCCTTTTCCACCAATTCCTGTGGCACTTCTTCCGGTTTGATGTATTTTGGATTGACTGCGGTGATGTGCATCGCAATATCTTGTGCCAACGCCTTGAAGTCCTCATTGCGTCCAACAAAGTCCGTTTCGCACAACAGTTTCACGATTGCGCCGACGCGACCATTGGAATGCACATAGGAGGCAATCACGCCTTCACCGGCCACCCGATCCGATTTTTTGATCGCTTTGTCATTGCTGCGTTTACGCAAAAGATCAATTGCCTTGGCTTCGTCACCTTGCGCTTCTTCCAAGGCTTTCTTCACATCCACAATACCCGCCCCGGTGCGTTCCCGCAAATTTTTAATTTGTTCTAAAGTCGCCATAAATTTAAACTTATATTTATATTTATTTCTTCTCCAAAACCACTTGGTTTTCGGCCGCCGCTTTGCGGATTGCGCCGGCTTTTTCTTTGCCGTCGATCACTGCCTTGGTCACATACGCCACCATCAGCCGCAGTGAGGAAACCGCATCTTCGTTGGCCGGAATCGGATAATCGATGATGGTTGGATCGACGTTAGTATCGGCCAAAGCAATGATCGGAATGTTCTTCTTGCGCGCTTCGGCAATGGCCAAACTGTCTTCCAACACCCCCGTCACAAAAATCGCGCCGGGATATTTCAACATGTGCTTGATCCCCCCCATACGTGATTCCATGCGCTCCAATTCTTCCGCAAATTTCATCTGCTCGAATTTGGTATATTTCGCATACTCACCTTTGACCATTTTCTCCTGACCGTCACGCAAATATTTGGTCCGGCCGGAAATATTTTTGAAATTGGTGAAAGTGCCACCCAACCAGCGTTCCACCACGTAGGGCATCCCACACGCTTTGGCCGCGGATTCCACGATGTTCTTGGCCTGCTTCTTGGTGCCGACAAACAGGATTTCTTGTCCTTCGGACACGATCTTTTCAATAAACAGATTGGCTTCTTCCAAGCTCTTCACAGTTTTTTCCAGATCGATGATGTTGATGCCGTTTTTGGTGCCGAAAATATATTCGCTCATCTTCGGATTTTTGCGCGATTTCTGGTGCCCGAAATGCACACCATTTTTGAGCATCAGACGCATGTCTACGCTCAAACCCGCGAAATCAAAATCAGCGAAATAGTCTTCGCTTTTGTTCTTGGTTGCCACGGTGGTGTCCGCAGCTCCCGTCTGCTCTGCAGCAGCTTTTACTTCTTCCATATTTTCGTGCCCACCCAATTGCTCCTTTGAGAAGCCGCTGGGTCAGACAATCCTTATATTATGTCCAGCCAAATGAATGTGGCCGGACAACCGCTACTTTTCGCTTGTTTTTGGCTCTTAGGACCCCCGAAAGGGCAGGAAAAAGCCGCAAAAAGTATGAGATTTATTACCTAGACAGTATACCAACCCCCTTGACCCTTGTCAATTCCCAATATATATGATAAGCTTTTTAGGTAATAACGATACTAATTTAACTGGATTCGTAATTCGTACATTCGTACAGATTCGTAATTCGTAGAGAATTTCATGAAAAAGAACATTCACCCTAAATATTTCACCGACGCCAAGATTATCTGCGCCTGCGGCAACACCATCGAAACCGGTTCCACCGTCAAAGAAATGAAAGTAGAAATCTGTTCTGCTTGTCATCCATTTTACACAGGCAAGAAGAAGATGATGGACACCACCGGCCGCGTCGACCGCTTCAAGAAGATGGCCGAAAAAGCCGCCGAAAAGAAAGAAGCGACCGCCAAAGCCAAAGCTGCCAAGAAAGAAAAGGAAGTGAAGAAGGTCGACAAGAAAAAAGAGAAAAAATAAACTTCGATAAAAAAACTCTCCGCAAGGAGAGTTTTTTAGTTTCCAAAAATCATCATAGTGGTTTGGCCTTGCTTTCGCTTACGCTTTTTAATCGCCCCTATAAAGTGACTTTCCAGGCTAGTAAATCTAGCCGTTTTTGCCAGCGCGACCCATTCTTCCATCGATTTATACTGCCACGCCCAGGGCATATATTTGTTCTGCATATTCATCAGCCAGTCATTGAGAAAAAGGTATTGCATTTTTTCTTCTTTTTTTAATTTTAAAAAATCCGTCGTTGCCTCTTCGGCCAATTCCAGGCCGAATCGGGATAAATAATCCTTAACCTCCTTTATACTGGTTACATTTTCTGGAAAGGATTCTTCGAAAATTATCAACTTCCCGCCAGGCCTCAGAACTTTCTTAATTTTCCTTAATATTTCAACAATTTCCGCATCATTTTCAATGTGATGCAGTACTAGTTTAATAATTGCCAGATCTACGGATTTTGCAGCAACTTCGTTTAAATTGCGCTCAAAACTGATCCGCGGATCAACACCCGCCAAAACCGGCTGACTTTTTGAATCAACCCCGATCAATTTTTTGATGCTTTTATTTTGCACCGTAATATTTTTCATGTAGGCTAATTTCCCACAGCCAAAATCCAACACTGTTTCTGCTGCGCCCAAGTCTTTCTCAATCAGCTGGAACAGCATATCTTTCTGAAAATCCGGGTCAATATCTGCCACCTTGTTTTCTTTCAGCAATTTTCCGTAAAAATCCCGGATTCTCCGCGGATTCACTTCATCTGCATCTTTCAAGCCAGCGAGATATCCGAAAAAATCCTCCGCCAACTTGGCCGGATCTTTTACATTCAAATGATTGTTCACCCACAATTTTTGCAGCGCCAAAAAAACAGCCTCTGAGCGCAGGATTGTCAGAGGATTTTTCAGTAAACATTTTTTATTTTTGTCCAAAGTCATCTTGATTTGAATAATTGACTTTCACCTTTAATTAGGCTAAAATTATAAGTAAATTGTAGCAAATTCACCCTATTAAGTAAATTTTAAATTTTTACCCAAATTAGCATGCAGTATGTTTATGTCTTAAAGAGCCGAAAAGACGGTAAAAACTATGTTGGTTATACTAAAAATTTAAAATTAAGATTTGAGCAACATAACAAAGGACTTGCAGCTTCGACGAAAGATAGAAGACCGCTGGATCTCATTTATTATGAGGCTTGTCTAGATAAACAAGATGCTACTAAAAGAGAAAAGTATCTGAAAACAATCTATGGCAAGAGATATATAAAAAGTAGGCTCAAATCTTACTTAATAGGGTAAAGCATGAAATCACAAATTGCAGCCATTAAAAAAGAATATCAGGACTTGCAGACCGAACTCAATTCTCCGGAACTGTCTTCCAATCCAAAAAGAATGGCCGAACTCGGGAAAAAGCAGGCTGAGATGACGGAAGTGATCGGGGTGATTTCTGAATTGGAAAAAGTGGAAAAAAACATGCAAGAGAACGCCGAAATTGTGAATTTGGAAGAAGACGCCGAAATGAAGACTATGGCCATGGAAGAAAACATTAAGCTGGCGGAAAAACTGGCGCTCTTGGAAAAAGATTTGGAATTTATTCTCATTCCCAAAGATCCTAATGACAGCAAGAATGTCATCGTGGAAATCCGCGCCGGCGCCGGCGGCGATGAATCAGCGCTGTTTGCGGCCGATCTGTTCCGGATGTATTCGCACTTTGCCGAAAAGAACGGTTGGAAAATTGCGGTTTTAGACTCCAATCAGATCGGCATCGGCGGTTTCAAGGAAATCGTTTTCGAAATCAACGGCACCAACGTTTTCGCCAAAATGAAGTTCGAATCAGGCGTTCATCGCGTGCAGCGGGTGCCGGAGACCGAAAAAATGGGCCGTATCCACACTTCCACGGCCACAGTGGCAGTTCTGCCTGAAGCGGAAGAATTCGACCTAAAAATCGAAGAAAAAGACCTGCGCATCGATACTTTCTGCTCGTCCGGCCCGGGCGGCCAATCCGTCAACACCACCAAAAGCGCCGTGCGCATCACCTATGTCCCGACCGGCATGATCGTGTCCTGCCAGGACCAAAAATCCCAGATCAAGAACAAAGAAAAAGCCATGAAAGTTTTGCGTACCCGCCTCGCGCAGGCGGAGGAAGAAAAACGCAACAAAGAACTGGGCGACGCGCGCAAGAGCCAGATCGGCACCGGCGACCGCAGCGAAAAGATCCGCACCTACAATTTCGCTCAAGATCGGGTCACTGATCACCGCATCAAACAGAGCTGGAGCAACTTGCCGGGCATTTTGGAGGGCAACATTGAGAACATTATTGGCGCACTGACCGAAGAAGATATTAAACTTAAGATGGCCAAATGAGCACCATCAAAGATATCTTAACCAAATACCATCAGAAGATTGATTATCTGGATCTGGAACTCCTCATCGCTCACGAGCTGAAAAAGTCTCGTGAGTTTGTTTTAGCGCATCCAGAACACGTGTTAACTACCAACCAAAAACTACAAACTACCAACTTAATCAAGCGCCGTAGGCGCGGTGAGCCCTTGGCCTATATTTTGGAACACAAAGAGTTTTTTGGGCTGGATTTCAAGGTAAATCAACACACACTAGTTCCCCGCCCAGAAACAGAATTACTCGTCGAATTGGCGCTGCTAGAACTACCCGCCTCGACTCGCGGAAATGGCCGCTCATCGACGCGAGGCGGGCAAACCACCAACCACAAACTACTAACATCAGTTATTGATGTTGGAACCGGATCAGGTAATATTATCGTCTCCCTCGCATGCAACATGAAGCATGGAACACACAATAAGATAAATTTATTCGGCACAGATATTTCTTCCGAAGCTTTAAAAGTTGCCAAACAAAACGCCAAACTGCACAAAGTAGACAAAAAAATAAAATTCCTGCGAGGTGATCTCCTTGACCCAATTTTAAAAACCACAAACTACAAACTAAACCTTGCCTACCGGCAGGCAGGAACTACAAACTTGTTAATCCTTGCCAATCTCCCCTATCTCTCCAAAGAAATTTACGCTGCCACTGCGCCAACAGTCAAAAAATATGAACCCAAGTCCGCCCTTTACAGCGCACAGGTTGGCTTGGCGCATTATGCAAAGTTATTAAAACAAATTAAAGAATTGACTACAAACCACCAACTACGAACTACCAACTTTCTCGAAATTAGTCCCGAGCAAAAACTTCCGCTCACCAAACTTATAAAATTGTCTTTTCCTCAGGCAAAAATTGACTTTTTCCGGGATTTGGCCGGCAGGTGGAGAATCTGTAAAATATCCCGCTAAACGCCGCCATAAAGTAAAAACCCGCATGTTAGCGGGTTTTTACTTTATAACGATTGATACAGCGGGACGGTACCGTCCCTAATTGTAATCAAAAGTTGATAATCTATTTAGAAAAGACTATTTTTTCTTTTTCTTTGTAGCTTTTTTTACGGCTTTCTTTTTGGTAGTCTTTTTTACAGCTTTCTTTGCTGCTTTTTTCTTTGCTGCCATGTTGGTTTCACCTTCCTTTCTATTTTTATTTCTTATCCAAAGATTTTTAATCTTTGGTAATATTCAATCTTTTTTTTATTTTCGACCTAATTTATTTTTCAATAAAATTATTTTTACATAATTTTATCTTGATTAAATTATATATCATATAAAATTATTTGCAATAGCAAATTTCCAAAACTGTGGATAACTTTTTTTCCTGACAAAACATACTACACTTATAATTTTATATTATTTCATTAAAATTAATTTACTTTTTAAAAATTATTTATAAATCTCAATTTCAAAATCCAAATTTCAAATGAAGTCCAAAAAAATAAAAGTTGAAAAAAATTTAGTTATTGGATCTTGGGATTTGAGTTGATATTTGAATTTTAGATTTTGGATTTCGCGAAGCGTGATATTACGCCCTAAATAAGGCTTTTTGTCTAGTTGACTGTCCTCTCAGCTTTGCTAAAATGCAAACAGACGCCCGCCTGCATCGCTATGCGAAGCATTGCGGGCAGGCTTCATTGTAAGCACATTAATAAATCAATAACTAGAAAGGAAGGTGAAATAAACATGGAAAACATGGAAGATGAAAACAAAGTTGAGGAAGGCACTGAGACCAACACGGCATCCAGTTGGATCCAAGACAATCTCCGTATCATCATCAGCGTGTTGATCGTAGTTTTGATCGCCGGAGGAATCTATTCTTATTCAAAAAGAACAGCCACTCCAACCGATGATCAGACAAGCCAAGGAGTGATCACTCAGCAAGATGAATCAGACAAGAATAACGCTGCCATAACACCCGACACAAGCAAAAGCAAACAAGTTGTGGACTCCGCAACCAGCCAAGAAACTGAAAATTCATTTGTGGAAACTGCCGGCAAAGGTGACGGAACAACCGTTTTAGCTCGCAGAGCGCTAGCGAACTACCTGGAAAAAAATCCGGATTCAGCACTTACGCCCGAGCATAAGATTTACATCGAGGATTTCCTGCGAAAAAGCGTGCCTAAAAAAGCAGTTCACGTCGGAACATCAGTAGAATTTTCGAAAGACTTGGTTCAAAATGCCATCGGAAAATCAAAGACCCTAAACGACAGACAACTCCAGAATCTGCACAAGTACGCCGTGCGCGTGCCTTCACTGTCATAATTAGTAGAAGTAAGACTCAACACAAAAAGAAATTCTGCTGTTCTTTCTGAAATATTTAAGTATATTACTACTTCAAATAGCAAAACCCGCCTGACTGGCGGGTTTTGCGTTTTTAAGGCTCGAAGAAAAGCTTGGCTTTGAGGAGCCTGCCTGCCGGTAGGCAGGGAGTCCGCCGCGGACGACGGGGAAAAGCCGAGCTTTAGCGAATAAGCCGCGGGTATCCGACGGGTTTCCTAAAGCTAAGCTTTTTTGCTAATTCGACGGATCCTCTCTAAAGCTGAGCTTTAGGACAGCTAAAAAATTTATTCAAGCTTTATCTCATCGCCCTCCTTGAGCCCCAATCTGTCACTTTCTCCGGAGCGAATTTCCAGAACCCTATCCACGGCTATTTTGGGACTCCGGACGATTTCCGCACCCCCGGCAAACGGCACCCGCCTGTCAATCTGGACGATTTTCGCGCCGTCGATCCAGAGTATGTCCAAATCAAAGCGCATATCCTTCATCCAGAACGGATAGATGCCTTTTTTCTCAAAAACAAACAACATGCCACAACCCGCGCACAACGCGCTCCGCCCGGAAAGACCTTGCGCGCGTTCCTGGGGCGTGAGCGCCAGTTCAACTTTTATTTTTTTGCCCTCAACGCTGAGCGTTTTTTCCTTCACAAAAGCCTCACGCACCACGGGAGAATTGCTCAACACCAATCCGCCCAGGAGGAAAAAAACTGCCAGAATCAATCCGAGCAGGCTCCTTTTTTTAACCAACCTAAACATAGTCACTTTTTTTAATTTTTTTGCTGATGACCACCAAGGAAATACTCAGAACAATCGCGGCTAAAAGCAATGTAACGGTTTTGCCGATAAAGCGCGTATTGAGCGCGATGATTGAGATGCTGATTGTAATCGCATAAAAATACAAGGCTGTTTTGCGCTGTGACCAGCCCAGGGAAAGCAACTTGTGATGCAGATGGTTGCGATCCGCCTTGAAAATTGATTGTTTGTTTTTGAGGCGCTCCCCGATCACCCACAAAAAGTCCGCCACCGGAATCGCCATGACCAAAATGGCGGTCGCGACTTTGGTCCCGGCAAAAATCGCCATGACTGCCAAGGCAAAACCCATAAAAGTGGCACCGGAAGTTCCGGCCAAGACAAAGGATGGATAAAAATTAAACACCAAAAAACCCAGCGCGGTGCCGGCTAAAATCATGGAAAGAATGGCCATCGGCGGCTGATTCACTTCCGGTTTGAGACTGAGCACAAAAATCGTGAGCGCGCCGATCAAGGTGATGCCGCCCGACAGGCCATCAATGCCATCGATCCAGTTCATCGAATTGATCATCAAAATGATCCAAATGAGCACCAGCGCAACCGAAAAAATCATACCTAGACCGGAATCCAGCTGGAGAATCCCCCCGGTCAGCGGATTGGTCACATAATAGATCCGCACGCCAAAAATAAAAACCAAGGTGGCAATCGCCACCTGATAGAAAAATTGGGTTTTCCAAAAAATCTCCCGCAGGTCGTCCCAGATGCCGACCAACAGCAGGATGAGTGACGCCAGCATCACACCAACCAACTCCTCCGTGATGACCAGATCCGAATTGAGCAGAATAGTCAGGTTAAAAGCGACGATCATCGCCACCCCGCCAATCCGCAGCGCACCCGGGCGATGGATATGGCGGGAAGAAGTGCGGCCATCCCATTTGATTCTTTTCCCAAAATAGATGCCAGCCACAATCAGCAAAGCCGTGGTCAGGAAGGAGGCTAGGAATGGAATTAAATATTTTATCATTTCTTTCGCACTTTTTCCGTTACCCAAAACTCACCGAAATATTTTCCGAATAGCACACGCGTCTGCGATTCAATGGCCGGCATCGCGCCGAGAAATGGGGCGGAAATTGGCACTAAAACCCACTGCAGCACCATGTAGATATTGCGCCATTTGGAATATCTTTTCGGTCGGGGCGGCATCAGCAAGAAGCTCAAGGAAACCGAGATGATGAGCCCGAACATCGCCATATTCATAAGCATCCGCGTCATTATCGGTAAATTATGCGCCAGAACGCTTTGATTAAATTGGTCGCCACCCACAAACAACGGGATCCACCCCAGAAGCGCCAAAATAAAAGGCGCGGTCGCCCAGGAATGATGACCCTCCAGCATTTCAAAGGCCACTTTGAATTTTTTGGTAAATTTTATATTCTTGTTTGGTCCGATCGCCCGCATGATAATGGGAAAATTCTCAATACCATACGCCCATCTTCTTTTCTGTTTATATTGGTTCACGATTGTCTGCCAATAAGTGTTGGCCAAAACCGCGTCGAGCGACACCGGCAGATAGATCGGTTGTACCTTATAATCCCCGTCGTAATAGGCAAAACACTTCCAATAGATGATCGAATCTTCACTGATCATGTTGAGCGGCCAAAAATTCACCTTGACCAAGGTGTCAAAAGGTTCACTGTGCGAAGAGAATGTCACCATGCCTTCAGGACGGGTACTTTGAAAAATATGCCAGAAGCTGGAACCGGTCACGATCACCCGCACAAAAGCATTGGTGTCCCACAGATTGTTGTGATACATCGGCAATGGCTGATAGCTGCGTTGCAGCCGCTTCGGATCCGTGACATACGCATAAGTCAGCGCCGCGAAGTATTGCGGATGCGCCACCGTGTCGCAATCAAAATTAGAGAAGACGACTTTGGTATAATCAATGCCATGCTCATCCAGATAGACCATCAATTTCTTGGCCGCGAAAGTCGCATTCGAGGCCTTGCATTTCATTTCGCCGCCGCTCACGATGTGAGTGGTCACCAAAAAGTCCCGAAAAACGCCTTTAAATTTATTCTCCAAATAATTGACCTTGGCCAGGCGATGCTCTTCATTTTCCCTTTCTTCAGTCGCCAATAAAATTATGATCTGCTGGTTGGGAAAATTCGCATCTGCCACCGCTTGGATGGCCGGCTCAATGACTTCCGCTTCCTCTCCGGCCGTCGGCAACATAACTACATGGACAATTTCCCGCCAATCCCAAATTTCGTTCGCCTTTCCTTCGAGATTCTTGACCTCGCTCAAATAACTTTTTTGTCTGGCTAATTCCCCTTTGAGAATTTTGATTTCTCTTCTCTTCATCGCTCCTCTTTCTTTGAGGCTCGCCTGCATATTCAGAATTTTTTCTTCAATCAGCTGCCGATATTTTTGCGGATCTGCGATATTTTGGCATCTCTCCCACCAATCGATCTTCTCGCCGGATTTCAGTTTGCGATAGCCCGAAACTGAATAGGATGTGATAAAAATTGTACGGAAGATCCAATACAGATCAAACACAATGATGAAAACCGCCACCCAGGCCGGCACAATGAAAGAAAACACAAACATGCCGATTAGGGTGACCCAGGTCAAAATCCCCGGAATCATTTCCAGACTACGTTGCACGCGCCGAGCCATAGGGTCAGTTGTTTTTGGATCCGGAAAAGAAAACATTTTCGTGGATCGCGAATCGTAGATCGTGGATCGTTGTGCGATACGCGATATGCGATATGCGACTAATAATTAATGATGATGACACTGATGGCCGCCACCAGCAAACTCAGCTGCAACATCAGAGTGGCCATGAGCAGAATATGACTGGCAATCCGCTCTTTTTGACTGTAAAAATGCAGCGCCAAGGAGAGATTGATGATCAACAGAATAAGGCCGAGCAGAGGCAAAATATAGACCTGCCGCCAATCACCCAGCATATCCACTCCGAAGTACACATTGTAGTGCAAAATGATCGGCAAGTCAACCGGAACAATGAATATTTTCAGGCCGAACCAGATGATCAGATTGGCGACCAAACTCGAAATTAACAACCACCGCACAATGGCGTTCTGGAAAAAATCCTGCGCAAAAAAAGACCTGACGCGCACGACCAGGCCGGTATTGGCGATGGTCTTTTTTATTTGGCTAAATTTCATTTTTTCTTGCTTATTTTTTTCTTGTCCTTATTCTGCAGAAAATTTTTCTTGGAAACAATCGAGCGTCCCAACTTTCTTTCGATCTGTTTTCGAGCTGAGCCGGCGATTTGTCCACCCACCCGCGCGTCATCCTTCAATCTTGGCACGCCTCTCGTATCTTTAGTGCGATGAATTTCCGTCGTCGTACTTTCACCCAACATCGTCAGAATCAGTTCCAGATCCACCATATGGTCACGCAAATTTTCCCGCTTCAACCCTTTAAACTTTTTATATTCATTGGGCTTCAACCCAAATGTGGCTTCCGTAATCTCTGAGGTCAATATTTCATAATCGCGATTATTCTCCGCGCCGCGCTTTTTCCATTCATCTGTCAATTCTTCCCGCACCGCAATCCCGCGCATCCGCATTTCAATCCACTCTGCCGGATAACCTTTAAGCTTATACAGTATTTTTGTGCGTTTGGTCGCCAATTCCGGATCTTCAATTTCTTGCACTCGTTCATATCCCACTTTCGCCAACCAACGCTTCATCGGCTCAACCTTTGGTGAAGGAATAGACTGAATGATACGAAACATACCTTCCGTGTTAGCACAATCAGTTTCATACTTTTTACCGTCCGCCGCCTCTAATTTCAGTCCGTGACAAAATGTCACGACCTCACTTCCTTCCTCGATTAATCTTTGTTTTAGCTTTCTCCAGTAAGCTCCGGCATCCGCGCTATCAGTAAGCGCCCCACATACATCCACCACCGAAAACCACCATTCTTTTTGAAAAATAACTCTCCTGATATTTTTGCCTTTAAATAAGGCAATGCTTGTGTTTGTTTCCATTATTGTTAAACTAATTGATTATAGTGATATTATATCACTATAATCTCCTTTTGTCTATTCGGCGCCTGTGGATAAGTGCCAAAAAAAAACTTCTATTTTTTATTTTTTTCAATTTCTTTTCTTACTTCTTCTCCTGCCTCTGCACCAACTTTTTTCAATTGCTCTATCCATTCCATCGCATTTTTCTTTTGTTCGGGATGCTTAACTATTCTGCCTGCAAATGTAAACTCGCCATTTTTTACTAATTTTTCAAGCAGCTTGGAAGTAACCAAACATTCGTCGGGAGTTCGAGACCTATGGCTCGACGTCTTTCCTACCCCAAATAATCGACTAGTTGGTCTGCTGCTCCCATTTTTTGGCTGATTAGTGCCCTCTTTAAAATTCCAAGGGGTTCCCCTGCTGGCAAAAATTTCAGAGTCATCCTTATTGATTTTTCTAAGTCCCTCACTAACCTCATTTGTAGCCATATCAACTGATGTGCCAGACATCCCCTTAATAAAACCACTGATTGTTTTTTGGCTAGGTATAGTTATTTTTTCTAAAGACACCCCGTCTGTTCCACAGGCACCTTCATCAAATATTATTATTTTGGGAGAATCTTCGGTTATTCTTTTTTTAAAAAATTTTTCATATTCTTTTTCATAATCACCTACTTCAGGATGTGATGCACTCGGGTCAATTCTGTAAAATATAGGCTGACCCTCTTCTGGAAAAGCATTTTTCCAAGCTTCTTTTAGCAGGAACCCATGTGGAATAGCACCAGATTCGGTTAAAAATATATAGTCGGGATTAATTTGGTCGTGCCATAAAGAAATTGCTTTTTTTGCCCAATCTATTACTTCTCTCTTTTCTTTACTTTCTTCTTTTTCGACTGTATTATCTGTATTTTCTTTTTCTAATTTCTGATTATCAATAGCCTCTTTCAAGGCTCCAGTTTGTATAAATTGTGGATTTTCTAGATTCATAAAAAATTCGGAGATAAAAAATAGTTAAATTTATTATTCCGCTTGTGGTTTATCGATCAGGACCGCTTCGATTTCAGATTCAATGCCGGTAATTTTGGTCACATCCTTGTCGATCTTTTTGAATTCTTTGTAGGCATTGTTATAATGATTGGCCGAAGTCTGCATGCTTGAGCCCAGTTTCCGGAAAAAATCCTCATAGCTGCACAGATGGCGCCCAAGTTTTTCCACATTGGCCAGAATTTCCTTGGCACTCTCCTCGATCTGCATAGCTCGCAAGCCTTGCAGCACGGTCTGCAAGTACGCCAGGAAAGAAGTCGGCGACACAATGATGACTTTTTTGTCTTTGAAGGCGTATTCAATCAGGTCGCGCGTGTTGATCTGCGCCGCACCCACTTTATTGATCAACAAATCATAATAGATGGCCTCGGACGGAATAAACATGAAGGCAAAGTCCATCGTGTTTTCTTCCGGCTTGATGTATTTGGAAGTTTCATCAATGCGGTTTTTCAGATCTTGCTTGAACAGTTTCTCCCAGCGCTCCCGCTCTTCCGCGTCCTTGGCGCTCAGAATCTTTTCATAATTTTCCAAAGAAAATTTGGAATCGATCGGGATGATTTTTTCTTTCACAAACACCACCGCATCCACGATCACACCGTCTTTGAAAGCGTATTGCATCTGATAGGAATTGGGCGGCAAAACGTTCTTCAGAGTTTCTTCCAGAAAATATTCCCCCAACACGCCGCGCTGTTTCGGATTTTTCAAAATGTCTTGCAAATTTTGCAGCTGCGCCGAAAAATTGACCACCTGCTTGTTGGTCTCTTCCAGCTTGGTCAGCCCCGCCACCACATCGGCGATTTGGCGCGCTGATTGACCAGTGATGCCCTGCACGGTCTGCATGGTGTGACTGATCTGTTCTTGGGTGGCGCGATGCGTTTCCGACAATTTGGTGTCCATAGTGCGACGCAAATCGCGGTTCTGTTCGGACATCATCGCCAAGCGCTCCAGCACCGCGGTCATTTTGCCGTCCTTGTCCCCACTTTCCAATTTGCGTTTCAGATCAAAAACCACCCAGATAACGCCCAGGCTGATTACGACCAAAATTCCGATTAAAATATAGAGCATAAAAAATACCTGTCATTCCGGGCTTGACCCGGAATCTAATTAAGTTTTAATGTGACCACTAGCCTCTAATTAGATCCTGAAACAAGTTCAGGATGACAAAATTACCTCTTCCGGTTCGCGATAAATTGCCGCAGGCCGGTCATCTTGTTGATGACTTCTTCGTGCGGACCTTCCAAAAATTCCAGGATAAATTTGTCCAGCATGTTCAAGCGATATTTGAATTCCTCCCCGTTCATCATGACAAAATCCACTTCCTTGCCGATTTCCGCCTCCAGATTGTCCATCAAGTTTTTCAGCTTGGCGCGACTGATGCCGTCGCCGACCAGAATCATGTCCGCCTTGCTTTTGCCGTAGTTGATGAAAGCGCCGCTGATCACCGCCAACTTGATGCTGCCCAGATCCTTGATCCGCGACAAACTTTTCGATTGCGGATAGATGTTGTCCTTGGACACCAGATTTTTGAGTTCCGGATAAAAAACAAAATTTTGGTTCAGGATGAAATATTTTTTGCCTTTTTTGGTGTGGATGTGGATAAATTTTATTTTTGCCAGATTATCCAGTTCCTTTTTCATTTTTTTCGCCACCAGCATGTTCCTCTTGGCGATTTCCCCGATTGAATATTCCTGCTCCGGATTCTGCAAAAAAAACCGCAGCAGCCGCGTCTTCTCCTTGGACCCAAACAGACTCTCTAAAATTTCCGACATACACGTAAAATTAAGCTTATTATAAGTTCAAATCCTTTTTTATAGTATAATCTGGGTCTGACCAAAGCGCAAGTTTTTTTATTCCGGAAAATGTGGTAAAATAACGCTATATGTTGAACTTGTCTGATCCGGCAGTTTTAGGCCATATCCAAACCATCGGCTATCCCCTGATGCTTTTGACCATGATCATCGAGGGGCCGGTCGTGACCATCCTGGCGGCTTTTGCAGCCAGTTTGGGCTTTTTCAATGTGTATGTCGTTCTCGTCCTGAGCATGTTGGGCGATATCATCGGCGATATCATCCTTTACACTATTGGCTACACCGGCGGCGCCAAGACCTTGGCCAAAGCGGAAAAAATCCTGAAAATAAAACCGGCGATTGTGGCCAAGATTGAAGCGCTTTTCCACAAGCATGGCAAGAAAACAATTTTCGCCGTCAAATCCACCACCGGTTTGTGCTGGATCACTTTTATCGCCGCCGGCGCGGTACGCATGAATTTTCGTGACTTTCTCAGGGCCTCCTTTTTGGGCGGCATCGTCTGGAGCGGCTTTCTGGTGGCGATGGGCTATTTCTTCGGTTATGCTTTTGACCGAATCAATGACTACCTCCGCTACGCCGGCATTCTCATTTTTTTCTCGGCAGTCATTTTTTACACACTCATCACGCTCTATAAAAAACGTCAATCGACCCGCATCCTGGCAGAATAATCTTGGAGCGTGTGCTATAATAAATTCGCAAGAACCCTTCGCTTATGGCCAAAAGTAAGCTCAACAAAAAAATACCGGAACTGGTTTCCTCTTTTGAAAACATTTTGGTCTGCAACAACAAGCAGCTGCGCCCGTTCGTGGAAATTTTCGTTTTTGAACCGGAAAATGTGACGCAAAAAAACCTGGGCACCCTAATGGGGGTTTTTGAAATCAACGACACCTCCGAAGATTCATCGTACGTCGTCAACTACCTGTCTTCAGTCATCAAAAAAGAATATTTTTCCAAACCCAAGCGCGCTCCGATTGAAAGTTTTGAGGCCGCGCTGCACCGCGGCAATCTGGCCCTGTCCAAAATCGCCGAACACGGCAACGTCAAATGGATCGGCAAACTCAATGCCATCATCGCCATCATCGAAAAAAACAACTTGCATCTTTCCCAGGCCGGCACCGCCTCCGCGTTGCTGCTGCGCGCCAAAGGACTCACCGACATTAGCGAAGACTTGTCCCCGACTGATTCTGACCTGCACCCGCTCAAGACTTTCATCAACGTGTCCAGCGGCCGCTTGGAGGCGCAAGACAAATTGATCGTGACCACGGCCGGCATGTTTGAAATTTTTTCCTTGGAAGAAGTCAAAAAAAGCGCGCTCCGCTTTTCCGGCGAAAAATTTATCCAATTTCTGAAGACGGCGCTCGGTTCGGAATTGGAAAAAGCCGCCGTGCTGGTGGTCGACATCCAGGAAAAAACCGAGGCTGAGCCGGTCGCGACGACTCGCAAGGACAAGACGCTCAACGCTTTCAGCCAGTCCGCTTTTTTCCGGGAGCCTGCCCCGTCCGCCACGAACACCGGCAAACTCCCGCCGGAAAAAGTCTCCGCCGAAATGACCCAAGAAATCGCCGACGAAATAAACACCGGTAAAGAAGAATTTATCAACGAAAAAAGTGGTCACATCTATATCAAGGGCACAATGGAAGAGAGCCTCAACATCAAACCGCCGGTGGACTATTTGGCCATTTTCAACCGGCAACTGGGCGCGGCTCACTCGGGCGTAAAAAGAATTTCCAAAAGTTCCGGCCTGCTGCTCCTGAATGCCGCCCGCCGGATTTCGCTGCCTAAGATCAGCCTGCCCAAGATTAACTTACCTGCCCGCAGTGCTTCGCCCGCCAGACACGCTGACGAGAGTCGTGCGGGCTGGCACAGCGATGCAGGCGGGCCTGCCAAAAAAGTCGACGCCCCCAAGCCTATTGCAAAAATAACCACTGCAGAAACAATTCCCAAGATAGCACTCCGCAAAGCTGAGCCGACCGCTCCAGGCAAAAATTACGCTGCCATTTTAGCCGCCAAGGCGCAGGAAATTTTTAGCGCCAAAAACAAAGGCCGACTACTGAATTTTTTGCAGCAGGCTTGGGACAAAACAAAAAACGCGTTCGTCCGACTACTACCCGATTTTACAAAAATCAAAAAAATCACCGGCCAGCTGGATTACCAACAAAGAATTTATGCCATTGTCATTGTTTTGCTCATTTTCGTGGTGCCCTTGCTCGGCTTGCGCATAAATGCCTACATCCAGAGCCGAAAACCCCAACCGGTGGCGCCGGTCGTGGAGGTCATCGTCCCACCATTGTCCCAGGACAAAAATGTCACGCGCATTGAGAATTTGAATGCTGTTTATTCAGATAGCAATATCAACACTGTCATCAATCTCAATGACAAATTTTTTGCCGTTTCCCAGACCCAAATCGCGGACCTGCAAACGGCCGAGAAAATCGCGATCCCCGCGGACTTCGGGCAGATTAAATTCGCCCTGGGCATGGATGACCTCAATCTACTTTTTCTCATAAACGCCGACAACAAGATTATTTCTTTCAGCCCGGTGCCAAAAAAATTCCAGACTAACACTCTCACTGTGCCAGCCAGCGCTGACGTCAAAGCCGCCGGCACCTACTTGACCTACCTCTACCTGGTGGACGCGAACGCTAACCAAATCTACCGCTACCCGCGCGCGGAAGGCGGCTTTGGCGCGCCGACCAACTGGTTGAAAACCTCGCTTGATCTGTCTCAGACTTCCGGCCTCGCCTTGAGCGACAACATCTTTGTGGCCAGCAACAATACCCTGACCAAACTCTTCAAAAGCCAAAAACAAGATTTCACTTTGGAAGCTTCCGCCACCCCGATCGCGCCCTTCAAAGTCTATACTAAACCCGACAGCCAAAATATCTTCATCCTCGACAAACAAAATTCGCGCGTGGTAAAGATTGATCCGAACGGCCAGATCATTTTTCAATTCTATAACTCAGAAATCGGCAGCGCCACTGACTTCACGGTGGACGAAGTCAACAACACGGCCTACATTTCAACTGCAGGCGAAATAAAATCTTTTAGTATAAATTAATTACGTAATTAATTACTTACACAAAAAAACAGGCTTATCTTTTGGAAGCCTGTTTTTTTATGCAAAATATCCTTTTTTAAATCATCTTGATCTTCGTCCGTTCCATGATTTCGCGGTTGACGATGGTGCGGTCGCGGCCGTATTTGAGGCGTGAGAGTTCTTACGAAAGGGACTAAGTCCCCAATTGGGGACTTAGTCCCTCCCAAGCGTAATTTCCTTTACGTATTTTGGTATTTTTACTAAATAAGCCCTTTTTCTTTCGCTATTTTTTGCAAAAATAATACATTTTTTATCCAGCGTTCGTTGTTGGCAGCCTTCTTTGCAAAAATATATCCTCTATCACCACGCTCTGAATCTTCTTTGTCTACATAATTTTTCACATCTTCTGGGTAAGACTTTTTATCGGGATAGATTATTTCGCCATTTACCGACGCATTTGTGGTTAAAAACGGCTCATAAATATCTTTAACAAAAGATTCTCCCATTATAGCATCATATTCAAGCTGGTTTTCTTTTATAAGTTGTTTCAAAGTATCATTTGGAATTCCCTCAACAACTTTTTTTGCATCTGTTGCTTGTTGCCACAATTCAACTTGTTTTTTTGCTATTAATGCCTGATTATACGCCCCATCTGGTCCACTGTTAGAAATAAGTTGAATCTCTCTATCGCCAACAGACCTACGGTGTTTATTCCCCAGTTTTAATTCTTTGGAAAAAATAGGCATATTGGTTCCAAGGAAATTATTCATTACAGCTCTATTCATATCGGCTTTCGCAGCTCCGTACCCAAAATTAGCATCTACTTCCTTAGCGGAAGTTTCATCATATCCATTTTGTTTTTTAAATTCTAGTATTAATTTCCTCTTTTTATATTCCAAATCGTCCAATCCAAGATCTTCGTTTTTTGAATTTTCATATACGGCCACATGCTCTTCTCCAAATTTTTTATTCCGTTTTTTTAGGGCTAAATCGTCATATATGCTGATCTTATTTGCCTTTCTCTCTTCATCCTGTTTTCTCCTAAGCTCAAGGGATTTTTCGCCAACCTTAATACCTTCCTGCTGTTTATAAATTTCCTCAAATTCCTTATTTATCTCATCTAGTCTTTGTTGATTACCAGTTCCTTCAACTGTACGTTTTTCCTTATTTAATTCTTCGCGTTTCTTGTCCAGCTCTTGCAGTTGGTCATTCTTGATCTTTATCTTTTCCAAAACATCATTATATTGAGCTTTCATTTGTTCAAAAGAACTTTCTGTTTTTTCTACCTGTTCTGGTGTTGGCGATTTTTCATCAACTTCTTCGCCATTTATTTTCTTCAAAATCTCTTCTACTTTTTTCTCAGAATCCTCCTTGTCCATCCTGGATAATTCTTCCAATTCTTCTTTCGCCTGCGTGGCTGCCGTTTGTGAATCTTCCACCTTTTCCTCCGTTGACCCCGCCATTAATTCTTTCATTTTCCCTCCCAATTCTGCAGCCCTGGTATAATCTTCTGCGGTTATAGCTTCTGCAATTTGCTTTTTCAAATCATCAGAGGCCTCAGCTAGTTCTCCCGCTGCCTTTTCTTTGGCCTTAGCCTGCTCGCGATCTGTATCTTCCGCCTTAGCTTCATCAAACATTTCCACTTCCGCATGAGCTTCTTCGTAGTCTTCGTCTTTAAATTTTTCTTTTTGCCCCTTTAATGTTTTTGCTTGACCCGCTAATTCGATAACTTTGTCAATATCTCCAGTAGTATTAGCTTCTGCTAGTTGTTTTTTTAATTCTTCTGCACTCGCTTCGTTTTCACTTATTCTATCCCTGTTTGCACTTATTGACTTCTCTCCAAAATTTGGCATATTTTTCGTTTATTTGCTTAAGCTGCCTTTATTGTACCCCCCCCCCAGCGCCTTCTGTCAAAAACCAAAGGCTGTATAATATTAAGTGTGGTGGATAACTAAAGAAGTGGTAGGATTTAAGCGCTAAACCTTAATTTCCCACCACCTCTATGAACCAAGATATCAAAAATCTGCTCGGATTGCAAAATGTCTTGGTCGATTCCTGG
>JBAZBJ010000010.1:0-46212 GCA_041671525.1 Parcubacteria group bacterium
CCCAGACATTTTGCAATCCGAGCAGCTTTTTGATATCTTGGTTCATAGAGGTGGTGGGAAATTAAGGTTTAGCGCTTAAATCCTACCACTTCTTTAGTTATCCACCACACTTAATATTATACAGCCGTATTTTTTAGACAAGAACAAATATCTGTATGACAATAAAGGTGAGAAGAAAATCAATGACAACGCGCTGACATCTTTGGCCTTGCTGGTGGCGGAAAGCCATCCGAAAGAAAAAGACGTGATGATTGCTCTGATAACAAATTTGTTGAGTAAATAATCAAACAAGATCCCAGCTCGCGAGGGCTGGTTTTTTGTTTTGCAATTTTTTCCAGATCGGACGTGTACTAAATGTGTAACTATTTAACAAAAAATATATGACTCTACAACAAAAAATTACTCCAAATCTGTGGTTTGATAGCCAGGCCGAGGAAGCGGCCAATTTTTACGTTTCGATCTTCAAGAACGCAAAAATCGGAAGCGTAGCCCGTTATCCAAAAGCCGCGGAAGAAGTTTCCGGAAAGAAAGCTGGCAGTGTCATGACGGTCGCGTTTGAAATCGAAGGCCAACAATTTGTGGCCATGAACGGCGGGCCGACTTTCAAATTGAGCGAAGCGGTCTCATTTGTCATTAGTTGTGAAGATCAAGCAGAGGTGGACTATTATTGGGAGAAGCTGACCGCAGGCGGCGACCCACAGGCGCAGATCTGTGGTTGGCTGAAAGATAAATTCGGACTTTCTTGGCAAGTCGTGCCGACCGTCTTGGAAGAGATGATGCAAGACAAAAATCCTGAGAAAAGCGAACGCGTCATGGCCGCGCTACTTGAGATGAAAAAGATCGACATTGCCGTTTTGCGGGCAGCCTATGGCGCATAAATTCTTCGTGTTCACTAGAAGGAATAAAGGACCCCATGCGAGCGGGGTCTTTTTGGTGGTATAATGGAATCACGTATTAATCACCCCAGAAGCAGAACCAGAGGTTCGCTACGGGGTAAACTTACCTTAATACGTATTAAGGTAAAAATATGGAAACAATAATAATAATTGCTTTGGTGCTTATGATTCTGGGGATCCTTGGAAGCATTATGCCAATAATGCCCGGATCGATTTTTAGTTTCATCGGATTGGTTTTGTTATATTTTGGAAAACCTGATTCGATCTCGATTTTTTCGCTAGCTATATTTGGGACTATAATGGTGATTCTGATTATTGCTGATTATATTGCTCCTATCTTGGGTGCGAAATTTTCCGGAGCTTCTAAAAGCGGTCTTATCGGCTCGATATTGGGATGTTTGGTTGGAATCGTCTTTTTCCCGCCAATTGGAATGTTTATCGGCGCTTTTATTGGAGCGGTAATTGGGGAAATGGCCGACGGCAAAAAATCTATGAGCGCTGTGAAGGCCGGAGTCGGTACGCTTGTCGGAAGTGTTTTTATGATTATTCTCCAGACCGTTTTTTCTGCATTTGCGGCAATCTATTTTTTCATTAAATTGGTTTAAAAAAATGAATAAAGTTTTGAAAATCTTCGGTCTGATCTTGTCTGTCATTATTCTGGCGGCGGCTTCGGCGGCGCTCTATGAATTTTTTAAAAATGACCAAGAGTCAGTCGATCGTGAACGGCCGGCGATGATGACGGATGGGCCGAAAAATATTCCCGCCGAAAAATTACCGGCGGGTTGTGTGTCCAATCCCAGTCCAGCGTTCACGCACGCCTTCACTGACCTTGCCAAGATAGAAGCGCTGGGGATTTTGGGCGGCGTGGTCGGTGGCTCGCCGGGGCGCAGTTATGCGACGATCAAAAAAGGCGAGAAGGTGCCGGTGTATAATCCGACGGATGCCGTTTTGGAAACTATCGTGTGGGCGGATCGGGGCAGTGGCCAATCGGAATACGGTTTTTATTTCCGCGCTAGCTGCGAAGTGACGTATCTCTTGGACCACGTGGAAGAAATCGCCGATGGGATAAAAAATCTGCGGCCCAAAGAGCCGGCGAAATCCACCGCCACACAATTCGGTTCTCAGCCGAACGTTTCGATCAAGGCTGGTGAACTGCTGGGCTATACTGACGGCACCCCGCAGGCACGGACTTTCGATTTCTTACTCTACAACAAAGCCAAGCCGGCCTTCCATGTAAATCCCGCGCGCTGGGATTGGGAGCAGACGGTTTATGCTGATTGCCCGTATGATTATTACGGAGAAGATTTGAAAAAACAGCATTATGCGCTGCTGGGGTCGCCGGCCGGGGAAGGGAAAATACTGAAAGCGAAAAACTGCGGCAGTCCGTCGCAGGACGTGGCGGGCACGTTGTCCGGCGGTTGGTTCCAAGGCGACAGCACGACGGAAAAGGGCAAGTGGGTCGTTTTCGGTCAGCAATTCAGTCAGGTGGAAATGGCGATACGGGAAAACGGAGCGAACAAAACTTTTGCTCTCAAAGAATTCAGCCCCAAAATCACGCCGGACAAAATCACGCCCGGGCAAGGCGCCTGCTTCCAGGGTTATGAAAACAACTGGGCCTACGCGAAACTCATTTCCGACACGAAATTGTCGCTGGCGACCGGAGCCGGACAATGCCCGGCGGCTTTTCCAGAGGCCCAGGCAGAGATTTGGGAGCGGTAAGTAATATCGCGATAATTTCTGATTGATTATTCACCTTTCAAGTTGGTGGGGTTTTTATTTTGCAATTTTTTCGGGAGACGGAGGTATTAATTGTATAAACATTAAAAATAATCATATGGCAAAATATGTGGACGGTTTTGTTCTGCCGGTTCCAAAAAAGAACATCAAAGCGTATCAAAAAATGGCCCAGATGATGGTCAGGCTGGCCAAAAAATACGGCGCGCTGGAATACATCGAAGCCGTCGGCGATGATCTGAATCCCAAAGCGATGGGCGGGATGAAGATTGCCAAATTTCCCCAGATGGTCAAAGCTAAGCCGAACGAAACGGTGGTTTTTTCTTTTATTGTCTTCAAATCCCGCGCGCACCGTGACGCCTTCAATGCCAAGATGATGAAAGATCCGATGATGAATGATCCCAAAATGAAGGACATGCCGATGCCGTTTGATATGAAGCGCATGGCTTATGGCGGTTTCAAGGCGATTGTCGAGGCCTAAGCTTCGAACAGTCACGAAAAACCCCGCCACTTCCGGCGGGGTTTTTGACAGTAGCGCAAAAATAAATTAAAATCTATTTATAATCTCGATAGAAGTAATTTTTATGCTCGACAAAAAACTCAAAGAAGCGCTGGAACTTTTGGGCGGTAAAGCCATTTTGAACGATGAGAATCAGTACTATATTTTGCTGACTTTGAAGGAATTTCGCAAGATCAAGCAGGAGGGAATCGAGGGCTTGACAAAGCATGAATTGGTTGATAAGATTAACAATGATATAGCCATCTGGAAGGTTTCCCAAGAAGACGAAGCGGCGGCCATCAATCTGGAAGAGCTGCAGGAAACCGAGCCGGAGGCGGTCCACTATGAAAAACCCGCAATTTAGGGTCTTGAAGTTATCCACAGGCAGGGGGACACTTGCCAGGATTTGGAAAGCATAGTACAATAGTTTTTGTAATACAAAGTAATTAAATAATCTATATAAATTCGCAAATACTGCGGGTTCGGTGTTTTTATTCCGTTTCCCGAGTGGCGAAAATAAGCAACAATATGGCAGCAGAACAATTCCAAAGAAATAAGCCGCACGTTAACGTGGGAACCATTGGTCATGTTGATCATGGCAAAACTACTTTGACCGCTGCAATCTTGCACGTTTTGGCTTTCAAAGGACAAGCCAAGGAAAAAGGCATCGATGAAATCGACAAGGCACCAGAAGAACGCGAACGTGGAATCACCATCGCGACTGCGCATTGTGAATATGAGACAGAAGCTCGACATTATGCTCATGTTGATTGTCCGGGACATGCTGATTATATCAAAAATATGATCACGGGTGCCGCTCAAATGGACGGAGCCATCATTGTTGTGGCTGCAACCGACGGTCCGATGCCACAAACTCGCGAACACATCCTGTTGGCGAAGCAAGTGGGTGTGCCAGAAATCGTGGTCTTCTTGAACAAGGTGGACATGGTGGACGACCCGGAATTGATTGACTTGGTAGAAGCTGAAGTGCGTGAACTTTTGACCAAATATGAATTTGACGGCGACAACGCGGCGGTTATCCGTGGTTCAGCGTTGAAAGCATTGGAAGCCAAATCTGCTGACGAAGAAGCTGCAAAACCAATTTTTGACCTGATGGCAGCTTTGGACGCTAAAATTCCAGAACCGGTCCGCGACATCGACAAGCCATTTTTGATGCCAATCGAAGACATTTTCTCAATTGAAGGTCGTGGAACAGTGGTAACTGGCCGCATCGAACGCGGACAAATCAATGTGAATGAAGAAGTGGAAATCGTCGGTATCCGACCAACTACCAAAACAACCGTGACTGGAATTGAAATGTTCAACAAATCTTTGGACAAAGGTATGGCTGGAGACAATGCGGGCGTGTTGCTGCGTGGAACCAAGAAAGAAGATGTGGAGCGTGGTCAAGTTTTGGCCAAGACCGGAACAATCACTCCGCACACTGAATTTGAAGGTGAAGTTTATGTTTTGACCAAGGAAGAAGGCGGGCGACATACTCCATTTTTCAAGGGTTACAAACCACAGTTCTATATCCGAACAACTGATGTGACTGGTGAAGTGATTCTGCCAGAAGGAACTGAAATGGTAATGCCGGGCGACACGATCAATCTCGCTGTGAAATTGATGGCGCCTGTGGCGATGGAAGAAGGAATGAGATTTGCAATCCGTGAAGGTGGCCGCACAGTGGGAGCAGGTGTTGCAACCAAAATCTTAAAATAGTTTATTCTTTGAGCCCGCCGTGCTTGACAAGGCGGGCTTTATAGAGTAAATTTTATAAAAGTAATAAAAAGAGGAAACTCATTAAAAAGTGATGATTAAAAAGGAAGAAGAGGCAAAATCAAGAATACGAATCAAGATCAAGGCGTACGACCACAAGATCATTGACCAATCGGCCAAACAGATTGTGGAAACTGCGGAAAGATCGGGAGCTGAAATCACAGGTCCGGTTCCATTGCCGACTGAAATTCGCAAATTTACCGTGAACAAATCAACTTTTGTCCACAAAGACGCGCGAGATCAATATGAAATGCGTCTGCACAAAAGATTGATCGATTTGTGGAATCCAACTCCGAAAACCATCGATAGTCTGACCAATCTCGATCTGCCGGCTGGAGTGGACATCGAAATCAAAATGTAACAGTCCCTACGAATTACGAATTAAATACGAATATACGAATTTTTTTAAATTCGCATATTGATACAAAATTCGTAATTCATATTCTAGTAAAAGTCCTGACTTATTAAAGACTTTCAGGATACTAAACTAGTCAGAATCGGGTAATCATAAGCCCGCGCTTGACTGGCTTATGAGTGCCCGTTTTTTATTTTTAAAAACAAATATTCGTACATTCGTACAGATTCGTAATTCGTAGGAGTTAAAACGTTTGAATATCATGAGCAAATTTATACTCGGGAAAAAATTAGGCATGACCACCATCTATGGTGATGCAAAAGAAGCGCACCATGTGACTTTGGTTGAGTGTGGGGCGCAAGTTTCACTTTTGCGCACCAAAGAAAAAGACGGCTATAACGCGGTTCAGGTTGAGATGCAAAAAACCAAGAAGAGAAAATCAACTTGCGAATTCCGCGTGGAAGCAACTGAGCTCAAAATTGGCGACAAGTTGGCGGTGGATATGTTTGAAATCGGTGACAAAGTTAAAGTCAGCGGCATCACCAAAGCCAAGGGCTTCCAAGGTGGTGTGAAACGTCATGGTTTTGGTGGGTCACTCAAAACTCATGGACACAAGCATGATTTGCGCGCGCCCGGAGCAATCGGGGCGACAACTCCACAACATGTGGTCAAAGGCAAAAGGATGGCGGGACGCATGGGCGGTGTACGAGCGACCGGAACGAATTTGAAAGTGGTGTATATTGATAAAGCGAAAAACATAATCGGATTAAAAGGCGCTGTTCCTGGAGTTCACGGAAGAGTCGTTGAAATTTTTAGTAAATAATATGGCACAAGTAAAAGTTTATAATCTCGAAGCGAAGGAAATTGAAAAATTGGAACTCTCTGATAGCGTTTTTGGTCTGGCAAAAAATGACGACCTGGTTCACCAGGTTTTTGTGTCTCTTTCGGCCAACCAACGACAAGTTTTGGCTGACACCAAAAATCGTGGGGAGCGATCCGGTTCCGGCATCAAGCCATGGGCGCAAAAGGGCACTGGGCGTGCTCGCGTGGGTTCTTCGCGAACTCCGACCTGGCGTGGTGGCGGTGTGGCTTTTGGTCCGACAAGCGACAGAAATTTCAAGAAAAAAATCAATCGCAAGATGAACGCCAAGGCGATTGCGATTGTGCTTTCGGGCAAATTGAAAGACGCGGAAATGATTGTGGTTGACAAATTGAACCTGACGGAAAAGAAAACCAAGAATATGGCGGCCGCTCTCAAAAAATTTGAGCTGAAGAGTCGAACCTTGATTGCCTTTGCTGACAGTGAAAAAGACATGATGCTGACCACCCGCAATTTGGTGAAGGTCGCCAACATTTCGGTCAAACAACTGAACGTTTTGGATATGTTGAACTACAAGAATTTGGTTTTGAGCAAAGAATCAGTCAAATTTTTGGAAGAAAAATATAAGAAAATCGCGAATTAAGAGCTAATAAAAAGCGAATGAAAACGAAATTCGCACAAATTAGCCGGTAATTCGCACATAATTAGCGAGTATTATGACAAATGAAGTAAAAAAAGTGAATACGGAAGAAGGCAGCGGCGTTTTGGCCGAGAGAGTTTTGGTAGAACCGTGGATCACCGAAGCTTCCACCGCGGCGATGGAACTCAACAAATATGTTTTCAAGGTGAGCCCGGACTCAGTTAAGAGTCAGATCAAACGCGCCATTGAAAGTTTGTACAAAGTCACCGTCGTGTCAGTCAACACCGTGAAAATCCCGAGAAAATACCGGAACTATGGACGGACTCCAGGTTGGAAATCCGGATTCAAGAAAGCAGTGGTAACAGTTAAAGCTGGAGATAAGATCGAATTATTTCAAGGAGTATAATATAGAAATTTATGGCAATTAAAATATACAAGAGAAATCACGCTGGACGACGGAATATGTCGGTGGTTAAATCTGATCTGGTGACCAAAAAGAAACCGGAGAAGTCACTTTTGGGCGCGCAAAAAAGCAAGGCGGGTCGCTCATGGGGCAAGATTTCCGTGCGTCATCAAGGTGGTGGACACAAACAACGCTACCGCATCATTGATTTTAAACAAGACAAATTTGGGATTCCGGGACGCATCGCGGCGATTGAAAAAGATCCGATCCGCAGTGCCTTCATCGCTTTGATCAACTACAAAGATGGTGAGAAGCGCTACATTTTGGCTTCCGAAGGGATGCAAGCCGGCATGGATATCATCTGTGCAGAAGCGGCGCCGATCAAATTGGGCAACCGCGCGCAAGTGAAGAATATTCCGGTGAGCACTACTATTTCGAATATTGAACTTTTTCCCGGCAAAGGTGGACAAGCGGTCCGTTCCGCCGGTTCCGGTGCGGTTTTGACCGCGGTGGAAGGTGAAACTGCGCAGATCAAATTGACTTCCGGTGAAATTCGCGCCGTTTCCAGCAGTTGCTATGCGACCATCGGACAGGTTAGTAACTTTGAACACAACACGATCAACATCGGTAAGGCTGGCAAGAGCCGCTGGTTGGGTCGACGTCCGGCTGTGCGTGGAACTGCGATGAACCCGGTTGATCATCCACACGGTGGAGGTGAAGGCCGACAAGGCATCGGTCTCAAGCATCCGAAAACTCCGTGGGGCAAACCGGCTCTGGGCAAGAAGACCAGAAAGAAGAAGCGATATAGCAATAAATTTATAATTAAGCGTAGAGAAAAGAGAAAATAATATGACACGAAGTTTGAAAAAAGGTCCATATGTTGACCAACGAGTGATCAAAAAAGTTTTGGACAAGAAACCTGGCGACAGGTCGATCATCAAAACTTGGGCAAGAGCCTCTGTCATTTCTCCGGAAATGGTCGGTTTCACTTTTGGTGTGCATAATGGCAAAGATTTCGTTTCAGTTTTGGTGACGGAAGAGATGGTTGGACATCGGTTGGGAGAATTTTCACTGACCCGCAAATTTGTGAGACATGGTGGAAAGATGCAGAAGGAAATCGAAATGGCCGCTAAGCAAAAAGAACTCGATGCTTCAAAAGCTGCCAAGGCCAGCACCGACACTAAGAAATAAAAGGATATAAACCGCGAATCAATCTCAAATCTGTCTCGAATATTCGCGAATAATAAGTAAAAATTAGAGATAATTAGAGAATAATTAGTGAGCGATTAGAGATTTATATAATTATGAAAGTATCAGCAAGACTAAAAAGTATTCGCATAGCGCCAAGAAAAGTCCGATTGACTGCCAAGTTGATCAAAGGCTTGGATGTGGCGGAAGCGCTGAATCAGTTGGACGCCAGCATCAAAAGGAGCAATCCCTACATGCGCAAACTGTTGGTGAGCGCGATCAACAATGGTGAAAACAATTTTGGTCTCTCTAAAGATAATCTGTATATTTTTGATATCGTAGTAGACGCGGGCTCAACCTTGAAACGCTGGATGCCCAAAGCCTATGGACGCGCCGGACAAATCCTGAAAAGAACTTCACAGATCGACATCATCCTAGAAGAACGCGTGGAAGGCAAAGACCGCAAGAGCAAAGAAGAGATGGAAAAAGCCAAGGAAGCGCGCGAAGCCGCAAGAAAGAAGGCTGAAAAAGAAGCTAGCAAAGAAAGCGAAGAGGCTGAAAAGAAAGAAGAAAAGGGCGAAACCAAAGGCAAGGCCGCTGAAAACAAAGAATTGAGCAAGAAGGTTGAAAAGAAGGGTGGCATCACCAGCAAAATATTCCGCCGAAAATCGATGTAAATATCTCTACGAATTACGAATAAATACGAATGTACTAATGTGAGTCAAAAAAGGATGCAGATAGACAAAAGTCAGATTCGCTTTCGTACATTCGTACAAATTCGTATTTCGTAGGGTAATAGTTTAATTAAACTCACAAGACTAAATTAGTATGGGACATAAAGTAAATCCAGTTGGACTCCGTATCGGTATCACCAATACTTGGAAATCCAAATGGTTCAGTAAAAAAGATTATCAAAGCAACCTCAAACAGGATATCGAAATCCGGACTGCTGTGGCGAAAAAATGGAAAAGCGCCGCGATTGCTGAGGTGGAGATTGAAAGATCAGCTGCGATGGTCAAAGTTATTGTCAAAACAGCCCGCCCCGGAGTTTTGATCGGACGTGGTGGCAGCGGAATCGAAGATATGCAGAAGTATGTGAAGGATATGTTTTTCCGCGCTAACAAAAAAACTACGCTCAAGATCGAAGTGCAAGAAGTGAAAAATTTTGAAGAAAATGCCTCACTGATCGCGCAAAACATTGCGGAGCAATTGGAAAAAAGAATGCCTTTCCGCCGAGCGATGAAGACGATGCTGGAAACAGTGACGAAGAATAATTCCATCAAAGGAGTGAAAATTGAAATCTGCGGACGTTTGAACGGCGCTGAAATGGCGCGTCGCGAGTGGTCAGCTAAAGGCACTTTGCCGCTGCACACCTTGCGCGCGAACATCGATTTTGCCCGAGCGACCGGATTCACGACCTATGGAACGATCGGGGTGAAAGTATGGTTGTATAAAGGTGAAGTTTTTGAATAATCCCTACGAATTACGAATCCATACAAATGTACTAATGTGAGATATAATAAGATTTAATAGAGGAAAAACCTAATTCGTTTTCGTACATTCGTACAAATTCGTATTTCGTAGGAAAAAATATATGTTGATGCCAAAAAAAGTTAAACACAGGAAGCATCACCGCGGAGGGAAAATCCGAGGGACGGCTAATCGTGGCAACACTGTCAGTTTTGGAAGTTATGGTCTGAAGTCCGTGGAAACCAATTTAGTTTCTGCTCGACAGATCGAATCCGCGCGACGCGCCATGACCAGATATGTGCAACGAGGTGGCAAAATTTGGATCAGAATTTTCCCGGACAAACCGATGACCAAGAAGGGTGATGAAACTCCGATGGGTAAAGGAAAAGGTGCGGTGGATCACTATGTCTGTGTGATCAAGCCGGGACGCGTGATGTTTGAGATGGATGGCGTGAAAGAAGAAGTGGCCAAAGAAGCGATGAAACTGGCGGCCTATAAGTTGAACGTTAAAACTAAATTTGTTGCTAGGCAAGCATAAAACATATGAAGATAAAAGAATTGCGAGAAAAGAATATTGAAGAATTGAAGAAGCTTTTGGGCGAGAAAAAAGAACACGCTCGCAAGCTCAGATTTGACATTGCTTCCAAGCAAGTGAAAGATAATCGCGAATATCGCAACACCAAGAAAGAAATTGCTCGGATTTTAACATTAATTAACGAGAGTAAATAAATTTCATGGAAAATAATATTGAAAAAAATAGCATTGTTATTCGCAAGAAAGGCGTGGTGGTGAGCGATAAGATGAACAAAACGGTGGTGGTGGCAGTGGAAAGCTTCAAGACGCACCCGAAGTACAAGAAAAAATACAAAGTGACCAAGAAATACAAGGCGCACGATGAAGATAATAAATACAAGACTGGCGACACTGTGGAGATTGTGCCTTGCCGACCGGTCAGCAAAGATAAAAGTTATAAAGTAGTTTAATCATATGATACAAGCAGAATCAAAATTGAAAGCAGCGGACAATAGCGGAGCGAAAGTGATCGAGTGCTTCAAGGTGCTTGGTGGTTCCAGGAGACGCTACGCCTATGTCGGCGACATTATTGTGGCTTCTGTGAAATCAGCTGAACCACGCGGCATGGTTAAAAAGGGAGACAAGGTGCGCGCCGTGATTGTGCGACAGAAAAAAGAAATTAAAAGAAAAGATGGTTCGTATATCCGTTTTGATGAAAATGCCGCCGTGATTTTGGACAACAAAGAACCAAAGGGGACGCGTATCTTCGGGCCGATCGCTCGCGAGATTCGTGATCGCGGTTACAATAAGATAATTTCCCTCGCTCCAGAAGTTTTATAAAGTTAAAAGATAAGGATAAATCAGATGAGAATAAAGAAAAATGATCAAGTTAAAGTGAATCTCGGCAAGAGCAGCGGCAAGACTGGCAAAGTTTTACGCGTGTTTCCGGCTGAAAACAAGATTATTGTGGAAGGTTTGAATCTGATCAAAAAACACATGCGCCCGAAGAAAGAAGGAGAAAAGGGACAGCGCGTGGAAATTCCTGGTAAGATGAATGTTTCGAACGCGATGCTGGTTTGTCCGAAATGCGGCAAAACAACCCGCGTCGGCAGCAAGCAATTGGGCGACAAGAAAGTGCGAGTTTGCAAAAAATGTCAGGCGGAGATCTAGTGAATTAATATAAGAAAACAAGTATGTCAATTTTGAAGGAAAAATATAATAAAGAAGTTGTGGCTGAAATGAAGAAGAAGTTTGAGCTGACCAACAACTTTCAAGTGCCCAAGATCGAAAAAGTGGTGGTCAATGTTGGAATTGGAAAATTCATCAAAGATTCGAATCTGGTCAAAGACGTGACCAATACCTTGACCTCGATTGTGGGACAAAAACCCTTGGTGACCAAAGCGCGTCAATCAATCGCGGGCTTCAAGATTCGTGAAGGTTTGGAAGTTGGACTGAAAGTGACCTTGCGTGGTCCACGCATGTGGGCATTCCTCGATCGCGTGGTTGGTGCTGCCATCCCGCGTATCCGTGATTTCCAAGGGATCAAGGCCTCCAGCGTGGATGGGAGTGGTAATCTGAACATCGGCATCAAAGAGCACGTGATTTTTCCAGAAATTTTGCCGGAGAATGTGAAGAATATGATCGGCTTGCAGATTACAGTGGTGACCAACGCGGGCAATCGAGAAAAAGGGATGGAATTGTTTCGGCTGCTCAAGTTTCCAATAGTTAAATAACTCACGAATTAAGAGCTAATTAAAAGCGAATGAACGCGAAATTCGCACAAATTAGCAAGTAATTTGTAAATAATTAGCGAGTAAAATTTTATGGCCAAGAAATCGACAGAAGCAAGAGCAAGAAAAAAACCGAAATTTTCCACCCGGGCGGTAAATCGCTGTTGGAAATGCGGCAGAAGGCATGGTTTCATGCGCGCTTTTGGAATTTGCCGAATTTGTTTCCGAGAATTGGCCTCAACCGGACAGATCCCGGGAGTAAAGAAGAGCAGTTGGTAGTACCTACGAATTACGAATGAATACGAATGTACTAATGTGAAATATAACAAGATTTAAGCAAAAATTAATTGAAATCGTATTCGTACATTCGTACAGATTCGTATTTCGTAGAGTAAAGAACTAAATTAAATTCAAAAAGTATGGATACTATCGCGGAAATGTTAACTAGAATAAGGAATGCTCAGCGAGCAGGAAAAAAAGACGTGATCATTGGATCATCTAAGTTAAAGGTGGCTATTGCGGACATTCTGGAAAAAGAAGGTTTTGTTGAATCTGTTTCTGAAGAAATAATCAACAACTTCAAAAACATCAAGATCAGTCTCAAGTATTATCGAGTTTCGAATACGCAAAAGTTGCCAGCCATCAAGGAAATCAAGCGGGTCAGTCATGAGGGGCAACGGATTTATGTTCAACATGATGAAATCAAGACTGTTAAGAATAAGTTTGGAATTGCAATAATTTCCACCTCTAAAGGAGTTATGACTGGAGCCGAAGCCAAAAAGAACGGACTTGGCGGGGAGTATATTTGTCAAGTTTGGTAGTCTCTACGAATTACGAATCCATACGAATGTACTAATGTGAAATATAATAAGATTTAATATAGGTAAAGCAAAATTCGTTTTCGTACATTCGTACAAATTCGTATTTTGTAGGTTTGGTAACTAAGTTAAACAGATAAAAACATGAGCAGAATAGGAAAAAAAGTCATTGTTATTCTCCCGGGAGTTGAAGTCAAACTGAACAATACCCGTTTGTCGGTCAAAGGTCCGAAGGGAACTTTGGAAATGGTGGTTAATCGTGAAGTGACGATCAACATCGGTGAAAAAGAAATCAACGTGGAAAAAACCGGCAAATCTAAAAAAGCTCCGGCGGTTTGGGGGCTGACGCGCGCGCTGATCGACAACATGATTGTGGGTGTGACGACTGGCTACAAAAAGCAGTTGGAACTGCAAGGTGTCGGTTTCCGTATGGCAGTGGCTGGCAAAAAGATCAACATGGCTCTGGGTTTTTCTCACCCAGTGGTGGTGGACATCCCGGAAGGCTTGGAAGCCAAAATTGCGGAGAACAACATTTTAGAAATTGCGGGAGCTGACAAGCAAAGCGTCGGACAATTTGCCGCTGAAATCCGCGGATTGAAACCGGTGGAACCATACAAAGGTAAAGGTTTCCGTTATGTTGGTGAACATGTGCGCAGAAAGGCCGGCAAGAAGGCTGCTAAATAATTAAGAAAAGTTGGTAGTTTTTAGTTGGTAGTTGGTAGAAAAATTCTACAAACTACAAACTACAAACCAAGAACTAATATGAAGGTCAGTCGAAACAATTTACGAGTTCAGCGCAAACGTCGCATCCGCGCGAAAGTCAGTGGAACCACTGAAATTCCACGCATGGCGATTTTTCGCAGTCTGAAAGGCATCCAGATCCAGGTGATTGATGACACAAAGGGTGTGACTTTGGTTTCGGCAACAACCCAAGAAGCCAAGGCCAAACACACGATTGATGGCGCCAAGACTGTGGGCGCATTGGCGGCGAAGAAATGTTTGGACAAGAAAATTGAAAAAATTGTTTTTGATCGCGGCGGCTATAAATATCACGGCAAAGTGAAAGCCGTAGCCGACGGAGCGCGCGAAGGTGGACTTAAATTTTAATGGCCCCTACGAATTACGAATCCATACGAATGTACTAATGTGAGACATAATAAGAATTAATATAAGTAAAACTAAATTCGTTTTCGTACATTCGTACAAATTCGTATTTCGTAGGAAATTAAACTAATTTATATGGCAAAAGATAATAAAAGATTCGGAGGGAAAAGAGAAAAGCCTGAATTTGATCAGAAACTTTTGGATTTGGCTCGAGTAACGCGTGTGGTGAAAGGTGGACGACGTTTTCGTTTTCGCGCAACTTTGGTGATCGGTAACCGCAAAGGCAAAGTCGGCGTGGGTGTGGGCAAGGGCAGTGATGTTTCCGACGCTATCCGCAAAGCTTTTGACGATGCGAAGAAAAACATGATTACCGTACCGATGCACAAAAACACCATCCCGCATGAATTGTCATACAAAGTTGGCAGCGCCAAAATTATTTTGAAACCAGCGACTCCGGGACGCGGAGTGATTGCCGGTGGTGCGATCCGCGCGGTGGTTGATCTGGCTGGCATCAAAGACATTGTCTCCAAGTCACTCGGAACTTCCAACAAATTGAATGTGGCGCGCGCGGCCGTATCGGCCTTCGCGAGCATGGGTAACGTCAAGAATCGCAAATCCAGAATTGGAGAAGAGTAAGTCTCTACGAATTACGAATCCATACGAATGTACTAATGTGAGACATAATAAGAATTAATATAAGTAAAACTAAATTCGTTTTCGTACATTCGTACAAATTCGTATTTCGTAGGGTTATAAATTTATGCAAATCAACACACTACAACTGAAGAACAAACGTAAGAAGAGGAAAACGATCGGTCGTGGCGGCAAGAAAGGAACCTATTCCGGGAAAGGTAACAAAGGTCAAAAGGCGCGCAGTGGGGCGCACGTGGATCCGTTGTTTGAAGGTGGACGCTCAACCTTGATCGATCACATGAAGAAAAAGAAAGGCTTCAAATCACTGGAAAAACAGACGGCAGTCGTGTCACTCGACAAACTGGAAAAGAAATTCAAGGACGGAGATGTGATTAATGTGGAAGCTTTGCTGAAAGCCAAGATTGTTGATAGAATAGATTCAGAAGGCGGCATCAAAATTTTGGGCGACGGAGCGATTACGAAAAAACTGACCATCGCCGCAGAAATCAAAGTCAGCGCCTCAGCCAAAGCCGCGATTGAAAAGTCTGGAGGAAAGATCGAAGTTGCAGCTGAAAAGGTTGAAAAATCCAAGAAAGCTAAGAAAACTGAAAAATAAGAATCACAAAGATAAAGGGCGGCTGAGAGGCACCCTTTATTATTTATCAAAATAAAAAGCTAATTTAAATTTATTTATGTTTGAAAAAGTAACTCAAATTTTTAAGGTCAAGGAACTGCGCAACAAGATATTTTTTATATTGGCGATGCTGGTGGTTTTCCGGCTGATTGCCAACATTCCGATTCCGGGCGTGGATCAATCACAGATCAAGAATTTTTTTGAGAACAACCAGCTGTTCGGACTCATCAATCTGTTTTCCGGTGGTGGGTTGTCGAGCATTTCAATTGTCATGTTGGGCGTGGGACCCTACATTACTTCTTCCATCATCATGCAACTTTTGACCATGATTTTTCCGCGTTTGGAACAGATTTACAAGGAAGAAGGGGAAGCCGGACGCCAGAAATTCAATCAGTGGACGCGCTGGGCCACGGTGCCTTTGGCCGCGATGCAAACCTTCGGCATGATTTCGGTGTTGCGCAGCCAGAATATTTTGGGCGCGCTCAATGGTTTTGAAATGACGACCATTATTTTGGTGGCGGTGGCTGGCACGATTTTCCTCATGTGGTTGGGCGAACTCATCACCGAAAAAAACATCGGCAATGGCGTTTCCCTCATCATCTTTGCCGGGATCGTGTCCGGTTTGCCGGCGTTGGTTTCGCAGACACTTTTGACCTGGGATCCGTCCAAGGCTGTGACCTATGTGCTGCTCTTGGCGATGGTGGCTCTGGCCATTGCGGCGGTGGTGACGATGACAGAAGGTCAGCGCAATATTCCGGTGGCGTATGCCAAGCGGATCCGGGGCAACAAGATGTATGGTGGGACTTCCACTCATCTGCCGCTGCGCATCAATCAGGCCGGCGTGATTCCGATCATTTTCGCGATGTCAATCTTGATTTTTCCGGTGACCATCGCCAAATATTTCACCACCAGCGCGACGCCCTGGATTGCTAAACTTTCGGCCGGCATCGCTAACTTTATGGATCCGACCAACTTTGTGTACTGGATCATTTATTTTTTGATGGTAGTGGCCTTCACGTATTTCTACACGGCCGTGGTTTTTGATCCGCACAAAATTTCGGAAAGCCTGCAAAAACAGGGTGGCTACATTCCCGGCATCCGCCCTGGCAAAACGACTTCTGAATATCTCTATCACATCATCAATCGCATCACGCTGTCCGGCGCAATTTTCTTGGGCTTGATCGCGATCCTGCCGTTCTTGGTACAAAAAATGACCGGCCTCAATGTGAGCATCGGCGGCACCGGGCTTTTGATTGTCGTGTCGGTCGTCATCGAAACCGTCAAACAAGTGGAGAGTCAGCTGGTCATGCGTGACTACGAAGGATTTTAATCTCCTAACGTAAATCGCGTAACGTGGATCGCGATATGCGATACGTGATATGCGATACGCGAAACATGAACATCATCATTCTTGGTCCACAAGGTTCCGGCAAGGGGACGCAGGCCGAACTGTTGGCCAAAAAATATAATCTGGAACATTTTGACACTGGCAAATCATTGCGTCAGGTGGCGCTGCTTGATACTTCATTAGGCAAAGAAATCCATGAAATTATCATGGTCAGGAAAGAACTGGTTCCGAGTCGGATTTTACGAGAAATTTTGCATTTGGAATTGAATTCGCTGCCACGCGAACAAGGCATCGTGTTTGATGGAATACCTCGAAACGCTGAACAAGCTGAGTATTTTGATGCAGCTTTGCAAGAATTTGGGCGGAAAGTCGACAAAGTTTTTTTTATCAAGCTTTCTGAGGAGGAAGCAATAGGCCGAATATCCAAAAGATGGGTGTGCAGGAAGTGTAAAAATAATTTAATAATGGGCAAGGACATCCACTCTGAGGGTGAAAAATGTCCGCAGTGCGGCGGAGAAGTTGTGCAGCGCGAAGATGATTCACCGTCCGGTGTGCGTAAAAGACTGGCCATATTTCAAGAAGACACCATGCCAGTCATTGAAAAATATAAAGAAAAGGGATTAGTGGTAGAAATAAGCGGAGCACAACCAATTGAAAAAGTTTTGGCTGATATTGAAAAAAATTTATGATTAGCATCAAATCACAACAAGAAATCACGGCGATGCGTGAAGGCGGGAGGATTCTGGCTGGCATTATGCAGAAAATCGGAGAAGCGGTTGCGCCGGGCAGAAATACTTGGGAACTCAATAAGCTTGCGGAAGAGCTTATTTTTCAACATGGGGGAGTGCCGTCCTTCAAGGGCTATGGCGCCGAAACCGGCAATCCCTTTCCAGCTGCTATTTGTGCTTCGCTCAACAGTGAGGTGGTGCATGGGATTCCGGAGAAGAATAAAATTCTCAAAGACGGGGATGTTTTCAAGGTGGACATTGGCATGCAATATCAAGGTTTGCACACGGACATGGCTCGCTCATACGCCGTTGGCGAATGTAGCGAGCAGGCGCGCAAATTAATTGAAGTTACGGAGCAAGCATTTTGGGAGGGGATCAAAAAGATGGGTCCAAAAAAAATGTTGAGCGATTATTCCAAAACGGCGCAGGCGGTGGTGGAGAAGAACGGTTTTTCGGTGGTGCGCAACTTGGTCGGGCACGGTGTCGGGCGCGAGCTGCATGAAGATCCGCAGATTCCGAACTATTATAATAAAAAATTCCAGGACATTGAGTTGGCGCCCGGCATGGTGTTGGCGCTGGAACCGATGGTCAATGCAGGCGGTTTTGAAACAGTCGTCGGTAAAGACGGTTGGGGCTTTCATTCCAAAGACGGCAGCCTGACGGCGCATTATGAAAATACGATTTTGATTACGGAAAAGGGCGTGGAGGTTTTAACGGTTCTTTCCTAAAACTTGGCCTTAAGATAATTCCGCGGGTATCAAAAAGCTTGGCTTTAAGGAGGAGTCCGCCGCGGACGACGGGGAAAAGCCGAGCTTTAAGTGAGGATTCGTGGGTTGACGGGTTTCCTAAAGCTAAGCTTTTCTGCAGGTTCGACGGCTCCTCTTTAAAGCTTAGCTTTAGGCCTAGGCTGAAATAATCGCATTTTTGAAAATAAAAAAAAGAGTTGTCTGCTAAGCTTAATAAGCTTTTGCAAACAACTCCTGGTGGTCAGGGTCGGCGGTAATGGGACCTGTCTGTAATGTCAATTATTCTTTTTCTCGCAAGATAGCTCCGCCTTGCCCAAATAATGGTTGCGATAGCAAACATTAATAGGGCGAGATATCCTGGTGTTGTGTGTTGGAAATTCCCGTGATACTGCTCATTGGCATACATAAATCCCAGGAGCAGACCGACCACAATGAACATCCAGGAAAAAAACGTGTGGGCAAAAAGATTTGCATCTGATGTTTTCCAATCAAATTCCTTCATTTATTCCTCCAATTGTAAAGTTACTAAATTTTATTTTGTAGCTCCATGACACTGTCTGGGCACTACAATATACCATTTTAGCATAAAAACAACCCTATGTCAATATACCCACAAAATTCAGCGAAAACAAGCCATATTTTGGGCATAGATTTTGGGACTGCCAAGATCGGTTTGGCGTTGGCGGACACGGAGACCAGGATGGCCTTTGGTTTTGATACAATCAAGAATGACAAAAATTTTTTGGCCAAACTGGAAGAAATAATCACCACGGAAAACGTGGAAACGGTGGTGATTGGTATTCCGGGATACATCCATGCCAATGTAGAGACGCATTGCAATGCGTCTATACGCGGATTGGCTGAAAACCTAAAAAAAATTGGTGTCTATGTCGAGTACGCTGAAGAAATGTTTACCTCCAAAATGGCGCAGGCCAATCTGCGAGAAAAAGGCGAAAAGCGGGTGAGCACGGCGGATGACAAAGAGGCCGCCAGAATTATTTTACAAAGTTGGCTAGATAAGTAATTTCTGATACAATAGAGGCAGTCCGTAGGGATTAGTTTAATCAACGCTAAATTACAAACAAATGGAACAAAAACCGTATCTCTCCGTCATAATTCCGGCTTATCGTGAAGAAGAACGAATTGGCAAAAACTTACTGGAAATCGAAACTTTTTTAGCCGCTAAAAATTATACCTACGAAGTATTGGTGGTGACGGATGGTTCGCCGGACAAGACGGCGGACATCGCTCGAACTTTTTCTGACAAAGTCAAGAATTTGCGCGTGATTGAAAACAAAGAAAATCATGGCAAGGGCTATGTAGTGCGGCAAGGGCTCTTGGAAGCCAACGGCGAAATTCGATTGTTCTTGGATGCCGACGGCTCAACGGCCATCACGCATCTCGACGCGTTTTTGCCTGAGTTTGCCAATGGCTTTGATGTGGTGATGGGATCGCGCGACATTGAAGGCGCTTTTGTACAGGTGCCACAACCGAAAATCAGAATCGCGATGGGCAACATGGGCAACTGGGCAATCAGAATCGTGTTGGGATTGTGGAGTTATCCGGATACGCAATGTGGTTTCAAAATGATAAACGCCAAAGCAGCGGAAGCAGTGGCGAGTCGCATGGTGGTGGATCGTTTCGGCTTTGATTTTGAATTGATCATTTTGGCGAAAAAACTGGGCTTCAAGATCAAACAGATGCCGGTCAGATGGCTTAATGAAGAAGGATCGACAGTGGGCGGACTTTTCGGACCCAATGGATTTGTGCAAGTGCTCATTGATCTTTTCAAGACGCGTTTGCGCTTGTGGGGAGGAAAATACAAAATCCATTCCGGCGAATAAAAATCAAAAAGATTACAACATTATGTCCTTCGACTTAGTCCGTGGCGGACTGCGCTCAGGATGACATATAAAAAATGTCAGAAAACAAAAAAAATACAAAAGACAAGTTGACGGAATTACGCCAAGACCTGGTGACCGGCGATTGGGTGGTGATTTCAACCATCCGGAGCAAGCGTCCGGATGAATTCAAGCAGGCTAAAAAAGTTGAAACCGTCAGTCATGATGAGGCTAGTTGTCTGTTTTGCGATCCGGTAGCCTCAGGACAGGAAAAAGACGTTTTGATTTATAATACGGCGGACGGCGATTGGACTCTGCGGGTTTTCCCCAATAAATATCCGGCTTTTTCGATGCCGAAAGGCGGAATCATACGCCACAAGGAGGAAGGACCTTATTTTTGGATGGATGGCGTCGGTTATCACGAAGTCATTGTGACGCGGGATCACTATAAACATATCGGGCAGATGGATCCTTTGGCAGTCGCGGAAATTATTGATGCGTATCAGAGCCGGTTTATAGATCTGATGAATAAGAAGAGCGTCAATTATATCGAGGTCTTTCATAATCATGGAGAGAGTGCTGGTGCGCATATTTTTCACCCGCATTCACAATTGGCAGCCATTCCGGTAATTTCTCCATACATCAAGAGTGAACTGGATGGCGCCGAGTTGTATTGGAAAGCGAATAAAGATTGCGTGTATTGTGCCATGATTGAATGGGAGGGCGAGAATGGCAAAAGATTGGTTTTTGAAAATAGTGATTTTATCGCTTTTTGCCCGTTTGCCTCACGCGCGGCTTTTGAGGTTTGGATCATGCCGAAGAAGCACAAGCCTTATTTTGAAAGAATTACGGATAAAGAAAAAGTTGAAGCAGGAGAAGCTTTGCATGCGGTGATCAAGAAGATTGCGGGTGCACTGAATAATCCCGATTTTAATTTCTATATCCATACCTCGCCGTGTGACGGTAAGGATTATCCGCACTATCATTGGCACATTGAGATTTTGCCGCGGACAGCGGAATGGGCGGGATTTGAAATTTCGACCGGCATTGAAATTTCCACCATCCAGCCGGAAGTGGCAGCTGAGTATTTGAGAAATATTTAGAACTAAAGGCTTGGATCAAAGCGCCGCGGGGCGCTTTTTTCATATCCTGTTTTCCTTAGTTATCCCCAGGGTCTTTTTTGTTTCGCAGACTAGCTTTTTGTGGTATAATTACAGTAATAAAAACCTTCCTGAAGCGACTCAAAAGTTGCGTATTGTGTGTTAAAAAAACAAAAAAATTTCCCATGAACCCTGTTCGCGACATCAACAATAATTCCTTCTCCAAGCTCTACCAAAACAAAGTTTTCTTCTACTTTGTCCTGATTTTGGGTACTTTGCTGTTGGTGCTCAAACTCCCGATGGCCGCGGTCTTTTATGAAACTATCTGCAATCTCATCACCTTCGCCCCGATGGTGGTGATCCTCGCTATGGCCACCATCGCCTACATCAAGAGCCAGCGCTACCCGGACTACCAAAGCATCATCCGCAAGTTCTATCTGCTCTTCACCCTCAAATTCCTCCTGGTTATCTTTGTTTTCTACATCTTCTATTCTCCAACTGTTTTTTCCACCCCCATCCTGGCTTTCTTCCATTACCTCAAAACGCTCTTCACGCTGGAGGCGGTCTTCTTCGCGTTGAGCTATCTCCTGACCGGGGTGATTGCCCTCGCCACCATCTTTGTCTTTTTCCGCGTCTACCAAAAATCGCAAAACAAATACACCGGCTCCATCCCAACTCTCACCAAAAGAACCCTCTACGCGGTCTTTGCTTTTTGTTTTCTGGTGTTTGTGTCTTCGGCCGCCGCCTATCCGCAGTCCTACAAACCCCTGACCGACACCCTGGGGGACGCGATCTTTACCCTCTCGGCCGGTAACATCCAGGTGTTCAAAGGCACCGATCCGGTGGCCTACACCAAACTCAAATCGCTCAAAGAATTCACCAATAATCTCTCCGACTCCTTGAGTCAGACTTCTCAAAACCTGGCGGAGAGCAACGAGGATTTCCAGGCTAGTCTGGACGCCGCCAACAGCGAACTGAAAGATTCCATCAAGCAAACCTCCAAAGACTTGAGTGACAAGATCAAGGATGATCTCTCCAACAAGGTTTCTACCGACGGCGGGACCCTGGAAGGTTCACTGACTCTTTCCGGTAGCGACTCCGATCTGACGGTGGAGGGCACCACCACCACCAAAGATATCATCCCGGACTCCACCCTCTCCTACAACCTGGGCGAATCCGGCAAAAGTTGGAATACGATCTATGCCCATCGCCTGATCGGGGCTTCACCCATTTTCATCGGTAACGGTGCTTCCGCCCAGGGACTCACCAATGACGGGGACTTGGTGGTGACCAATGACGCCGAAATTCAAGGCATTCTCTACGCCGAGAATATTCGCGTGAACGGAGTCTATTCGCTGCCGACCACCGACGGCGCCGCCAATCAGCTGCTCAAGACTAATGGCTCGGGCACTCTTTCTTGGGTCACGGAAATCGCCCCGGGCGGCACCACCGGCCAATTGCAATTCAACAACGCCGGCCTCTTTGGCGCAGATACGGATTTGTTTTGGAACAATTCCGCTAAACGCTTGGGTATCGGCACCAGCAGTCCGACGACCGAATTGGAAGTGGCTGGTACGGTCAAAGCCACCGCCTTCATGCTCCCGGGTGGCATCTATCTCACCTCGGACACGGTGAGCACCAACTACTGGGCGGAGGACTCCGGCAATATCTTCCGCGAAACCGGCAACGTCGGCCTGGGTAACAACGACCCGAGCGAAACGCTGGACCTGAGTGGGCGGATCCACTTAAGACAAGTCAGTGCCCCCGTCACCACCACCGACAAACTCTACAACACCGCCGGGGATCTGTACTGGAGCGGACTGAAAATGCTGACCTATGATTCCGGCACCAGTAATGTCACAGTGGCCGGCACGGTCTCCGCCACCAATTTCTTTGATGTCGCCAACAGTATCTATCTGACCGCCGGTTCCATCAATGGCAACTATTGGGGCGAGTCAGGCGGCAACATCTATCGGGAGACGGGGAACGTGGGAGTGGGGACGAATAGTCCGGGCTACGCGCTGGATATTGCTGGAGATGTGAAGGTTTTAGGGGGCATTGGAGTAGGCACATCAAATCCGTCAGTAAGCTTTGGGATAAATTCCAGTTTGCCATATGGAATATCAGGGTCAACTGTTTTATCGAGATCAGGAGGTAATTTAAGAGTAGGGTCGAGTGTGACGTGGACAAGCACTTCACTTTATTCCGATAGTTTAGAAAGATTAACCGTAGCAACAGGTGGCAACGTGGGGATCGGGACGACGAGCCCAGGTGCAAAACTGACTGTATCAACATCTGCTAATGCCTCAAGAACAACAGGGCTAAAATTAGAGAATACATACTCTACTGCCGGAACAGACGTATCAATCGATTTCAGAACTGCCGGATCGGATACTATTACAACCAGGATGGGAAATATTATTGAAAGCGATCTGAGTCGTTCTATGTATTTTTCAACTTGGACAGGCGCTGCGCTGACAGAAAAAATACGTATTTTGGGCAACGGCAATGTCGGCATCGGGACGACGAGCCCGGGGGCGAAGCTAGATGTTTTCGGAACTGATAATAAATTACGACTTTCATATGATGCTACTAATAATGCAGATTTGAGTGTGAGTAGTGCCGGTAGTCTGTTTATTAAACCAACCAATGCTTTTACATACTTCAATACCGCAAGTAAAAATAATTTTTTCTATGTATATGACTATGCTCAAAGTCCCGCAGGGTCATCGTATAATACTTTCAGTGGCAATATGTACTCTCTTGTCAAAGACGCTGCGACGGTAGTTAATATTTCCAACAATGGTAATAGTTATTTTAACGGAGGCAACGTCGGCATCGGGACGACGGCGCCGGGAAATACACTTCCTAACCTTATGGTAGCGGGCGGCAAAGTTGTTGAAGTTCAAGGAGATAATGACATTGGTTTGTTTTTAAGGTCAACCAATCTTGTAGTAGGTCAAGATATTTGGACTGATTATTCCACTGGTAATGCTTATTATGACAGTCGTTATAACAGTGATACTGCTCAAATTAATTTCAGGACAAAGACTAATGGAACACCCGTAACCGCAATGACTATCTTGGGTAATGGCTACGTCGGCATCGGGACGACGAGCCCAGCTTCAAAATTGGACATTGGTGGCGTTACAACTTTTCGTGGAAATGTCATCGCGGGCACAGACAATACTTATGATATTGGTGCAAGCGGCGCTACTCGTCCGCGCACCGGATATTTTGGCACCTCAGTTGTTGTGCCTACAGTATCCGCTACAACGGTATTAACTACCAATGCGACCATCTCTGGAGCGTTAACCTTGTCTAATCCGATTCAAAACTATAACTCTTTTACCGGTTGGAAAACTTCTGATTCCGTCGGAACTAATCTCTTGGCCGGAAAATCTTCAAAAATAAAAATAGCAATTGATGGAGTGGATAGCGCAGGTTCTCCGGCGCAACAAACCAACCAAAATTATGATCAAGCCGGCACCTTAATCAAAGGAATTGATGGTGATCCTGACCATGTTATTAATGTTGATTTGACCACAAACGGTCTGTACCCTGCGGGAACCGGCGTTACTTATGCTACGGGCAAAGCAGTTCTCAGCTTTTACTGGCTCAGTCCATCCGGTGTGACCGCCAGAGTAAAAGATAAAAATGGAGTTTGGACGGCGATGACAATGACTCAAAATGCAGCCAGTCCGACATCTTGGTCCGGGACAATTCCGATAGCAAATTATTTGACTGACATGGAATTTACGATCAGTACGGGTACCGGTGCCCCATACATCAATACCAATCTCAAATGGTCTTTGACGCAAATAGAATATCACGCCAGCCGCATGACGTTGGCGCAGAGCGGTTTGCTGACTTCGGTGGGCGGATTTCTTGGCGGAAACATGACCATCGGTGCCGGCGCGAATTTTGCTTTGGACACCGCTACCGGGACCAGAATTGGAACCGGAACCACGCAAAAATTGGGTTTTTGGAACGCGACCCCGATTGTGCAACCGGCCAATACCACTGCAATTGATACACTTTTAGTCAATGCTGGTCTGCGAGCGGCTGGTGGTATTGCCAACTTTGATACCGCTGTCACTGGATCTATAGCTAGCGGCGGCAACCTCACATTGCAAAGTACTTCTCACGCCACGAAGGGTAAAATCTTGTTCGGTACAAGTGCTTATGATGAGGTGAATAACCGGTTGGGGATTGGGACAGTTGCGCCTGGCGGTAAGGTTGAGGTTGCCCAAGAGACAACCTTTAGTTACCCAACTTTGGGCACAACTAAGGGTGCTATACATATCAGTCCGGTTATGGGTACTAACGACAACACTACCGCGCTCACTTTTGGAGGTATGTCCAACTCCGTTGTTAATTCTGGTCAAGCTGGAATTTACGTGCAAAGTTCAGGCGTTTATGGCACTAAAATGCATTTCGCCACGACGAATATCTTCGCAACTGGATCACAGAGTAGGATGATGATTGATCCCACCGGTAATGTCGGGATCGGGACGACGACGCCAGGAGTAAAGCTGGATGTATCGGGTGATATTAGAACAAATACGATATTTTGGGCACCAGATATTAGAACTATCGGTATTACATCTAATGGAGCCGATTTAACGTATTCTGCTGCAAGCACCCTAAATCATATATTTAAAAATAATTCGGTTGAGTCAATGAGAATTATAAATGGCGGCAACGTCGGCATCGGGACGACGACGCCAAGTCTTCCGCTTCATGTCCAAAGCGCAGTTACTTATGATGGCACCTACTTTAGAGGTGGTTCGTTGCGTCTTGAGGATAGCACGGCTCAAGCAACTGGTGTCGGCGGAGCAATAGATTTTGCTGGTAAGTTTACAGATGCAGGAGCGTATTCTGTTTTTGGAAAAATTAAGGGAGTAAAGGAAAATTCAACAACTGCTAACGGTTTAGGCTCTTTGGCTTTTATGACCTCAAGTGCTGGCGGTGTATTAAGTGAAAAAATGACTATTTTAGGTAGCGGCTCCGTCGGCATCGGCGACACAACGCCGGACACCACCCTCAAGGTGGTCGGTTCAATCTGCGCCAAAGCGGACGGAAATGATTGTTTTGGCGCAACCGCCGGCAACATTTATGCCACCAATTTCATCGTGGACGGCACGACCCACTTGCCCGACTATGTTTTTGAGAAGAACTATCCATTGCTGTCGCTTGCGGATCTGCAAACCTACATTGACGCCAACCAACATTTGCCGGGCGTGCCCAGCGCCGGCGAGGTTATTGAAAACGGCCTGAATCTTGCCCAGATGGTGCCGGCTATTTTGGAGAAAACCGAGGAAAACACCCTCTACATCCTCCAAAACAATGAGCAACTCAACCAACAAGGCATCCAGACTGGCGTACAGACGCAATTAATTGCGTCTCTACAATTGAAGACCGACCAAAACATCACTACTATCCAACAATTGCAAACTTCCGTGGACACGCAGCTGGGCGTGGTGAGCGTGAGTCTCAATGCTATGAATACGGAAATTTCCAATGATCAATTATCAATTTCCAATAAATTTTCAAGTCTCAATGATCAAATGACAAATTTTGAATCAAGAATAAAAACCCAGGAAGATCTGGCAGTGATTTTGCAAACACAAATTGAAGAGTTAAAAACCCAGATTGCTACCCCGGTGGATGTGGCGCAGATTGAGCTGAATAAAAATAATATCGCTTATCTCAATCAATTACTCGGTATCGATGTTACCAAGCCGGGAGACATTGCGCTGCTGGGAGCTTTGACCGCCAAAAAAGTGGTGGTGGACGGCGTGGAAACTGGCGCGATTACGATTACAGTGATAGATAAAGACGCGGCGACGATCGGGACGGCGGTGATCAAGGCGGGAGACACAAAGTCTATTATTTCTAGCAAAGCCATTACGAATACGACCAAGGTGTTTGTGACTCCGCAGGCGGAGAAACCTTTTCTGTGGAGTATGACCGACAAGAAAAACGGAGAATTCTCGATAGTTCTTGATGCATTGCAAACGAAAGACGTTTCATTCGATTGGTGGATAGTGGATGCGAAGTAATTTCGACTTTATTTTTGAAAAGTGCTAAAATTTAGATAGATAATAATAACGGATTTACAAGTATGATTGCAGACATAATCGCCGTTTTGGCCACGTTTATAATCTGGGGTATCGATCAGCTGGGTTACGCCGGCGTCGCGCTGATGATGGCGATCGAGAGCGCGTGCATTCCGTTGCCGTCGGAAATCATCATGCCTTTCGCTGGTTATTTGGTTTCGACCGGCGAGTTCACTTTGTGGGGAGTTTCCTTGGCTGGGGCGCTCGGTTGCGTGCTGGGCAGTGTGGTGGCCTATTGGGTCGGCTATTATGGCGGGCGACCGGCCGCGGAAAAGTATGGAAAATATGTCTTGGTCACGCGCCATGATTTGGATCTGGCGGATAATTTTTTCACTAAATATGGTTCGGCGGCGGTGTTTTTTTCGCGTTTGCTGCCGGTTGTGCGGACTTTCATCTCTTTGCCGGCGGGGATCGCCAAAATGAATTTTCCGAAATTCGTCCTCTATACTTTTCTGGGCTCCTGGCCGTTCTGTTATTTTTTAGCCTATGTCGGAAAAAAATTGGGCGATAATTGGAACACATTGGGCGTGTATTTCCACAAGTTTGATCTGGTGATCGGAGTGATAATTTTGATCGGTGTAATTTGGTTTGTCAGAAGACATATTAATCTCAAAAGAAATGGACAATAAAAAATTAGTTGTTGGTAACCTCAAAATGAATCTGCTGAACGCGCAAGAGCGAGAGCGCTATTTGCAATGGCTGGATAAAGAACTGAAAGGCAAGAAACTGAAAAATTCCGAAATTGTGCTGTGTCCACCGTTTGTGCATTTGGAGGCCTTCCAGAAATTCAAGAAGACCAAATTGGGCGCGCAGGATATGTTTCCGGAAGCCAAGGGCTCATATACCGGGGAAATTTCGCCGGTCATGCTTAAGAATTTTGGGTGTGAATATGTGATTATCGGCCACAGTGAAAGGAGGCGTTATTTTTCCGAAAACAATCACGAGATAAATTTAAAAATAAACGCGGCGCTGAAAAATGGTTTGAAGCCGATTCTATGTGTTGGGGAGACTAAAATTGAAAAAGAAAATCACGAAGCGTTGCGGATAATCACACAGCAAGTCACAGAGGCGCTCTCTGGCATCAGTCGCGCCAAAGCGGAACAGATCATCATTGCCTATGAACCGGTCTGGGCGATCGGTAGCGGACTGGTGCCGACTGCCAATGAAGTGATGGAGGGCAAACTTTTGATCAGGAAAATTTTGGTGGATCTCTTTAGCAAGAAATATGCGGAAATGGTGCGCATTTTGTATGGCGGTAGCGTGAATACCAAAACGGTGACGCAGGTGTGCGTGGAGGCAGGCATGGATGGTGCTTTGATTGGAAGAGAATCACTATTGCCGCATGAATTTATTAAGATAGTACAAATAATAGACGGTAATTAATTTAAAATTTACAATCATATGATCACATCTGTCAAAGAAATCCTGACCAAGGCCAAGGAAGGCGGCTATGCTGTGGGTGCTTTCAATACGGTCAATCTGGAAACCACACAGGCCATCATTCAGGCAGCCAAAGAGTTGAAGTCGCCGGTCATCATCCAGGTGACGGAAAAAACTTTGGAATATGCCGGCGGGCGCGGAATTTTTCAGTTGATCAGGAATCAGGCGGAATTTTACGCGCCGGAAATTCCGATCGGCATCCACTTGGATCACGGCAAAAGTTTTGAAATTATCGAGCGGGTGATTGAAATCGGGATGACTTCGGTGATGTATGACGGGTCGCGCAAAGAATACGCGGACAATAACGCGATGACGAAAAAGATCGTGGACTTTTGTCACAAACGTGGCGTGATCGTTCAAGCGGAACTCGGCAGCGTGCCCTACATCGGCGAGGGAACGCAAGCCACTGACGCGGATTGGGATGCGTATATGACCAACCCGGCGCAAGCGGCCGAATTTGTCTACGCGACCGGTGTGGACACTTTGGCGGTGGCTATCGGCAACGCGCATGGGTTTGTTAAAGAACGTTCGACGCCGGACTATGAACGGCTGTCCTCAATCCGGGAAAATGTGGCCATCCCGTTGATTTTGCACGGCGCTTCCGATTGGGATGACGGACGCGTGGCGGAAGTGATCAAGCGCGGCATTTCTTGCTTTAACGTGGACACGGCCCTGCGAATGGCTTTCACCAACAAGATAATCCAGGCCGTGAAAAAGGAAGAAACCTCCTCTTTTGATATTCGTAAATTTTTGGGCGAAGCGCGCGAAGAAGTGAAAAAAGCCGTGATGGCGAAAATGAAGCTGTTTGGTAGTGAGGGTAAAATTTAAAAAAACAGCGATGTGTTTGACAATTCCCAAAAAAGTGGTCGCCGTTGGAAAGGAGATTTTTATCGTGGAAACCTTTGACGGAACTAGACAAGAAGTGAAAAGTATAGTAGAGTTGAGTGTCGGTGATTTTTGCATTACGCAACAGAACGTTGTCATTCAGAAAATGACCGACGAAGATGCCAAAGAGATCTTTGAAATTACAAAAAATGGAGGATAAAACCATGGAAAAATGGGAAATTACGGTTGGAGCAGGCTACCTCATCAGCAAACTCATCGTGAGCTGTCATGAACTGAGTCTTGATCAGAAAAGCGCAACGCTGGTTTGCAAAGTGGTAAAAGGAGAAAGTATCTGTGAGGTTGATTTTTTTCAGGCCGACAAGATGGGTTTGTATGACAATCTTGTTAAAACTGCCAAACTTCTCGGCAAAAACGTTATTGATAAGGAGATTGTTATAAAATATTTTGGCGGGAGGGCTCATGAAAAGTCGGCATTGGATGAGGCGGCCATCGATATCGAACAGTTTTCTCTGCCACTGCAAAAACTTTTGCTGGCTCATATTCTTATCCCTCTCAAAATAATCGGTAAGGACGAAAATGGTCTGATTGCCGAATATGAAAATGACGGGAAAAGAGTGCGGTTCGAGGGAGTGTTGCTTTTCAAGGAGGATGAATCACGCGATCTTTCGGGCAAAATCGTTCTCTTCCATTACGCGCCTGTTGTAATGGCGGATCCCGGAAAAGAGCTGGTTGCGTATCTTTTGGACGAGCAGAAGAAGTGCAATGGATTCATGAAGGCATTGGCTAATCTTGACGGTCAGACCATCGAGGTTGATAAATTTTCCAAGGCGATAAAACGAACCATGCTTTTAATGGAACTTTAAAGAGAGGAGGCCTGAATGAAGACTTTATGGTGGCTAGTTCTTTTTTTGGCGTTAGTGCTCTTGGAAGTCATGCTTGGCCCGTATGATTTCCATTCTCGATCGGCCGCATCAGCCTTGGTGTTTCTCAAGGCGGTCGGCGTGGCCAGCCTCATTGTCCTTTTTTATGCAGCCATAGACAGATTATTCAAGAGATTCAGTTGATTTATTGCCCCCGCAGATTACTCGCGGGGGATTTTTTTAATTCAGGAAATATAGAGCCGATTTTTCCTTTCCAAAAGATGAAAAAATATGTTAAAATATATTCATGGAAGCAAAGAAAGAATTTTTTAAGCCCAAAGTGGCGATTGTGAGTCTGACTTCGTGTGAGGGCTGTCAGTTCGCGCTGCTGGATCTGGGGCAACGGTTTTTGGATTTTGCGAATCAAATTGAAATGGTGGATTTTCGTCTGTTGGAAGACGAGGAAGACGCGGGCGGCAAGATTGACATTGGTATTGTGGAGGGCAATCCGATGACGGAAGCCAACGTGAAAACTTTGCTGGATTTGCGCGCGCGCAGCAAATTTTTGGTGGTGTTGGGCAATTGCGCGGCCATGGGCGGGATTCCGGAGATCAAGAATTATCACGAAGGCAAAGAAACCATCAAGCACGTCTACAAATATATCCAAGGCATCAACAATCCGGAAGTCAAAGAGGTGGACAATTTCGTGAAAGTGGATTTTGTGTTTCCGGGCTGTCCGATCACCGGCGAAGAATTTTTGAGATATATGCCGGAAATCGTCGAATTGGCACGTCCGGGCGCGACGGGCAAAATGCCGGAACTGCCGGATCAGCCGGTCTGCGTGGAATGTCGAAAAAAAGGCAATCGTTGTTTGCTCTTGGACAAAAAACCGTGCTTCGGGCCGATGATTTTGGGTGGTTGCGATGCAGTCTGCCCGACAGCGCGCATGACCTGCCAGGGTTGTCGCGGCTTGCGGCCGAAAGGCAACGTCACCGCGATGCGCGCCACACTCAAAACCATGATGACCGACGCCGAATTTGAAAACACGACAGAGATATATGGCCTGAGGGATGACATTGAGGCGAGAGGTGAATAACCTCCCTACGAAATACGAATTTTTACGAATGTACGAAAATAAATATAAAATTAAAAAAGACATAATATATTCTCAGGAGGTTTTCGAAATTATAGGCATTGCTTATGACATTTGGAATAAGGTTGGGTTTGGACATAAGGAAAGTTTCTATGAAAAAGCCTTTGCGGAAATATTCAGTAAAAAAGGAAAAAAATTCAAAGAGCAGGCTAGGTGTAAGGTAAAAATGGGAGAGAGTGACTTGGGAGTGTATGTTTTTGATTTTGTTTATGAAGAAAAAATTGTGATTGAATTGAAGCAGGGTGAAAATTTTTCGAGGCAAAATATCAAGCAGGTCTATGCCTATTTGCGAGCCACTGGCTTAAAGCTTGGATTACTTGTAAACTTTACTAAGAGTGGGATAAAATTTAAAAGAATTGCAAATATAAAATAGAAATTCGTACATTCGTATGATTTCGTAATTCGTAGGGCTATGGATATAAAAATAAATCATGTCGCGAAAATGGAAGGACACACCGGCTTTATGGCCAGTGTGATTCATGGCGACGTCAAATCTGCCAAGTTGGAAGTGCAGGAGGGGATTCGGTTGATCGAGGGTGTGTTGATCGGGCGGCACTACGCGGACATGCCAGTGGTGGCGCAACGCATTTGCGGGATCTGTCCGGTGGTGCACAATCTGACCGCCATCAAGGCGCTGGAAAATGCGATGGGCGTCACGGTGACGCCGGAAACCGACAAACTGCGGGAAGTCATGGAGTTGGGGCAGATCATCCATTCGCACGCTCTGCACCTGTTCTTTTTGTCACTAGCGGATTTTTTGGATATGGATAATGACATCCAGCTCATTAAAGAATACCCGGAGGAGGCCAAGAAGGCCGTGCGGATCCGCGAATTCGGGATGGACATTGTGCGGGTCATCGGTGGGCGCGTGGTGCACCCGTTGACCAATGAAGTCGGTGGCTTCAAGAAAGCGCCGGATGCGGAAGCACTGCGAAAAATCGTGGCGGACAGTCAGGAAATTTTGCAGATTGCCATGGAATTGGGAGAAATGTTCCGGAAAATAAAAATCCCGGATTTTTCGCGAGTGACCGAATATGTCGCGCTGGGCAACCATCACAAATATTCGATTTATGACGGCGATATCGTGTCTTCGCGCGGTTTGCATATTCCGGTGGCCAAATTCGAGGCGAATTTTCAGGAATTGCAGAAACAAAACGAAGTGATCAAAAAAGTCAACCATGAAGGCAAGAGCTATATGGTCGGCGCGATTGCCCGGGTCAATCTGCACCACGACAAATTGAACGCGCAAGCGCAAAAATATCTGGAAAGTCTGAATTTCCAATTTCCGGATTTCAATCCGTTTCACAATATTCTGGCGCAGATGGTGGAAGTCATCCACGCCATTGAAGAATCAGCCAAACTGATCAGCGAACTGTTGCACTCAGATCTGAATGAGGTGGTTACCAAGCCGTACGCAATCAAGGAAGGCATCGGCGTGGCGGCGGTGGAAGCGCCCAGGGGGACACTGTATTATCACGTGGAAGTGGACGCCAAGGGCTATGTCAAAAACGTCAACATTATCACGCCAACCGCGCAATTTTTGGCTAATCTGGAGGATGACATCGCGGATTACATCCCCGGAATTTTAAGTCTGGAAAACAAGGCGCGCGAACGCAAACTGCGGGCTTTCATCCGCGCCTATGACCCGTGTATTTCCTGCGCGGTGCACTAATTAATCGCATATCTCGTATCGCGTATCCTGTATCGCAAAACGATACGCGTTCCACGATATGCGCTCCACGAAAATGCATGATTTTTTACTCGCCAAAGAAATAATCGACGAAACTTTGCGAATTGCCAAAGAAAAAAATTTGGCGCAGATTCAAAGTGTCGATCTGGAAATCGGGACCATCACCTTGGCGCATGATGGTTTTGCGGAGCACGCGGAAGATATCAGTCTGGAAAATTTGCAGTTCGGCCTGGCGAGCATTGCTAAAGACACAATCTTGAAAGAGACGAAGTTTAATATTCAAAAAGTCGAGGGGGATAATTGGAAAATAAGCAATATCAAAACCTAATTTGCTCGAATATTTTTAGTTTTAGAACGTGACCTAAAGCGAAGCTTTAGGAAATTCCTAAAGCTTCGCTTTAGGTCTCAATTTTAACTAAAAATATTCTCGCTCAAAACGCATATGACAAAAATTGCAATCAATGGTTTCGGCCGCATCGGACGCCCCTCCTTCAAAATCGCTTTTGAAAAAGCGGATTTGGAAGTGGCGGCCATCAATGATCTGACAGACATCCAAACCGCTGCGCATCTGCTGAGGCACGATTCTTCCTATGGCCATTATGGGCGCGCAGTGGAAGTGGATGAACAAAATTCCGAATTGATCGTGGCCGGCAAACGGATCAAATATTTGATGGAGCCGGATCCGGAAAAGTTGCCGTGGCATGATTTGGGCGTGGATGTGGTGCTGGAATGTACCGGCATTTTTGAAGATCGGGAAAAAGCGCAAAAACATCTGATGGCCGGCGCGCGCAAAGTCGTGTTGTCCGCGCCGCCCAAAGGCGACATCCCGGTGTATCTCATCGGCGTCAACGAACATGATTATGACGCGTCAAAAGATCATATTATTTCCAACGGTTCCTGCACGACCAATTGTCTGGCTCCGATGATCAAAGTGCTCGACGAAAATTTCGGGGTGGAAAAAGGTTTCATGACCACGACGCATTCCTATACCAACGACCAGCGTCTGCAAGACTTGCCGCATCGCGATTTGCGACGAGCACGTGCCGCGGCCTTGAACATCATTCCAACCACCACGGGCGCCGCCAAAACGGTGGGGAAAGTCATCACGAGTCTGGCCGGACAACTGGACGGCATCTCATTGCGGGTGCCGACGCCGGTAGTTTCAATTACGGACTTTGTTTGCGTCTTGAAAAAAGCGGCGAGTGTGGAAGAAATCAACGCGGCCTTCCGCCAAGCGGCGGCGGGGGAATTGCAAGGTATTCTGAACGCGACGGACGAACAATTGGTCTCTATGGATTTCAAGGGTGACCCACATTCCTCAATCGTTGATCTGCCATTGACGATGGTCAACGGCACTTTGGCGAAAGTGGTCGGGTGGTATGACAACGAATGGGGCTACTCGAACCGCTTGGTGGAAATGGCAGAGCTGATTGGCAAATAAATTAGTTACAAAATTTTAACTTGACAAAAGAAGCTTACTGGAGTAGGCTTCTTTTAATAGTTGTTTTTAAAATAGTTGTAACCGAAGTCGCGTTGTTGTGACTATCGGGGCTGTGCTCCTGAAATGCGCTCGCATCGAGCCCTAGTGCCACATGTATGGCCAACAGGATCTTCCTCTCCTTAGGGGAAAAAAGAGCAATTCTCGGGAGATATTTTTTGCAGTAGTACAAAGTAGCAAAAAAAGAAGAGTTCCGTATCTCTTCTACCGGACGCTGTAATGGGCGACAATCCATATGGCTACGGGGATATTTATCCCCACAATGTCAGTAGGCCTCTGGTCAGCATTACGCGGGACACATGATATGTAGTTTGGTGATGAAGAATCACTAACTATACTCGCTGGACTCTCAGCTATCATGTGTCTTTTTTTTGTCCTTTTTTATTGTTATTGACAAATTTAGGCCGAACTGTTAAGTTTCTTATTAGTTGTTTTCACTACGCCGTAAGAGAAAGGAGGGCGCGTTTTGATCGAAACGATCAATGGCTTGATTCACGGAATACACCTCAGTTTTAAGTTCTGTCTGTCAGCACGAGTACAGTCTCAATCAGCAGCAGTCCGCAGCGGTTTTTGCGCGGTTTCACTTTTGGAACCGTGTGCGCGCTCAGATGCTGTCTGAAGGCAGAGCGCGAGATTAGCTTGTAGCAAAGAGGCGGCTCATCAAGTTTTGTTTGAGTCATTCGAACAGGGGTGGCAGACAAGAAATTGCCTGCAGCCTCGCATGTCAGGCGAACATATATAAAAAAGCAGACGAGGCTGGTGTGTGCATTGCGCTGTACACACTGGCCTCGGCCTAATTTTTTTTAAAGTCGTATTGTAAAGCAGTAGGGCTTTTTAATTTGCAAAAAAACGTCGAAAGTCGTAAAATTAAGCAGGAAACAAAAATAAAATATTGTCATCCTGAATTCGCCGCGGCGAATCCGGAATGACACCTCTAAAACTATGTTTGATGTAATTATCAAAAACGGCACCATCGTGGACGGGACGGGCGCGCCGATGTATCGGGCGGATATCGGGATCAAGGAGGAGAAGATCGTGAAGATCGGGGATCTTGCAAATGAAAAATGGGAAATCGAAATCGATGCGACCGACAAGATGGTTTGTCCCGGCTTTGTGGACGTGAACAATCACAGTGATGCCTATTGGCAGATTTTTGTGAATCCGAATCTGGAGAGTCTGGTCTATCAAGGCATCACAACGATTGTGGGCGGCAATTGCGGGTCTTCGCTGGCGCCATTGGTCGACCAGAACACGATTGCGTCGATCCAGAAATGGGCCAATATCAATCAGGTCAACGTGAACTGGCTCAAGATGGAAGAATTTTTGCGGGTGGTTGAAAATTCGAAGCTGGCTGTCAACTTCGCCACTTTGGTCGGGCACGGAACTTTGCGCCGCGGAATTATCAAAGACGAGATGCGCAGCTTGAAAGAAAAAGAAAGCGCCTTCATCGAAAAAATGCTGGCAACTTCCATGAAGGAAGGCGCGCTGGGCATGTCATCCGGTTTGGTGTACACGCACGCGCGTTCCGCTTCGACGGAAGAGCTGATTAAGTTCGCCAAAATTATCAAAAAATATGGCGGGGTATATGTGACCCACATCCGGGGTGAGCGGGGGGATTTCGTGGAAGCGGTGGAAGAAGCCATCAAGATTGCCGAAGAGTCTAAGGTAAAACTGCACATTGCGCATCTAAAAGTGATGGGCGAAAAAAATTGGCACCTGATGGATGAGGCGTTGTTTCTTCTGGGCAAAGCCAAGGAGCGCGGGGTGGATGTGACCTTTGATGTCTATCCCTACACCAACACCGGCACGGTTTTGTATACGCTTTTGCCGCACTGGGTGTCAGACGGCGGCAAGAAGATGATGCTAGGCCGCTTGAAAGATCCTTTGACGCGTGCGAAAATTGTGGAGGAAATGATGGAATCCGAATTGGATTATTCCAAAATTGATATCTCAATTTCTCTTTTGGATAAAACTTTGGCGAAAAGAAGCATCAGCGAAATTGCGTCTTCACAGGGAAAAGGTGCGGAAGACGCGGTGCTGGATATTCTGATTGCTTCGGAAGGGCGCGTGATAACTTCGATGGAAGTTCTGAGTCAGGAAAATGTTGAAAAAGCGCTCAAAAGCCCGTTGTCGATCATTGGCAGTAACGGTTCGGGTTACAATATCGCACATTCAAAAACCGGTGAGTTGGTCCATCCGCGGAGCTTTGGGGCGTTTACGAAAATTTTATCCAACTATGTTTTAGGCAAAAGAATCCTGAGTTGGGAAGAAGCGATTCGCAAAATGACGGCCCTGCCGGCGGAAAAATTCGGTCTGGAAAAACGCGGCAAGATTGCAGAAAAATATTTTGCGGATATTGTGATTATCAATCGCGACACCATCGAAGATTTGGCGACGGTGGACAATCCATATCAATACAGTAAGGGCGTGGAAGAAGTCTTGGTGAATGGACAATTGGTCGTGAGTGAAGGAAGATATACAGGCGTTAGGAATGGAGAAATAATACGGAAGTAAATTCTAATTTCTAATATCTAATTTCTAAACAAATCCCAATTACCAAAATCCAAAACGTTTTGAATTTAAAATATTTGAATTTTGATATTATTTAGGATTTAGAATTTTGAGATTAGGATTTCATATGAAAATTGAAGATTTAAAAGACAAAAAAATCACGGTCATGGGACTGGGATTGCATGGTGGTGGTGTCGGAACCGTGCGTTTTTTGGTGTCTGCCGGCGCCAAGGTGATTGTGACAGACCTCAAATCCAAAATTGAACTGGCACCGTCCTTGGAAAAGCTCAAGGATTTGAAGGGTGTGGAATATGTGCTCGGGCAACACCGGACGGAAGATTTCACCAAAGTGGATATGGTGATCAAAACGCCGCCAGCACCTTGGACCAGCAAGCACATCAAGCTGGCACTGGAAAACAAGATCCCGGTAGAAATTGATTCCAGCTTGTTTTTCAAACTGTGCCCCAATCCGATTATGGGCGTGACCGGTACGCGTGGCAAAACGACGACCGCTAGCTTGATTTTTGAAATTCTGAAAGTCGCCGGGAAAAATCCAATCAAGGTGGGCATCGGTCAGGTGTCGGTTTTGGACAAACTCAAAGAACTGAAAAAAGACAGTGTTGTGGTTTTTGAACTTTCCAGTTGGCGCCTTTCTGCTTTGGGAAGGCACAAGCTGAGTCCGAAAGTGGCGGTCATCACCAATGTTTTTCCGGATCATTTGAATTATTATAAATCGATGACGGAATATGTGGCGGACAAAAAAAATATTTTTTTAAACCAAAAAGCCAGCGATTTTTGCGTGATTAATGAGGATAATGAAATTTTGAAAAATTTGGAAGCGGAAATAAAAGCGGAGGTCATTAAATTCTCCATGTACAATATTTCCAACGGGAAAACGGTGTACATCGAGGACGAAGCGATTTATTTGAACAACGGTATCGACACGAAAAAGATCATTAATGTGGCGGACGTCAAAATCCGTGGACGTCACAATCTGGGGAATATCATGGCCGCCATCGGGGTAGCGCAAGCGTTGGGCATCAAAATGAGCGACGTCAAAAAAGCTATTGCGCAGTTCACTGGTTTGCCACACCGCTTGGAATTTGTGCGGGAGCTAAACGGCGCCAAATATTATAACGACACCTCTGCGACTTCGCCGGACGGCGCAATTTCTGGTCTCAATTCTTTCACGGAACCGATCATTCTGATTGCCGGTGGCAGCGACAAAAATTTGGACATGACGGCCTGGGCGCAAGCGATCCATGAAAAAGCCAAAGGTGTGATTTTTTTGAAAGGCGAAGCGACGGACAAAATAATCTCAGCCTTGCAAAAAATTCGGCCGGAAGATGGAAAGTTTGTGATTGTCGAGTCGATGGACAAGGCAGTGGAGTTGGCGAAGATTTCCGCGGACGCGGGCGACGTGGTGCTGCTTTCGCCCGGCGCCGCCAGCTTCGGACTTTTCCTGAATGAATTTGATCGAGGGAATAAGTTTAAAGAAGCAGTGAAGGGCTTGAAGTAAAAAATTTAAAATTGTTGTATAATTTGTTTGTATGGAAAAACCCAATTTTCTTTCAGAAAAATATCCTGATCTGCCCGGCTCAAAGCCGGTGGAGCGCGCGGTGGACAAAGCGCGGCAGTCCGGTGAAAAAATCCATGATAATCTGGAGCGAGTCGACGCGTATATGGATCGTCTTGAGCGTGTTTTAGGTCGGGAAGGCAAATTTGATAAAGAGAAAGGTTTTCATTTACTGGAAGACAAAATTCTTAACGAATTTACAATAAACATCAATGATCCGGAAACATTGACCAAAGTCGCTGAAGGTTTGTATGAGTCAGAAAAAAGAATTGCCGTTGAGCAAGGCCGGGGCGGTGATATCCAAAAAATTGGTTCCTCACGTGAAATTATTGAAAAATATAAACCGTTGGTTTTGGAGAAAGCGGAAATTCAAAGAAAAACATTATCTTCCTGGCTGGATTATCTGCAGCAAAACGACGCCAAGCAGCCAATGTGGTTCCGCTATTTTGTTGTGCGCAGTCTGGAAAAAATGGGAACTTTCAACAAAGAAAAAGGCGAGTATGCCAAGAGAAATCAGACTACAGTGGCGCCGTTTCCGGAACTCAATTCCGAAGCTTTGGGCTGGGTGCATCAAAAATTCACGGAAGGAGTGGGTGAAGTAGAAGATTTTGATCCGCAAGATCAAAATGCGCAAAGAAAAAAAGAAGCGCTCGAGAAAATCGTTCAAAAGAAAGATTTTGCCAAGCTGTATGCTTTCGCACTGGTTGAAACGGCCGGCAAACTCAACAAAGAAACGATCGAGGGCGAATGGCGAAAATATGACCAAAGCAGTGATTATGCAATTCTGGAGCGGGATCTGAAAAGCAAAGGCACTGGCTGGTGCACGGCCACCGGCAGCGCCAAAGCGCATCTGGCAGGCGGCGATTTCTATGTCTATTACACTAAAGGCGCCAATGGAACATATACCGAGCCACGCGTTGCCATCCGAATGGATGGCGAACAATTGGGCGAAGTGCGTGGCGTCAACCATCGGCAAGAACTAGAACCGGCGCTGGTGGACATCGCTCAAGCCAAATATCAGAGCCTCCCCGGTGGCGAAGCCTATGACAAAAAAGCGCGGGATATGAAAGAGATGACGAAATTGATAAAGAAACAGGAAAAAGGCGAGGCTTTCACCAAAGAGGAACTTATGTTTTTATATGAAATTGATTCCCAGATCGAATATTTCGGCTATGATCCTGATCCGCGCATCAAGGAATTGCGCGGTCAGAGAAATTCCAAAGAGGATATGCTGATTGTTTTTGATTGTTTGCGCGAGCAAGTCGCGGAAAATGTGAATGAAATCAATGAAAGCACTAGAGCTTATTTAGGAATATGGAGCATGGAAATTTTCCAAAAAATCAGAAACTATCCGAATATTCAGCATCTTTGGGAATCTTTTCCGGATAAGAAAATATTCATGCAAACATTGGAGACCAATCCGGCTGTCAATTCCTCGGAATCAGTCGAAAAAGCGCTGCAAACGAAAAATATGTATCTTTCTGATTGGGGCAAAGACATTCTATATAAAACAGAATTTAGCCAAGAAAAACAGGACTATGAACTTGTACGATTCACTGTTTCTCAGCTTGGGTTTGCGAATGGCGCAACTACGGATGAAATATACAAAAAAGCCGAAGATTTGGGATTGGAACTTTGTCCGGCTGAAGTCGGTCCGCACTTGCGCTTGCAATATCCTGGAAAAGAATGGATGCTGATTGCCATGAAGCAAATAACTGACCGCAATGGCTATCCGGCTGTCTTCAACCTGCGCACTGATGGCGGACAGCTCGCGCTCCTTGGCTACGATGCTAAGCCTGACCGCAGGTGGGATGCTGCCCACAAGTTTGTTTTTCGCTTCCGCAAGTTAGAAACTTAGACACTTTATTTTTTGAAAATTTTTTGACACTTTGAAGCTTTGGATCTTTGATACTTCTCCGCCGGAGGCGGTCGACGCATTTTTTTGGTATAATAAAGCTGGTTTGATTTTATTGAGCGGTTACGGCTTCTCAAGATCTTTCCGGCAAATGCAGATTGAGAGCGTGGGCGGTCAAGACTTTCCGCGGAGTGGTTTGCATCTTGTCTCTAAAAAGAAATTAACTTGGTGTGCGGTGCTGGTGGATTTTAGATTCCAAATAAAATACAGCTAAATTTCTTTTGCTTTATGCAGATTAAATAGGCAGTGGAGCGGATGGCATCGCATATGTAACTGACCGCAATGGCAATCCGAATGTCTTCAACCTGAACACTGATGGCGAACAGCTCGAACTCAATGGCAACAATGCTAAGCCTGACAACAGGTGGAATGCTGACAACAAGTTTGTTTTTCGATTCCGAAAGTCAATTCTTTTCCGCGCCTATAAATCGCGGTTTTTCTTTTCCGGATTTTCCAATCTATTTTTCCAGCCCCAATACATCCGGCCGATTTCTGCCAGTTTCAACGCGATTTCCTCGTATTGACGCTCGGAAAGAAGTTTGGCATCCCAAGCCACGGAAACGATAAATTTCAGCGTATCCAGAAGAAAAATACATTCGGCAATTTTTTCAATCTTGTTTTCCTTCTTGGAAAAGTAGGTAATGTAAACCAGTTCCAACAAATCAAGCAATTTATTTTCAATTCGGGCGCCAATCGTGTAACGCGCGCCTTTCGGAATATGCGGAGAAATATTCATCCAAATCAAATATCCCTCTTTGGTGCGTTGGACAACCGAGGCTTTATCGAGAGAGAGAGAGAGTAGAAAGCTTTGCCATATCTACGATGATATCATATCTATCGAAAATTTGCTTGTTTCGTGGCGAGAATTTTTACGCGGAAAAAGAAAGCGGAAAGATGTGGCTGATTTTTCCTTGCATTTTATGGACAATATTCTGACACTTCAGAATGAGCTTAAAAACAAAACCTATCGACACGGCGGATACCAAGCGTTCAAAATCAACGATCCCAAGCCGCGAGACATTCACAAAGCCAGTGTTCGCGACCGTCTCGTCCACCACGCCATTCATCGAATTTTGTATCCATATTTTGACCAAAAATTTATTTTTGATTCCTATTCTTGCCGAGATGAAAAAGGCACACACAAGGCGATTGATAGATTCAGGAGATTCGCTTACATTGTCAGCAAAAACCACACGCGGACTTGCTGGATTTTGAAAGGCGACATACGCAAATTTTTCGCCAATATCGATCATGAAATTTTGAAAGATATTTTGGCAAAGCATGTTGGGGATAAGAATGTCTTATGGCTACTTTCGCAAGTTATTGATAGTTTCAAAACAATGGGAAAAAATGCAGTCGGTCTGCCACTTGGCAATCTTACAAGTCAGCTGCTAGTCAATATCTACATGAACGAATTTGATCAATTTGCAAAACGGGAATTAAAAATCCATTTTTATATCCGTTATGCGGATGATTTTGTGATTTTTTCAGAGAGTAAGCGCTATTTGGAAAGTATCATCCCGAGAATATCTGAATTTCTTAAGACTGAGCTCGGGTTATCGCTTCATCCTGACAAATTATTTATCAAAACACTCAATGCTGGGATGGATTTTTTGGGATGGGTGAATTTTCCGTATCATCGGGTGTTGCGGACTTCGACGAAGCGGAGAATGTTGAGAAACTTAAAACAAAAGCCCAAGTCGGAAACAGTCGCCTCGTATTTGGGATTGTTATCACACGGGAATACACATCAATTATCTAATGAGGTGAAGTTATCCACAGGGCAAGGAGTGGACAAAGGGGTTGTATAGTGATACAATATCACTGTAAGCAAATAAAAAGAAAAAAATGAGTGAGCCCGCCTATAAAAATCTACTGACTTATAAATACGCCGTCCTTATTTATGACATGAACAAAGAATTCATTGCGCGCTTCGTGTCCGGCGCGGAAAACATGCGGCAAAGGCAACAAATGGATCAAGCCGCGCGGTCATCCAAGCAATGCATTGTTGAAGGCGCGATGCAAGGCACGAGCCTTAAGGGCTACATTAAGATGTTGGGTGTTTCACGGGGAAGTTGGGAGGAATTGTTGGAAGACTATAAAGATATCGCGAGACTTGGGAGGATTGAGATTTGGAATTCTGAGGGGTTGAGGAGGGAAAGGAGGTTTAGGATTTTCGTGAAAGACGGAGAACCTTTACCCCCTGCACCACCTTTACCTCCTGATCTCAGCCTGGCGGTCAACATCATGATCGACCTCATCACTCGGACAAACTTTCTGCTTGATCAACAAAAAAGATCATTGGAGGAAAAATTTTTGAAAGAAGGCGGGTACACGGAAAATCTTTACAAAAAACGCAGAGAATCGAGAGGGTTTTAAATTTAGGAATTCGTTCAAATTAAAAAATTGCAAAATAAAAAATAACCCAAAACGGATTATTCTCGACTGTGGGCGATTCAAGATTCGAACTTGAGACCTCGTCATTATCAGTGACGCGCTCTAACCAACTGAGCTAATCGCCCGTGTATTAACCAATAAAAATGGTATGTGGACCCTAGGGGATTCGAACTCCTGACCTCCTCGGTGCAAACGAGGCGCTCTACCAACTAAGCTAAGGGCCCTTTTTAAAACTATTGTTTATTGTACACTAAATTTGAGTCTTGACAAGTCCCAGCCCATACCTTATACTTAAATCAATAAAAGCCCCGAGGGCTTTTTAAAAAACCCTTTAAAATAGACAAAAATGGGCAATCAAATAGTACAATTTGTTAAAGAGGCCAAAGCAGAACTTTTGAAGGTCAATTGGCCGACCAGACCGCAGGTCATCAATTACACATTGATGGTAATTGCGCTTTCGATTACACTGGCGATTTTTTTGGGCGGTCTGGACTATGCATTTGGATATATATTAAAAACTTTTATCGTAAAATAATATGGCAAAACAGACACAACATCACGGACGAGCCTGGTATGTAATTCACACCTATTCCGGCTATGAGGACAACGTGGCCCGCAATTTGAAACAGCGGATCGAATCGATGGATATGCAGGATTTGATTTTTGATGTCATGGTGCCGATCGAGAAAAAAATCAAGATCAAGGCGGGCAAAAGAACGGTGGTGGAAGAAAAAATTTATCCCGGCTATGTGTTGGTGGAAATGATCGTGACGGATGCTTCGTGGTATGTGGTGCGCAACACGCCTAATGTGACCGGTTTCATCGGCTTGGGGACAACTCCGACTCCGGTTGACCCGGCGGAAATTGAAATGCTGAAAAAGCGCATGGGTGTGGCGGAACCGAAATACAAGATTGATGTGAAGTCTGGTGACTCAGTGAAAATCATCGACGGACCGTTCAAAGATTTTGATGGCAAGGTGGATGAGGTGGATGAGGCGAAAGGCAAGATCAAGGTGTTGGTTTCCATCTTCGGTCGCGAGACTCCGGTGGAATTGGACTTTTTGCAGATTAATAAAATATAAGCATATAACTCACTAAGCAGACACGAATTTATTCACTAATATTCGCGAATATTCGAGAAAAATTAGAGAATGATTCGAGATTTACATCCTTATGGCAAAGAAAATTAAAACCGTTGTCAAATTGCAGATTCAAGCTGGCAAAGCAAATCCAGCGCCGCCGGTTGGTCCAGCCCTGGGTCAGCATGGTTTGAATATCCAAGAATTTTGCACCAAGTTCAATGAAGCGACCAAGGACAAAATGGGAGACATCATCCCAGCGGAAATTACGATTTTTGAAGATCGCACTTTCACCTTCGTTTTGAAGACGCCACCGGCTTCTGATTTGCTGCGAAAAGCGGCCAAAATTGAAAAAGGCGCCGGCAATCCGTTGAAGGACAAAGTTGGGCAGATCACCAAGGCGCAGCTGACCGAAATTGCGGAAAAGAAATTGGAAGACCTGAATGCCAATGACGTGGCCGCGGCCGAAAAAATCATTGCCGGCACAGCACGTTCCATGGGCGTCAAGATTGTATAATAATTTATAAATTGTGGGAGAGGTAAGTAGGAAGCTACGTAACTCATTATCACCACGACAATAATATGCATAGAGGAAAAAAGTACCGGGCCATCGGTGAGAAGATCGATAATAACAAAATCTATTCGATTGAAGAAGCGGTGACATTGATGAAAGAAAATAAGCTGGCGAAATTCGATGAATCCGTGGAGATCCACGTGAAAACCAACGTTGACCCGAAAAAGGGCGACCAACAAGTGCGCGCCACGGTTGTTTTGCCACACGGCACTGGCAAGAGCAAAAAAATCGCGGTCATCACTTCGACTTCAGAAAAAGAAGCCAAAGAAGCCGGCGCGGACATTGTGGGCGGGGAAGAACTGATTGAAAAAATGTCCAAAAAAATTGATTTTGATATTTTGGTGGCGACGCCGGAAATGATGCCAAAATTGGCCAAGGTGGCAAAAATCCTGGGGCCCAAAGGCTTGATGCCTAATCCCAAAACGGAAACCGTGACCACCAAGATCAAAGAAACGGTGGAAGCCTTGAAGAAGGGGAAGGCTGCTTTCAAGAATGATGACACGGCCAACGTGCACCAGATCGTCGGCAAACTTTCTTTTGAGGACGCCAAATTAGTGGAAAACATCACAACTTTCATTGAAGCCGTCGAAAAAAACAAACCGGCTGCTTTCAAAGGTAAATTGGTGGCCAACATCACGGTTTGCTCGACGATGGGTCGCGGCATCAAGATACGTTAGTAGTTAGTAGTTAGTAGTTAGTAGTTAGTAGTTAGTAGTTAGTAGTTAGTAGTTAGTAGTTTTTAGTTTGTAGAATTTGTATATTAAAAAAGCGCCTATGGGCGCTTTTTTAATCCGTTGGATTGCGGCGGTCTTTTATTTCTGTTAAAATAAATTGTAAACGGTTAATTTTATAAAAGATGACAAACAAGAAGATCATTATCGGGCTCGTTGGGGAAACCGGTTCTGGCAAGGATACGGTGGCCAATTATTTGGCGGAAAAATATGGCGCGCGCTTGCTGCGCTTTGCGGATCCGATCAAAGAAGTTTTAAGAATATTTTTTGAACAAAGCTCCAAACAAGATCAGCAGTGGCTATATTTGCAATTAAGAGAGAGATTCGGCAGTGATGTGCTCGGCAAAGCCTTGCGACGGAAGGTGGAGAATGCGGATGGAATAATTGTGGTCAATGGACTGCGTATGCCGGATGATTATGTTTTTATAAAAAGCTTTGAAAATAGTTATATAATTTATACCACGGCTGATCAAAAATTACGCTGGGAAAGAGTGCACAGTCGGGGTGAAAAAAGTGACGACAAAGTGAGCTTTGAAAAATTTCAGGAGATTGAGCGTGCGGAAACTGAAGTGCACATTCCGGAAATCGGCGCCAAGGCAGATTTTGTGATTCGCAACGAAAAAGACTTGGAGTTTCTGCTGAAATCAACTGACGAGGTGATGGCAAAAATAATGCGATAAATTAGAAGAAAGAGGTGGATTTTGTCAAATTCGCTTTTTGGCTCTTTAACAAATAGTGTGTTGAATTAACATCAGAAATGGTATGAATGCGAGGGTTACTTTAGCAATATAATTATCAATGTTTCTAAATCCAAATGATACTCTTTTAATCATCTTAATCT
>JBAZBJ010000011.1:0-45918 GCA_041671525.1 Parcubacteria group bacterium
CGGGCAAACTCAGTAACCGAGTGGTGGTCGAATCGACCAAAATTTATGATCGCACCGGTGATCATCTTTTGTATGACATTCACGGCGAAGAAAAAAGAACCCAGATTGAGTTTCAAGCGATGCCCGACACAATCAAATATGCCACAATCGCCTTGGAAGATCAAAATTTCTATCAGCATCCCGGCTTTGACGTGCGCGGCTTGACCAGAGCCGTGTTGTCCAATGTGGTCAAAATCGGCGGTGGCGGTGGCGGATCCACCATTACTCAGCAATTTGTGAAAAATTCCATCCTCACTAGCGAGCGCTCGCTGTCCCGTAAAATCAAAGAATTGATTTTGGCCATCGAAATCGAATTGAAATTTTCCAAAGATGAAATCTTGAGCATGTACTTGAACCAGATCCCGTATGGTTCCAACGCTTATGGCATCGAAGCGGCCGCGCAAACATTTTTCGGCAAGCATGCCGCGGAACTGACGCTGGATGAATCGGTCCTCTTGGCGGCGCTGCCGCAGGCGCCTTCCTACTATTCGCCTTATGGCAGTCACAATGACGCACTGAAAGGCCGTCAGATGTATGCATTGAACCAGATGGCCAAATTAGGCTACATTACGGAGGAACAAGCGGACGCAGCCAAAGAAGTCGACATTTTTTCAAAAATAAAATTGCCAGCGGAAAATATTGCCGCTCCGCATTTCGTGATGTACGTCAAAGATTATCTGGAAAAAAAATATGGCACGCAGATGCTGGAGAAAGGTGGCTTGAAAGTATACACTACGCTCGATTGGGAGAAGCAACAATCCGCGGAGCAAGCTTTGAAAGACAGCGCAGCCGTTAATGCCAAATATAAAGCTAACAATTCGGCTTTGGTGGCCATGGATCCCAAAACCGGCCAGATCCTGGCCATGGTGGGTTCGCGCGACTATTTCGCCAAGCGCTCCTGACGGTTGCGTTCCCGGGAAAAATTGTAAATTTGAGGGAAACTATAACGTCGCCACCGCCCTGCGCCAGCCGGGATCATCTTTCAAGCCCTATGTTTATCTGACGGCCTTCCAAAAAGGCTACACGCCGGAAACGCAGCTGTGGGACGTGGATATTGATTTCGATACCGGCGAAGAAAAGGACTACAATCCAAAAAATTATGACGGCAAAAATCATGGACTGCTGCACATGAAAGACGCGCTAGCCATGTCCCTCAATGTGCCCGCCGTGGAAACTCTCTATCTGGCCGGCGTCCAAGATTCCGTAAACACCGCCCGCTCACTGGGCATCACCTCGCTGACAAAACCGGATCAGTATGGACTATCCTTGGTATTGGGCGGCGGTGAAGTGACGCTCCTTGATCACGTGAACGCCTACAGTACGCTGGCCACCGGCGGCATCCATCATGACAAAACCGCAATTCTGAAAGTCCTCGATAATTCCGGGAAAGCGTTGGAGCAATATCAGGACAATCCCGGGCAAAGAGTCATCGATGAAAAATATGTCGGGATGTTGGATTATGTCATGTCCACCAACGATTTGCGCGCGCCGGTTTTCGGCACGAATAATCCCTTGGCCTTTAACGATCGCCCCGTCGCCGCTAAAACCGGAACCACCAACGAGTGGCGCGATGGTTGGACGATCGGCTTTACGCCTTCGCTGGTTGCCGGTGTCTGGTCAGGCAACAACGACAACACCATTATGGCACCCGGCGCGGACGGTATTTTTGTGGCCGCTCCGCTTTGGCGCAAGTTCATGGACGCCGCGCTCAAAAATAATAATGTCGAACAATTTCCTAAGTATGAGACTGAGGACGCCGGTAAGGATATTTTGAATGGCAAGCTGGACATGTCATCCAAGCTGGAAGTTTGTGAAATCCCTGGCGAAAAAAATAAATATTGCCTCGCCAGTGATGCCTGCCCGGACAGTGAAAAAGATAAGAAGGAGTTTTTCACGGCTCATAATATCTTGTACTATGTGAACAAGGATGACCCGCGGGGAGATGCCCCGGAGGACCCGAGTAATGATCCGCAACACGAGAACTGGGAAAAAGCCGTACTTAAATGGGTGGAGAAAAATACCAAACTGAAAACTGATGATATTCCGGAGGATGAATGCAAGGATAGTGATTTCTCTGACTACAAAGCATCCGTCAGCTTGGAGGCCGCTGCGGTTGCCAATATCATCACTATCAGTGGTTCCGTTTCCGCTCCTTATGGCATAAAAAATTCGAGCCTGACGGTTGATGGCAGTGAAATCAGTCAACCGAGCGGGTCATTTAACACCACCTACGATGCATCTGCCAAAAATGGTTCCGACGTGAAAATAAAATTAACCGTCACTGACAACAACGGCCACGCCGCCGCTGAGGAAAAAACGGTGCACATAGCGTTCTAGTCGTAAGTCGCGGATCGCGTATCGCGTATCATGGATTATGGATTGAAAAAAGTAGAGCCGAGGCATTGCCTCGGCTCTACTTTGATTTGATATCTTCAATAATATTTTCCCCGAGCTCTTTGTTGATCAGTCTGATTATTTTATTCTTATTCAACCACAACTCCGACGCCCAGGCCGAACTCTGACAGCGGATAAAAATAGTTTTGCCGGAAAAATAATCCGCTTGAAAATTTTCCACCCCGAGATTGCCAAATTCTTCCTGAATGACTTTTTTAAAAACATAAAAAACCGTCTTGTCGTCCAGGACCATTTTTTTTCCAGCCAGTCTTTCGGGCAATTTTTTGCTAAGCAGGTTTTTGAGCGAGCGCATCTTTACTTTTTCAAATAATTAGAAATGCTGCGCGCGGCGATGGCGCCTTCAGCGGCCGCGGTGATCACTTGGCGAAATTTGTCCGAGCCGTCCGTGATGTCACCCGCTGCCCACACGCCGGCCACCGAGGTCGAAGCGTCGCTTTTAATTTTAACATAACCTTGCTCATCCATTTCGGTGCCCAAAGATTGCGGCAGATCCACCGATGGGTCGGAGCCAGCTTCAATGAATAGCCCGTCAATCGCAATTTCAGTCTGGTTGTGGTGCGGATTGTCCAATTTAGCGCCGACCACTTTCTCGGTGCCGACAATTTCCACCACATTGGTTTTGTAGAGCACTTCCACCTTGGGATTTTTTGCAATCAGCTCTGTCCAGTGATTTTCGCAGCGCAATTTTTCGCCGCGGTAAATCAAAAACACTTTCTCGACGATGTCGGCCAGATACAACGCCGCGCCGGCTGCGCTGTCGTTGCCGCCAATCACGGCCACAGTTTTCTGCTTGTAAAAAAATCCGTCGCATGTCGCGCAATAGGACACGCCCTTGCCGGTCAGTTCGTCTTCCCCTTTGATGCCAAGCTTACGCCGCTTGGTACCGGCGGCCAGAAGCAATGTCTGGCTTTGTATTTTTTTATCATTTCCTAAATCAATTGCGAATCCTTCTGCGTTTTTTTGGACACTCCTCACCATCAGCGGCATAATTTCCGTGCCATATTTTTGCACATGGTGCACCCACTTTTGCACAAACTCAAAACCGGTCGCGTCTTCGATGCCCGGATAATTATCAATCAGATGCGATTCGGAAATCTGCCCGCCGGACAAAGCGCCGATGACCACATGTTCAATGCCAAACCGCGCCGCATAAATCGAAGCCGCCAGCCCGGCCGGACCGGCACCGATGATCACGAGTTGATAGTTTTTTCCTGTTTCCATAGCTTTCTTAAGTTATATTTATCATTGGGAAATTATACCACACTATTCCACGCAATCTCAAACAATGATTTATACGTCGCCACCACGTCCGAACTTTCAATGACCACCGCCATGGGCGTGTCCTTGTAGGTGATGATCGCCACTTTGTTGCCAAAAATCATGTTATCAGTCGGAAACAAAAAGTTATTTGGGGCAATTTTGATCTGGTGATTTTCCGAAGCGTTTTGCTCGGCATACTCCACTGACTTTTCATCGGCTTGCAAAACTTCCCGCACCCGAACCTTTTCTTTTTTTATTTTTCCCAAGTATTTTTCAACTTGCGTCATCACCTCCGGAATGATGGAGCCAATTGAGCCATATAATAGAATATCTTTTTCTTGAAAAATATCGTCATAGAGTTTCACTATATTTTCAACCCCTTGATAGTACGTCACCTTCGGTTTTTCTTTCTGCGAATTATAAATCGCCAACAGTTCCGGCAATGATCCCTTGATCACTTCTTCTCTTTCGCGCTGCTCTTCCAGCAGTTTCTTTGGTGACTCGGCAGTGTAGACTGCTTTTTTCTTTTTGGGCAACAGCGTCGCCAAGCCCTTCATGCGCAACTCCTCCAACAGCAAGTATGTGGTTGGCCGTTTCGTCCCCGCCTTGATCGAAATCCCCGGTACCGAACCAGAGCCCATCTGTAAAAGCGCCAAGTAGACTTTGGCTTGTTTTTGGTTGAGACCGAGATATTCGAGGGATTTGTTTAGTTCCATAAAAATAGTCCTTCCTTAAGCCCTTCTCCTTAGATAAGGAGAAGGTGGCGCGTAGCGCCGGAAGAGGTTGAGCGTTGCTTATCTTAAATACTCCTTAATTTTTATCATCACTCCTTCCAAATTTTTATTGACTTCCCCATTCCAAAACCTGACCACCGTTAATCCCAAATCTTTAAAATATCTTGTCCTTTCCGCGTCATATTCTTTCCGATCTTCTTCATTGTGTTGATTACCATCCAGCTCAACTATTAATTTATATGTTGGGCAATAAAAATCTACGATATATCTGCCGATTGAATGTTGCCGTCGAAACTTGCATCCTAAATCTTTTCTTCGCAGTCTTGACCACAAAATTATTTCCTGCGGCGTAGCAGCTTTTCGCAACTCCCTTCTGGTTGTTAGTTTTGTTGTGAGATTATGAATTCGCATACAAAAAATCCGTGCCCCTTCTCCTTGGATAAGGAGAAGGTGTCCGTCGCCTCGGCGGACGGAAGAGGTTGAGCGTTGGCGGGGAGCCAAAGCGTTGCCAACCTTGCCCATCTTCCTAGCTCGACCTCTCCCCAGCCCTCTCCTTTTCCAAGGAGAGGGGGTATATGGTAAATAGTTTTAAGCTTTTTCGAGATTGGTTAGTTTTGTGTAAGTTTGGCCTTAGTGTTTTTAGTATAGCACCTTACTCTTTGATTGTCAACAATACTGACAACAAATCACGCTTTTACCTTAAATTAGCTAAAATATGGCTAATTTTTAGGGTACTATTATTGACAATTCACTCAAATTGGCATACAATAGGCTGTTAAGATAACAAAGCAAAAAGTCTTAACAACCGTACCTTTAAAAGTCACCTCAAAAGATATATTCCCGCGGATGCAATATCGCATCGGGGAAAAGGAGATTGAAAATGAAGATTGCAATATTTGAAGACAATTACCAGCATATGGAAGAAGCCAAGAGTGTCGCCACAGAGCTCGGGATAGAGGTTGTAACATTCACCAAATCGCGCCACATAGAAGACCTTAGCGAAATATTTATTTACGACCGGAAAAAAAGGACGTATGAATCTAAGGTTGACGGCATAATAACAGATTTATATATGCCATCTCAATGTTTCCCTGCCCCGGATTACCCATATGGACTCGTAATCGCAGCCCACGCCTTCAGGCACAATGTGCCGTTTGTGTTTTGCACGGCTGGGTTCCACCATGGTGCAAAATACCAAATGGTGCATGAATTTATAATGGCGATGGACTGGCCACAGATGGTAGATGCTAGTGATTCTAAGATTGGCAACGGCGAAGTGGAACACAAGGACTGGGAAGTGGCCTTTAAAGAAATCATTAAACTTATCAAAGGGAGGTGACTAAAAACTCGGGCAAGAAAGTTGAATCTAACTTTCTTGCCCCTCTTTCAAAGATTATTTGTGAAAGTAGTTTTTGAAAGGGATCTTGGATCCTAAAAGTTGTTTGAAAACTAAATAAAAGAGAGGGTATCTATAATGAAAATGAAAGTAATTTCGGAGGAAAGTGTTGATAAAGCAATTGGATCAGCAATAGAGTTGATTTCTCATCTTAAAAAGATTCGTTCTGGCCGGAAGATAGAATCCGATTCTATGCAGGATTTCTACAATGCCTTATCCGAGAGAATAGAACGGGGTGAGAAGTTTGAGGACATTGTTGACGAAATTGACAAGGCAATTCTGCTCACACTGGTATCTCGCGGGCACAATACCTCAGAAAAATTGGCGCAAACGCTGGGAAAGCAGCCATCAGCGATGAGGCAGCTACTATTCACAAGAAAAATAAGCCTGAGAAATTTAAAGGAATAAGAAAGGGAGGTAACTATAGTGTATCGCAGGATCGAGGTTATTATGAATGCGGAGGCTTTAAAAAAGTATGAATGCAAGCTACCAACGATGTGTTTTGCAGGCACCTCGATGGTGAAGAGTGGTTTGCCAGATCCAACCAAGCGCCTTGTCTGGTATGATAATAAACGGCCTAAACACTTTTTTACTGAAAAGGGATGGAAGCAGTGCGGTCATGCTGTTGTTAGTGAAATTCGTTCACAGGGATTGCAGGCGCGCATCATATCATTGAAGGAGCGGGATCCTAGAATAAATATTCTTTACAAGGATGCTCTGCAAGTTTTATTGACTTGTCGGAGTTAGCTCAAAAAAAACAAACAAGGAGGTGAAATAGTGAAAAAATATTGGCTGGTTATTATCCCAAATTGGGAGGAAGCAAACGACACCAAATCCCATATAATTTTTGGAACTATTGAGGAATTGATAAGCTATGCCACTTCCACAAACGAGCTTATCGAAACTAGTCCTTACTGCTACTTTTCCCATGTATTGGGAGTGGACGGAAAGGAACATCCCGAGGTTCTCAAAATTATTGAGCGGAAGCTTGATGAGAGCAAGAAGCGCCTTGACGAGATCGAGGAGCGCATGAATAATTCTCCATTTAAAGTATTGAGGGGATTATTCAAGTAAGAATCTCATCCAGTTCCATGAGTGGGGATCTGTGTGAAAAACATAAGCACAGGCGAGACCACAAACTCAAAGGCAGCGCTCAACCGAGTCCTGCCTTTTTTCTTGACATTTTCCAAAATTGCCTGTATAAATATAGGATTTATACAAATCCAAATACAAAATAAAACGGAGGCGCACTGTGGACAACACAACCAAGCAAGTTCTTTTAATTATCGGCTGTATAGTTGGAGCCTTTTTGGGCGGTTATCTGGCGGCAGTGGCAGATATTTCCTATCCGCTGACCGGACACGACCTGACGGGCATGGCTGGCGCTTATGACAGCGAACCAAGGGCGATGACTGGGGAAGACTACTTTCCTTTGTTTGCCCACATGATGCTCGGCATTGGCTTGTTAACCTACTCCATCAATAACATCCTGAAGATGCTCAGGGGGTCGCCTCTTGCCACAAGCGAGAAGTTCCGCGTGTTTGCAGTTGTTTGTGGTTTGAGCTGGGTCGGAATTATTTTTTTGGGCGTATATATTTCCCCGGAAACACTTCCCGCTCAAAAATCAGTAGTTTTATTTTGGACGGCTGGACTTACTGTTATATTATTGAGTGGGTTAGCTCAAAAAATTTTCTCAAAAAAAGGACGCGGTGGATAGTCACCTCGTCCTTTTCCTTTTTTATAGGCGCAGTACTGTTAACACTTTTGTTAATAATCTTGCGTCAATCAAAAACATCATATCGCGCCTTCCCTTTTCAACAAGCCTTCTTTCTTTTTTGGCCCGCGATTGTAGCCGCCGATTTTGCCGTCTGAGCGAATCACGCGATGGCAAGGAATTTCCCTGTCCATATTTTTATGCAGAATGTTCCCCACTGCCCGGCAGGCCAGCGAGCTGCCGGCGCGGCGCGCAATTTCTTGGTAGGTCCGCGTTTCGCCTTTTGGTATTCGCGCCACGATTCGGAGAACTTTTTGGTGGAAGGTTGGTTTCATAATAATTTGTCATTCCGAGCGAGCATAGCGAGTCGAGGAATCTAAGTAGATCCTTCGGCTACGTTCGCGGCGAACTGCGCTCAGGATGACCCGCAGCGGGTCAATTTTTGATCGGCATTACAATATACGTAAAGTTTTCCAGCACCTCGCCGGATTTTTCGTCAATTTCTTTGAGCGCCACTGGCGAAGATCCTGAATTTACTAAAAGGGCCATTTTGGAAGTTCCAATTGTATTGATGCCATCTAAAAGATACTTGGCGTTGAAAATTACTTCTTGAGAGTCGCCAGTAATGTCCAAATTGAGCTGAGTGGAGTTTTCCCCCACTTCCACGCTGCGAGCCTCAATGAAAACTTCTTCTTTCTCCTGGTCGATTTTAAGGACGATTTCGCTGGTCTTGATCGAACTGAAAACGTTCGCCATTTTGACCGCCCCTTGAATCAGCCCTTTTTCACCCACCACCCGAGTTTTGAACTCTTTGGGCATAATATGTTGATATTCCGGATATTTGCCGTTAATGAGCCGTGAAACGAGCGTGGTGCCATCCACTTCAAAGAAAATTTGCCCTTCTTCAATGGAGATTTTCACTTCCGAGTCTTCCGTCACCGAGACGATGCGCAACAATTCCACCATGGTGGTAGCCGGGATAATGAGGTTGTTTTTTTTGGAAGTTAAGGCTTGGTACAGCTCTTTATTGACATTTTTTTCATCGATCGGCAGGCGACTTTCTGCCAACCGGAAGCTGTCGGTGGCCGCAAAAAGCAGCTCTTTTTCCTTTAAAATCAGGTTTATTCCGGTTAGTTCCGGGCGCGCTTCATTGAAAGCCACCGCCGTGATCACCTTGTTAATCGTGTTTTTTAGTGCCGCACCGGACAATTGCAGCTGAAAATCGGTAGTTTTCCGCGGAATCAAGGGAAAATCGGTCGCGAGAAGGCCCTTAATCACCGCTTTAGCCGAGCCACTTTTTATTTTAAGGCTCTGGTCAGCCATTTCTAAGGAAATATTCTCCCCCGCCGGCAGATTATTGATAAAATTACTGATTAATTTGGCTGGGATGGTTATTTTACCCTCTTTTTCCACTTTAGCCCCAATATGCACCACCACTCCAATTTCCAAATTTGTGGCTGACAGGATTAATCCACTTTTGGTCGCCTCAAAAAGGATGTTATTTAGAATAGGTAAAGTGGTTTGTTTAGAAACAACTCTTTCTGAATTAAAGATTGCTTTTTTAAAATTTTCCTGAGTACAAATTAATTTCATATATTTTAATATAATAGTTTATATATTTATATAAGTAATTGTCTATTACTATAGGGAGTAAATCTGGGGATAAGTTAGATAAATGGCTTATTCTAGGTCTGACTAGGGGGTATTTTTGGGGATAACCTCGGTATAACTCTTGGGATCAGGGTGGTTTTCTTGGGAGTGGAGGAGAGTAATTTTCGGGGCGGTGGGGTTATACAGGAATATGCACAGGGGAAAACGAATTTTATAAACAGAGTTTTAAACAGGCTCAAAAACAACTTATCCCCAGGATATCAACTAATCGCATAAAGTTTCTCACGCAAACAAGTAATATCCTCGAGGAGCTTTTTGTCATTTTCCAGTTCTTTGTGGATTTTTTCAAAAGCGTGGATGGCGGTGGTATGGTCGCGGCCCCCCATTTTTTCCCCAATCCCGGGATATGAATAGCGTAATTCGCTGCGCATAAGGTACATAGCGATCTGACGGGGCCGCACAATCTCTTTTTTGCGGCCTTTTATAGCCAAATCTTCCTGAGAAATATCATAAAAGTCCGAAACGATTTTGATAATGTGTTTATGGGTAACCCCCTTCTTTTTGCCACTGGAAATCAGCTCCGACAAGAGACTTTGCACCAATTCCAGGGTGATTTCCTTGTTAGTGAGTTGAGCAGAAACGGCTACGCGGTTTAAAGCGCCCTCCAATTCACGGATATTATGGGTAATATTTGAAGAAATGAACTCCAAGACGGAGTCCGGAATCTCCAGTCCATCCTCGATGGCTTTTTTACGCAAAATCGCCATACGAGTCTCAAAGTCAGCCATGGAAACGTCGGCGATCATGCCACCCTCAAAGCGGGAGCGCAGCCTTTCCTCCAGGGTGGGAATCGCTTTAGGCGCGCGATCACTGCTCAACACGATTTGTTTGTTGAGTTGATAGAGGAAATTGAAGATATGGAAAAATTCTTCCTGCGTTTTCTCTTTGCCGGACAAAAACTGAACATCATCGATGATCAAAAGGTCGATGGTTTGGTAATGTGCCTTAAAGTCGTTGATTTTCTGGTTTTTGATAGAGTCAATCAGTTCGTTAGTGAAGCGTTCGGAAGTGATGTATTTAACCTTGCGGGTCGGGTCGTTGTGCAGCACCTCGTTGCCGATGGATTGCAAAAGATGGGTTTTCCCCAGACCAACACCGCCATAAATGAAAAGTGGATTATAGATCCGGCCGAGATTTTGGGAAACCGCGTAACAAGCGGCGCGAGCCAACTCATTGCTGCCACCAATCACAAAGTTGTCAAAAGTGTATTTCGGATTGAGGTTGTTTTCTTGGCTTAAGTTAGCCATTCTTTCCGCACTAGGCGCGTGGACATGCGCCACGCGCTTGATATCCATCACTGCATCCACTAAGGGCTTACGGGCGAAACCGTCCTTGTTGGTGGTAATTACGCAAGAAACCTCCTTGACCTCCGTCTGGATGTTTTTGAGCGCGCGGAGAATGTAGAGGTTGTATTTATTCTCCAACCACTCCTTGGCAAAGCCGTTGGGCACACCAACCACCACCTTGCCGTCTTGCAGCGACAAAATCGAGGTGTTTTTAAACCAGGTGATAAAATTCGCTTTTGAGATTGAAAGCTCAATTTCCCCCAAGGCTGCTCGCCAAAGCTCTTCGTTGGTCATAATGAAAAGTTAAAAGAAATATCGTTTAAAAAGTATAGCACAAAGTAATTTCAGGGGTCTGCAAAAAATAGTGATAAACCTGTTGATAACCTGTGGGTTAGTTATTTAAATATATACTATATCGGCTTTATCATGCAAGCCCCAGGGCATTGAGTTTGGTTAGTTTGAAGTGGGGCAGGTGTCTCGGTGCGTGTTGAAGGGCTAAAAGATTGACTTTTAAGCGCAGAATTGGTAAGATTTGAATTAGTTCCAGGTGTCTGGGACTGGCAAAATAACTATAAATAACTATTATTTAAAAGCCTGCCTGCCGGCAGGCAGGGAAAATCATATGAGTACTACCTACCAACCCTCCTCAACTCGCCGTAAAAAAAGACATGGCTTTCTAAAGCGTAATGAAACTAAAAATGGGAAAGACGTTTTGAAAAGGAGAAGACAAAAAGGGCGCAAACGCTTAACGCAAGTTTAATACCATTACAACTTAACTAGGTGAGAATTTGTTTGCAAGGATCATATTCAGATAAATATCAACTAGTGTTCCCATGCGTCCTCATTAAGTTGTAACGGCATAAAAGTTCTATGTTGCCATTCAAAAACCGACTGACAAAACGCAAAGATTTTGAAAAAGTCCAAAAAGTCGGGCAATTCTTTTCGGATGCCAACGTGGCGCTGAAAATTATGGAGAATGGGATGCATGACAGCCGGATCGGATTTGTGGCCGGATTGAAGTTTTCCAAAAAAGCGGTGGAGCGCAACCAGGTCAAAAGACAAATGCGGGATCTTTTCCAGAAGCATCTGGCGCAAATCAAGGGCGGCCTCGATGTGGTGGTGATGATCCGCAAGAGGGACGATGAGCGCATCCATTTGGATAAGTTGGAAAAAAATATTGCGCGAATTATTGAAAAAAGCAATTTATTAAAAATACAGAGTAAATAGTTAAATTAAAAATAAAAGAATGATGTATATCTTCGACCAGTTTATATATTTCCCTTTATATAATCTACTGATATTTATTTATAATGTCTTGCCGTTTCATGACTTTGGTTTGGCCATCATCGTTGTAACGCTGATTATTAAATTTGCCCTGGTGCCGCTGAGCAAAAAACAGATCGAATCCCAGAAAAAAATGCAGGAGCTGCAGCCCAAAATCAAAGAAGTTCAGAATAAACACAAAAATGACAAGGAAAAACAAAGCAAGGCGTTGATGGAGCTGTATAAAGAACACAAAACCAATCCTTTTTCCGGCTGTTTGCCGATGGTCGTGCAGTTGGTTTTTTTGATCGCGATTTACCGCGTGTTTTTCAATATTTCCGAAGCCGGACTCAATATTGATGGCGCCGGTCTGTATTCTTTCGTGCAAAATCCCGGGCAAATCAATCGCATGTTTATCGGCATTTTAGATTTGACCTCGGTGGTGAATCTGGGGCAATTAACCTTGGCCAGTATCCCGCATTTGGTGTTAGTGGTTTTGGCGGCGGGATCGCAATATATCCAAACCAAGATGTTGATGGCCAAGCAAACGCCGAGCAAGGCGGGTGAGAATGATTTTGCCCAAACAATGTCCAAACAAATGTTATATCTCGGCCCGCTGCTGACGCTGTTCATCGGCATCAAATTCCCAGCCGGGCTCGCCTTGTATTGGTTGATTTCCACCGGCTTTATGGTTGTGCAACAATATTATATCCAGAAAGCGGACGAGACAGCATCAGCAAAATAAGTTAATTGGTATTTTTAAATATATGGAAACACAAGAGGAAGTCATCAGGGAGGTCGTGGAGGGTCTGGTGAAACAAATGGGTTTTACTGCGGAAGTAGAAATAAAAAAAGCAGAAACGGAAGAAGAGAAAGAAACGATCGTGTGTAACATCAAGACTGAAGAGTCAAATTTTTTGATCGGACAATATGGTGTGAATTTGCAATCCTTGCAGCACATTGCGCGAATTTTGGTGCGCAAAAAAATTGAGGACCCGGTCAATTTTGTGGTGGATGTAAATTCTTATCGCCAGGAAAAAAATTCTTCCATTGAAAAAATTGCTCGCGAGATGGCCGAACAGGCCGTGCGTGAGCAGCGGGCGGTGATCATGCGCCCCATGTCTCCGTATGAGCGCCGACTGGTGCATTTGGAGCTTTCGAAAAACACCCAAATCAAAACTGAAAGTGTGGGAGAGGGTGAAGAACGTAAAGTGGTCATCAAACCGGCCGATCTTATTTAAGAATTCCAACTTATGGCAATAGCGAGAAAAATAGCTTACAACGTGGCAGTCAGCAGCGTTGCTAAGGTGTTTTCGACAATTTTAGCGCTGGTTTCCATCGGCTTTATCACGCGCTATCTGGGCAAGGAAGGTTTTGGCGATTACGCGACAGTGCTCGCCTTTCTGTCTTTTTTTGCTTCCGTAGCGGATCTGGGGTTGTATAGCATTTCGACACGGGAAATTTCCCGCGAAGGGGCGGACGAAGAAAAAATCATCGGTAACATCTTTTCTTTACGCGTAATTTCAGCCTTAATCGTTCTGATCGCCTCCCCGGTAGTGGTGCTTTTTTTTGACTACCCCTTGGCTGTGAAAGAAGGCATTGTGATCGCGGCGGCATCGTTTGTTTTTTCCTCCGGGTACCAGGTTCTCAACGGTCTTTTCCAACAGAATCTGGCCATGGACAGAGTGGCGGTGGGTGAATTGGTCGGCAAGATCGTACAGGTGGCCGGCGTAATCATCGCCGTCAAGCTGAATCTGGGCTTTAACTGGATCATCGGCTCCCTCTTGTTCAATATGATCGCCAGCTTTCTGATTGTTTTTTTCTGGTCCAAAAAATATATCCGTTTTCACATGCGCTTTGATTTTGGATACTGGAAAATATTCTTGAAAGAGTCTTTGCCGCTGGGCGTCGGCTCAATGATTGTGTTCGTCTATTTCAAGATGGACACAATTCTCCTTTCGATCATGAAGACCAACGCGGATGTCGGGATTTATAGCGCGGCCTACAAGGTGTTGGAAAACCTGACTTTCTTCCCTGCCATGATTGCAGGCTTGATCCTGCCGATCATGGCGAACACAATTTTTCGTGACAAAAAAAGATTCCAAGAAATTTCCAATAAAACGTTTAAGTTTTTTGTGCTGATTATTGTGCCGTTGGTCATTGGGACGCTTTTTTTGGCGAATGGCGTGATCAATCTGATCGGTGGTGGACAATTTGCCGATTCCAGCAATGTCCTGCGAATTCTGGTTTTTGCCATCGCGGCTATATTTTTTAGCATGTTTTTTAATAATATTTTGATCGCCGGCAATCAACAAAAAAAGTTAATATATATCTGGAGTCTCGCGGCGGCGACAAATGTCACTCTCAATCTGATTTTTATCCCAAAATTTTCCTATCTGGCCGCGGCTTCCATTTCGGTTTTGACGGAGCTGCTGGTGGCCGGCGCGGCGTTTGCGGTAGTGGTCAAAAAAATAAAATATTATCCACGAGTGGAAAAGAAATTCGGGATAATGATGGCGGGAGGCGGCATGGTTGTGTTTCTGATTGCCTTTCAAAGCGAAAATTTCTTTATGCTGGCACTAGGCAGCGCGGCCGTCTATTTTTTCGGCCTGTGGCTTTTCAAGGCCGTGAAAACTTCGGAAATAACCAGTTTGTTTACTAAACAAGGCGTAGAGGAATTCGAACATGAAAATCTCCCCTAACCAGGATTAGTTTAATAAGGGCTATGGAGAAAGAAATATCCGAAACAGGAATAAAAACCGGCGTCAGGGTAAACCCTAAAATTTTTATCATTATCCTGAATTACAATGGTCGGGATTTTATCAAAAAATGTCTGACCAGTGTTTTCAAGGTGGACTATCCAAATTTTGAAGTGGTAGTGGTGGACAATGATTCAAGCGACGGTTCTTTGGAAGAAGCGAAAAACAGCTTTTCCAAAGCGCACTTTATCAAAAATGAGGCAAACCTGGGGTTTTCTACCGGAAATAATGTCGGCATTCGCTTTGCGTTGGAGCGAATGGCCAAGTATGTGTTGCTGTTAAACAATGATACTGAGGTAGAGGCAGATTTTCTTACGAAGCTGGTTGAGGTGGCGGAGCGAGAGGAAAAAATAGGCATAGCCAGTCCGGTCATTCTGAACGGTGCGGACAAGCAAGTTTGGTTTGCGGGTGGAAAGATTGATTGGCTCACCATGGGAACCAAACACAAGACAAAAGTGGCACAAGATGATTTTTATGAAACAGGCTTCATTACCGGTTGTGCAATGTTGGTCAAAGCAAACGTTTTTAAAGCAATCGGTCTTTTGGACGAGGATTATTTCCTGTATTGGGAGGATGCTGATTTTAGTGTGCGGGCGAAAAAAGCCGGCTTCAAAAACGTGGTTGTATCGGGCAGCTGGGCGTATCATTTTGAAAAAAGCGAACAAGAAAAGAAAAATAAAACGTATTGGCTGATCGTTTCCGGGTTGTTGTTTTTTAAGAAAAATACTCCAACCATCCTCAAGCCGTGGATCACTGGCTATGTCTTTTTGAGAAGAATAAAAAATTTGGCCGATGTTTTGCTCAAGCGCAATGAATTTGCCCCAGTCGTGCAAAAGGCATATAAAGATTTTAAAGATGCAAAATTCTAAAACCGCCTGCCTGCCGGCAGGCAGGGAACTGTCAGTGATAATCGTGAATTATCGGAGCGAGCAATATTTGAAAAATTGTGTCGCTTCTCTTTTTAAGTATCTCCATAATATAACTTTTGAGATTATTGTGGTGAATAATGACAATAATATTTTGGAAGTAGAGGCGCATTGCAATGCGTCTCTACGAGCGGATGTGAATATTCAGATTATCAATCATCACAAAAATATCGGATTTGGCGCGGCTTGTAATTTGGGGGCTGAATTAGTCCGGGGAGAAATACTTTGGTTTTTAAATCCGGATACGGAAATACTGTCAGCTAGTCTGGAAAAAATTGTAGATAAGCTAAAAAACAGTGACAAAGTGGCGGTGATTGGTCCAAGATTGATAACAGCTGCCAATAAAACGCAACAGTGGTGTGCTGGCAAAGAATCAAGTTTGTGGAGAAATATAAAAAATAATTTTGGGATAGTTGAGAGTAAAAAAGTTTGGGAAAGTGAATTCAGTGTTCTTGCTGACTGGGTCAGCGGTGCGGCACTTTTTGTAAAAAAAGAAGTATTTGAAAGAGTTGGGGGGTTTGATGAAAATTTCTTTATGTATTTTGAGGATGAAGATTTGTGCAGGAGAATAAGATTGGCTGGTTATGACGTTTTGTATTATCCAGCAGTATCAATTAGGCATCTGGTCGGGCAAAGTCGGGAAGGCCTTCTAAAACAAAAGATGCAATTTTATAGGTCGTTAGTTTATTTCTTTAAAAAGGCAAAAAAAAATGGATAAACTCATATTTTTTTTAGCGCTCTACTTACCTTTTCAGATAGCACTAAACCCCACCGCCGGTGTGGACTTAGCTTCTATCCGAGTTTTGGTTTTGGTCATATTTTTGCTGTGGTTGGCGCAAGGACTGAAAAACAAAAAGCTGATCATTAAAAATAACTTGCAATCCGGGCTGGTTTGCACTTTCTTGTTTTTGAATACCCTCTCTGTGTTGATGGCCAGAAACACTGACTGGTCAGCGCGTAAGTTGCTATTCTTGTTTTCCCTTTTCCCGGTATATTTTGTAGTTGCCGGCGCGATTAACACACGGGAAAAGGCAGTAAAAATAATAAAGGCCTTAGTTGGCAGTGGCGCGATTGTCGCTCTGGTTGGAATCGTGCAATTTTTATCTCAATTTGTAATCGGTCTTGAACGGACCTACAAATTTTGGGCGAATTATGTCATCGCCCCATTTTTAGGCAGCAGTGTGACTGAGGCGGTGCTGAACAATCCTAGTTGGCTGGTGAATATCGCCAGTAAGACCTATTTGCGCGCTACCGCGACCTTCCCGGATCCACACATGCTGGCTTTCTATCTGGGATTGCTGATTCCCTTGGCATTAGGACTTGTTTTGCGCGAGGGGAAAGAACGTCTTTTTTGGACAGCATCGCTGGGGCTGCTGGTTGTCGCCGATTTGCTGACATTTTCGAGGGGCGGCTATCTGGGACTATCCGCGGGGATCTCGCTGCTGGTCATATTGTCGTGGAATAGATTGGGCAGGAAGTATAAAATTAGCGCAATCGTGTTGGTTTGCCTCACCGCAATTGTATTATTGATTCCGAATCCGGTTTCCCAGCGGTTTTATTCCAGCTTTAATTTTAAAGAAGGTTCAAATCAAGGACGGATTGCCACTTGGCAACAGGCCGCCGGCGTTATTGAGGATAATCCATTAATGGGTGTAGGGATTGGGAACTATCCTTTGGCCATCAAGGCCAGCGCGGATTATCGCGAACCGATTTATGCGCATAATACGTATTTGGACATCGCGGCGGAAACAGGCAGTCTGAATGCGCTGGTCTGGATCGGTTTGTTGGTGGTGGTTTGGATAAAATTTTATCTGAAAGGTCGCAAGGATCCGCTGTTTTTGATGGCCGGCGTCAGCATTGCTATTTTTGCTGCCCATTCTCTCGTGGAAACCGCAATTTACTCCCCCACCGTGCTTGTGCTATTTTTAATCATAATTAGTTTGAGTAACATCGATGAAAAAGTGGCTTAACTTAGAAAACTTTCTTTACCTCACAATTTTTTTACTGCCGAGCTATTTAATCAAGCTTAGTTTTTTTGGCTTGCCGACCAATGTGCTGGAAATTTTAATTGTGGTTGCGCTTGGCTGGGCATTCCTAAAGCGAAGCTTTAGGAATTTCCTAAAGCTTCGCTTTAGAATTACTGTTGGAATAATATTGGCAGGGCTGGTTATCTCAACCTTAGTCAATGGCAATTACTTGGCTGGTGCGGGAATCATTAAGGGATGGTTTGTTTTACCGATTATTTTTGCGCTGATAGTTAAAAATGTTGTGCCGCAGGAAAAGTTGAATAATATTTATCTGACACTGTATTTTTCGGGCGTTGTTTTTTCAGTTGTGAGTCTCGCGCAATATTTTTTAGGCCGGGTCACTTTTGATGGTCGACTGGAAGGCATTTTCAATTCGCCGAATTATCTGGCGATGTATCTGGCGCCGATGATAATAATCGGAGTATTAAGTATTAAGTATCAGGTATCAAGTATTTTTAAAAAAATATCTCTTGGCGTGATTCTTATCGTCTTTTATTTAACTTATTCTTATGCGGCTTGGATAGCTGTGGGCGTGACGCTAGCGGGTACGGCTTTACTTGAAGGAGAAAAAAGAATAAATTTCAAAAAACTAGCGCTAGTTTTCCTTGCAATAGTGGTTCTGATTTTAGCGCAATGGAACAATCAAAAATTTGTTGATCTACGTAATGCTTCGGAACGCTCATCGTTAAATTCGCGCGTAATGATCTGGCAATCTGCAGGAAAAACATTGTTGGGCAATTGGCTGGTCGGTATCGGACCGGGCAATTTTCAAGAAAAATACCTGGAGAACCAAAAACACTTCCCACCCTATCTGGAGTGGGCCGTCCCCCATCCGCACAATTTGTATCTGGCTTTTTGGTTGTATGCCGGCGTGTTTGGCGTGGTCGGTTTTTTTGCGCTGCTTTATGTTTGGTTCAAGGAAATTGCGCAGAAAGAAAAAGATATGCTGTGGCGCATATCTTTGGGTATCATGGTTTATATCTTATTGCATGGGCTGGTGGACACGACTTATTTCAAAAATGATCTAGCCTGTATCTTTTGGCTGAATTTTATTATTTTACTATAGGCTACAAAGATATTTTGTATAGCCGGCCATCCAGCTTATTGATGAAGAATAGGATGCTTTCATCGGCGTTCAAGAATAAATTAGTGGCATCAATAGCACTTGGTAGCTGATTAGCCCCCAAAACATTGGTTTTGCTGCCGGTGGTCGTGTCAATCTTCCAAAAAGAGTCGTTAGTGGTGAATTTATTGTCCAGGTAATCATTAGGTAAAGTCGCATCGTTGGGCAGGGATGCGGGTAGCGCGTAGTAAACAGTTTTGTTGTCCTTCGACCAGGCGCTCTTGGAGACAAAGGTCGGGATCCCCAAATTTTTGAGTTCGCCGCCGTGGTCATTGGCGGTGGCCAATTGGATTTGCGAGCCATTTTTTTCATTGGAGTGGCTGATGAGGAGAGAGCTGCTGTTGTTGTTCCAGCGGTAGTCGGCACCAAAGATTCCGCGCAGCAGAAGGGTTTTATCCCCGCCGAGGATCGGCGCCGATTCAAACACTGATTCAATGGCCGCGTCCGGACTGTTCCAAAAAGAGACCAACGCAGTGCGAGAAATTGGCGCTATGGAAACATATTTGTAATCCAGGTTGGCAATTTTGCTCCAATTGTTTCCATCCGGGTCAGCGATATTTAATGAGCGTTCTCCTGTTTCCGGATTATAGTATTTGTAAAAAATCTTGTTGTTATTTTGCCAGATAACCGTATCTAAGTTGTCTTTCAATTTTACACCTTTGTCAGTCGCATAGTCATAGTAAAAAAAACTAGAAAGGCCACTTTGGGAAAATGTGGTTAGCGTCTTGGTTCCGTCCGGCGACCAAGCTACATCAGATAGCCCGGGAAGTGTTTTAGCGGCAAGAGTTTTTTTGTTACTGCCATCCAGATCGATTTGGTAAACTTGACCGGTCAACTTGGAATAATATTTTATCTTGGAAGTGGCGCTGTCCAAAATAGGAGAAAGCACCGCTTCATCGGTAATGGCACTGACCCGGATAGGGGCGGCTTTTTGTTGGTCGGCAGCCGTTTTGTTTGTCACATCAGAAGCTGATTGGTTGGCGGGGGTGTTTTTTTTGAAAGACAAATTGTAAATGCCCAAAAAAATCAGCAAGATTGCAAACGCCACCAAAGAGGAGATAAATATTTTTTTAGAGGTAGTCATAAAAAGTAAATTAGAATGTTTTTGCTCCGGGACAAAAACTCAAGCCATATTCTTTTCCAGAGAGATGAGGATTAATGTTAAACGGAATGGTTGTAATAACAGTTAATCTACAGGCAGTTTCCCTTGTTATATCTAAATTTTTTAAAAGTTCTACCTCGGCCTTATCGCGAGCAGCTTTAACATCCGGATTTTTAATGACAATTAGAAAAGCCTTATCATTAGGGTAGAATGACATGGAATAGTCGGTATTATTTTGAAAAGAGACACCATTTAAGGATAGTTTTTCCGAAGACTCCCTGTAAACGTTGTTTGTTTCGATGTCCCCAGAAGGAGTGTTGATTTTCATTTTTTGATCATTGCTGGACGGAATCGTAAAGGCAATCGGCGACGAGATAGGCTGAGTAGTTATTGATGGTGTAGTATTTTTTGTTCGTGTAGAAATAAAAAAAACAATTGCAATAATTATCAAAATAGAGCCAATGAATAATAATATTTTTGTTTGTTTTTCCATTATTTTTAATTAAAAATGACAACCATCTCTTTGATTAGTGTTGGCTCCCCATTGTCCCCAATTGGACCCTCCGCTTGAAAGTGCGCAAGCCTTTTCAATATTAAACTTGGCACTTTTTGCGGCGGAAACACATTGGTCGAATAATGATTTATTTGTGATGGAGCAATTATGATTTTTGCTTGTATACATCGGCCCACAAGAACTTGGGCAATCCAGCCCATTAATTCTTTGGGCGGTTAAGTTAATTTGAAAGAGGCCATAGGAAACCGATTCTCCTCCTGGTTGGCATTTATCCACGCCACTGGGCACTGTTTCACTATTGCCACTTTCCTTTAGACAAATTGCCGATGCCTTAGTGACGTTATTTCCAAAGCAACTGCTCATTTGCTGTATGCTAGCTATTGAGCATGGGCCGGCTGTAGCTGGTTGGCAATTTCCTGCACTTCCTCCAGGTGTTCCTCTGGGCGCACTGACGCCGGAACCGGTTGTTGGGCCACTGGGCGCTATTTGCGGCAAGGGCGTGATTTTCACTAAATCTGGATTGATAATATAGAGTAATAGATACGAGGTTAACGCCAAAATCAGACCGACCACCGCGTCCGTGATGACGCCCTTGGCTTTTTCCATAGACGAATTATTCCCGGCCGAGGTCACATACATATATCCTCCGATGGAAATCATCAACAAAGCTGCAATGCCCACTGCCCAGATGCCAAACTTATACACCAAAGAAATATAGACATAAAAATCACCGGACATCTCCGATTCAAAACCGGGAATGTTTTCGAGGGGCTGGTAATCAAAAGGAGAGTTGGAAGTCTCTGATCCAGAGGCGTTATTACTGGGTGGGGTGGAGTTAGTTGAGGAAGGATGTCTGATGCCGAATTCTGCTATGGTTACGCAAGTTTGATCGCCAGAATTATCACACATTAACCCCTTGTTGCAATAAACCCTGGGAGAACCATATTCGTTGCATTTTTCGCCTTGGCCTACGCCTTTTTCACAAATTTTGTGTTCGCAAGACATCTCTCCCTCGCATTGCTGACTTTCTGCTATATTGCAAGATTCTCCCGCTTTTCTTTTGGGAAGGCATTTGGATGCTTCACTCTTTCCTTCGTCAAAAAAACAAACTAAAGGACTCTTGCATAAATAACCACCGTAAAGATCATCATTGCATGATCCGCCCTGACCAACCTCCGGAGGCAAGCACCTCTTTAAATCGGAATTATTAGTATATGGATCATAATAATTTCGACAACTAACACTGCGGCCGTCGACCGTTTTAGGACAGTCTGCACTGGAGCCACAAAGTTTTGGAGTAAACAAAAGCGCATTCGCACCAAAAAATGGCATTGTGAGAAAAACTAAACCAAAAATAGCTATCAAGTAATTTTTTTTTGTTTTCATTTTTAGTTTATATGGTTGCTCCTGTCTTTTATTGTAAAGCACAAAAAGACCTGAGGCAATGCTTGTTAGTTTTCTCTTTTTGGTGACAGTACTAGCAGGATTGATGAGGTGAACAGAATCAGGATTGTCGTTAGCACGATGCGGAAGAGAAAGCTGATATAGGCCGGCACATCCGTGACGAGGCTGGCGAGAATTTTGCGTCCAAGGGGCGCTTGCGCTGATGCGTCACCAGTGAGGGAGTCAACCATTGTCAGCTCAATTGAGGCGCCGATTGGTTTTTCGTAAAATTCGTTCAATTGCACGTCAAAATAGCTGTTGAGAATTTTTTTAATACTAGGTTTTTGAGCGTAAATTCCGCCCATTGTGATGGAATAGCTTTCTCCGGGCTGCTTATTGGCAGTGAAGGAAAGAGTGTTGGTGGCCTGATCCACTGCCGCGCCTAAAGAAGTGGCTTCAACACCATCAATAAACCATTGTGGATTTTGGATAAAAGGCATATTTAGTTTCGGCTTGAGAGTGATTGTGGCGGCGGTCACTCCCTGGAAAGAAGTTTCGCTGTAATCAGGCCATTTAATACCATCTAAATCAGTATAACTGCCTAGAAGTTCTGCCTTGCAAGTGTTTTCATCGGCAGAAATAATAGTTAGGGAGGGGTCAGTGACTTTGAAGGTTTTGGTTAGATTTATTTTTTCTCCGGAACCAGTGGTGGCGGACAGGTTGACTGAATACTGGTCATCATTGTCCTTGAGCACCGGGAAATAGGCAATGCCAGTGGCTTCCCCGCTACCCGCGATACAATCACCGGAAACGCAGTTTTCTCCAATCGGTTGGAGCGGTTGACCATCGATAGTCCAGAGAATATTGGTTAGCGCGTCGCCGAGGGGCGAGTCAGTCTGCAAACCGACGATTTCATTTTTGACGACCGGGCAGAGGACATTGTCCAGACCTTCGTTGCAGCGTTCTTTGCTAGGTATATTCTGCACGCCGAGATCGCCATTGTTATCGGTTGCGTCAGTCGAAAAAACATGAATTTTCGCGGCTGTCGAAGTAAGCGGAATGATAACATCGGAAGTTCCGCTGTTATTTCCTTCGGAAGCGGTGACTCTGACGCGCAGATATTTGTTGGCGGCGGCAAAAGAACCGGGGAAATTCATTTTGAAGCGAAAGGTGGATAGCCCGATGCCGGAAGTTTGCTTGGCTTCCGGGATGTCTGATTTGAGCAGTGGACTTCCCCAGCCGTTGGCCGGACTCACGCTGTTGCCGCCATAAACTTCCCATTGATATTTTACAAATCCCGGGCTTTGGGCGTTGGTAATTGCAGCGCTGACGCTCACTTCATCGCCGGTGTTGTTTTCCGTCGGATCATTGATGGGGTTTTCCGGTGAATAGGAGAGTGAAACATTGAGACTGTTTTGATCGCCTTGCGGGTCAATCAGGTTGTCTTTCAAGCAATCATTCAAGCAATTGCCGCCGATACAGGAATTCTGACCATTATCATTATCTGTGATAGTTGTGACCGGCATTTTGACATCATAGCCCTTTATTTCCTGAGTATAAAAGCCGGTTTTTTCAATGTCGCATTTGTTTTTTGGTAAGGCCCACATAATCATGAGCGAGGCATCATCATATTTGGTCGGAGTAGCGGAAACACCCTCCACCGCCACGCCGATTTGGTCGCCGGTTTGGTAGGTCCAGGTAAAAGTCGTTTGCCCCAAACCAACCACATTAGCCTCATCCTTGTTGCCGTTTTGAGCAGTGGAAGCGGATTGCGGATCAGTGTGCCAAAACAGTTCCTCGCTGACGCTAAAGGCGTCATCCCCACTTTTTTTGCGGGAAAAAGTTTCACCGTCGAAGGAAGTTGGCGGGTAGGCGAAAAGATGTTGCTTATCTTTGTCGGAACAGATGAAAGCAACATCGTCATTGACCGTGTCGGCGCTGCAGCTGACATCCTCAATCGGATTGGCGGCGGTGGCGGGAAGATCAGAATCAATTTTCCAGGGGGTCGAGACTGTCAACAAGTTGGAGCTGTTGCCGAGAGAAATGTCCGCGTTGTCATCAATATTTTCGCAACTGTCGCTGACCAAAACGGTCGGACTGGCGGTCGGCGGAGTGCCGGTGGAGACTGCAAGCGCCGAATCCAAGCAAGTGCTTTCAGTCGGATCGTCGCAATCGCCGGCAGCGATCAGACTATTGGTATAGGTGCCGCTGGTCGTGGTTCGGTAAACTTTGTAGGCGGTGGCGCCGGGGACATCCGCCCAATTGAGTTGGACAGAGCCGGTTGATCCGGTAACGGCAATCAGTGCTGATTGAGGGGAAGACGGTGTTTCTTCCGCGCCGATAATCGCGGTTATGACGTAATAATAATCCCCGGCTTCCATTAATCCGTCAGTGACGCTGGGAGTGCCGGTGGGAACAGTGGTGGGGGTAGAGATGGCTACCTCGCTAAAGATGACATCATCATCGTCGATATTGTCAGTGTCAACACACAAAGGAATCTCATCAATGGCAGAGCAGGAAAAAGAAGCGGTTTCACTGTCTTTGATGCTGCAGATCGGCGCATCGGAAACTGCTTCGCAGGTGTCATTGGCGGAATTTCCATCCGGATCAAAAACGATATCAGTGTTGGTTTTGGTGCAAACAGCCGTTTTCCCGCTGGAGCAAAGAATGCCTTGATCCGGGACCTCCTCGACCAATTCATAGTCAATGCCGCTCTCAAAGTCATGGATATAGCAATGCGGTGTCAGATCATCCTCATCCAGGTCGCTGTTGGTTGGGCGATCATCGCCGCCGGGTTTGGCGCGGTAGCCGGAATTTTGATCGGCTTGGGCAATGGCACTGTATTGATCGACCTGGTTGCAATAATCCGGGATGTTGCCGGCAATATTGCAATACGGGCTGTTCGCTCCCAAAGCCCGGTTCCAATCGAAGCCGTTATTGGCGATCATCCGGGCGGCTTCAATCTTCCAGTCCTCCACGTTGACCTGCGAATCGCCGTTCCAATCGCAATTTCCGTCAAAGTCGCTCGCCACTCCGGCGGGGCAGGAGTCCGTGAGGCCGGTGTGTTTCAAATACCACGTGTAATAGAGATTTTTTGGGTCGTTGTTGAAATACATCGGGTAGGCGGTGGCGGTGATTTTTTCGCCGGATCGGGGATTGGTCGGATCAAAGTTCAAAGAAACTTGGGGCGCCTGGCTTTTGTTGGCGCCGGTATTGAAACTCTCGCCGGCATTCTTAATCGAGTCAGTCGTGACGTGATAGCGCTTTTCCAGGTCGCGAGCCATTTCATTGGCGCTGGGAATACGCACCGCCAGAGCGGGATAAATATTCAGGACAAGCAGTCCCCCGATGGTGATGAAGGAAAAGAGTATTTTGTTTATTTTTTTCTGCTTCATGATGTGCGTATTAGTGACTCACGGGTAATTATATTCTACCATTTTTTAGAGCGATAGGTAAACAAATTTAATAACCAGAGCATCTAAGATTATCAAAAAAAACAGGCTGGCTACGAATGAATACAGGAGTGACTGACTCTTGAAGGTGGTTAAGCCAGAAAAAGCCGCCGTGATCAAAAGCGGCGCGTTGGTCCAGGTTAAATTATCCGTGATCCAAAAAAAGAGCAACAACAGAAAAAACTGGTAGAAAATCGCATAAAATCCGGCCTTGGGCGCCAAAAGTAGCATGACAAAACCTCGGAAAAATATTTCATATAAAGCCGCGAAAGCACCCACGAGGAAGAGTTCGTAGGCTAAAAAATACCAAAAGTTATGAATAATAGAGGCTGGGAGCACATATTCCTTAGGGAAAGAGGTATAGTGGAAAAGAATATACGCAATCATGAGTGCAAGGGATAGATAAATGCCGGAAAAAATCAGGCCGACTTCCCAATCCCCCAATTGCCAACCAAAATTTTTGAGTTTCTTTTTTAAGACAAATTTGAGATATAAAACAGGCAAAAGTCCCAAAAAAACGATGCCGGAAGTCACTTTTTGGGAAGCGCCGGTGGTCGGGAAAAAAGTGAACAAAGCTAAACAGGCCAACATGACCAGCGCCGTTAGCAGGGTTTCTCGGTATTTTAGAAAAAAATTGCGTTCTTTTTTGTAGAGCATGATAAGTTTGTTTTATGCAGCGGCAGGATGATGAGTTCCTTGCTTTAAAGAGTCTTCCTGGGCGGCTTCCTGTCGGGATTTTAAGGTGGAATAAAAGATATAGACGGCCATTGTTGTTTCTATCGGCGCAAAATCGATGCCAAAAATCATTTCGACAATTGTCCCGCCGATCAGAACCATAAATTTCCTCCCAGTCTTGGAGATCTTGATTTTTGAGGCTGAGCCGGTTAAAAGCATGACAAAAGCGATGGATAATGAGACGATCAGGGTTATGACGGTGCCGATTCCCGGAAGAGAACCCACCCCGACAAAATCCAAAATGTCTTTGAGGATCGCTAAAATAATGGCAATGCCGAACAACCAATCCATAAAGGGATTAACATAACTAAATAAAGCGAGCTTTTGACCAACATCCCTCGCTTTATTCAGGTGGTTTTTCAGACGATGGCCATGCTGCTGTTTTTTTAAATTTTCAGAATGAGTTTGTTCTGACATAAATTGGATTTTTTCTAGGGCTGTCCTAAAGCTAAGCTTTAGAGAGGATCCGTCGAATTAGCAGAAAAGCTTAGCTTTAGGAAACCCGCAGGCCATTCACTTAAAGCTCGGCTTTTCCCCGTCGTCCGCGGCGGACTCCTCCTTAAAGCCAAGCTTTTTGATACCCGCGGAATATAATTTGTATTATTCTTCATCTGCAAAATCTTTCTTCGCTTGTTCAATTTCCAACAGCTGTGCCGGGTCTGTGGTAATGATCTGATCTTCGGAATAGGATGCAATGACTTTGATGGCGACATGTTTGGTACCAGCGAAGAAAATGCCTTCACCGACGTTGCTTTCCAGGAGCAAAAACTTTTCCTGATCAGTCAGATAGAAGGTTTCCGAAATCGTATCGATCGCCGCGGGAGATTGTTTGAGCAGCAGCTGAATCGAGGAATTGGTCACAATCGGTTTGCCATAACGGGAAGACAAAAAATCGTTCACATCCTGAGTGATGGTGGTGAGGCCGGTGTAATATTTGCGGCAGCGTTTGGCGATGCCGAACAAAAATGAAGCGGCGTCATCATATTTCATCATGATCCAAGCTTCATCCGCCAGCACCAGACGTCTTTTCAGGTTGGTGCGCATTTCATTCCAAATAAATTGCAAAACAATATACATCGCTACAGGTCGGAGTTCTTCTTCCATGTCGCGGATATTGAAAACCACCAATTGATTGTCAACTTTGATGTTGGTTGGGCTGTTGAGGAAACCGGCAAAGACGCCCTCGGTATATTTTTCCAAGCGGGTCGCCATATCTTCCCCACCTTCCATATTGCGCAGAATTTGGTAGAGATCAGTCATGGTCGGGAAGGCTTCCTTGGCCAGGACGTTGAAATTGGTCTGGGGGGTAATGTCACGGATGGAATAAGTTTCATGAATCGCGCGATCCAGGATGGAATCTTCTTCCGGAGTGATGCCACCGAGCATAATGTGGAGCAAGCCGAGCAGATTGGCGATGTTGTTACGCAGCACGTCTTCCGGGTCTTCATCCTCCATGATTTTTGGCAAATCGAAAGGGTTGAGATGGTTCTGGGAGTTGAGCGAGATTTTGATAAAAGATCCACCCACCGTGTCGCAGAGATGTTTGTATTCATTTTCCGGGTCGATGATGATGACATCGGTGCCAATCATCATGGAACGCAAAACTTCCAGCTTCACGCAATAACTTTTTCCCGCGCCGGACTTCGCAAAAACCACCATGTTGGCATTTTCCATGCCAAAACGATCAAAAATGATCAAACTGTTGTTGTGACGGTTGATGCCATAGAGGATCCCCTCGTCATTGGAAAGGGTGGAAGAAACAAAAGGGAAGGTCGTGGAAAGCGGCGCGCTGTTCATGCTGGTGCCGACGTTCAATTCATCATTGGCTAGGGGTAGAGAGGAAACAAAACCTTGTTCCGACTTGAAAACGGCCGTCTTCACATAAACCAGCTGCGCCTCCAAGATGGAAATGATGGATTTACCGAGCTTGTCGACTTCTTTTTCGTCTTGGCCATAGACGGTGATGTAGAGACCATAGCGAAAGAATTTTTCCGTGCCTTGCTGCAGTTTGTCGCGCAATTCCTCAATGTCTTGTCCGGCCGTTTCCAGGGAAGGATCGCGAATCAAGCCTTTTTCTTCTTCCATGTGCAATTGGGATTGGACTTGCGTTGAACTTTTGCGCAAAGTTTTCAAAATGTCATGGGTGTCAATCGGATGCACAAACATGGAAATGTCCATCGGCATGTCGATGTTGATGATCGGCGAAAACCAATTGCTATGCAGATATCTCGGGTAAGTGATGACAAACAAAGTCTGCGCCAAGGTTTCGCCAACGCGGATGTAATTCGGGGATATCTTGATGGCGGCGGGCGCAATCAAGTCGTTCAGGCGGGAGAGGCCCTCTTTGTAAATCCTCTCGCCTTCCAAAATCGGATCGGTGGGTTTGGGTGTTGGTTTTTGGCTATTTTGTTTTTTGAAGATGTTGAGCATAAATATTTGTTTGTGTTAATTTTCAGCGTTGTCCTAAAGATCAGCTTTAAAGAGGATCCGTCGAATTAGCGAAAAGCTTAGCTTTAGGAAACCCGTCGGTTTGTCAGACCCGCGGCCACTCACTTAAGGCTCGGCTTTTCCACTTGTTCATCCGCTAGGGCGGATTCACAATTCCTCAAAGCCAAGCTTTTTGATGCCCGCGGAACTCATTTTAAATCCAATTCTTCCACTTTCCCTAATCCTTCGTCATTGAAAACTTTCGGATTGTAGGATTCATAGAGTAGTTCCACCAGATCTTGAGTTTGCAGTGGTACGATCCGCAATCCGATGCCGGAAAGACCAGCAATGATGTGGTCGACGCGCTGGAAAAGTTGGTTGCGGTAGGTTCCAAAAGTTTCTCTTTTATCCAGGATATTCTTTTGCGGGTTGATCATATTGCTCAGGTTTTTGAAAAAACCGGTCTCCCCGCTTTCAATCGGCGAAAAAGGCACAATAATGTAAAAATTCTTTTCCATGATGTTGGAAACCGTCACCAGCTGATTGATAAAATTTTTGTATTCGGAGATTTGCAGACGGAGCAGTTCATTGTTCTGTTCCTTTTCCTTGGATTCGATAAATTCCAGGTAATGATCCATGTTAATCTTGCGCGAGTTGATCAAAATTTGGATCGGGAAATCCAAAGAATTCAGAAAATTTTGGTATTGATTGACAATTGCATCCTGTTCTTCGGAAGATTTCAAATCATAGTTGATCGCCGAAACCGCCAAAACCGAACGGAGTGAGCCGTTTTTCAAAACAATTGCGTCCTCTTTGACCTCCGCCACGTCCAAAAATTGTTGCGTCGGCGACGTTGAAGTTTTTTTGGCTAATTTTTCGGAGTGGAGATTTTCCATGACGATTGTTTAATTTATTTGTTGTCCTAAAGCTCAGCTTTAGAGAGGATCCGTCGAATTAGCAGAAAAGCTTAGCTTTAGGAAACCCGGCGGATACCCGCGGCCACTCACTTAAAGCTCGGCTTTTCCCCGTCGTCCCTGCCTGCCGGCAGGCAGGCGCGGCGGACTCCTCCTTAAAGCCAAGCTTTTTGAAGCCCGCGGAAAATTATTTTCGATCTAATATATTGCTTAGCTCTTTTATTTTATCAGCATTCACGTCTTTTTGCACGTGGATCACCTCAACTTTTTTCGGAGCAACTTTCTTAATTTCTTTTTCCGGGACTCTTTTCCAGATGTACACTTTGGGATGCAGGAAAAAACTAATGGAAGAAAGCACAAAACCGATCATCGGTTGTCCGTTGGGTTGGTAAAAGGCCAAGGCGCCAAAAATTCCGACAATTGGGATGGCCGCGATAATCAAAGTGGCGGTGTCCAAAATTGACCACAGCACCATCAAAGTCACAAAAGCCCCTGCCATCCAGCCGAGCTGCTTGGCGGTCAGCGGACCGACGATCTTGTCTTCTTTGTCGATAAATTGTGGGATGTTGAAAAGCATAATTTTTTATTATTCGTCTCTTAAGTTAACCACGTTGCGTGGCATTTCGCGGGGTTTCTCCGGTTTTGGTTCTAATTTAACAATATTATTAACAGAATTAATTGGTCGTGGTTGTTGGATTGGCGGGAATTTTACCCTGTTAAATAGCTCCGCTCCTCGCTCCGGCGAGGATTTAACAGGGTGAACGCGAGAAACAAATTCTTGTTTTGCGGGTTGCGGTGTGCTTATTTTTTCGTACGGCAACTGCTGAGGTGAGGAAAAACTGACTGAATTGTGCAATTTTGACGCATTTTGCTGTGGGTTGCTAAAGCTTGGCTTTAACTGAGCATCCTCTCGGGGAGTGAAAAGCCGAGCTTTAGGTGGGGCGTTGTGGGTTGCTGATTCTCCCAGAGTTGAACTCTTGGAGATGGCCGGGAAAACGATCTGCTTCCTGACTTTGTCGATAGTGATCGGCGACTGCTCATCATGCGCCTTCAAAATGTATCCCAGTTTTTCCCGATCAGCGGCCAGCAAGCGCAACGTGTTGTTGCCATGGAAAATATAATTCCCGCGCTTAATCGAATCAGTGTTGTCATAGCCCACGGTGAAGGTGTAGTCGGCCAACCAATTTTTGAGCGACGGCCGCACCGGCTCTGGAAAATTCTTGAGAGAAATTCTTTCAGAGGTGATCATCTGTTCGCCAATTTCCGGATAAACTTTTAAAGCTTCGCTGATTGGTAAATGATCCAACTGTGCTTGGTAGGCAATCTCCTGAGAATTATCGTTAATTATTTTTTGAGTTATCAGGTTTGTAATTTCTTTGGCTTTGGAAAAATCAATCGGAATTTCTTTAGCCAACAAAAACGGCATGTCTTGCAGTGATAATTCGCCAAAATAATAGCTCCTGATTGCAATTGCGATTCTTGACGCCTGCTCACGGCCAAGATTAAATGTGAAACTGATTCTTTGTACTTGCTCCGCGGTTTTTTGGGAAGTAAGTTTGTCCTTGCAGGTCTCGGATAACGTATCAAGTTTGTCCCACTTAGCTAAAATGGCAGCAGAAGATTCATCGCCACGGGTTGCGGAAATGGGGAAAAAATAAGATTCAATTATATTTGCTGTATACATATTTTAACTAGTTTCATTTTTATCAAAATGCTCCTTCATGCGCTCATCATTTTTTTGAGCGTTCTCTTTTTGGACTTCTTCGTGCGGTCTTTGTGGTTGATCTTGTCTTTGTTGTTCTTGATTATTGCTTTCAGTATTGAGTTTATTGTCTACATAAATTTTTCGTTGTGAAGGAGTAAGTTTTTCGAATAACTTATTCAAATATTGAATGCCCTTCTCTTTTTTCCCAATATTCTTTATGTATTTTTGCAAGTCCTCATCTTTGCCTATGCTATCATGCAAACTCTTTTGCTTGGCCAGGTCATCTGATGACATATCCAGCGTTTTTTCGTATATTTCTTCTCTATCGGTAATTTTTCTCTTTATTTTTTCTCCAGTTTTTTCATCTTTTTCTTCAACCTCAATTCCATTAGCAAGATCATAATCTAGAACGAATTTAATGTCGTTGTCTTTTTTGGCTTTACCTCGGAGTTCATTTTGTAGTTCTGCATCTCCGGAGAGTGCCTTCATTGCATCGGCAAAGGTGGCAGAGTCATTAATTTTATCTTTTTTCGACAAATAAAGCGCCGCCGCTTTCTTCTCTACGCTATCAATAGATTTCAGTTTGGCTTTTGCGGATGATTCACTGAGGCGTTCATCCTCAAATTCCTTTTGCTTGGCAGCTATACGCTTTCTTTGTATGCTTTCATGAGCACTGCTCCATCCCCTTGGTCCTTTTGTTAGGAGGCCTCCAATTTTTGCCTCTGTTTCCTGCGTTTTGTCTTCGCCACGTAAACCAGGAATTTTGCCTAAGAAACCAGGAGCGCCCTTTTTAACGTAGTGATCCTTGGCCATTTTGAGGCCGCCTGGAATGCCAGTACTATGTGCAATGGCTTTTGGCAGCCATGTGACAGCCTTCGTCGCGAACTTCTGCGCCATCGCCGCACCCTCGATGCCCATTTTCTGCGCGATGCCCATGCCGATCCAGAGGATGACGACTGGGACGGCAAATTTAGACATACTAGCGATAGCTCCAAGCTCGTCCTTGCCAATTGCGCCAAAGGCTGTGTTTTGTTCCATTGTGATGGCTGTTGCATTCATGACCTTCGTGGCGATAAAAATCATAAAAGCCATGGCTGGGCCAAAAAAAGTATATTTGAAAAGATTTCCCCACCAATCAATTTTGGATGATATCGACGGAACAATGACGCCCACAAAAGCCACGGGTGAAAAAATAATAATGATGGCGAGGGCTACAATGCGAATAACAAAAAGCATCGACATCATTAAAAATGTTATTGATAAGATAGCTACAAAAACGATAGCGGAAATTAGTTGTGCGACTGAGGCATTAGAGCCAGATTCAACAATCTGTCCAATTGCAGATTTTTCGGCAATGTTGGCAAAAATACTGCTAAGGTCAGAATCAGCGACGGGCAGAAGGCTCTTGAAAATCGTGTACATCAATGAATTGCCGACATCAATGATGAAACGAGTGATTGGAAAACTGAAGTTGACCAAAAGCGCCATCAGAACTACGGTTAGAATAATTTTCTTGTTGGATGAGTCGACCTGGAAAATAATAGTGAAAGCCGTGTAGAGCAAAACCAAAATAAAAGCGATATTTAAAAGATCTCTAACAATCTTCCAAGATTCATAAATACTATCACCATTTATAACATTGCGTAGACTATTGGCGTCCGCAGCCCAGGCAAAAATTGCCGCCGAAATTGAAAGCAACCAACCAAAAAATTTTAGTACTGCGAGCAATAGGCAGGTGAAAACAGAGGAAAGAGGAGATTTAGGAGACCAACATGATCCATCTGCTGTTGATACAGTATTTGCAGCCTGTTTGTAATCATCAGATAATTTTTGTCCAATAGTTGTATTCGAATCTGTTAAAATTGAGTCATCTATCCAATTCAGTGCGAAATTTTTTTCTGGGTATGCAGTCTTTAAATAATTTAAAAAGTCTACTGTGCACTCTTGTTTAGATTGTATGGCAAGAAATTTTTGTTGATCAGCGTTCGTTAGATATGTGGCGTTTGGGTTTATAACGCATTTTTCAGCGGCCAAAACATTAGCTGTTCCACCAAAAAACAAAAACCCACTAACCATCATGAAGAGAAGTAGGAAAAAAGAAGTCTGGATATTTTTCTGGAATAATTTTTTCACCCTGGAAATAAAATTAAAAAATCAAATTTATCTTCTGTACAGCGCGCCGGGTCCGATGTTGCTGATTGCTTTGTTCATCTCGCCAATCGCTTGTGAGCGCACATTGGTCACTTCGCGGTGGACGCCGGCCTGGATCTGCCCGATACCGTTGATCATGGATTGGTTGATGGTATTGGAAACGGCTCCGATGACAACCTGGCGCCAATTGGTCGCGTTGGTGATGATGTCTTTGCCCATGTTTTGAACCTTGGCAACCTGCGCTTCGATCAAGCCGGCCGGATTGACGGTGATGCCGTTGACTTTTTTCCCCAAAAATCCGGAGCTGGTGGCCTCCAACTGAGCGATCGTCTTTTGATTTTCCAGTTCTTCTTGATATTTGTCTTGTATGTATGTTTTGTAGATTGGTTCGTAATTTATGCCGGAAAAAAGTAGAGTAAACCTTTGAAACGGACGTGGGCCGGAAAATATTTTCGCGGGATCCCCCTGAAATGTTACTCTTGGTTGGATTATGTCTGAGGTCGCGCGTTTGGCGCTCTGTTCCAACTGGCTCAGATAGCTCATGCCAATGCCTTCGGCCGTTTTGGAAACATAGCCGGTCAAAGAACCGCGGCCGCGCAGCGATTGGCTGATGTAGTCATTGATAAAAACATTGGTCCGTGCCACCGGCTGTTTGACAGCATAGGCGCGCCAGTCAGTGATGATCATCGGTCCGCCGGAATTTTTGCCGGTGATCAGATAAGACATTTCACTGTTCAAGGCATCCACGGCGGCTTGCTGGGCGGCGCCAAGCTGGATGGCACTGATTGTTTCGCGAATCATCTCGCGAGCATCTTTCCAAGCCGCCGCCGCGAGTGACAGCCAGGCCTGGGCGGGTTGTGGCTGCGGATAAAAGGAAAAAGTCAAAACCAAAAGCAAGAGAATGATTTTTTTTCTGAATATGAAAGTTTTGTTTTTGAATAGATGCATTTGTATCTTTTGGGAATATTTAGCGCTTGAGGATGGTGGCGGAACTTGGTGTCGATGGATTAATCGTGGTGTTTGTCGAGTCGTCAATTTCTGGCGGTGTGATGCCGAGCGCGTTGAGCTTGCCCTTGATGGCATCGTCATAGGTCAGTCCGTATTCGCTGAACTTGCCGGAAGCTTCTTCGGAGAAACTGATCAGAGATTCCATAAAGCTGGCCAGTTTGGAAATATTCACCAAGTCAGTCAATGGATCTTCAGTGTTGGCAGAAATAGTAGGTTTGAGGGCAATGGCATATTTGGCGAATTGAAGAGCCTTGGTGTGAATTTCCAAAACGTCCTCAGGAACTTCGACTGTGCGGAGTTGGTCCAAAATTTTTTGTCCACTCTGAGAAATTTCTGCTAACTGGGAACTGTCACGACTGTTCAACGCGGCGTCGATGCTTTGCGTGAAATATGAAGCCATGCCGTTCAAATCATCGCCGCTGGTAATCGGCTTGGGTGAGCTGCTGGACATGATGTAATAAACCGCAATCATGTAATTGGTGAAATCCTCTTTTTTCTTGGCCTTGATCTGTTCGGCGGTGCCTGTGTAGTTTTGTTTTTTGATTTTTATTTCATCCGGTGAGATTGTCGGCAGATCGCTTTCGGAAAATTTTTGACTGATGGAGTCGGTGATAATTGATTGCATTTTGTCGACCGAAATTTGCTGTTCATCCGGGTCGCTGCTGGTCGCCAAAGCTGAAAGTTTTTGCGCCACTTGCCCGGTCAAATTATTCGGGTCATTGCTGAAGGTGTCGTTGCCTTCGGCAGCAACAGAATTGTCGCTGTCCGGAAGAACGTTGGTCGTCGAATTGAAGCCTTCCTGAGCGGAAATCAGAAAGCCATAGCTCAAAATTACTAAGCCGGTTAAAATTAGTAGAGATAGTTTTATATTCCTGGTTTGCACATAAAAATTATAACACAAAAATAGCCGCAACAACAGATAGTTATGCACAGAAAGAAGCGTCTGGCCGGCAAAAGTTTGTTTGCATAAAAGTTGGAACATTGATAAATTTAAAGCATGGAAAAAGCTCTGGAAAAAGTTAGGAATTTGCTCAATGCGATTTTCGAGAAAGAGGTTGGTGTCTTGGTCTGGGTGGGATCCTTCTTGGGCATCGTCGGGCTGCGTGTTTTCATCGAAACTATCGTGATTCCATTTAGCAATACGCCGGATGGAGTGTTGGTCGAATATCTGCACAATCTGTTCTTTTTTTTGATCTCGTTTGTGGTTATTTGGCTTATTTTGAGCAAAATATTGCATATTAATCCGTGCAAACTGGCGGCTTTGTTTTTGGGTGCCGCTTGGTTGATCGTTTTGCCACCGATTTTGGATATAATTAAAACTGGGCAGGGTGTCTATTGGAGTTTTTATGCTTTGGATGGGCCAAAAGGTCTGTGGGGCGAATTCATCACCTTTTTCGGCCATCTGCCTTCTGGCATTGTGTATTTTGGAACGCGCATCGTGTTCGCTTCGGTTATCGGTTTGATTTTTCTTTTGGCATATGTGCTGACCAAAAACCTCTGGAGATCTCTTTTTGGCGCTTTCATGGCTTATTTGACACTCTTTTTTATGGGATCCTTCCCCTCCTGGTTTGCTTTCGGCTATTATTTTTTCGTTGACCCACAAAAAATCGCGGACATCCAGGGCTTTCATATTGCTCAGCTATTTGGAGCTCAAACAAGCATTTTTGGGGTTAAATTTGATAATCTGAAATATGCTTTTGCCCATAACCTGGATTTGGTGTATTTCCTTGTACTGGTGGGGGCACTTTGCTGGCTATTTTTTGCTTTAAATAAAGAAAAATTGTGGGCAGTGGTGAAAAATGCCCGCCTGCCACAGCTGATTTACCACACTGGGCTCTTTGGCGTCGGACTCGGTTTGGGATTTTTGGCTTATCCAGGCAATTTAAATCTCAATGTCTTTTCATTTTTCGCAGTTTTGGATTTGATTGTCGGTGTCTGGTTGGCTTGGGTTGCCTCGGTTATTGTGAATGATGTTTATGATTTTGAGATTGACAAAATTTCCAATGCCAGCCGGCCGTTGCAGATGAATATTTTCACGCGCAAGGAATATCTGAACCTGGGCGTGATAATTTTTGCACTATCGCTGCTGGGCGGCCTGATGGTCAGTGTGAAGTTCATGTTTATTTTGTTTTTTTACCAATTTCTGGCTTGGGCATATTCGGCGCCACCTTTTCGCCTGAAAAAATTTCCGGGCGTGGCGACTTTCATCAGCGCGTTGGCGTCACTGCTGATCATGCTCATGGGCTTTTTCCTTTTCTCGGGTGATCAGAATATCGCCGGACTGTCCTGGCGGATCATCATCTTGCTGCTAGCGGCGCTCACGCTTTCCTTGCCAATTAAGGATTTCAAAGATATTGAAGGTGACAAGAAATATCGGATTTGGACGATTCCGGTGATTTTTGGTGAAGAAAAAGGGCGGCTGATTGTGGCCGTGGGCATCTTCATCTCTTTCATGCTAAGCGTCTTTCTTTTGAATGAATTTCGTCTGTTCTGGTGGGCGTTGCTGTTTGGCGGTGCAGCTTTTTTGATCGTCATCAATAAAAAACCGCGCCAATTGTTTTGGTGGGTTTTGGGGGTTGTTTCAATTTACGGAATTATTTTGGTGAAGACTTTGTTTCTTTAGAATAGTTTTTGCAGTTCCTTCCAATCTTCCACAGAAAGCTCTTGGGCGCGGACATTCGGAGTGAATCCGAGTGTTTTTAATTTTTCCTCGACGACGTTTTTATCCAGATGAAAGGTGTTGGAAAGATTGTTGACCAGAGTTTTGCGTTTGGCGGAAAAACCGGCTTTTACAATTTTGAAAAATTCTTTAACTTCTTCGGTGGTTTGGGTTTCGTGGTTTACATTTGGCGTTATGCGAATGACCGCACTATCCACTTGCGGAACGGGAAAGAATGAATTTTTGCTCACTGTAAAAAGAATTTCTGCGTCTGCGTAATATTGCACTGACACCGCTAGAATGCTCATTTTTCCTGGCTTTGCTGCGATGCGCTCGGCCACTTCTTTTTGCACCATCAGAATCATTTCTTGCGGTTGGTTCGTATTTTCCAGAAACAATCGAATGATCGGTGAGGTGATGTAATACGGGATGTTGGCGATGACCCGGTAGTTTGTAGTTGGTAGTTTGTAGTTGGTAGCCAGCTCTGAAAGATTGATATTTAAGATGTCGGCATGAATTATTTCGACATTGGGCGTATCTTTAAATTTATTTTCCAAGCCAGGAATCAAGTTGCGGTCAATTTCAATCGCTAAAACTTTCCCGGCCTGTTCGGCGAGTTTTTCTGTCAGCACGCCTTCGCCCGGACCAATTTCAATGATAAAATCGTCCGCAGTCAGATTAGCAGAAGTGATGATTTTTTGGACAACGCTTTCATCACGCAGAAAGTTTTGTCCCAGTGATTTTTTCGGTTTGATCATGCTTGTCATTCCGAGCTTGTCGAGGAATCTAATTAGATCCTTCGATTTCGTTCGAATAAATTCTTACTACACTCAGGATGATTCGCTGTGGCGAATCAATTTAAAACTTGCTCCACTTTGACATTATGCAAGATTCCCTGTCCCAGGTCGCCGATTTTGGAAAAAGACACATAACTCAGGTCGATGATGCGTTGTGGCGATTGCGGGCCGTAGTCATTTATTTTTATGATGGTTGATTGGCCATTGTCCAGATTCGTCACTTTGGCAAAACCGCCACGAGGAATGGAACGGCTGGCGTTGAGTTCCCCCCAGCTCGAGGCATAATAACTGGCATCCCCCTTGGCGGATTTGCCGAGCTTCATGTAGGTTCCCTGAACGACCAATTCCGGAGTCGGCTCCTGAGTGATGTTTTCAGCCAAGACTTTACGGGAAATTTCTTTGCCATCGTGGCTGACCACTTTGTATTTTATTTCTTTGATCCCCTTGATCCCTTTTTGCTTGATTTTTTTGATCCGCCAACCTAGCGAGTCATCTTCTTCCGCGATGGTCTTGAAATCGATCGGTTTGGGCACAACTTCTTCCTTGATTTCAACGCGCGTGATGGAAATTTTCAAGTCCTTCTGCAGGGGTGAAGCCAAGGAGGGCTTGATCAGATCATCTTCTCCCAAAGATATCTGACTGTCTATGATAGCGCCTCGCACGTCATTGGTCAATGTCCAAAGATCTTCCTCTTGTCCATCAGCGGCGACGCTCACGTGTAGCGCTCTTTTGATTGCAATAGTAGTTCCAGGAAAAAGGACGGTATTTTTGGTCGGAATAAGCTGGTCGTGTTCAGATAGGCTTATTTTTTGTTCTCCTAAAAAATCATCAACAGTTGCGGCCGAGGTTGGAGTATTGAAAATAAACCCATTATCGATGAAAGTTATATTTTTCGGGGAATTAAAATCCAGGATTCTTGGTGATCCATGGAAAAAATTAAAGGCGAAATAGCCGATAAAAAGTAAAAGTAGACTGATGACAATTTTTTTCATTCAGTTTTGAAGCGATATTGGATCGCTTCGGCGATGTGAGCCGGTTGAATGGTTAGGCTCTCGGACAGGTCGGCAATTGTCCGGGCAACCTTTATGATACGATAATATGCCCGCGCGCTCAAGTGCATGCGGGTGACGGCATTTTTCATGAGACTCAAGCAAGCTTCATCGAGTTTGCAGAAGCTTTTGATCTGTTCACTCTCCATTTCGCTGTTGGTGACGATGCGGCTGCCGGCGAAACGTTCTTTCTGGATTGCGCGGGCTTTGCTCACTCGTTCGCGGATGGTCGGGGAAGATTCGGAGTGGCTGGCTTCGGCCAATTTTTCAAATTTGATGCGCGGCACTTCCACGTGCAGATCGATGCGGTCCATGATGGGGCCGGAAATCTTGCGCTGGTACTTGATGATGCTGGCCGGGCTGCAGGAGCAGGCTTTTTCCGGATCAGTGGCGTTGCCGCATGGACACGGATTCATGGCGGCGACCAAGGTGAAACGCGCCGGAAATTCCAAAGTGCCTTGGGCGCGCGAAACGGTGATAATGCCGTCTTCCAATGGTTGCCGCAAATTTTCCAAAACGTTTCTGGAGAATTCTGGGAATTCGTCTAAAAACAGAATGCCTCGGTGTGCCATGCTGATTTCCCCCGGACGCGGATAGGTGCCACCACCCACCAAAGACACGGCGCTGGCGCTGTGATGGGGTGAGCGGAATTGACGTTTGGTGATGAGCGATGTTTCGCGGGGCAATTGACCGGCCACAGAAAATATTTTAGTTATTTCGAGAGCTTCCGGCACGGTCAGTTTGGGCAGGATGGACGGCATCGTTTTGGCCAGCAAGGTTTTCCCCGATCCGGGCGGGCCGTTGAGAATCGTGTTGTGTCCCCCAGCGGCGGCAATTTCCAAGGCACGCTTGGCGTGTTCTTGGCCACGAATGTGTGACATGTCGGCGACGTGGTCTTCGTCTAGGAAAAGTTCGGCTAGGTTTATTTTTTGCGCGGGAGAGATCTGCCTTTCGTTTTTTAGATGTAATATTAAATCCAACAAGCTGCTGGCCGGAATGACATTAATATCAGCAATAATGGATGCTTCCTGCACATTTTCTTGGGGGACATAAATTTCCGTGATACCTTTTTCTTTGGCCAGAATAGCCATCGGCAGCACGCCTTTGACCGGACGAATTTTTCCGTCCAGTGCTAACTCGCCCAAAAAAAGTTTGTTTTGAAAATCAAACTTAATCTGTTTAGTGGCTAAAAGAAAACCCAAAGCGATTGGCAAATCATAGACCGGCCCTTCCTTTTTCAGATCGGCTGGGGCTAAATTAACAGTCACGCGTCCACATTGGTGCGGTGGTTTGAACTTGCTGTTGCGGATCGCCGCCCCGACGCGATCCTTGGCTTCTTTGACCGCCGCGTCCGGCAAGCCCACGATGTTGAATTGATGGAGTCCGGCTGACACCGTGTCGACTTCAATCTCGATGAGCTCACTGCGCAGGCCGATGGTCGCGGCGGAAAGAATTTTTGAAGACATAAGTCTGAACCACTGATTATCACATGAGAACACGTGATTTCACTGATGGTTTATTAAAATAATAAAAAATAAATTCATGTGTAATCAGGAAAATCAGTGCGAATCAGTGGTTCGGATTAATAACATTATAACACCAATCACGATAAAACTATCGGCTAAATTAAATATCGGCCAGAATCTTAGGTCAATAAAATCAATAACACAGCTAAGATATAATCGGTCAAAAATATTTGATAAGGCGCCGGCCAATATTAATAATGCGCCAATATCAAAACTATTTTTACGAATATAATAGCTAAGAGCCATGATGATTATAGTCCAAAATAACCAGAAGATTGCTGGATGGATAATTAGTCCGAAGGATATTCCAGGATTGCAAATATAAAATCCGTCAAAGTGACGGATTAAATACTTCGAAAGTTGGTCGATAAAAACTAGTAGAATTAAAATGGCCGGTAAGAATTTATTTTTGTTTTCGTACATTCGTAAAAATTCGTAATTCGTAGTGGCTACTTACATTTAATGCAAGTTTTCGCCGAAGGATTGACTTTCAAGCGCTCAGGGTCAATTTCCTCATTGCATTGTTCGCAGCGTCCATAGGTGCCAGCCTCCATTCTTTTCAGGGCGTCCAGAACATCCTGCAGTTTCTTCTCCAGAGCCATCTCCACCGGCAAGTTGTCGGTATATTGTTCAACTTCCGTGGTGTTGTCTTCCCGGTCGGTACCAATGTCCTCAAAAGAAGTTGCGTAGTCGCCACTGGCTTTGTCGACTGGTTTGGCAATGCGTCCCAAGTTTGCTTCGAGCTCACCTTTTTCTTTCAACAGAGCCTCTTTCAGCTCGGATAGTAATTTTGGATCTAGGGTCATATAGTTTAAATTAAGAGTTATTAGGACTTACGGATAGTACTATTGTATCAAACGAATCTTCCTGTGTCTACAGAAACATATTGGGGATGTGTTTCACCTTAGCGCGGCGAGTGGCAAAATCCAGCCAGACGGAAATGGCATCAAAGCGATAGCTTTCATCCAGTAGCCCCTTGGTGCGCAGGTAAACATTGGCGATTTTAGATAATTTGTGCAGTTTATCGCGCGTGATATTTTCCTCTGGTAGCGTGTCAGAATATTTGGCATAATCGCGCGTTTTGACTTCGACAAAGACCAACTCATTAGCGGCCTTATCCTTGGCAATAATATCAATCTCGCCTAATCTCCTTCCGGAATTGTTTTTAAAATTCATCGCAACGATTTCGTAGTTGTTGGCCTTGAGGTAGTTGGCAGCAACTTCTTCGCCTGTTTGACCGGTGGAATTATTATTTGGCATACCTTCTCACTACGAATTACGAATACGTACGAATGTACGAATTAATCATATTCGTATTTCGTACATTCGTAAAGAGAAGCGAATTCACAATTCGTAGTGAATTCGGGAAACAAAAAAAGCCTTAAATGGCTCTATAAATATAGAAACCCCAGGGGCCGAATAATTTGAAGCACGAATTAATAATAAATAATGCTTGTTAGACGACACCCCAGGGTGTTCATCAATGAGTACGCGTTAGATTTTTTTGAATCTCCTGGTTTGGGTGAGAAACCATTTGATCACAAAGATCTGGCGTGTAATTTTTTAATTACTACAACTCACTGTTTTTTGCCTAATTCTAACTTTTAAGCTTTTTACTCAACTACCGTTCTCTGGCATAAAGCCTTTGTTTATAAAGAACGAATTTTTTTATTGATTTTTATTTTTGATAAAAAAATTTTTATTTTTGTTTTGGTTCTCACGGTTAGATCGTGAGTAATTTGTGGGCATTGCCACAAATATTTGAACAGTAGAGAGGTTTCAATCGCAAATAGGGGGAAATTGCGATTGAAACTCCGCTACCGTTACTGTGCATTGAATTTTCAAGTTACGTATATGCTTATTATAGCAAAAAATTTGGTATCAGTCAAAGGTTGTTCAGAATAAGGCTTTATCTCAGGCAAAAAATTGTAATAATTTGAGCTAAGTTGTATTTTTTATGAATTTTGATATTTTTATCCAAAATACAAAGTAAATCTCTTTTTCCCCTTAAAATTGGGGATAAAATGCCACTCCGCACAAGTTATCCACAGGTTGGCCGGATTTACGGTTGGATTGGGGTTGTGGATACTTGATCCTGAGATGGATTTACAGGGCTAGATGTTGGATTAATGTTAATCGGGGTTGACGTGGTATTATTTTCAATATAATCAATGATGGAGCGCAGGGTCATTTTGGTGGTTCCGATGAGCAGTTTGTTGTTCTTGGTGGAAATGGCGTAGTCGACTGATAAATCTTCCGGGGAGACGATGTTGGCGTAGCGGATCGGCAAGGCCTTGTAGGTGCTGCTACCATAGGACTTAATTTCCATAGTATAATCAGAAGAAAGGAAAATTGGTTCCAATTCTTTTGCCAAGGTTTTTTCCTCAAAGGACATCAAGCTCTTTAACTTAGTGGTATCCTTCGAATCCAGGCTCAGGCCGAAGCGGGTTAAGGGGCCATCATTATAAATAAACAGGCTAAAAGCTTCTTTCAAATTATCGCGGAGCGGCTGGGTAAAATTTATCCCAAGTTTGGTGGCGAATTCAGAAAAAAGCAACGGATTATTTTGGGCGTCGGTCACCACGAATTCAACTGGCGTCATAATGTTCGCTTGTGAAACTTGGTTCGCATAAAAGGCAAGAATATCCTTCACATTGTCGCCTGCAGGCGTGTCCTTATTTTCAATATTTAAATAATTTGGTTTATCGGTGGAAAATTGCGGCGCCGGCGGTGTTGGTTCCGGGATCGGTTCGGGAATTGTTTCTGGGATCAATTCCACGGGCGGGACAATTTCATCGACAACCGCGGCTGTATTCGCTTGGCGCGTTGTCCAAAAATAATAGCCACTGCCGGCAATTATAACAATGATCAGGGCTGCCGCAATCACAAAAAAGAGCTTTCTCGAGCCGGTAGAAGACGGCGTATCCGTGGCTGACGGTGCGGGATTATTTGCTTGGATAGAGTTGACTTTGACTGTCTCTGGTCGCGTAATTTCCGACGTCGGATTCAAAAAAGGACTACTTTTTTGTGCTGTGGTTAGGTTGTCTACGACAAGAGGTTTTCGTTGAGCAACGGTTTCCATGTTCTGTTTATTTTCTTTGTCTAATCCGGGAAAATTAACTTCATTCAAATCTTGCAGCATTGTGTGCACCGGGATGTCTTCAATTTCCGGATCGGTATTTGTTTTGGTTGTGTTTTGATTTTGAAACATTTTTTTATTTCCTACAAATATACGAATCAACTACAAATTTACAAATACTGCCACACGAAGTCCTGCTTAACTTTTGAGTCTTGCGAAGTCAAATTACTTTTTGTATTGCGGTATTTGTAAATTTGTAAAAGATTTGTAGATTCGTAGGGTAAATTAAAATAGAGATAAATTTCTTTATCTCTATTTTATACTAGAATTTCATTTTTAGCTAGACTAGTTTTTTTTCACCGCTTTGGCTGAGAGGTTGATCCGGCCTTGATTGTCAATCTCCTTGACTCTCACCGGAATGATGTCGCCGATTTTGGCCACGTCCTCCACTTTCTCCACTCGCTGGTCTGAGAATTCGGAAATGTGGATCAAGCCTTCTTGGCCGGGCAGAATTTCGGCGAAAGCGCCAAAGTTCATGAGGCGAGTGATTTTGGCTTGAAAAATTTCTCCCGCTTTGACTTCATGGGTTAGGTTGTCGATCCATTCCTGAGCTTTTTTACCAGCTACTGCGTCTGGAGAAGTGATAAAAACAGAGCCATCGTCTTCAATATCAATCTCCACGCCGGTTTCGTCAATGATAGCGTTGATAATCTTGCCACCGGTTCCAATGACGTTTCTAATCTTGTCCGGACTGATGTGCATGATGATGATTCTTGGCGCGTATTGGCTCATTTCGGCTCTTGGTGCTGGAATAGTAGCCAACATAGTGCCCAGAATTTCGGCGCGATTGCCTTTGGATTGTTCCAAAACAGCCTTGAGCATCGGCAAAGTTACGCCGTCCAATTTCACATCCATCTGTAGGGCGGTGATACCCTTCTCCGTGCCGGCGGCTTTGAAATCCATGTCGCCATAGTGATCTTCCAGGCCTTGGATGTCAGTCAATACTTTAAATTTGCTGTTGTCTTGTTGATCCACAATGATGCCCATGGCAATTCCGGAAACCGGTCGCACAATTGGCACGCCAGCGTCCATCAGCGACAGGGTTGAACCGCAAGTGGATGCCATGGAAGAAGATCCATTGGAAGCCAATACTTCAGAAACAAGAAGGATAGTGTATGGGAAGGTATCCTTGGGAGGCAACACTGGCACTAATGCTTTTTCGGCTAGAGCGCCGTGACCAATCTCGCGACGGCCTGGTCCTCTCATTGGTTTCACTTCGCCCACGGAATATGGCGGGAAGTTGTAATGATGGATATATCTCTTCTTCATGTCCACTTCCATCGTGTCAATCACCTGCTCATCACCAGGCGAACCCAAGGTGGTTACAGTCAGAGCCTGAGTTTCACCACGGGTGAAAAGTCCAGTGCCATGCGTTCTGGGTAAAATCCCCACTTGGCAAGCGATGTGGCGAATTTGATCCAATTTGCGGCCATCCGGACGTTGTTCTTTAATCAAAACATTTTGGTGCACGATTTCATCCGAAACTTCTTCGAAAACTTGCTCGGCAACTTCTTCCAGCTTGTCGAAACCTTCGGTAAAATTGGTTCTAATATATTCACTAACCTTGCCTTTGATCGCTTTGAGTTTTTCTTCAATCACAACCTTGCTTGGGTCATACAGCGCCGCATCCAAACCTTCCGCCAACAAAATTTCTTTGACTTTGGCTTCGAATTCCGGTGTGCCCTGCAAAAGAGTCGGCTCAGATTTGGCTTTGCCTACTTCTTTTTGGATTTCTTCGATGAAAGCGGCAATTTTGGCAATCGCTTCATGACCAAATTCAAAAGCTTTGAAAATTTCTTCTTCCGACACTTCTTTGGCCGCTGTTTCAACCATATTAATTTTTTCCTTGGTTCCGGACAAAACAACATCAAAATCACTATCAATCTTTTCGCCATTAACGGGATTGAGAATCATTTCGCCGTTCACGCGTCCAACCCGCACCGCGCCAACTGGGCCAGCCCATGGAATGTCAGAAATCGACAGCGCGGCCGAAGCAGCAATCACCGCCACCATATCCGGGTCATTTTCGCCATCATAGGACAAAACCGTGCAGATGACCTGCACATCATTGCGCATGCGCGAGTTGAAAAGTGGTCGGATGGTACGATCGACAATTCGTCCGGAAAGCACGGCATCGTCTGAGGGGCGACCTTCGCGTTTGATAAAGCGGGATCCTTTGATTTTGCCGGCGGCATAGTATCTTTCTTCGAAATCCACCATCAACGGGAAATAACCACTAACCCGGGAAGCGCCTTTGCTCATCGTGGCCGCAGCCAAAACGACCGTGTCGCCATAACGCACAGTCACTGATCCGCTGGCCTGGAAAGCCAAGAGTCCTGTTTCGACTTCAAGAACTCGCCCTCCGATCTGAAGGGACCATTTTTTATGTTCCATAAGAAACGTTTAGCCTAACGCTAATGACGTAACTAAGCCTAAAGTCGAAAGTCTAAAGTCAAAACTACAAGTCAAAACTTACAAATTTTAAGTTCTAAATTGTGGCTTTGTGCTTTATGGACTTTACAGACTTTTAGCTCTATTTACGCACGAGACGCCGGCGATTAATGAATTGTTAATTGGCTTTAGTTTAGGTTATTTTGAAGGTTTTGTCAAATATAAGGGGCTGTATAATATTAAGTGTGGTGGATAACTAAAGAAGTGGTAGGATTTAAGCGCTAAACCTTAATTTCCCACCACCTCTATGAACCAAGATATCAAAAAGCTGCTCGGATTGCAAAATGTCTGGG
>JBAZBJ010000012.1:0-44976 GCA_041671525.1 Parcubacteria group bacterium
TTTCTCATTGTGGAGAACCTTGCAGATGTAGCCCAGTGAGGGGGTGTTGTTCTCTGGCTTGATCAGATCATTGGCTGAGGTCAGCCTTTTGGTCAGTGCCTTGATTGATGCTGGAGAGTATATCTGCAGCAATTCTTTCCCTGTCAGCCTGACTAATTCTATTGCCTGATCTCCTGTGGTCACCAGTTGTTTGTCCTTGTCCATGTTTGTTGTCTTTGAGTGGGAAAAAGCCTTTCCATCCATTTGCAATGGATTGTTCTATGATCTGGAGTGCTGTCAGTTCATCCTGATCAGCCAGTTCTCCAAGGTGCTTGAGTGCTGCCTGTTCAGTCATGGCAGTTTTGAAAGTGAATTTGTGCTGCTTGGTCTTGTAATCTTTCCAAGCCTGCCAGACTTTCTTGAATGTGTCAGAGTCAAAGGGATAGATCAAAGTGTTTTCTTTCTCTTTTTCTCTTTCTTTACCTTTACCTCTACCATTACCATTACCATTACCATTACCAGTGGGGCTTTCAAGCCCCTCCATAGCCCCTTGAATAAAAGTTTCAACATCTTGAATGTCAAACTTGTGGGCATAAAGTTCAAATTTATCCAGAATTCCCTTGTGGGCATTGTTGGCTGGATTGAGGGGCAAGTTTTTCTGGTGCTTGAGAAAGTTCCTGAGGTATATTGTGTCCCCATCCCTTGACCATAATATGCTCCTACTAAGCCCCTCCATAGCCCCTTTGATTGTGTCTGCACTGGAACTCAAGTCTGAGGCAATCCTCTTGAGATTAATTTCCTTGAAACCAGCATGATCACAGGTGTCACAGAGGTACATAAATAGCAGCATCTGGAGTTGGCTCAGGTTGGAAAACCAAGCATCATTCCATTTATCTGTAGATGTGTATCTATAAGCCATTATCTTTATGATTTAGTGTTTCAAAATAAAACTGGAATTTGAAACTATCATTTGTGACCTTTAATAATCCAAAATGATGTGCAACTCTATAGTGGTATTGCTTGAATAGATTTGGCACCAATAGCATAATTGCAACCTCAAACTCCTCAAGAGTTAAATCAGATTTGAAAGAATTGCACAACTTGCAGGATGGATTAAAATTAGCAATAGCATCACTCCCCCCTTTGGATTTGGGCAGGATATGATCAGGGTGCATCTCATCAATAGTTATTATATTGCCACAATAGGCACAATGCCCATCATATTTGTCATGGATGGCTTTTCTCTTTTTATTTGAAACAGTTCCCATGGTATTAGGGTTTGTAGTTCTTGAGTTCCCCCAGCAGTTGCTCTTGGAATTTCTCTCCTGATTGGCACTTTGCTGTGTCCTCTCCCTCTGTCCAGTTGGGGCAGTGGTCATCCTTGGTCAGTTGATGCTTGAAACAAGGCTGAAAGGGACACTCTGAGGCAACATTGAATGATCTGGTGTACTTATACCCTTTTGATCTGCTGTGGGCTGTGATGGCACCAAATGCAGCCAGACAGGGCATTTTTAATCCCTCTCTCATGTGGAGGGCTCCAGTGTCTGTGCAGACCACCATCTTGAATGACTGCAGCATCAGCATATAGTCCTCAAGGGAGCCCTTGGGAATCACCTTAATCTTGACTTTGTGGGCAAACTTCCTGTCTGCAGGAGAGAGGTCATGCTCCATCACACAGAGTTTCTCCCCCCTGTAGAACTCCCTGACAGGGATATAGAAATCCTCCAGAGAGGATGACCTGATCTGGCAGGATGCTCTGTGAGAGATCAGGATGTGGTCACTCAGGTCATACTTGCTGACCCTCCTGATCAACTGAGGTCTGTCCAGCCCTTTGGGGGTCTGCATTCCCAGCCTCTCAAACATGGCATCAAACCAGTTTCCATCCATGGCATCTATGGCTGCATACTCCAGCCTGAGCCTTGCCCATTGACCATACTTGGTCAGCCTGTTGGCTGGGCTGAAATCTGTGCAGATGGGCTCATAGATGTCCTTGACCCTGATGTTCTGATTGGTGAACCACTGCAGCAGCATCTTGTGCTGGGGATAGCAGTGGACTGTCAGGTTCCTGTCCTTGAAATGCTCTGCCACTGCAGAGAATGCCAGCACATCACCAATACCTCCACCCAGATGGGTGAACAGCACAGGGGCTCTGGGGTTGGCTTTGTAGTCCTTGAACACCACATTGATGTCATGGAGGGTGAATGTTTTCATGTCCATCCACTGCTTTCTCTCCTCTGCTGAGGGAGGGAGTGGAATGACTGACACACATCCTGCAGGATAGAGCATACTGACTGCCCCTCTGATCTTGCCTGCCTTTTGAAATATCGCTACTGGTAGAATCATAGTCTGTCCATGAATTTGTGAAAATCTGCCTCAATGTTTTCAATAATGTTCTGCATGATCTCCCCCTCATAGAATGCTCCAATCACCTCCTCATATATCCATGGGAGTTGGTTCTTGACATACTCATGGAACCTTTTCTCACTCATGTTGCCAAAGGCTATTGATTGGTACTCAATCAGGGTGGTGCCATCATTGAATTTGTAGATGATGTTGTACTGACCCTTGAGGTGCTTGAGCCACTGGTAGAACCTGTCCTTGGGCACTGCCTTTCTGAACTTGGGGGGCAGAAAATCCCAGATGTAGCCCAGCAGTGCCATGTAGTTCTTGTGGAATGACAAATCTCTCTTGGTGATCTCTTGAAATGACACCACCTCCCCATTCCTGAGTTGGTCTGCCAGATCATCTGCAGCCTGATTGGCAGGGAGGAATCCCCCCCCTGCCCATTTCAGGTCTATGACCCTATTCAACTGGCTGTCCTTCATTGGTGTCAGGGGCTGGCTGTTCAGTTGGCTGATCAGCACTGAGTTTGTAGGTCACAGGATATTCAACAAGGAATGGCTTGTAGTTGGGATTCTGCCTCTCCCAGATAGCCTGTAGGTGCAGAAAGTCCTCCCAGTTCTTGTCCAAGTCCTCAACAGGGATGAGTTTCCAACCCTCCCCTTGGATTGATTTGCCTGTTTTGTCCCTGCCCTTGGTCAGGGCATCAAGGTGCAGGATGCCTGCACATTCAATGGGCTCCTTTGGAAAGAACTCATTCCAGAGTTTCACATAGGATGCCAACTGGATGCTGGCTGTGTCATACACTGAGCCACTCTTGTGGTCAATAATCCACCTCTTGCCACCCAGCACACATACAAGGTCTAACTGGGAGCCAAATCTGAGGATGTCACTGACCAGCACTTTCTCCACAGCAATGATCTGTGGCTTGAATTCTGTGTAGAAGTCCATGAATCTGGAGATTTTGACCCACTCAGTCCTTGAGTAGTATGCACCTGTTTCCATGGTGCCAAACCTGACCTCCTGACCCTCCAACAGCATCTGAATTGCCTCATGGACTCTGGAGCCCTCTTTCATGGCTTTCTCAGCAATCACATCAGCATTGAATCCATTTGCCTTGAGCCAGTTTTCATACTGCTTGCCTTTGGAAAGTACTGATAATATGGTAGTTATGCCTGGGTACCAGTGTTCATTGTCCCTTGTGTAATACCTTGAGTCAATGAATTTCACTTGCTCACCAGTGGAGGTGAGTTCAAAGTTCATAAATAATTGATCTGCCATGTCACTTGCCCTCCCTGATGTAGTTTTCATAAAACTTGGCAACAGTGACAATATCTCCACTCTTGGTGGGGGTGTTGCCAGATGTTTTCACTGCCTCCTGTAGGGCAACAATTCTGATCTGCTGGTCAACTGACAGGCTGGGTCTGGAGGGGAATCCCCCCTTTTTCTGGTTGTCTTTCTTGGTGAACCATGAGAATGACTTGTACTGGTCATTGTACTTTTCCTCCACCTCAAGGGATTCATCAATCTGGGGCTCTGTGTCAGAGAATATGCTGCCATATTTCTCCTCCCCATTCTCATCTGCCACCTTGGCTTTCCAGTACTTGGTGCCCTTGCTGCTCACCTTTTCCTCTGGCTTTGATAAAATAGTAATCTTGCTCATGGCTCCTGAGTTTGATGTTCCTGATCTTGCTGTTCAATGATCTGCTGATCTGCCTGCTGCTTGTCCTTTAACATCTGGGCAAATTCCTCTGGGTGGGTGGCTTTCCACTCAGCCCATTCATCAGTGATCTTTTTGATTGGCTCCAGCATGGTTTCCACCATCTGTTCTGTGGTAGGTTCAAGTGGTGGCTTTGTATAGCCCACTGTGGTTGGAATCAGCCTTGCCATCTTGATCAAGGCTGGGGATAGTTCTGTAGGCACCCAGTGACCCAGCAAAGCAGTTGCCTGCCTGTTGAGTTTGGGGTCTTGGATGAACAAGATCAAAGCATTGCCATGGCTCTGTGCAGTCAGCAGCAGATCATGCACCATTGCAGTGTACTTGCCCTCCATTTGCTTGAGAGTCACCCTTGACTTGAATAATTCAAGAGCCTCTCCTGTTGTCAGTAGTTGTAGTAACATCTTTTAATTAGTTTGTTGATTTATGAATTCCCCATCCAGCATTTGGTCAGGGGTGAGATTCAGTTCAGCCTGCAGAATCTGCAGGACAGTGAATGAGGTGAGGGGGTTGTTGTCCTTGTTATCCCTCAGCCAGTTGTTGACAGTGGTCTTGGTGACCCCCATGGACACAGCAATCTGGTGCCCCACATCCTTTCTGCCATTGATTCTTTCAATAATTTCCTTTTTCAGTTTCATGGTGTTCAGTGTTGTTTTTGCAAATGTAGGGACAAAGCAAGGGGAATCTTTCTGAATAAAAAAATACTTTTCAACATTCATTTCTTATTTAGAATGAAAATATATTTAGGGTCTATGTCGGGAATATCATTTTTGATATTATCTTTGCCTCATGTTCTTTTGGTTGCTGGCTGCTCTTTCCTCTGCCCCCTTGATTATCAGGTGGTTATGTTCCTGAGCCCTGTTCCTTGAAATTCTGATGAAAGTTTTGATGCCCATGTGGAGGATGGCAACTCAGCCCACAAGGTCAACAATCAAAACCCCTGACCAAAAAGATCAGCCCAGCAGGGGGCAGACTCCAAAAGAGGCAGAGAGGAGTTGATCAAGACACAAGCCCAGAGCACATTCTGAGAGGTTTTCCTCTCTGGATGGGGCAGGAATCAAAACCAATCTGGGCACAATTTATCAACAAAGTTATTCACATAATTTTCAACACCATGACAGCACAACAGTTTTTCAGCACCTACAGCATTGACCAGATCAGGTCTGCTTTCATTGTTTACATCTCCAACCAGAGGAAATGTGACAAGTACAGTGTGGGATATTTCCTGCACATGATTGACCACTACAAGTACATGAGTTGCTCCCAGTTCCCTGAGGATTTCAAGAGGGCTGATCTGGTTGCCAAACTCAAAGAGGAGGCTCAACTGGAAAAGAATCTCAGAATCTGCATCTGTTCTGACTACATGACCAAACAGTTGCTTGAATTGGTGGAGGATGCACTGGTGGAGGGTTCCTTGAGATAAAAAGGAGAGGTTCAAAGTCCTCAAGACAGTGATGACAGCCCTGATGGGCTGGAAACTGACTCCAATTTATTATTCAATAACTTAACACTAATTTACCATGAAAGATTTATTCACAAAGCAATGGATTACTGACAACTCTATTGAGATTTGCAGTGAGTACTCAAAGGGGGTTCTGACCCTCAGATCACTACACTACCAGTTGGTAGGCAGGGGGATGACCAATGACATCCAGCACTACAAGAGGGTGGTTTCTGCCATGATTGATGCAAGGTGGGAAAACCTGATTGACTTTGACCAGTTCAGCGATCTGGACAGGGTGATGGTTGGCTCCACCAAGTGGGAGGAAACTGATGTCACTGAGGAGATTGAAAAGGCAAAAGACAGCATCCAAGCATGGATGAACTACTATGCCAAGAACAGGTGGGAGAATCAGCCCTACTATCCTGAGATTCTGATTGAAAAGAAAGCCCTGCAGGGTGTGTTCCAGACTGTTTCCTACAGGTATGATGTTGCCATGGGTGCCTGCAAGGGATATCCCAGCCTGACATTCCTCCATGACCTTTCCCTGAGAATGAAAGAGGCAGAGGAAAAGGGCAAGACCCCCATCATCCTGTATTTTGGGGATTATGATGCCTCAGGAGAGGACATCCCCAGATCAATACAGGAGAATCTGTCCAAGTTTGGTGTGGAGGTAGAGGTGAGGAGAATTGCTTTGATGGAGGCTCAGGTGGTTGAATGGAATCTCCCCCCAGCACCCACAAAGGAGAGTGACACCAGAGCAGCCAACTGGGATGGGCTGGGACAGGTGGAACTTGATGCTGTCAAGCCTGAGAAACTGCAGAGGCTCTGCAGTGAGGCTATTGAGAGCCTGTTTGATGATGACCTCTACACTGAACTCAAGGAGGTGCAGAAAGAGGAGAGAGAAACCTACAGGGCTGAACTGAAAGCCTATGTGCAGACCTTATAAGATGGAGGGGTTCAAAGTCCCCACAAATTGTGATGACAGCCTCCTCTGGGGGCTGTAAACAAACTCCAGCAAATATGAAAACAGTATCTTTTGAATTGACCATGCCAAATGTTGGCTCTTGGAATGGCAAATGGACAGGAGCCAGCAAGAAATATTTCCTCATTAAATCATTTACTGAGGCATTCTTTACAAAGACCATTGCACCACTGTTGGATGGCAAGACCTCCAGATCATGGCATTACTCATGGGGTGATGGTTGGGGAGCAAATGTAGAACTGCAAATTGTTGACTCAAAGGAGGGAAAAAGGAGGAGCAAGGTGTCAGCAGGATTTTGTGGGTATGAGTGGATGGTTGAAAACATCATCAGAACTGGAAAAATTAAAGATCAGGAATGATGGCAACAGTCTATTTTGATGGGATTGACAACAATGTCAGCCCACAGAGAGTCCTCCCCAGATATGAGGACAATGCAATCACTGAGGTGAGGGGTCAGATCACCTACATCAAGATGAAAGGCTCCCCCAAACTCCCATTGAAAAAGGCATTCCAAAAGAGATACCTTGGACTACTCCTCATTCAAGAGGTCATTCCATGGGTCAATGCCCAGTTCACATCCCAGATCACTGACATCAGGGTAACATCCATCAAGGTCTATCTGGGGGGCTCCCTCAGCAAGTGCAACATCAAAGTCAGGTGATCATGGGAGCAGATCAAATTGTGGATGACTTGCCCCAACTACAGGGCAACCCCACCAGAATCCCAGCCAGACCTGATGATGAAACCATCACTGAGATGGTGTTTGAGATCAAAAACAAACTCTCAGGAGCATACCACCAGAGGAGGAAACTCTTTGTGGGCAGAATGGACACCAATGAGGAGATTCAGCAGTATGTAGATCAGGAGTTCTCTGATTTTGTGACTGAGGTGACCCTCCTGACCATCCAGTTCTACACACTGGAAACCACCAGCCTTGACAATAAGAAAATCAGGTGAGCCATGAAAACACTGACCATTGCTCTATGCCTGATCTGCTGCATTGTCATGGCACAGGACACCATTCCTGTCTACATCTTTGCAGATGACACCACCTACAGACCTGACATTTGGTACCAAGTACAGGATGTCAATGGTGACACCACCAACATTCACTATTCCAATGAGTATTTCCAGACCATCTGGGGCTGGCAAGTTGACAGTGCCTATCTTGACCTGTCTTTCCAGCCCCTTGACCCCAAGTTCAAGGTTCTCAGCAGCGATTTCAGAGCAGAAACCCTTGGACATTCCATTGAGGAGATCACAGAGGGTGGGGACACCACCCTCATCCTGCATCCTGAGGTGCTCTATTTCCAAGGAGAGCCCACAGTCACAGAGATGGAGGCTGACCTGACCCTCTGGCAAAAGATCACCAACCTATGGAACAAGATCACTCACAAAGGTTCACTGATGACAGGTGATTCCCAGAAACCCCCTGCCCCAGATGGGGCATGGTCTGAACCATTTCTAACTTAAAAGGGGCGGCACCCCTATAAAATCGGCAAATATAACAATGACAGATTCAAGTGATTTCACAAAAACAGGGAGCATCCTTTCATCAGTGATGGCTCCTGAGCATGAAAAGCAGCAGGGACTCAATCAGATTCTCAGGGAAAAGATCAGGCAGAGGATTGGCAGGGGCACAGAAAGTGCCATGGCTGCTATCCAGAGGCTGGTCAATGAGGGAAAGGTTGCACAGGACTTTGTGGCACCCATTGGGGTGGAACTCAAACACAAAGGCAGCACTGCTGTGATGACCTTTGCAGCCAATGGCAAGGTCAAGATGAACCTCCCCAATGGAGAGTACAACATTGCCCCTCTGGCAGTGACCCAACTGGCATCAAGGTTTGGCATCCCCTCAGCCTATCTCAGGGACTTGTCCATTGGAGATGAGTGGCACAGGCAACTGGCAGCAAAGATTCTCAATGAGCACACTGGATGGACTGAGAGGGAGAGGGTGCTGGTCAGAACAGTGGGTGAGGATGTCAGGGGAGTCCTTTCAGACCACTACAGGAGGCTCAACAGCCAGACCATCCTGCAGGCTTTCATTGAGATGATCTCCACACAGGGTGCCACCATTGCTGATGGATTCATGGATGATTCCAAGATGTGGGTGGAGGCTCTGATTCCTGAGCCCATTGATATCCCCACCAGCAAGAATGGCATTGTCACCATTACCTTTGGGGCAAGAATTGCCTCCAGTGACTACGGTGATGGAGCCCTTGACCTGAGGGCATTCTTCATGCAGGGAGCCTGCCTCAATGGCATGGTCACCAACTCAGTGATGAACCAGATTCACCTTGGCTCCAGACTGCCTGAGAACCTGTACCTCTCAGAGGAAACCTACAGGAAAGACACTGACACACAAGCCAGTGCTGTCAGGGATATCACCCAAGGGCTGCTGAGTAGGGATGCCATCATGGCAAAGATTGATGAAATCCAGAGGGCTGCATCCATTGAGGTCAATCCTGCTGATGAACTCAGGCAGATGCTCAAGGCAGGCAGACTGTCCAAGGCAGATGTCAATGGCATTGAAACCCTGATGATGAGAAACTCCCCAGATGATGGGCTGCAGGGTGAATCCACCTTGTGGAAACTCTCTCAGGGCATCACTGCACTGGCAAGGGAGGCAGAACCAAGGAAATCAAGGGAGATGCAGGAGATTGCTGGTGAACTGCTCTCCAGAAAGTGAGGGTGCCATGGTAGACAATGATGTTGCTGAAAAAGTGAAAGTGATGAGGGCAGAGTATCTACAGATGCTCAAGCAGATTGCTGTTGACAGGGGCATCTCTCAGGCAGCAATAGCCAAACACACTGGCTTGAAACCCTCAAATGTGAGCAGGATGCTGGATGGCAAGTACTCCTGTAACCTTGACAATCTGATCAAGGTTGCTGATGCCATTGGAGTGAAAGTGACAATCTCCAATAAGTAGGAGGGAGTCAGTTTGACTTTATCCCATAATTAGTGTTGAGCCACCCCCAGAGATGAGGGTGGCTTTTTTTATGCCCTATTTTGAGGGCTCAGGTCAAAAGGTAGTGATGTGCCACTCTGGGGGTGATCATGGCTCCAGAGGGCTGGAAAGTGGCAAATTTCGCAAATTTCAGCCTGTGGTTATTCCCAGCACTGTCATTTCAACAGCAGGGTGGTTCCGATTATACCACCAAGGGCACCCACCCCAAGGGCAAAGCCTCTGGTTTTGTACCACTTTTTCTTGTCTGAGATCACCACATTGGTCATGGCTGTGGTGGTGAAATAGGGGTTCTCATTGGTGTATGCCACCACTGGCTTGTCCTTTTTGAACAGCCCTGTCTTTTCTATGCCCACCCAGACACTGGGTTTGCTGATCACAGAAATGCTGTCATAGATGGCATTGCCAAGGGTGTCAATGGATGTCCTGATGGAGAGCCATGTGTCATGGTACCCAAAGGCAGTAGGGAGTCTGAGGCAGGGAGTTTTCCCTCCCTCTGATGGGACATAGATGATCACAGGGGGCTTATCATACTGCCCTGCCAAGCCTGCTGCTGTGAGTTGCTCTGTGAGCCTGACATTGGATGACACCAGTTTGAGGTTGTTGGCTTTCAGTTCTGACTCCCTGATCAGCCCCAGTGCAATGGCATTGTCCATGGTGGGAATGGTTTGATCTTGTGTAGAAACAGTCTGACCAAGGCTGTTGACTTTGGTCTTGAAATATTGGGTGGAGTCTGCAGCAGCCAGTTCCTGTGCCTGCTTGAGTTCTTTCTTGATCTGGTGGTTGTTGTAGATCAGCCCCAGAATCACCAGCAGCATGATAATAGCCATGGCTGCTTTAATCAATTTTGCTTTCATAGGCTTGTGTTTTATGTTGTTGATTCCTCTGTCTTGGTAGATGTTTCAGTGGTTTCTGTGCTGCTGGAGGTTCCTGTTTTCCTGCTTGCTCCATAGGCTCCAAACCCTGTCTTGATGGCAATGACCACCCCAGAGGCTGTGCAGGCAGTGATGAATGCTGCCTGATCTTTCTGGAACCAACTGAGGATGAACCCCAGCACTACCATCAGGATTGCCATGAACCTTGAGATGGTGATATACAGGTCAAATTTAATCATCTCACCCCCTTTCTAACAGGTGCAGCAGGGCATTCATCCTGCTCTCATAGTCTGCCACATCCAGTGCTGCCTTCAATCCTGCTGCCATGGTATGCTCATAGTGGTCAACCACTCTGGTGAACCTTTCCCCTGTGGTGGTGTTCCTGTAGGAGGTGGTGACATTCTCAGGGTTTCTCATGGGAGCCTCCAAGAAAGCAAAACCCCATGCAAGGATTGCCAGCCTGTGGGCTGGGGATTTTGGAATGTCAACCCCATTGATTTCCCAGCCATAGCCATATTTGGTGGGGTCTGTCCTGTGTGGGTCATCCCCTAAAGGGAATCCTCTGAACTGGTATTGCCCTATGGGGGTCAGGATGGGTCTGAGGATTGCCTCAAACTGTGCTTTCTTTGCTGCCCTTTCAGCCTCCACAATAGGGAACTGAGGGTTGGGGATTTTCACTGGTCTGCTGGTGGTGTTCATCCTCCTGTACTTTTTGACCTCCAGAGTATTCCAGATGGTCAGGTTGCCATCAGCATCTGTGATGTGCACTGAGTTGCCTGCTCCTTGGAAATATCTGCCAAGGATGGTGCCCTCCAGTTCCCAGTACCTTTCATTGCCCTGCCTGCCTGACCAGATTTCATAGGGGTCTTGGGTGGGGTGGGTTGCTGGGTCATTGGGGTCATAGAGGTGCCACTCATAGAATGGTGCTGGCAGGAATTCTGGCACCTTGGCTGGGAGAACTGGCAGAGCATTCTCCATGCCCAGCCTGATGAGTTCTGCCTTGGTTTCCTCACCTGATAAGATCACCCCCTCTTTGACTATTCTCAGGTACTCAGGAGTCCTGACTGTCTTGCCAAGACCATAGAGAACATTGTGGGTTCCTGATTCTCTGATGGTTCTGCGACCTCCTGAGAGGTAGCCATAGATTTTGTAGGTTTCTGTTGCCATATAATTGAGATTTTGATGTTCAGTTGAGCCTTTTGTTGATATCGGAGAGATTCTGGCAGATGGTGATGTAGAGAGAGTCATTCACCTCTGTGTACTTGTGCAGGCTGTCTATCCATCTGCTGGCATGACTCCCCCTTTTGACCAAATACATGATGTCTGGGGAGATTTCAAGTTCATTGGTGCAGCCCATGGCAATGTTCTTTTTCTGCTTGAGTTGCTCCTTGATCTCATCTGTTTCCTTGCAGAGATACTGGTATTGCTCAGTCCTCCTCTTTTCAGATTCTGACATCAGACTCAGCAGCAGTTCCTTGTTGCTGCTGATCTTTTCATCCATGACAGCACACTTGGTGCTCATCTCTGAGAGCATGGTTGCCTTTGAGGTCAGAATAGATATGAAAGACCCTATCACCACAGGGATGCAAGCCACTGCAATCACAAACCAGAATCCCTTGTTGCTGCTTTTCATATTTTCAGTCATATTGAGTAAATTTAGATAGTGGAAACTCCCACAATTTTATTGCTTTTTATTGAATTAACACCCAAAAACTTATTGACATTCCCCCATGATACTCTGATCACCCTGTGATAAACCACACCACCATTGGTCACAAATGGACTGCCTAAGTATGATTTATCCATGCCCATCAGATCATCCAATGGATTGGCAGTGACCCATACAAATGGCTCCCCAAGGTATGAGCAATCCATGCTCATCAAGTCCGATCTCTTGACCAGTGCCATTATGTTTCAGTTATTTCTATGAGCCCATCCACTACCACATTACCTACTGCTGCCACATACCACACTGCAGCCTCTATCTCCACCACACCTGATGCAGTAGGGCTCAATGTTATAGACAACTGGTTCCTGTTGGTGTCAGATGGGCAGATGGTTTCAACATCTACTGTCATTCCAGCCAGTTGATATTTCCTGCACAACAGGCTGGCTGCTATGTTGCTGCCATGGGATTTCTTAAAATAGAACTTGATGGTGGTGTTCTTGTTGGCATTGCAGTAGACCCTTGCTATCTTGTACAGGAGCCTGTATTCAATAGTTCTCTGGCTCCCTGTGATGGACAGGAGCCATTCAATACCTGTGCCTCCTGCTGTGGCTGCTTGGGTAATCACATCAGCCCCATCCCCTGTCAGCAGCCTGCCCACACTGCCATTCAACTTGTCAATGAACAGTTTGGCAGAATAGTAGGCTGTAGAGTTGTCCATGATGGTTCCATCTGAGATGTTGCCCTCAATGATGTAGTTGGTGTATTGTAGATTGCCACAAAAGGCAGTAATATTGTTGCTGGAGGTGACTTTCCTAATCACATTGTTTGACCCATTGAATAGAACCCCATAAGGAGCATTGTCAGCAAGGTGCTCAATCAAGCCTATTATGTTGCCATCCAGCAGATCAAGACCACTGGTGCCATTGTTCCTGCAACTCACAATCCTGTCAATATTTACAGCCCCAGTGCTATAGATTCCCTTGGTGGCATTGTTGCTGACATTTCCAATGTATTGAATAAAGGTATTATATCCAACATACAGCCCATTGGCGGCATTGTTGGTCAGGTTTCTCAGATTATTTGCCACCTGATTCCCAGCCAGCATCCTCAGGGGCTCATTGCCACAATTCCCCCCTGAGTAGTTGTCAATAATCCAGTTAGTACAGGCAGCCCCTTGTCCATATATACCTATCACATACCTGAAACATTGCAGCCAGTTGATCTTCCAGTATGACTTTGAGTTCCCATTTACTAAAATTCCAGAGGCAGAAAGACCATCCATGATTGTTTCCCCAGTTTGCTGGTTGGTCACAGGGTCATAGCCACATTGCAGTTCAATATAGTTTCCAGCAGCACCAGAGTCCTGCAGTGACCAGATATTATTGACTCCTGATGCCCTGTGCATCTTGAATCCCTCTCTGAAATAAGTGTCAACTGTTTCTGGGCTTGTCCCATTGGTGGTGTAGCCCATTGTAGTGCTGGCTGCTGCTCTCACACTTGGATTGTTGTCCAGTATGACAGTAGTTCCATTGATGGATTGGATGGCATACAGTCCCTCATCACCTCCCTGCTCCAGTGAGTTCTTGGTGATCAGGCTCTGCAGGTTCAGACCTGTCAAGGAACAGGCAATGAAATCATCCACATAGACTGCCTTGCTTGCCAGCCCAGTGATGCTGGAGCCTGTATTGATGGCAATAGATGCAATGGTTGCACCCAAGGCACCACTCCCATTTCTTTCAAGGGTGATTGGAGTCCACACATTGGCAAACACAGTGCTCACAGGGATGGCAAAAGTATCAACTACACCTGTGCCATCAGCATTGGAACAAAGGGTAATATTGATGTTATTTGCCACCAGTGCCACTGTAGACATTATCCAGAAACTTATCCTGTACCTTGAGGATAGATTCAATGCTCCTGTGGCAAAATATGCCTGCATGATGCTGGTCTGGGGAGAGGCATCAAAGAGGAATTTCATGCAATAACTACCCTCTTTCCCCTCAGTTGCAATGGCAGTGAGGGTGACCCCCACATCCCCTGTTGGGTTGGATGTCCATGCACTCTCACACATATCAATGTTGGTAGTCTGTGCCTCTACAAGGGTCACTGTGGCACTCTTATCTGTCCATGTTGCCTGTCCTGTGGCTCCTGATAACTTAGTTGCTGCAGGGCTCTTTTTGACCCTGATGACATCCCCTCCAGCAATCCTTGCAGCAGTAGCCCCACCATTGACTGTTTTCCATGGGCAGTATGTGAAATCCCCAGCAATATGGATATGACCACCACCAGCACAGTTCACCTGTTCAGAGGCAAAGGCTGCACTCTTTCCATAGAAATACATGGTGCCTGCTGCTGACCCTGCTGCCCATGACCCACTGGTCAGAGTGATGAAACTGATCTTTGCAGTGCTCCCTGATGTGGCACCAGTGACCAGTTCATCCACCAGAGGAGTGGGTGCTGTGCCTCCTGTGAATGCCCTGCTCCACCACCCCAGTGGGGTTGCTGTTGTGGAGTCATTTCCAAGGTCTGGGTCAAGGTAGAATGTGCTCATTCTTTGTATTCTATTTGTGCCAACTGTGGATTGAAATAGATGCTGTCTGCTGTGTATGCCACCCCAATCAACTGAATCACATTGCCAGCACTGCAGGGGATGTCTGCAGGATTGACATCAGTCAGGGTGTTACCTGTGGTGCCTGTCAGGGATAAAAATATCCATGACCCTTTTGTCCAGTTCCATGTGTCATCTCTGGCAAAGCCCAGCAGGAGATAGGTGCCTGTGCCATTGGTAGCCACTGAGGCATCCACCAGCATTGCCACCACTGTGGCATTGCCTATGACATCAGCCTTGGCAAGTTGTGCCTTGCCTGCAGAGTTGATTCTGACCACATCTCCAAATGCCTGATTCTCATTGGCTGTGAATGTGGTCTTGATGCCACTGGAGGAATGATCAGACCCCACTCCACTTGTGATGGAAAGGTCTGTGGCTGTAGGGAAAGAAATTGGGATTTCCACCATCTCCAGCACCCTGCCCTTGGCATCAATCTCCACCTCAAGGGTGATGTTGGTGCCTCCAAAGGTGCCTGCCCCAGTGATCTCCTCCAGCACTGTGGGGATGGAGGTGCCTGTGTAGCCTGTCCCAATGACATCCCCTGAGAGTTCCACCAGTTGGGGGCTGCTGCCTCCAATGGTGGGGAAAACAATGATCTCTGCCACCAGCACCTGAGTGGCATCATCCATGGCTGGTTTCACTGGATTGGCTGCTGGGGTGCCAGTGATCTTGGTTGCCAGAGAGTCTGAGGTGAGCACTATGAGGTCAATCCTTGGATGAGAGGCATCTGGTGCATCCAGAATGACACCCACCCCCAGTGACTCATAGTAGGCTCCCAGAATGAAATATCCAGCAGCAGAAACAGTGTACTCCCTTGCCTCCTCACTGACCACTGTCAAGGCTCCACCACTGACAATCTGGGTGGGTTTCCTCAGGGTGGTCACAGGATAGGTGGTGCCCCCCAGTTCAAAGGAGAGCAGTTCCAGTTCATCATAGGGGGTCAGTTCTGTCAGGACATCTGTGATGCCCCCTCCAGTGCCTGTTTGCAGTGACACCAGTTCCCATTCCCCTGTGATGGGGTTGGAATGCACATACTTGTCCTTGTCAGCAGAGGCTGCTGGCTGGTGGTCAAGGGGATTGATCATGGAGTGGAGCCTCTGGTGCCCTGTAGGCTGTGGAACCCCACCTTGGAAAAAGATGCTATCAAAGCCAATGACCACAGACTTGTCAGCCCACTTGCCATTAAAATGGATGTTGAGCCTGTCCATGATCATGGAACTGGCTCCAAAGTCAACAATGGGCACCACAATAGCCTGCCATGTAGGAACACTGCTGTCAAAGCCATATTTGCCATCCTTGATCACCACAGGGGTCTGGGAGATCAGGGTGGCTCCATTGTAGAGTTTCAGTGTCAGGTAGCAGAGCCCTCCAGTGGTGTTGAGCCACTTTTTGCTGGTCTTGATCATCAGAACCAGAATGGCTCCAGTGATGTCATAGGTGCCTGTTTTGTCAAAATAGATGTCCACCCCATCCAGATTTGGGCTGGGGTTTGCTGGGTCAATGCTTGCCTTGATGCAGTAAGTGCCAACAAAAGGGTCTGTGGTGCTTTCAAAATCTACCAGCCCACCAACCTCTGAGTCCCATGATGTTGCCCATTCAGTGTTCTCCTGATAGACCTGTTCATTGAGAATGGAGGGACTTGTGGAGCCTGCACTGATCAGGACATAGGTGAGTTCCAACTGGCTGGCTGGATTCACCATGGGTTTCTGGGGATTGGCTGAGGGAGTGCCTGTGATCTTGCCAATGGTTTCATCAGTGTCCACAAAGATCACATCAATTCTGTCCAGATCAGGGTCAGCATCATTAAGGGTGATGGTGCCTGCCTCACTGTGGTAGGTGGTTCCCCTGATCATGTAGAGGCAGTCTGACACATTGAATGTATAGCCAGACTCCCAGTAGACATTCCCTGAGAGCAGTTGAGAGATCAGCACACCACCATCACTGGGCAGGCAATATTCATTGCCCTCAAAATCCATGTACCACAACAGATTGTTGTATGAGTACAGGTAGATGTAGCCTTTCCTTGGTGGGCTCTGGGGTTTCTCCTGCAGGACTGTGATGGTTTCTTTTCCAATGATCATTTGTGAAAGTATTTGCCCAGTTTCTGCTGCTGTGTGTCAATCTTGGTGTTGATCTGCCTGATGCTCATTATCATCTTGCCTGTGATGTTCATAGGCTCATTGCTGCTCAGGGTCAATTTGTAGGTGGTGTTGGTGTCCTTGGCTCTTTCCTGCACCACACTTTGCACCATCAGTTCCCTGTCATAGACTCCACTGATCAGGATGTGAATGAGGTCACCAGCCTTGAAAAAGCCATCAGGGAGGTAGCCTGCCTGTGGGGTGGGGTCATCTGTGGTGCAATACTCCAGATCACTGGCTGCTGCTGTGTAGAGCCACACATGGTCAATCTCAATCTCTGCCAGTTCATTGGGCTGGACATATTTCTCATACTGCTCCAGAGCCCAAGCATAGAGCCTCTGCTCTGCATCATTGATGTATGCCTCAGGGGGCAGGATTTCTGTGATATTGTACTCATCCCCCACCTGTAGGCTGTAGGCTGGATTGTCCACTGAGGGGATGATGTTGCCACTCTCCTCTGTGTAGGGTACCAGATCAAACCTGTTCTCATCATGCTTGTACCAGTTGACTGCCAGAGAATAGCCTGACAGGTTCCCACTGGTGAAATTGACCTTGGCTGTCACCTCTGGGATGAGGTACAGGGAATTGCCATCCCCATCCTTGGCATTGAGGTCAAAGGGCATGGCTGAATCCACAAACTGGGTGGGGCTCTCAAGGGTCACCTCAGTGATCTTGCCATTGAGTTGGGGAAAGATGTCCTCATTGATCACCACCAGTTCCACCCTGCCATTGGCATCAGTGTAGGTGGTACCATAGATAAAATTCTCCAGTTGCTGCTCTCCACCACCTTCAAATCTGATGTTGTCAAACTTGAGCACAGTTTCTGTGGATGAGATGTAGGAAAAGGAGCCCCAATCCCCACATTCAATCTCAATCTGGTCTATCCCTTGGAATGAACAATGAAATGCAGAGGATGGGATGCTGATCTCTTTCCAGTAGGGAGAAACCTCAAGACTCTGCCACATATCCCACATGAAACAGGTGACCTTGAATGAGCCCTGCAGGGAGCCCTCCCTGTAGAGATAGATAGTGAAATAGCCTTGAGGGTATGGAATCCACATTTCATTGGTTCCCACCCACATCTTGAGGCTGGTTCCTGACAGGTCTATCCCTGAGGTGCTCTTGTAGAATGCCACTCTGGTGCCCTTGATGCCCACTCCTACCAGCCCAGAAAGGTTGGCAATCTCAAGGCATACTGAGCCAGAGGCTGGGGTGGATGTAGAGGCTGGGTCTGTGGTGGTGGTTGGGTCATTGACTACCAACTGGGCAAATACCCACTCAGTGTTTTCATCATAGACTGTTTCAAAAAAGATGGGGCTGGGGTTGCCACAATGCAGCCTCTTGAGCCCTCCCCTGTAGTCATAGGGGATGTTCTTGCTGGAGCCAAGGGGGCACAGGGCTGTGGCAAATTTCCTGTCAGAGTCCCCCAGAATCTTGAATTTGGAAAGTCCAGTGCCCAGATCATAGACATGGTTGTGCTTTTTCTTGATCGCTGTGAGCCCTATCTGGACATGATATTCATGGAAACCTCCTGCTCCTGTGATCTGATAGGGGATTCCAAATGCCTCACTGACCTTTTTGAGGGCAGTCAGGCAGTTGTCCCCATCAAAGGTGATCAGGGTGGTTCCTGTGACATCCACAGTGCCAGCCTCCCAGATTTCCAGATTGGAGTCTGTGGGGACTGTCCTTTCCATGTTTCTGACAATGAGGTCAATGAAATCCTGCCCTGTCCCTACCAGAGAAAAGGCTGTTTCCCATCCCCATCCAACAGCATCCAGATTGAACAGGATGATGGTTTCCAGTTGGTGGGAGAACCCCATGAATATCAAGTCATAGATGAAATGCTCAGAGGTGATCATCTCCATGTCTGGAGGAGCCAGCAGGATGTACCCTCCAGCCCCATCAGTTTCCTGAGGGAATATCCTTGCCCCAATGGACAAAGGCAGAACCCTGTCTGCATGGATTCTGACCCTGTACTGGCAGGCACCCTGATATTCATCAGTGAGTTCTTGGCTCTCAATATAGCAGTTGGCATAATCTCCTGAGCCAATCACCATGCTGGTGCCATCCCTGTTGACAATATATGTGTTCTTGAGGCTCATATTTATGAAATCCAGAGTATTTGATTGACCTCCTTGAGCCTGATGGTGATCTCCCCAACCATGGTTTCTGCCCTCCATTTCTTGTCTATGGTGACTCCATCCATGCAGATGACTGTATATACCAGTGGGGTGGTGAAACCACTCACAGTGAGGCTCTGGATGCCTGCAGTGAGCAATCCTGTCAGGGTGGCAATGTTGGTGTTGAATTGATTGGCATCATCTGCTTTCATCCATCCATGGAGAATGATGTCCCTGCCATCATATTTGGGCTTGCTGTCAAGCATCCTGACCCCATTATACATGGGCAGATCAACCATGAGCACATTCTTGACCTTGGGAATGTCAAGCAGCCCAAGGCTTTCAGATATCCTGATGCCCAAAGAGGAGAGAGTGGTGGTTCCAAAGGTATATTCAAGGGTCATGGCTCTATACTTTTATGCCAGTTCCTGACAGGGATGAGCCCTGTTTCTGGCTTGTGAGATAGTCATATATTTTCAGAATATAGGATGTATATCCATTGATGGATGTGAGCACCAGCAACTGCTCCCTGACAATCACAAGGCTCTGGGCTTGATTTATCCTGATGGCATTCATCTGCCCAGCAATCAGGTTGGCTGTTTCCTCTGTCACCCCTTTGATGGCTGCTGAGAGTTGATCTTGGGCTCCCCCCAATGGATTGAATATGTCAAAACCATATTCTGCCAGAGCAGCCTGAGCATCCTGCATGGCTTGGTTGAATGCTGGCAATGCCTCCTCATAGCCTGCCATGAAATCCAGTAGATCATCAACTATGGTGAAATCAGGGTTGTCCCCCTCAAAACTTGCCATCATGGCATTCTGGAGGTCTGTGAACATCTGTGCAAAGTAGGTGGAGAATATCATCTGGGAGATGATGTCCTCCAGAACCCCAGTGACCTTGGTGTGGAATGTGTCAATGGCACTGTAGAGATCGCCATTTCTGAATGCCTCCACAAGAGTGTCCCTGAGGTCAGAGCCAAGGGTTCCAGTGAATGCAGCAAAGGTGTCCTCCATTTGTTTCCTTGCCTCCTCTGCCTTCTTTTGAATCTCCTCCCAGTTGTCCACAATTCTCTTAGCCTCATCTGAGAGTTTGTCATAATTGGCAAGGATTTCTGGATTGATGGCAAAGGTTTCTGGGTCATATACATTGCCAAATTCCTCCTTGAGTGTTTCAAACACTGGCACCACATCCTGCATGAATAGCCCCACAACACCTCCCACCACTGCTCCCACTATGGCTCCAATCCAACTACCAACAGATGCACCAACCACAGCCCCTGCAGCCACCCCCTCCACAACATTTGTCCAGTTGATCTTTTTATCCACACCAGTTTGAATCTGGGCATTCTCCAATTCCTCCACCATGCCAAGGAGTTCCAGAATTGCCTGCTTGTACTGTTCAGCACCATCCACTGCTGCTTGGAATGGGTTTTCAATGCCAAATAAGTTTGCTCTCTGGTAGTCAAGCATTTCAATCCTGAGTTTAGCCATCTCCATTGCTGTGTTGGCTGCAGCCTGCTCCCACTCATTCATCTCATTCTTGTTGTCCTCAATCTGGCTCAGAATCATGTCCAGCATGGCTGAAACACCAGCAAAGGCTCCACTGATCTTGTCCCCTGTGGTTGCCTCTTTATCCACCATCTGCATCACACCCTCCATGGCACCCCCAAGGCTGTCCATTGCACTCCCAACATCACCAAGGGTTCCATCCACCTGTGAGAGGGTGGAGCCAAGGCTTTTCATCCCACTGGAAATCCCCCCAATTATGTCCCTGAGTTTCTCCCAACTGGACAGGTCAATATCTTTCTCCAACTGCTTTTTGAGTTCAGCCAGCATCAATTTCAGTTTCTCTGTGTCAATGCCAGCAGCCTCCAGTTCTGCAAACTGGTCAGGGGTGATCTCTATGCCATCAACCATGTCCCTGACAATCCCTAACTGCTTTCTGGTCAAGGTTGAAAAGTCAGTGAATGTGGGGAAAACATCCTTGATCTTTTTGATGATGAAATCAGTGCCAGTGCCAGCATAGACATCCAGCAATCCCATCTGATCAAGGAGTGTCTGCTGGAGAGTCTTGATCTGCTCATTCCCCTGCCTCTGCCTTTCCCCTGCCTGAGCAGTGTCACCATTCTTGTTCAGTTCAGCAACATCCTTGTTGGTCTGCTCAGTGGACTTGATGATCTGCTGCTGGACTGTCATGTAGTCCTCCTTGAGTTGCTTGTACCTCTGCTTTTCCTCCTGAGCATACTGTTTCTGGGCTGCATGGAGCATTCCCATCACAGCCAGCCTTTTCTGGAGCCCAGTGTTGCTGGTGTTGTCAATGGTCAGCAGTTCCCCCTTGAGGTACTCAATCTTGTCAGTGAGTTTGTCATAGGATTCAGCCTGCTCATTCACTTTCTGGGTGTAGGTGGTGAGGTCTGCACTCTTGGTGTAGTCAACAGCATCAGGCTGGATGTCCTGCTCCAGTTTCTTGAGTTGCTCTTTCTCTGCAGGAGTCAGGTTTGTCTTGGCTTTCAGCCTGTCAATCTCACTCTGGATGTAGGCTGCAAAGGTTGCCCCCTTGGTGAGGAGAGCACTGAATTCCTGATCTGCACTCTCCTTGCCCATCTCAGTCACCCATTGGTAGTACAGTTCATATTCAGATTTCTTGAACTTGATGGCATTGTCAAAGGCTTTCATATCAGCATCTGTGTCCACCTTTTCAACCTTTGGCTTGGCTCCCCTGAGAGCCTCCTCCTTTTCCTTGATTGCCTTGATCTGGGCATCTACTTTTGCAAGTTGCTCCAGCAAGTCCTTTTCTGGCAGTTTGTCAGGGTTGGATTGGATTTTCTGCCTTTCCTTTTCAGCAGCAACCCTCTCTGCCTCATACTTTTTCAGCAGTTCATTGTAGGTGAACTGAGCCACATTCCTTTTGTCCAGTTCATTCTGGAGGGCTTCTGTCTGTTTCTTGATCTCATCCTGATCAAAGGTGCCTGTAAAAGCCCCCTGCTGGACATCTGCAGTGGTTGGGGCTCCCTCTTTTTTCATTGCCTCAAGGAGTTTCTGGTGGTTTGCCAGTTCTGCCTGCAGTTGGGCATCAGTGAACTGCTTGAGTCCTGCATAGACAATGTTGTTCCTGTCCTCCTGCACCTGACCTTGGAACTTTTTCAGTGCCTCTCTGGCTGCTGCCAGTTCACTCTCAACATTGTTTCTGGTCATGCCAGTGCTTTTCCAGAATGTGAGTTCCCCTCCAAGTGTGCTGGTCTGCTCCATTGCTTTTTCAAGGAATGAAATCCTTGCCTTTGCCTTTTCCAGATCAGTCTTGTTTGTTTCAATCAGCACTCCTGCATCAATCTCAGCAATCTGCTTTTTGAGTTTGATCAGATCAGCCAATTTGAGGTTCTCAGTGTCATACTGGGCAAATAACTGTGGATACATCTCCTTGAGTTTCCCCAGAGCCACCACCCTGTCAATTTCAGCCTTGGTTTCATCATTAACTGTGTTGATCAGCCCCTCCACAGCATCTTTGTGCTCCTGTGCCTTGTCAGCCAACTCTTTTTGCCTGTCTGAGAACTCCTGCTCTGCCTGCTCTGCAGCACTCACCCTGTTGGCATAGACAATTAATAGTGTGATCAGGGTGGCAATGGCTGTAGCAGCCAAGACATAGGGATTGGCAAGCATGGTCTTGTTGAACAAGGCTTGAGCCACAGTGAGTTTCTTGAGCATGACAGCATGGAGCCCCTCCCAGAATGTGATGCCCTTCTCAGCCAGTGCCATCTCCAGTTTGACCAAAGTGGCTGTCTTTTCAACTGCTGCAGTCAGCATCACTGCTGCCTTGTAGGTTCCAAAGGCTGCAATGGCAACCTTGAGAATATCAATGAGAGCCCCATAGTTCTTGATCATGTCTGTCACCCCCACAATGGCTCCCTTGATGATGCCCTCATTGCTCTCTCCCATGGAGTTGAGCATTTCATCCCAAGCATCAGTCATATTGCTCCACAGCCCTGTGACTGTCTTGGACTGTTTCTCCATCATATTGTTGAATCTGCCCCCCTCTGAGGTCATATTGATGATGGCTTGCTGGACATCCTTGAATCCCACTGAGCCAGACTCAACCATTTTCATTATTTCCTTGCTGGACACACCAAACATGGATGCCAGTTCCCCCACAATAGGGACTCCCCTTTCTGCCATCTGATACATCTCCTGAGTCTGCAGTTTGCCCTTGGTCATTACCTGACCATAGGCAAGTCCCAGCCCCTTGACCTCTGTGCCAGTTCCTGCTGCCACATCTCCCAGCCTCCTCACAGTGTCAACCACTGTGGAGGAGTCCTCACCAAAGGCAAGGAGTTGTTTGGTGACACCCCCCACCTCTGAAAGGGTGAATGGGGTCTTGGCTGCAAGAGTGACAATCTCACCCATCAGTTTGTCTGCCTTTTCCTTGGAGCCCAGCATGACCTCAAAGGCAACACCCATCTGCTCAAATTCCCCCCTGACATCCTTGACTGCCATGCCAAATTTCCATAGCATCTGGGCAGAAAAATAGGTGCCAAGTGCAGCACCTACCTTGCTGAATGTGGCATCCATCCCAGCACCTGTTTTTTGGGCAGCACCACCAAGCCCAGAAATCCTCTGGGTCATCTCATCAATCTGCCTCTTGAAATCCGTGTTGTTTATCCAAGCATCAAAACTTAGGGTGCCATCTTGTGTGTTCATCAGTCAAGGTATTTTTCTATTTCAGTCAGTGAGTTGAACCCTTTCTTTTGATCAGGTTCCAATGTCTTTTTCTCATCCTTGTCCCCTTTCTTTTTGTAGTCATATCTGGGCATATCAGCAAGCATCATCTGGATGTTGACCCAAGTTATGCCCCAGAGGACATATTCAAACTGCCAATGGAAATGTGAACAGATAGAACCTATTGTTCCCCAAGGGCTATTTAATCCCCTTGATCTACTGGACTCAGATTCTCCACCTTGGGGGCTGTCACTCTCAAGGCTGACATCAATCTGATAGAGTTGATAAAATCCCCAGTGTTATTCAGCACAACAATGGTCATGCTGAGTTCATAGAGTTTGTTGGGGGTGAGCCTCCACAGGAGCCACTTTGCAAATGGCTTGGCAAAGAGCCTGATTTTGGTCTTGTTGTTGAGGATTCCTATGGCTGCTATCATTGCCAGTATCTTGGCACTTTTTGTGATCTCCAGCCTGCTGACACCAAGGGGGTCATCCACCAGTTTCTTTTCATCAAAACCCACCTTGAGGTAGTATTTTGAGAGAATGAGTAGTGTCCCCAAGTATGCCTGTCTGAGGTGGAATGAGTGCTTTTTCTTGAATAGCCTGCCCAGCCCCTTTGCATCAATCTCAAATTTGACCCCCTGACTGAGGAGTGTGTTGACTGCTTTCTGTTCTGTTGACTCCATTTCACATGATTTTGTGGAGAATTGCCCCCTGCTGGATGATCAGCAGAGGGTTTCCCCAATTACATTGACAGTGGTTCTGCTATACAGGGACAGCAGTCATCTTGGGTTCCAGAGCCTTGGTGGGTGCCAGCACAGTGCAGGCAATCTCAATCAGGAACAAGCCCTTTCTTGAGAAATCTGCATTGAGTTTGGCAACCATGTTTGCCCTGCAAACAGTGAAAATCAACCCTTTCTTGGGGGTGATCTTGATGGATTTCTCAATGGTTGCCTTGCTTGCTGGAGCCTCCCATGTGCTGCCATTCTTGGTACCACCAAAAACAGCCACAAGGGTGTCCACATCAGGGTTGGCAATAGAGAAATTGAGTTTGATGTCACCAGCCTTGGTGCTGGCTTCAACAGGGTCATCCACCTCCTCTACATAGAAAGAGGTTTCCTCAGGGTCTGCCTCTGTGAATTTACAGGTGTTCTCATAGGTGTAACCAAGGGTGGCAAAGGTTGTGCCAATGCCCCCATCACCCAGAATGTCAGCCACCTCCACAGATGCAAGTCCGATTGTGATTAGTGCCATATTGTGTTCCTCCTAATAATTGAATGATTAAAAATAGATTCTGAGTTCCAGCCTGAGATTCACAAAGTGTTGATCAGTTTCTGGTTCCTCAATGATTGTTTGATTGATGATTCTGTAGTGGTAATTCTGTGCCAGATCAGTGTCTTGGTCAAGTGCCTCAGTCACAATATCTGTCAGTTCCTTGAGCCTCTTTGTGTCAGCCACCATAGTGGTTTTCCCAGAGATGCCCACAGCCTTGTCAGGAGCAAAGATGTTGATGTTGCAGATAGCAATCTGCTCCTCCCCAATGGGCAGGGTTCCGACCACAATGTCCTCCAGTTTGCTATTCAAGGGTCTTTCAATCTGATAGACCCCACCTGTCATGGTTGTTCCTATACAGGAGGTCACCAGTTGGTAGAGAAAAGCATTGGTGTCAAAAGTAGTTTTCATCTGATCTTCTTTCCTAATTTAGCCATAATCATTGGCAGTTTCTGCTGTGCATACTGTTCTGCAGAGGTGAGCACATCCCTGTGGTGTTTTGCCTCAACATAGAGGGCATAGTCCATGCCTGCTACTACTATCAAAGCATATCCACTCTTGTACTGTTGTGCCAGTTTCTCAGCCAGACTGCTGCCCTCTGTGACCCCCACCTCACCTCCAGAGGAGGCAACTTGGAAATCATTCTGGACAATCTGACCTCTTGCCACCACAACATAGCCCACACTGCTCCTGAGGTTGCCAGTTTGATCTGTATAGTCACCATTGCTCCTTGCCTGATTCACACACTGCTCACCAAGATATTGCAGATTCCTGATGATGATTGCCTCAATGTTTGCCCTTCTCTGCTCAAGATATTTGGCAACATCTCCAGTGCTGAAATTTGGTTTCAGACCCATGCCCTGCAGTGTAATTGATCTCTCAGGAACCTGATGATCTTGCCCTCAAGCCTGACCTCCTCACTATTCATCACCCTGACAACTGCCCCAACCTTGAGGGTGGGACAGGTCAGAGGTAATTGTATCAAAGAACTGGATGTGACTGCCTGCCCATCTATGGTGGAGATGATTCTGTTCCCCCCTCCACTGACAAAACTCTCATCCCTGCATTTGGAAACCTCTACCCATGTTCCAACCTCATCAGAGAACTCCCCTGTGGTGCCCAGAACTGAGTCACCAACTTGGAATTCTTCCAGTTTATATGGATATTGAGTTACCATCTGCTTGAATGATCTTTGATTTTGGGTTTGGGCACCAGTGTGTTTTCAATCCCAAGGTCAATGCACAGCATTTCATAGTACTGTGCCAGACCTGATGGATTGTAGTCCACACTGAACCCACCCTCAGTCACTTTTGGTCTTGCCAGCAGGGATGGAATGATGCCAATCAATGCCTTTTGGACTACAGTTGCATCAGATGCAGTGTAGGTGGCTGATGTGTCAGCCCCTGTTTCTGCCTCCAGTGCAGTGATCTCCTCATCAGAGATGCTGTACCCAAAGGTGGCAAGTTTGACAACAATGTACTCCTTGATGGTCATGGCTGGTCAGATTATGCACCAAGCAGCCATGTAGCATTCTTGGTGTCCACCAGATACATTCTGGAGGATAAACCAAGGGCAGGGAAAGCATTTGCCATCCCTACTGTGCTCTCTGTGAGAGGCTCCTCAGTGGAAAATTTCTTGACCAGAGTTGCACCCCTCCTTGCTTTGACAGCAACAGATTCAGTCACCTGATCTTCTGCCAGAGGAGCATAGAAAGTGTTGCCCAGAACAAGTTCTGGTACAAACACAGCGACATGATCAGCAAAGGGATTGACAGCCGTTCTGGTGCCATTGATCTCAATGTTGACATAGGTGTCAATCACCTTGATCTGGGGCAGACCAGCCCTTGCCATGGCAGCATTCACACCCTCAAGGTTTGGCTCAAGGGAGGTGGAGGTTGCCAACTGCAGCCATGTGGCTGCAAATTCAATCACCTGTGTGCAGAGCAGGAAATCATCAAAGGTGTCCTGATTCATCAGGATGAACTTGATGGGATAGCCAGCAGCCTTGGCTGCTTTCACAATAGCCTTGATCTTGGTGATGGGCACAGCAGTTGCTGAGGTTGCCCATGGGATGGCACAGCCACTCTTGTTGCCTGTGGGGATGAGGAAATCTACTGCTGTTTCAGTGACAAGCCCTGCATTGTTGGTCTTGCTCAAGGAAACCACACCCTGTGACACAGCCTGCAGAGCAAGCCATTCCAGACGGGCATTGACACCCTTGAAACAGAACTCAACATCATTGAAAACCCAGTCAAGGAGGGCAGTGCCCCCATCAACGGTCTGGGCATAGTTGAGCAGTTGGAAATACTCATTCAGTTCGCTTTCAGTTTTATCCCTTGCAATAGCAATCTTGGGGATATCACCCTGCAGCCTCTCAACAATCTCCCTTGTCTTTCTGGGAGCCCTGCTGTCAAAGGCAATCACATCAGCAGCCACTGGCACTCCTTGCTCTCCAGCAAGTGCTTTCCATGTCAGGGTGGGTGTGAATTTGAATGGGAAAAGAGTCGGAAAGTAGAACTCATTGAGGGTCATCTTGTTAAGGAATGCCTGCAGTCCTTTTTCATTCAACCCCTGAATCAATGTTGCTTTCATGTTTTATATCTCCTATTGATTGATGTGGGTTAAACAAAGATGAAATGAGGTAGTGCAGCCTTAACAGAGGCATTGTATGCTGGTGCTACAGCAGTGTTGACAGTACCTCTGACAATGCAGTCCACAGCAGGGTTGCTGCCTGCTACAATGTCAATGGCATGACCTGTGAGTCCCACAGGGGTGTATTTGAACAGAGAGTCAGAGGCAGATTCTGCCAGAGCCTCAAATAGTACATCACCAGCAGTCATGGTGACACCAAGGGTGGTGCCAATGTTGATGGTGTCATAGTCTGAATTGGTGGTGGTGATGGAGGTGATGGCATAGGCAGCACCAGCAAGGAGATTGGTGAGGAAATCACCTACCTTGAAGTCATGCCCTTTGATCACCTTGTAGGCAGTGGCACTGTCAGTGGCACTTGCCTGCATCACAGCCTGCTTGACAACATGGAACAGCCCATTGGCATCCTTTCCTACAGGTGTTCCTGCAGGGAGGGAGGTCTGGGTCAGTTCAGATGCTGCAATCACAATGCCACCAACCCAATCCTCCAACTTTGTCAGAAATGGCAAAGGGAGAGTGGATTCAGTTTCTCTTGTATTTTGCATGGTTGAAATAGGTTGAAAGTTAAACAATTAGAGTTTCTTTCCTCCCAATCCAGCAACCTCTGCCTTGGCTGGGTCTGCAAACTTGGTATCAAGGTAATTCTTGACCCCCTCTGTCAGACCATCCTTGTCAGTTTTTGTGGATAGTACAGGTCTTGTGCTGTTTCCCAGCCCTTGGTCTGCCAAGTCCTGAGCAAATGTCTTGTAATTCTCAGAAATCTCTCCAGCAAGGCTGGTAACCTCTGAGTCATCCTTGAATGTCCTGCCTTTGATGGCTGGGGTGTAGTATTTCTCTGGCACCTCCAGTTCTTTCAGTTTGGCAATCAGGGTCTGCTGGTGCACCTTGCCCATGTTCTCAGTTTTCAAAGCCTCTACCTGTGAGAGCAGGGTCTTGTTCTGGTCAATCATGGCTTGTGCCCATGCTGGAACATCCTCAGTGGGAGGGTCACCATCTTTCTTGGGGGGTGTTTTCCCTTTGAGTTTGGTGATCTCATCCTTGAGGGTGGTGTTCTCCTGCTGAAAAGCAGTCACCCTCCTGTCATTCTCAGATTGCATTGTGGTCAAGAGTGGGAGAACTCCCTCTACTGAGGCAGCAACATCCTCCTCCTTTGTCACAGTAGCAGCCAACCACACAGCCACCCCTGTCAGAACCTCATTTGCCACCCCTGCAGCCTTTGCTTTCAGTAGTGCCAAGATTTTCTCTTTAAACATAGGAATTGATTTTTTTGGTTAATGAATTGTTAATGCACAAATGTATGTTATTGAGGGGCATCCCAGCCCCTTGTGAGCATCAAAAGTTATAGACTACACAACAGGGGGCTCTTTGCCTTGTGTGTTAAGGGGTTCAAAGACAAGGGTTCCCTTTTGACCCCTCATGGGGTGGTCATGCACCTCTCCCTGCCAGAATATCTCATCTGGGATGCCTGCTGGGAATGGCACACAAGTGTGGGGTTCATCCCCCAGCATGATCTGGTGCTTGCATCTGTAGCAATCTGGTGCCTGTATTGACATATCTGTGTTTTATAGGTTTCCTTTGAAATATTCATCAATCAGAGCCCTGACAGCCAAGGCATAGGTATTGGTGCAGTTGGGATCAAATGAGTAGGAAAAGCATTCTGCAGCAAACTCATGGATGTTCTCATCAGCATAGTTGGAAACAAACCAGCCCTCCTTGGGGTTTTTCATCCAGTTGGTCAGTTCAATGTTCCTTTTCTGCAGCACACCCACCTCATCATCTATTTTCTTGATGGCATCATCAACCATGTCTGGGGTGAATTCACCACTGTTGATCTTTCTGATGACATCATTCCTGTCATGCCAGAGTTGAATCACCCTGTCAGAGTTCTTTTTCATCTCCTCCTTGGCAGCAGCAAATGCCTCTTTCTTGCTGACATTATAGGCTTTCCTGATCTCATTGATCTTAGCATTGAATTCTGGAACAGATGAGAAATGGAGGGTATTTGAGGTCAGGACATGACCAAATTCATGCCTGTTGATGGCAATCCTGCCAATATTGCCACCCTTGAGTCCTGCCCCCTCAGTGGGAGGGTGCCATCCCTGCCTGACATCACTGGCAAATTGTAGTTCAAGTTTGTCAGGCTCTATCCACCATGATTTCTTGATATTGTAGGTGTTATGGGAGGCACTGGCATAGGCTCTGGGTCTGCTTTCCCATCCAAAGGTGATTCTCCTTTTGAACCCATACTGAGTCCTCAGGTTGTGGAACTCCTCAAATATCTGCCTCCTGACCTCTGGCTTGATGTCACCCCACATATCCTCCACATTCAGCACCTCATCAGCCCACTGTTTGAACTCAACTGGGTTCTTGAGGGATGCCAACTGGTCATGGATGCTTTTTGAGGCATCCCATGGTTTCTTTACCACTGGAGGGGGCTCAATCTTGGCTGGAATGTGAACCCTGCCATTGGCTTTATCAATGAATTCCTCAATCAAGTCCTTGGTGTATGGGTCTTTCAACATCCCTCTCTTGTAGAGGATATAAGATTCATTAAGAAACTCAGGGGCACTCTGGAATGCCTTGACAGTGTACTGCATCCTGTAGTTCCTGTCCTTGAGTGCCTCAGCCATCCTGTTGGATGCTTTCTCCATAAGCCTCATATCTGCTGACCTGACAGAACTCCTCAGAATGTCCATCCTGCCACCAGTGACCACATCAGAGAGCCTGTTCAAATATTCCATCTGCATATCTGCAGCACATTTCCATTCTGGAGTGGACAGGAGTTGATTCTTGAGTTGCTCAATCCTTGTGTTGTATGAGGCAGTATATTTCCTCATCTTGAGCCTCTTGAACTCAGCCAACCTTGCCTCCAATTCACCAATCTGCACCCTGATGGCTTCATGGAGGTTCTTTTTGGTTGCAAAGGCTGCTCTAATGTCCTCAATATTGATGAACATGGAGGCTCCATCCTCAAAACCAAGGGTGTCCACCTCTGAAAAGTTTTTCCCCCTCATGGAGGTGATCTTTTTGAATTTCATGGGGGCATCTTTCTGGAGTTTCCAGAGAGTCCTATTGACCTCATTTGCCTCCTCCAGTGTCAGTTCATCATAGAACACCCCATCTGCCAGCCCTGCATCCTCTGCCCATTTCTGGGCATCCTTGACTGTGTTCTGCAACTCAAAGTCCTTGATGCCTGCCTTTGGTGGCTCTGGCACAGGAACAGGTGGCTTGGGCACTGGGGGTGGCACAGGTGCTGGTACAGGCACTGGAGGGGGTGCAACCTTGCCAATCTGGAGCCCTCCCCTGAGGGTGCCTCCCTTGAAATTGTCTTTCACCCAGTAGGGTTGGGATTTCCAGCCCTCACTCCTTTTCATGTTCTTTTCCACCCAGTTGTTGAACCCTTTTGGGGTGTCCCAGATGGTATTGGGGCTCACATAGCCTGAGATATCCTCTCCAGCCAGCATCTTGTCCTCAATCATGTTGAATTCATCCTCATCCTGCAGGATGTTGGTCACATAGCATCTGCACTGGGGATGCCAGCCTCCAAACTTGAACCCCTTTGGGTATTTGCCCTTGAGTTCATCACAGACATCCACAAAAGGCACCCCATTGAGGGTGTGGTTGTTGCTCAGATGCACCTCAAAGCCTACCACAAAGTCCAACTGGACTGTCCTGTAGAAATCAGAGTACCTGTAGGCAAGGTTGTGCTCTGTCCTTGCCACCCTCATGGCATTCTTGTAGGATGATCTGTAGACCCCCTGCCCTGAGTGGTAGGATTGTGCTGCCTTGGACAGGTGTAGGTTCCCTCTTGCATCCCTAACCCTCCTGTAGAGCCTGTTGGGCTCATTGAGGGACTGCCTGATGTCCTGAGAGAGCAGTTGGGCACTCTTACCATCATACAGGCTCATGTCTATTGCCATCTCCAGATTGACCTTGTGCTCATTGGTGATTCTCCAAACCCTGTCAGACAGGTTCATTCCTGCCTGTTTTCTGACCTTGAAAGCATCTCTGGCATCCTCATTGTGCTGCATCCACTGTTCTGGGGGTCTTGGCTTGTTCTTGCTCCATCCCTTGACCAGCCTGTCATTGTTGACATTGGCATGGTACCACTCCAGATCAATTCCCTTTTCAATCAACATCTGGGTATTGTCATGGAGTTCAGTCAGGATTCTGTTCATCTCCTTGGATGTCTGGGGATAGTTGATGATGTTGAATGGCTTGGTGGGGTCATAACCTATCACCTTTCCAGCCATGGCTGCTGCCTCATCAGTGGCTTGTTGCCATAGCCTCTTGATCTTGGCAAGGTAGCCTGCCACCCTCTGCTGGTGAGCCAATTCCTCTGGAGTCATCAGTTTGCTGGTGTTACACTGTAGAAAAACAGTTCTTTGAATTCCTTGTAGGTGATTCTCAGGAGCAGATCAGCCCCTATGTCCATCCTGACACAGGTGCAACCATCCCCAGCATCATTGAATGCCTCAATGGCATCCAGATTGACTGTGGCAGGGAGGTCTTTTTCATTAGGCTCTCCTGTGATGGGGTCATCCTCATGGGTCACAAACACCCCTATGAATTCCCTGTACCTCATATTGTAGACTCTCCAATGTCCTGCTGGGCTGCCTTGTCTGTTTCCTCTGTGATCTGGGTGAACTCAGCATCCACATCCTCCACCAGACCACTGTACTCCACAGATGTTTTCTGGGACATGATGGGCTTGTTGCCATTGGCTGTGACAAGGGTTTCCACAAGGGTCTTGAGGTCATCCACCATGAATGGGGTCACATCTGGCACTATCTCCAGATTGACCTCCTTGGCAAGGGATGTGTTCATTAGGGCACAGAAAGCCTTGAGCAGATTGATTCTCCTCTGGAGGTACTCATCAAAGATTTCCAGTTTTTCCTGCACCTTGAGATGGGCATCCAGAAACATCAGTTTCAGAGCCACTCCAGACACTGCACCCACTCCCTTGAGGCTTTCAAAGGAGATGTCAGGTGTCTGGCTGATGGTGTAGACCATGTTGAGGAGGTTGCTGATCTCCAGTTTGACTGACTCAGGGGCTGATTGCCATGCAAGGTACTCAGCAGTGGCACCATCCTCCCCCTCAATGATGGCTCCAGATTCCCCCTTTTTGGAGAATCCAACAATGGTGCCTGTGACAAAGATTTTGGGGCTGGCATGGTAGTCATTGGTGTCAGCAAAGTTGCTCAAGAGTTTCTCCAGCCTGTCTATGAGTCCCTGCACATTGTACCACTCCTGCTTGTCCTGCCTGCCATAGATGATGGGTATCTTTTGGAGGACACTGGCAGTGGTGAGTTCAATGACCCATCCCTCCTTTTCCTCCTTGAATTTGATGTATTTCTCAGCAGTCCATGTTTCAAAGTACTTGACAGCATTTCCATCAGGGGCTGTGAGGGTGTAGCCTCTTGAGAATGCCACCAGATCACCCAGATTGTCAAAGATAGGGAACAACTCATCCCCATTCAGAGGACTGAATAGAGCCACCCTGAGTTTGAACTTGGAGGGAAAGCCATAGAACTCATTCTGCTCCTCTACAGGGAACCAGCACTCTGCTGCCTCTGTAGCCTTGAACATCTCCCTTGCCACCCTCCTATTGAATGAGTTGACCTTGACCTTGGCTTGTATTTTCTTGATTGCCTCATAGAGGGTTTTCTGCTGATCACTCTCTGGCTTGCTCTGGTACTTGACAGGGTTGCCAAACAGGAAAGCCACTGCTCTCTTGACAATCAACTGCTGCAGGGCTATAGCCACCCTGCCCACTGACTCAATGCTTGTTACGTTGCCAGCCTCATCCTTGATCTGCTTGTCAGGTCTTTTGGCAATGTCCATGATGTCATGCTGTTGCTGATCATACTGCTTTTCAATGTTGGTGATGTCTGGGGCTGCAGGATATCTTTTCTGCAGTTCTTTCACCTGATCTGCCACACTTGGGAGTGCTAATATGTCTTTAAGTTCCATTGTTGTAGGGTATTAATGAAAGATTGATGATAGTTCCTGTTTTGACTTGAGTTTCTTGCCCAGCAGTTCCATATAGACCACATATCTCATGGCATCCATGGCATGGTTCTTTTCTGTGATGGGCTCATTGATATACTTGCCATTCTTGTCCTGCTGATAGGTGTAGTTTCTGAATTCCTTGATGGTATTGACTGACCTCTCAGTGACATAGATTTTCAATTCTTGGGCTCTGTTGATTCCAGCCATGACTGAGCCTGCTGGTTTCTTGACAGGATGGATGTTGATGCCTGCATTGTATATCTCATCCACCATCCTTGGGTCAGCACTCTCAGACCAGACCTTGTATTTTGGGAGTTTCTTGTAGGTTTTGATGATGTCACCTGTCAACTGGTGGGTCAGGTAGCATTGCTCATCTATCCAGATGGACTCCTGCCTCATGCCTATCTCAAGGATTGCAGTGACATCCACTGAATAACCCAAGTCCATCCCATAGAACCTTTTCTTGATCTCATTGGGGATTTCCTCAACAATGATGATGTCTGGATAGATCAGCCCCTCAATGACAGCCCTGACACCCTTGCCATAGATCAGCCACTTGTTCTTGTTGGCAGTGCCTCTGGCAATGTTCTCCTCTGTGGGCTCATAGGACATGATCTTTCTGACCACATTGGCAGGGGCAAAGGGGTTGTCTATGACTGTACTGGTGATCAGACAGGCACCCTGCCTCATCTCCTCATGCACTATCCAGTGATCATCAGCCACATTGGGATTGTAGTCAAGGATGACAAAGCCTGAGCATCTCATCTCCAGTTGGTCAAAATCCTCCTTTTGAGCCTCATTTGCCTCATTTATCCAGACCCCATCAGAGGTGAATCCATGGATTTTCTGGGCATCATCCAGCCCTCCAAACCAGAACTCCACATTCTTGTACTTGAGGATGCCTTTCTGGTCATTGTATTTGCATTCTTGGTATGCCCCCATGTCAGTTGCCACCCTGATAAAGTCAAAGAGGGTGGTTGCCCTGCACCATGTTGCCTTTTTCCTGACTATTGGAACCCTTTTGAGTTCATTCTGGTAGAATGCCCATGTGAGCCAGAACTGGATGATAGAGGTAGTCTTGGATGATCTGGCACCACCCCTGTGGACATAGAGGTTGAACAGCCCTGTGTTGAAAGCCTCAATCTGCTGCTCATATATGCCAGTGCCCTGCATCATCCCTCATTATCCTCCTGTTTGGGCTTGTGGATGGGCAGGACACCACTGAATGGCTCAATGGGTTTGTTGCCTGAGGTCAGATCAAGGCTGTCACCATAACCCCTCAGTTTGCCCTTTGCCTTGAGGTATGACTCTGCTGCCCTGAGGGCTATTTTCTTGTCCTTGCCCCTCATTATGTCAATCAGGGTTTCCTCAGCCACATCCACCATCTGCTCTTGGATGTCTGTTTCCTCTGCAGGGAATTTCTGTGCCCTGTCCCTGACTGACTGCCTTGAGTAAGCCAGACCATATTTCTCAGTGATGGCTCTGGCAGTTCTGGCATAGAGCCCAGCATTTGCCCTCAGGATGTCAAGGAATTGCTTGTCTGTGAGTTTCCTTGGTTTCCTTGGCTTTCCATCCTTGGTCTGGGATGGTGAATTCTGATCTGATGACAGGTTTGACATATTTTCTCAGTGTTTTATTCCACTGGTTCATGGATATCTTTTCCACAGTGGGGGCAGATCACAGGCAATTTGGCTTTTGGAGCCTCATTGTCCTCCTCTGGTTCATTTATGGTCATCATTGGGGGCAATCCCCATTCTTCAAGGGGCAGATCAGCCCATTCTGGTGCATTTAGGGAGTTCCAATCCCACTGACCATTGGTGATATTGTCCCTGATGATGATCTCCTGCTCTTGAGCCTCTGAGAGGTTTGGGATGAGGAATGTGGGGACTGTTTTCAGTTTGAGGTATTTTGCCACATCATATTTCTGGTTGCCAGCAAGGATGATGAGTTCACCTGTTCTGTCAGAGATGATGATGGGTCTGCCCTCAAAGAGGTCTGGGAGTTTCTTGACTGATTCCACCAGCCTTTCAAAGTCCTCATCAAGGATGAATCTGGGGTTGTTGGGGTGTTTTTTGAGTTCCTTGGGTGATCTGTAGGCAAAGGTGCCATGTTTGTACTGGGTCTGTTCCATGTTTCAGTGAATTTGATCAGGAGCAAAGTTAAAGGGTTCACCCTCTGGAGGGGTGGCTATTTCATAACTTTTTTAAGGGGCTTGGATGGGGCACTGGGAGGGGCTGATAAACAAGGAAAGCCCTACATTTCTGCAGGGCTCTCCAGTGAGTTTTTGATGGTAGGTAGTCAGCATTGCCAAAGGTGCTGGATAGTGGGTGAGTGACTTGCTGGCTCCATCTGTGTGTGGGTGTACCAGAGCCTCACAAAGTCTGTTGGACTTGCCTCAGGGCTGATGGGTTGAATCTGCAGGCATTCTACAAAGATGATCTCCTCCTGTGCCTGCTCTGGCTCATAGCCCATCCAAGGGCACTGCATGGTGATGGTGGGGGTCATTTCATAGGCAAATGCCTCCATGACATCCACTGTCTGCATAGTCTGGGTCACACTGACCTGTTCCTGTTGGGTGATGCCAGCCCCTGAGGGAGGCATTGCAATCATGGTCATCAGGAACAGTGACAAGACCGCAAAGATTGTTTTTGTTCTCATTTCTGATCTCCTTTTTAAAAGGTTAATGAATAGGTGATTCACCTATAGGGACTTTCCCATCTGGTGGGGGTGTAGTTGATAACTTTTCAAGGGGTTTCAGTCATCCAATCTTTGGTGAACTTGGCTCCCATGATGAATATCTCTTTTTCACTACCTGACAAGGGAATGGTGTCAGTGTGTATGCCATTGGCATTGACCCTCATTTCCTCCTCTGAGGGAGGGGTGACCAGCCTGCATTTCCTGCCTGTCATCTGCTCAAGGGTTTCTGCCACTGCCTGAGGCTTGGCATCATTGACTGTGGTGATCTCAAGAATGATTTTCTGCATGATCTGTTTCTAAATGGTTTATGAATGAATCTAACTCAGACCTCAACAATTTCATCTTATTGATGAAATCAGCCTTTGTTTCACTGCCTGCAATGTGTAGATTGACTTTACCTCTACAGTCTGCTATCTCCAGATAGGCATCATCAATCATTTTTCCTCTGTATTTACACTTTCCAGAATAAGCCACAACTGAACTGGTTGATGCTGAATTTGGAGTGAGCCATGTTTTCTTAATGTATTCCATCTTTCAAGATTTTGATTGCCTCCAGTATGCCAGCCATCACCTGATCAATGTCCTCATAGAGTTCTACCATGCCCAGCCTGTGTGCCTCTATGGACAGGTCAGTCAGCCTGAGATATTCCTTTTGCAATAGGGTGATCACTGCTCTCATGTGGTGCTGTTTATGGTCAGATTATATTCATTGAATCCCTGTGCTCCATTGGCAAAGATGTAGTGCCCTGTCAGTAGATATTTCATGTGCTCCTCACAGATGTCCATGGTCACAGTTGAAAGGTAGGGCTCTACATTGCAGCCCTCAGTTTGCTCAGTGGTGAAAATGACTTGAATTGGGATTTGTTTCAAGTGAGCCTCATTGGTGCATCCATGGATGTCACAGGTGAATATTTCTTTTTTACTCATTTGTTGCTGTTTTTGAGGATTTCCTTGCCTTTTTCTGTGATGACATAGCCATCTGGGTCATGCACCCATCTCACCCAGCCTTTCTGCACCAGTTTGCCCAGATATGACCCTCCTGACATGGCTGCTGCCCTTGTCCAGTACCTGTTCCCCAGTGTGGTGTCAGTGCCTTTCCACATTGCCTCAGCAAAGCCTTTGGGAGCAATGGGATGGGCATAGTCTGTGTTGACCAGAATGGTCAATGCCTTGAGTTGAGGGGCTGTCAATTTAGACATCATACAGGGGGATTTCATTTTCCATAAAATCCAGCAGATCATGCAGGCATCCATTGTTGAAAATGATATTCTGCTGATACTGGGTGAACACATACTCTTTCCATGGCTTGTGCCAGTAGATCAACCCAAGGACAGCCTTGGTCTTATTGTTGATGACCTCATACTCAGGCTTGCCCTCAAATACAGGCTCCTCTGCCCTCACCCTGATGGTCATATATTTGTACTTTTTCATATGTTCTTTATCTGGCATATTTCATCAGGGTATCTCTGTGGGTTGGGCACTCTTTCCTGTGGTTGTCCACCTTGGCTTTGAATTCTGCCCAGAGCATGGGCACCCCTATCTCCTGCTCTGAAAAGATGAATGGGTTCTCCCCACTCTTTTCTACCTCCACATAGTGGGTGTTGGGCTCCAATCCTGCCATGGCTGTTCCAGTGGTGCCATAGTTCCTGATGTAGTGCTCTGAGATGCCTGTGATCTGGGCTGCTCTTTGCTGGCTGGTGGTCACCACCAGAGTTGTGTGCATCACCCCCCTGCGGTAGTTGTGGACTCTGTATGTTTTCAATTTGGTCATTGCTGTAGTGTTTGAGCCCCTACTTAGGGGCTTGTTTGCCCCTTTTTGATGGATTGAAACCCACCCCCTGCCTGTTGATTCATGGCATAGCCGCCCAGCCATACATGGAAAAAGCCTGACAGGGGAGTGGGGTTCTTTTTCATGCCACCAGTTCAATGTGTGGTCTGTCATCAAAGGATTGATCAATCAGGATTTCCCCATCCATGTCCCAGTTGCCACCCCATCTGAGGTGGTGGGTGATGGCTCCCTGATTGTAGAGCATTTCTGACACAGCATGAAAGATGCCAGCCAGATAGGAGAGGGTTTCAAGGTCATAGTTTGCCTTGCCTCCCACAAAGGGATAGATGTCAGCAGCCATGGATGGCATGGAGTTGTGCTTGCCCAGTGTAGTCACCCCATCAATCTTGCTCTTGCCCTCCTTGAAATACCTCTGCTGATCTGCCACTGATCTGAATCCCTCACTCACTCCAAAGTCTACATCACTCACACTGAGGGCTGTGAGGAGGATTTTCTTGAGATCAGGGTGACAGGTTGCTATCCTGCCAGCACTTGCTGTTCCAAAGTTGTAGGTGCTCATGGCTTGAGGTTGAATTTGTCACAAAAAAAGGTCATCCAGACAATCTTTCTGGTCACCTCACAGGTGCCTTGCAGCCTTGAGATGGAATCATCCCCCCTCTTGAGGGGCTGGATGTGGGTGCAGAACTGGCACTTTGCCTTGCCCTTTGGAATCTCCTCCTTGTGGGGGTTGGCTGCTGGTCTGGGGGGGGTCTGTGCCTTGACCTCCTTGACCTGTGCAGGGGGCTGGTTGCCCTTGCCTGCAGATTTTGATTTTGTTGCCATAGTTCGTTGTTTTTGAGGTTGTTGAATCAGTGTTTTGATCTCTTTTTCTTTTGCTCAATCTCCAGTTTGAGGGTGTCCATGTTGGACTCAATGTACCTCTTGACATCCCCATTGACCTTGTTGTTCTCATAGAGCCAGACAAGGTAGTCTGCAGGCACATCCATCATCTGCTTGCCTTGGTGCATTCCCCATGGCATGGGGGACTCATCTGTGAGTGGCATCAGACCTGTGAGATATGAATGGTTTCTTTCTTGCCATCAACAATCCAGACCTCAGCCCTGATGGCACAGCCCTTGATCTGGTTGATGATGTCAAGGCATTCCTGCCTGTTCTGGTAGGACTCCCTGCCACTGGTTCCAATGACCTTGCCATTCTTGGCATACAGAGTCCACGTCCATTCCTTTCTCCAGAATGGGAACCTCTTGATTTTCCTGAGTACTTTCTTGACCTTGAATTTCATGTTTGCTCCTTTCTTAAGATTAGTTTTGAAATCAGATCACTCAGCAGGTGAAATGTCAAGGTAATACTCCTTGCCCTGCTCAAAGGCTTCGCTGGCTGGTGTATCATAACTGATGATCATTTCCAGACTGCCAGATGGGGTGAATTTGGAGAATGACTTATTCTCCTCACTGCCAGAAACCACAGCACCAAAGGTGACTGTCTTGCTCTCTGATGGGGGATTGTCCTTAATCCCATAACAGACAAATTTTGCTCTTACATTCATAGTGTTTTTGTTGGATTTTTTAAGCCCATCCAAGGCGTTTATCTTGTGAATATGATACTCTACTCCACAATTCCCACAATGTCCAACTACCTCAATGTCGTTGTCCTGAGTAAGTAAATCATCAATAATTCTGGGAACTGATTTGGGATAAAAGAATCCCGCTTTATCCTGATATTCCTGATATCCAAGATCAAGCATATGTATGATGCAACTGTCATCCACTGCAATGTAGCCATCAACTTTGTTGTGCCCACAGCAACTCTCAATGGTATATATACCCATCCACCAGAGGTTTTTTATCTCCAGAGCCAGACAAACATCAATGTCCACAACTCTCTTTCTTAGGTCAAACCACATGGGAATGGCTGCTTTATATGTTCCAAGATTAATATCTATACAGTTGCACATAGTCAATTAATTTTCAATACTTTAAAACACTTTTCTACAATCCAGCCCAGCAGATAGCACTGGCTCTCATCATTATATCTATCAAACTCAATTCCCCTGTCCTTGTAGATGTGAGCCACAATGTGGAGGGCTTCATGGGCTATCATGGAGGGAGTGCAATCAAAGGTGAATGCCATCATGTACTTTGTCATGCAGTTTGGTTCACTGATTTTGAAAACAATAGCAGCAGCACCATCCATATGTTTCAAATCATATTTTTGCTTGATCTGATCTAAATCTGCCTCTTGAATGATATGCAGTTCCCCTAAATAGATGGGTATTTTAATCCTCTTTCTCATAAAGGGTATCTGTGCCTTAATGGTTTATCTTGTTGCATTATTGGTGCTTTTCCTGTGCGGATTAATATACCAATGCAATCATCACAGAGTCTTTCTGGCTTTTCACCATCAACCAAATCGGTTAAGATTTCATCAGTCCTTTCTGGTGACATTTGCATATTGCATCTTTTACATTTCATGGCTTTTCCTTTTTGGAGGTGATCAGCAATTCCTTTTTCAGTTGGTTCTTGATCTCTGCATCTGGGTGCCCTTGGCATCCTTTCTGGTGATCAAAGTTGGTGCAATCCCCTACAGGAATGAGTTTCCAACCTTTCAGCAGGCACTCAGCCAGATAGTCCCTGACCTCCTGATCACTGGCATCTGTGCCATCATCCTTGGTCAGGAGCCCTTTCATGCTCCTTTTTCCTGCAGCCCTCAGCAGTCCTGCTATGTTTGTGCTCAAGTGTCTTTTCATCTGTTCAGAGATTTAATGCCAACCATGATGGGGTCTGGCAGTGGCTGGTTGAGATCTATTTTTCTCCACAAGTGGAGCACATTGGGGTGGTTGTTCACATAGGTGCTCTTGGGTGGGTGAAATTGAACCACTGTGTCCTCATCATTCCAGAACATATTTTTGACCATGCACATCATGTCCCATGATGGGGTGAATGTGCTGTTGCCAATGGCTGCATGGACACTCAGGTGCTCCCAGCCCATGCCATCTGATGCAATGCAGAAAAGGGTGACATTTCTGGACTTTCCCACAGCATAGGTTTCCTTGATCTTGATCTCAAATACTCCATTATTCCCATTCCCTGATGAGGATGGCAGGGCACCTGATGTGACTCTGAACTGTTCTTGAACATGAAACATATCTGCTTGATTTATAGGGTGAAATCCATTGCTACATCTGCCTGGGGGTGATTCATCACTGACACCATGCCAATGTGCTGGCAGATGCTGGGGGTGATGCAGATCAGTTTCCCATGTACTCTCTGGATGGTGCTGCACATCCTCCAATCCCACATGGCATCCACCAGATTTGGCTTGATGTGCCTTTTGTATGCCTCCAGAGTGCAGCAGAGGTTCCCCCCTCCAATGGATTGCTTGACAGCATACCCATCCCTCTGGGTGATGATAGGGTGTGAGGTGGCATTGAATCCAGTGATGATGGTGTCAGGGGAGCCTTCCTGTGCCAGCAAGTCCCACAAACTACAAAGGAACTGTGGCTTGACCATGAAATCACTATCAAGAGTCACAATAGACTCTGGGGGTCTGCTCATGTTGGCAAGAACCTCCTCAATGCCCCTCAGCAGATTGCCTGCCACCCCAATATTGGTGCCTGTTTGAAAATAAGTCAGCAAATGGTATTGGGCAAATTGCCTGCAGAGGTGCTCCACTCTGGGGTCTGTGGAGCCATCATCTGTCACCCAGACCAGAACATTGGGCTGATCAATAACAGCCTTGGCAAGGCTCTCCAGTGTTTTCTGGAGGTAGATGGGTCTGTTGTATGTTGGAATTACCAGTAGGTGCATGGCTCAAAAGATATAGGTTGCAACATAGTCATCCCAGAACATCAGGTGTGGCTTGTCAGCCAGAAATTCATCACAGGCTCTCTTGACCCCTACCAAGGGATTGAACCCATAATCATGGACACACACAATGGCTCCATCTGAGAGCCTTGGATAGACTGCCTCCCATGAGTCAAGGATGCTCTGGTAGAAATCCCCATCCAGAAAGGCAAAACTGATCTTGTCAGGGTATTTCTGGTCTTTGAACCAGCCCTTGTGGATAAGGGGACAAGGCACATTGTACCTCTCAAAAAAGTCAAGCAGTTCCTGCACTGTTGCTCCCAGATCACCCTTTTTGGCTGTCCTGTCTGGGCTTTCATCCATGGCAGAATGAGGGGGGAGCCCCTCAAAGGAGTCATACACATGGAGGCTCTTGTTGGCTGACTTTGCCCTGAGGATGCTCTGGGTGTAGATAGCCATGTTCCCCCTGTTGCAGCCCAGTTCCACCACATCCCCAGACACCCTCTTGTAGAGAGTCCACAGCAGGCATTCCTGCACTGTATAGATGTGCCTTTCCACCAGCATCATGGTGTCCAGAGGGATTTTGTTCAATAGGCTTTCAATGATGATCTTGCTCATAGGTTCAATGGTTTTCTGGAGAACACAGTGGCATTGGGGATGAAATCTGTGTAGTCATACCTGTACCATGGGATGTTCAGCCTGTCCCAGCCATAACACACAGCCTCAGGCTCAGTGTCATGCAGGATGATCACATCAGCATGATCTGCTGCCCAGTTGGCAATGTCCACCCTTGAGTACTCATACCCATCAATGAACACCAGATCATAGTGGTCTGCCAGAGGCAGTTCCCTCCATGAATCCTTGCCCAGTGCAATGTGGATTTTGGCATGGGGGAATTCTTTCTGTCCCCATTCCACAAATGCAGGGGAAAAGGTGCTGACCTCTCCCTGCTCAACAATTTCTATGGTGCCCAGTGATGCCAGAATAGGTGTTGAGCACTCTCCCAGCCCAATCTCCAGCACACTTTTGATGTTGCACTGGGAAAGGACATCCAGCAACAGGGGCAGATGGGAGCCATACCTGTGCTGCAGAGGATAGGAAATGTCTTTGGAGCCAAGCCTGTAGTTGAGCACTCCAGTGGCTTTGCTGTCTTTTCTGTAGGTTGTTTTATTCATATATCCAGTTGTTTTTGTAGATGCTCCTCAAAAAGTAGTCTGAGTCTTTCTCTCTGGCTCTCAGATAAATATGTTTCTCTATCCCCCAGAACTCAGGGACAGCCTCTATGAAATTGGACAAAGCAGAATCTATACAATGGATTTCAGAGGCTCCCCTGATGATCTCATACCAATCAAAGATAGAGAAATCTCCAACTTGGTGCAGTTCAATCTTGTTTGGTTTTGAACAAGTTATGAACTTACCAATGTGTGTTTCTTCCTGAGTCAGGATGTAGTCTGTTCTGTCCCCTATTCCCATGACCCTGTGAAACAAGTCCCGTTCCCTCATGTAGTCCCTGTGCCACTCCAGTTTCCACCTTTTCTGGAGGTTCACTCCTGCCAGATGGTACTTTGCTGCCACAAAACTCTCAAAGTTCTGCTGGTGCTTGTCCCACCATGCCTGCACTGGGGTTTCATACCATCCAAAGGAGAGATCAACCACATGGCTGACTTTCACTGGCTGGGTCACTGGGGTGACATAGTTGATGCCCCTGAACAGGTTGTGGTACTCCTTGAGGCAGAACCAGTACACCACCATGTTCTGGTCAGCATAATGCTTGGCAATGGGCAGGCAGATCAGAATGTCCCCCACCCTGCCCTGCTGGATGATCATCACTGAGTGGATGTAGAAATTGTTGGCTTTCCTCCTCTGGAAAAGTTGGGCATCAAAGCCTGAGTCCTGCTCATTCCTCTTGTACAGTTCATCCCATGGGGTGTCATGGTTGTATGGGTGCTGGTGCTCAATGATCACCTCCCTGCTGTATGCCTCCCTGCCAAACATCCTGCTCACCTCAGTGTACTCAGTGTCACACCACATGGTTCTGTAGGCTGGGTTGTAGATGTAGCCCCACCTGTCATACCACTTTTTGCCCATGATGCTCAGGGTGTTGATGTGGTCTTTCTGGTGCCCATCCCAGAAATGCAGCACCCCATCCAGATCAGGAAAGTTCTCCTCCATCTTGGCTTTGATGATGGTGTCCCAGCCTTTTACCACTGGAATCATGTCATCTGATGCCAGCAGCAGGATGTCCCAGCCATCTGGTGGCACATCAGCATTGCAAGCCTCAATCTTGGTTCTGGAGTTGCCATAGTGGTACTCTAAATTGAGAATATCATCCATGACTGCCCTGATTGCAGGGTTGTTCATCTCTGGGTCATCAAGGTCACAGGTGATGACAAACCTGATCTGGTCAAGATTATCAGCCATGGCGATGTACTTGCCCAGTGTTCTGAAAAACTTATCAGTCCTTTGTCTGGTAGGGAATTTCACTAATATCCTCATGTTCAATTTGTTTTGGTTGTTTCTCAAAATAGAATTTACCATCCCATGGATGGACTTGGATGATGCCCAGCCCCTGCAGAACCATGCCCTTGGAATGGGATGCAAACATCAACTGGTGGCTGGAGGCAAGGTTCTTGATGAAATGCCTCAGCCCCTCAATGTTGTTCCCACCCTTGTAGTTGTTGCAATATCTGCAGGATGGAATCAGGTTCTTGATGTTGTGGATGTCCTCATAGATGGGCTTGCCCTCCAGAGTCCAGCCAATCCTCCTCATGGAGCCTTGTGGCTTGGCATGGTCAACTTGCATCTCCCTCATGGTGATCTCCCTGCCACAGTAGGCACAATGCCCCCCAAATTTCTGGTGGACTGCCAGCCTTGTTTTCTTACTGATTGCCATTCTTGAGTTGTCTATTTTTCATCTGAGTGTCTAATACAATATTGATGCAGGCATCACACTGGGTTTCACAAGGGAATAGTTCTGGGCTCAGTATTTTATCCCTTTCTATTCCTTCAATTCCTGCATCATTGCAGAATTTTAAAGCCTTATTCCATTCCTCAATGGAGAACCCCACCTCACCACAAACCTTTTGGCAATAGAAACTCCTCTTTGTCATGTGTATTGCTTGTATTTCTCAATGATGTGAATAAGTTCATATCTGTTCCATTTGAACCCCCTGAGGTGGGAGAGCCTGTCCAGTTCATTCACTGCCTC
>JBAZBJ010000013.1:0-44583 GCA_041671525.1 Parcubacteria group bacterium
AGTTTACGACCCAAGGGCCTTCATCCTGCACGCGGCGTCGCTCCATCAGTCTTGCGACCATTGTGGAATATTCTCGACTGCAGCCTCCCGTAGGAGTTTGGACAGTGTCTCAGTTCCAATGTTGGGGGCCGTGCTCTCACACCCCCTACCCGTCATAGCCTTGGTGGTCCTTTACACCACCAACTAGCTGATAGGACACAGGCTTCTCCAAAAGCGATAAATCTTTACTCCGTAGAGCATATCGTGTATTGTCCCGGATTTCTCCGGATTATCCACGACTTTTGGGAAAATTCCTATGTATTACTAACCCGTTTGCCGAGGGTCTAAACCCTCTCGACTTGCATGCCTTATCCACGCCGCCAGCGTTCATCCTGAGCTAGGATCAAACTCTCAAAAAAAATGAATTGCTTCATTTTGCTTAGATTTTACTCTAAGACTTTACCCTGTGGAATACCGCAGAGCGGTAGCGGCATAGCCGCTTATTCCATAGGGTGAATAAAGAAGTTTTAAATTCTCTAAGTTTGAAATAGACTCTATTTGTCCGCCTTGCGGCGGACGAGGACTAATCGCAAAAAATTGCGATTAAATTTACTTGCTGAACATATATTAGATTATTAAAGTTCTTGTCTTCAAAACTCAATCGACGTGATTGGGAATAAAAAACACAGCAACAAAAATATTATTGAAAATACTTTAATTGCTGTATCCTCTGCATTCACCCTAATCAATTGTTAGTTGAGAGTTTTAGCTTTTTTGTTGTTAACCGATTACTTTTTTGTAAGCTTTATTATTCTAGCTGATTCCTAAAAACCTGTCAAGTGTTTGAAAATAAGCCATTATTTGAGCTTTTCCACCCGCACGCCAATGAGCCGAATGCGCTTTTTCCTAGGGTTTTCGCGCGCGTCAAAAAACGGAAAGATCAGCTTCATGGATTCTTGTTTCAGCGCCTTTAAAGTCTTCTCTGATTTTTTCAAAGTGTGCGACCGCGTCTTGGTGGCAAAATCCGCGAAGCGCACGGTGATGGTCACATTCTGGAAAGTCTTGAAATCGCTTTCCTGAAAACTACAAAACACGCCCTGACACAAACCCTCCAATTTCTCCATCACCGTTTTGAAATCCAGCGTGTCTTCAAAAAATGTTTCTTGTTCCCCAATCGATTTGGCTTCATATTCTTCCACCACTTCCGAATCATCAATACCGCGAATTTTGAAAAATAACGCCACGCCCCACTTGCCGAGCATTTCTTGCAACTGCATTTGCGAATATTTTTTCAAATCTTGGACTTTATATATTTTTAATTTATTCAGCTGCTCTTCCGTCTTTGGTCCAATACCGGGAATTTTTCTAATTGATAACGGCTCAAGAAATTCTTCGACTTTTTCGGGAATTATTACAGTTAGCCCGTCCGGCTTCTGCATATCCGAAGCAATTTTGGCAATCAGCTTATTTGGACCAAAGCCAATTGACGCCGTTATTCTTTCCTGCGTTTTAATCAGCGCTTTTATTTCTCGACAAACCTCCGTGGCTTTTTCAAAGCTGCCGACGTGCGACAAATCAAAATAAGCCTCGTCCACGCTAGCCTGTTGCATGACCGCTGAATATTTTTGAATGATCGCCATGACCGCCTGCGAGGCTTTGGAATATTTCCGAAAATCCGGCGTCACAAAAATCGCTTCCGGCAGACCTTTCCGCACGGCAGCCTGTGAAAACTGCCAAGCTTTGGAAATCGGCAAAGCTGAGCGGATGCCATAGGCTCTGGCCGCATAATTGGCTGGAAACCACGCCGCGCCCACGACCCTCCATTGGATCAGAACCGACCACAATCGGCTTCCCGGCCATCCAGGGCGTCTCCCGCTCCTCCACCGAAGCAAAAAACGCGTCCAGATCCAGATGGGCAATTATTCTTTGTTTCTCCATAGTGATATTGTATCACTATATAAAAATAAAACAACCCATCAATCAGGTTGTTTTATCATTTATACGTTTATGCCTACAGTCCGACGGATGTGTCCGACAGAAAATTGTCGCTAAAATCCTCGTCACTCACTGAATCCAAGTCTTTGTTGATCGCGTCCACATCCGCGTCCCCTGTTGGCTGCGCCGCGGCCGTTGTTTTGTTCTCCGTTTTGTCCGCCGGCTGGCTTGTCTTGGTCGCCTTTTGTCCCTCACTGACGGATTCATTATTGCGCATTGCCACCGCCGCCACCAACGCAACGACGACCAAGGCCATAATCGCAACTATTGTAATAATTTTTTTGTTCATTGTATTATTTTTTTATTTGCCAATTATGTTAGTCTTTATTTTCCTCAGTTTTCGGCAGCTGCGCTTTGAGCACTTTCAGATCAACCAAGATGGTTTCGCGCACATAGGTCCGGATGTCTGCCGCGTCGGCGTGCACCGTTTTCAAAAGCGTCCGCGCTTCCAGCAGCGTGCCCTTGAATTCACCTTCGGAATGTCCGCAAGTGACTGTTTTGGTTTCCTTTAATTTAGCGATGTACGCCGCGTAATCTTCTTTGAATTTATCAATCTTGGTCTGCAATAGCGCCAAGTGGGACTTGATGGTTGTCGTGTCCAACTTCGCCTCATCAAAGCGCGTGATGAACTTGTTGATCCGCTCAATCAAGTTCGCATAAACCTTAGTATGCTTCGCGCCCGCGCTGTCAAAATTAGTGGTTCGCTCCTGAACCCGTTCATTAATTTTGGCACATCTTTCGGCGGTAAATTTTTCCCTATTCGCCTTAAATTCTTCCTTCTGCTGTTTTATTTTTTCCAAAGACGCTTGCCGTTGCTCCTTCCATTGCTCCACCTTCTCCTTGAAATTTTGTCGCGTTGTTTCGTCAGCCTTCGCGAAAGCAACATTCACTGTTGCCAGTGCCGCAATCGCCAATGCCAGTGTCAGCATTTTTTTCATGTTTTTGTTTTACCCCGTTAAATAAAATCCGTAGGATTTTAGGCGAAGCCTATTTAACTGGGGTGAATTACTTATTACCCATACATTATACCAAGCTCAATTTTTTCAACAATAGGCATCAAAAAAAGCCCTCTGTCAAGGGCTTTTCAGCTATTTCTTTTTTATGACACTTGTCCCGCCCGGCATATATTTCTGCAGCACCTCCGGAATCCTCACACTGCCGTCGGCTTGTTGGTAATTTTCCAAAATCGCAATCAGTGGCCGCACGGACGGCAAAACCGTATTATTCAAAAGATAGGCAAATTTTTTGTTGCCTTCGGCGTCTTTGTATTTCACATTCAAACGACGTGCTTGCCAATCCACAAAATTCGAAGCTGATCCGGTTTCCCCCCAACGATTTAGTCCCGGCATCCAGGCTTCCAAATCAAACGCACGGAATTTCCCCGGCGCCATGTCGCCGGTACAAATTTGCAACTTGCGATATGGCAGTCCCAGTTCCTTGTGAATCTCTTCGGAAATCGCCACCATTTCTTCCTGCAGTTTTGTCGACTCATCAATATCAGCTCTAGAAATTACGACCTGTTCCACTTTCATAAATTCATGCACACGATACAAGCCCTTGTTGTCCTTGCCATAATCCCCAATCTCACTGCGATAGCATTGACTATACCCGCACACCCGAATCGGCAGATCCTTTTCTTCCAAAACCTCATCCGCAAAATAGGCCAGCAAGGCTGGTTCCGCGGTGCCGATCAAAAATTTCTTTTCCTTGCTAAATTGTCCGTCCACCTCTTTGTCGGAAGTCGCGATCTGATAAATATTATCCACTTCACTGTCATATTCCAAACTTTTAAAATAACCACTGCCAAACAAAGCTTGGCCCTTGATCAAGGTCGGCGTGATCATTGGCGCAAAACCTTTTTCCACCATTTTGTTCATCGCATACATCATGAGTGCCATCGCCAAAGTCGCGCCTTCATTTTTCAGATAATATCCACGATACCCGGAAACTTTCGCCCCTTTTTCGAAATCAATAATGTCCAATGTTTCCGCCAATTCGATATGCGTCTTGGGTGTAAAATCAAATTGCGGAATTTCTCCGACCTTATACACTTCCACATTGCCGCTGTCATCTTTCCCGACTGGTGTATCTTCTGATGGAATGGTCGGCACCTGCGCCATCAACTCGTCGTAGGATTTTTTCAACGCTCGGTATTTCGGTTCCGCTTTTTCCATTTTTTCTTTGATCACTTTGCCTTGCTCAATCAAAGTCGCCCGATTTTCCAGCGTCGCCTGCTGGATCAAGTCATTCAATTTATTTTTCTTCGCGTTCAATTCTTCCACAAACTGCATCGCCGCTCTTCTTTTGTCATCCAAAACCAAAAGCGCATCCAAGTCCAATTTGATGTTCTTGTTCACAATCGCCTCTTTCATTTTGTCCGAGTTTTCTCGGATGTATTTGATGTCTAACATAATAAATAAAGTTTACAATATTTCCTTTGAAAAGGCAAAAGTAAGCTATTTTAGAGAAATTATTTGATAACCAAATTTTTCCACGTCTTCTTTCGGGAACAGCTCGACATCCTTGGTCTTCAAGACATAAGTCACTTCTTTCTCGATTTCTCGGCCAGTATAATTTCTGTTTTCATCAATCTCCCGCAAGACCAGAACGTCGCCAACATTGCATTCCCAATCCGCCAAGCGCAATTCAAAAGTCTTGCTGCCATTTTTTACGGCCTCAAAATATTCTGACAAAATTTTCTTCTCAATTTTCATGTTCAATGTATTTTAAAAATTCTCTAACTCCTTTGCCACGATGACTAACGACATATCTTTCGGCATCGGTAAATTCAGCGAAATGTCGGCCATCGGCAAATTTGAAAATCGGATCATAACCGAAGCCTAGATCGCCCTTGAATTCATCGGAAATAAATCCTTCCACGTTATTCTCGTAATTCCAAAATTCTTTTTTCTCTGGATCATAAATTGACACGACACCAGTATAGCGACAAGTTCTTTTTTCTGCTGGCACATCCTTCAATCTTTCCTGCAATTTCAAACAGCGATCATGTTCTGTCCCGTCATGCCAGCGCTTGGCATGCACGCCCGGTTCACCACCCAATGCGTCCACAAAAAGTCCCAAATCATCCGACAGCGCCAGCAATCCGGATTTTTCCGCATAAAATTTGGCTCTCTTTTTGGCATTATCCAAAATATTATCCGCGTCCTCCTCCACATCATCCGTAATGCCCGCCTCTGCCAGCGAAACCAATTCGACATCCGCGCCCAAATCTTCAAAAATCCGTTGAAATTGTTTGAGCTTGTCCTGATTATTCGTCCCAATTAAAATTTTCATAAACAAGTCCTTAGATATGTTTTCTATCATATATTATCAAATGATAGAAAACTACTGCAGTAATTCTTTGATAAATCGATGATGTGCGTATTTATCCAGCAAGTTTTTTGGCTTGTGCGTTTTACTCTTATTAATAATCGCTTTTTCAATTTTTGCTGCGATAAACTTGTTCCTGTCCTCATTCTCCTTCAACCAATGCTCAACTTTATTTATTGTTGTATGACTAACTTTTAATTTTCTTTGTATGTCATCGTAACCATAATCACCAAGAAGCATCTTGGCAATCTGGATTCTTCTTGCGGTCATCAACACTTCGCTGGGCGTAAGCAACCCAAACAAAAAATCTACTGCTTCTGTTTTATTTTTTAAATTTGAAATCACCTCAAATAATTCATCGAATATTCGGCGCTTCTCACTTCTACTAATAGAATAAACCTTAACCTTGCCCATATCCTCTATTCTATCATATATAAGCGAATGATAGAAACGCTAAATACCTAGAAAGTTATTTTTTAATTTTTTAATATCTGCTTTCTTTTCTGCAACTAACCCGCTGTGCAGTTTATATAGCAACGGCACCACGCCGCAATCCGTGCATTTGCCCCAGTTGCAACCCTTCTTTTCCTTGGAAAGTTTGTGACACATGACAATTTCAGAGTCAAAAATTTTCTTATTAATTTTCATTTATTTTTTAGCTTGATGTATTTTCCAGCTAAATAATTTTTGATCGCCTCCCTGGTCATGGGCGACAATTTTTTGGGTAATTTGTCCAGACTGAACCAGCGGACATCATCAAATTTGTGCGGCTCCATATTTCGCGCCGTGCCTGATTTGATACTAGCCAGATAATTAATCCCAACCCAATGCTGACCATCTTTTTTCATTATGCTGTCTGCGTGCGGCAAGTATCCCCAGATGTCAATTTCAACCCCAATTTCTTCGCGAGTTTCTCGTTTCATCGCTGCCATCACTTTTTCGCCATAATCGACTGCTCCGCCTGGCTTATTCCACCAACCCACCTCGTTTTTGGAGTTCTTGCCGCGCTTCATCAAAAAAGTTTCACCTTTCTTATTTAAGATCAAAACTCCACCGCCCACCCCGATATGATCCTTTCCTGGTTTTATCTTTTTCATATAGTTATTTTTTAACCATCACGCATTCCACAAATGAAATTTTTTTGTCCACCTTAAAAACCTTAACCACTTTATATTTGCCTTTTGTCCACACTTCACCACCCTTGATAAAATGCATCACCCCCAAGATTCTGACATTTGCCTTTGGCTGGGAAAACATCCCGCCCTTCGCGATAGTTTCTATCAAAGATAATTCGCCCTTTAAATAATAAATTCTTTGTTCTTTTTTGAGAAAATTATATATCTTGCCAACTACAAGTTTTTCCGGAATACACTCCTCCTTTTTTCTTTTACCTTTTTTAAATTCGGAAATATCTCGCAAGGCCAAATCAGGATTAAATTCAACTGCAATGCCCATAAAATTATTTTTATAAAATTTACCTCACTAAATAAACCGCCAAGGTCCCATACACAATCCCCAACACGGTGCCGGCGATGATGTCGCTGGGATAGTGCATGCCGTTGTGCAGACGGGCGTAGGCCATGAAAAGCGTGAAAAGCAGCGCGGCTGGCCAAATGACCGGGACGAACAAAGTCGCCACTGTCAGCATCGCCAGCGTGGAAGACATATGACTGGATGGGAAAGACGAATCGCGATGTTTTTTTCCTAGCGGCTTGATTTCATCCGGAAAAGCAACGTAGGGACGCACCCGCGTGAAATTTTTGGCCAGCAAAATTTTGAATATCCCCTCGGTGATTGCAAAATGAAAAATCGTGGCCAGTGCCAGCGCGACAAGAATTTTCAGCCCGTTGGCCCGGTCAAAAAACAGCAGCGCCAAGGCCATCAGCCCCCAAAAAACCGTGAGCAGTGGAATGTAAGAGATGATCCGCGTTGCCAGATCAATCTTGTCCTTGCCAAACCTATTGAAAAATTTTACGATTTGCAGTTCCATCTGAAATTATTTAACGGGGTGAATTTTAAAATCCAAACCAGCGCTGAAAATCGGCCAACCGTTTTTTAACCAGCTTTTTTTCCGCCGGGAAAAATATTTTGTGTTCATAGTCTTTCTCCAACTTTTGCATGTTCTTTTTCATCGTGTCCGCGTATTCTTCTGACGCCACTACCGCGATGCCCAAATAGAAAGACGGCAGGAAATGATTGAGCGCGTCGGCGGTCGCCACGATCTTTTCCTCCTTGGTCTTGGGAATGAATTTTTTGCAGCGGTGCGTCAGCGCGATGTTTTTCACTTTTTCCGCCACGTCTTTGTCGAATTTTTCCTTGATCAGGATGTCATAGGCCTTGATCGCGCTCATCTCATCGTGCAATTTCGGATCATCGATCAGCGAAATGTCATGCAACATCGCTCCGATCCAAACCAGATCCTCATTGGCCTTGTATTTCTTCGCCAACCGCCGTGCCTCTTTCGTCACCGGCACGATGTGATGATCCCAAAAATCCTGCAGCATTTTCTGCTTCACCTCATCCACGCCTTTGCTTTTTTCAGGACTGTAATACATCTTCTTGATCTTCTTGGCCAGTTTTTCGATTTGTTGTTTGGTCATGATTTTTGCTTAAAAATTTATTTAGTTTTCATCCCAGGAAAAATGACGGTTTCGCGGATGGAGCGGTTCATTAAGAATGAAAAGAATCTTTCGCTCATGCCAAAACCGAAGGCTGGCGGCATGCCGATTTCCAGGGCCTCCACAAAATCTTCGTCCATCATCTGCGCTTCGGTGTCCCCCGCCTCCCGCGCTTTCATCTGTTCCAAGAAACGATTTTTCTGGTCAATTGGGTCATTCAGCTCCCCAAATGCATTACACAATTCACTTTTGCCCGCCACAATTTGGAAACGCAGCACTTTTTTCGGATTGTGCGGATCAGTTTTGGCCAAAGGCGAAATTTCCAACGGGTGCCCAGTCAGAAAACATGGCTGCACCAATTTTTGCCGCACGGTTTTTTTGTACAGCGCGTCAATCATCCGACCCTTGCTATAATCTTTTTCATACTTGATGCCCAGCTCATCCGCTTTCTTTTTCAAAACTTCAACCGACAGCTCATCATTCAGATCCAAGCCGGTTTCTTTTTGGAATTCCGTGAAATAATCCACCACCGGAAATTTCACATCCCAATTGATTTTGGCATCTTCATATTCATGGACATAGCCGCCCAAAACATTGCGAACAATTTCCTTGTACATTTTTTCGACAAATTCCATGCCTTTCTCCAAATCCGAGTACGCCCAATAAAATTCCATGTGATCGAATTCCTGCAAATGATCCCGATCCATGCCTTCATTACGGAAAACTCGCCCGATTTCAAACACACGCTCATAACCTCCCACCAGCAGACGCTTCAGCGGCAGCTCCAAGGAGATGCGTAGATAAAAGTCTTGATCCAGGGCGTTGTGATGCGTCACAAACGGCTCAGCGTCCGCCCCGCCGGGGATATGCTCCAGCACAGAGGTCTGCACCTCTAAAAAGCCGGCGCCAGCCAAGTATTGGCGAATGGTCTGCCAAAAAACATTTTTCTTTCTGAAAAGTTCCCGTGTTTCCGGATTGGCCAACAAGTCCAGATATCTCTTACGCAGCAAGTCCTCAATGTCCTTGAGTCCAAAGTGCTCCGTCGGGATCGGCCGCGTGCTCTTGGACAACATCGTCCAGTCCGAAACCTCCAACGTTTTTTCCTCCTGCTTAGTCTTGAAAAGTTTGCCGGTCACCTGCACAAAATCACCCAGCTCCACATTTTTGGCAAACAGTTTATATTTCTCCTCCGGCATATTCTTCTTGTTCAGAAACACCTGGATCTTTCCGGTTTCATCTTCGATGTGTGCGAAAGTCGAGCCGCCCATCGGTCGGAAAGAACGCACGCGACCAGCCAAAGTTATTTCTTTATCGGATAATTCCTCAAACCGTTCCAGTACTTCACCATTGCCAAAATCCTTTTGAGATTTTTCTGGATATGGATCCATGCCGGCCGCTTTTATTTTTTCCAATTTTTCCAGTTTGGTCTGCAGAATATCTTCGCGCATAATTTTTGAAAACACAAAATTCAAAAACACAAATTCCAAACAAAATCAATATCTAAAACACAAAACAACAAACTATTTTGTATTTTTGGAAATTGTGTTTTGGGTTTTGTTTGTGATTTGTAATTTGGGCTTTGTGATTTATTCCCAATTTAGTGCTTTAATAATACCGTATCTGGCCAAAATTGGCAATAAAAAATAGCCCCCTTTACGAGAGCCATTTTTCGAAGAATTTATTTGACGTCCAGGATCTTATATTTCATTTTTCCTTGCGGCGTGTCCACTTCCACGTCATCGCCTTTTTTCTTGCCCAGGAAACCTTTGCCCAGCGGCGATTCGTTGGAAATTTTCAGTTCGGCCGGACTGGCTTCGTTGGAACCGACAATTTGAAATTCCAAATCGCTGCCGTTGAATTTCACTTTCACTTTTGAGCCGATCTGCGCCACACCGGTCGCCCCGCCCGTGGCCACCACGGTCGATTCTTTCAACATAAATTCCAGCTCCGCCACGCGAGCTTCATTTTCCGCTTGCTGTCTTTTGGCTTCCGAATATTCCGCGTTCTCACTCAGGTCGCCCTGCTCCTTGGCTTCCTTGATCGCATTAGCAATATCCTGGCGAATCGTCACTTTGCGGTTCTCCAACTCGTCCTTGATTTTTCGCAGCCCTTCCTCGGTTATAAGTTTTGTCATCTTTGTAGAATTATATATTGATTATTTCTTAAAAAATTACCGCCCGAAACGGGCAGTAAAGAGACATATTTTATGCTTTAAATTGGCACAAAAACCAATTACATGGCAAATTGTATCACACACTAAGGAGTTGTCAACCCCGTTAGAGTTCGGACAATAAAAATGGTAACTACCCAATATTGTTTAGATATAAATATTATTAATTATGGAGGATATTTTTCCCGAACTCTAACGGGGCAACTCCTATTTGGCCAGTTCCTGCTCGATGGCCGTTTTCAGGTCATCCGCGCTGGTCACGCCGTTTTTGAATTGGTTGTTGATGAAGATCGCCGGCGTGCCGGAAATTCCGAAGGCGGTTGCTTCAGCCACGCTCGCATCGATCCTGTCCTGATATTTTTTGCTGTCCAGACAACTGTTGAATTTGGCGGCATCCAGATTCAGCACCTTGGCATAGTCCTTGAATTTCTGCGTGTCAGAAGCCGTGTTCCAATCACTTTGATTTGCAAACAGCTTGTCGCCATATTCCCAAAACTTGTCCTGTTCCAGCGCGCATTGCGCCGCCAAAGCCGCCGGACCGGCTTGCGGGTGGATCGGCAAGGGTAATTCCTTGTAATCAAACCAGACTTTGTCCGCGTAGTTTTTCATCGTGTCACGCAAGGTTGACCAAAAAATTTTGCAATATGGACATTGGAAATCAGAATAGACCACCACTTTCACTTTGGCATCGGCCGCCCCGAAAGTCGCGTCACTTTCCAGGATTTGCGGCATGGTCAAATATCGGCCCGGCGCCAACCCCAACTCATCCGTTTTCAGCATATATTGATCATCCTTTTGCTCAAAAATAATTTGGGCTTGCGTATAAAAATCGGTTTTGGCCACCGCTGAATCAAAAACAAAGGCCGGCAAAGTTTTGAGGCCGAATTCGGCGATTATTTTTTTTGCCTCCGCTGAATTATAATCCAATTTCTGCGCGCTCACCGTCGGCATCACGCGCCGCAACCAGACCAATGCTTCTCCCGGATCACATTTGGCGCCGCAAGTGTCGTCAGTCAGCACACTAACTTTGACCAGTGGCTCACCATACGCCACCCAGGTCTTGCCGTTAGCTTCAAAAATTTCGCTCTGTGACAAATTCTTCTGCGAAAAACCGCCACCTTTCAAAAGTTGCGCGACATCCACAAACAGACTGCCGATAAAAAGTCCGCCCAGCAGGATGGCAATGGAAATTAGATTCTTGATTTTTTTATTATCCTCTGCCATTTTTGTCTGCGAGGTACGAGCGGCTACAAAAATGAGCATCCCGCACCAATTCGCTATTAAATCTTAATATTTATTCTCAACTTAGCCGCAGGCGAATTCACAATAAAATTTCTACACTATTTCGGACTTTATTGGAATTGGTTGCGGGACACTTTCAATAATTATTACTGATTGCTATCCGGCTGGTCATTCGTGCACGTCGCTCCCGCCGAAGGATCCTGATTTTCCGGCGGACGCATCTGCTTGTTTAAAAAATCCGCTTGCAGCTTATTGATGTTATACTGCGCCACCCCGGCTTTCATTTTGTAATCGTCAAAGCCGATCGTGATTCTTTTAGCCGCCTCAGTCTTGACCGCAAAGCCGATTAAAATCCCCAGCACCAAAAACAGCGCCAGCTCGACATAAAAATCCCGCCTAGCTCTCTTGGCTTCTTCCACCGGTGTTCTAATTGGTTTTATTTCTTCCACTTCTGCATCTTGAATTTTATTTTCTTCAATCATATTTTTTATCTGTCATTCCGAGCGAGCATAGCGAGTCGAGGAATCTAATTAATTAGATCCTTCGACTTCGTCCGCGGCGGACTCCGCTCAGGATGACACGCTTTTAACCCCCTTATCTTACCAACTATCCCCCAAAAACTCAATGCTTGACAATATTGTAATTTAGGTGTATAATATAAGAAAGTAGCTAGCAAATATTCTCTCTAATAAGCCCTCAAATAGGCTTTTTTTATTTTACACTATTCTTTCCTTAAGGCATCCATCGGCGTCAGCCGCGAAGCACTGCGCGCGGGGTAGTAACCAAAAATCAGCCCGACCGCCACCGAAAAGCTGGTCGCCAAAAGAATTGATTGCGGCGTAGCGGAAAGTTGCAAGGAAAAACCGAGCAAAGTGAAGACATAAGAAAGCAACAATGTTAAAGCAAATCCCAAAATAATTCCCACCGCTCCACCGGCGAAGGTGATGAAGATTGCTTCGAAGATAAATTGCTTGAGGATGTCCCCCGTCTTGGCGCCGACCGCTTTGCGCAAACCGATCTCAAAAGTCCGTTCCGCCACCGCCACATACATGATGTTCATGATCCCCACGCCACCCACAATCAGCGAAATGGAAGTCAGTGCCAAAAGCAGAATATTGATCGTCCCAAAAACTTTGGCAATTGTGTCCTGCGCTTCCTTGATGGAAGTCACGCCAAAATCATCTTTGTTGGGATCAGTGATGTCATGCAACCGGCGCATTTCGTCCGTGAGATCCGCCGCCGTCACATCAATCAACGCTTCGTTTTTCACCTTGACCATGATGAAGCGGACATAGTCGATGCCGAGAATTTTTTTCTGCACGGTCTGCACCGGGATGTAAACGATGTCATCATAATTAAAACCGGCCACGGCTCCGCGCGACTGCACCAGGCCGATGACTTTATAATTTTGATCTTTGATTTTGATCGTTTTTCCGAGCGGATTGTCCGTGCCAAAAAAAGAATCCCGCACATTGCTGCCGATGACCGCCACTTGACCCAAACTGTCATCTTCAGCCTCTGTAAAAAATGTTCCATCTTCCAATTTCGTATTCTGATCGATCTGCGCATATTGCGCGCCGACCCCAAAGATAAAAATGCGCTTGTTGACGTTTTGATAGCTGGCACGTTCTTGTGCCATCGTGCCGGGCGTCACGGCCGCGATGTTGGGCAGTTTCCCCAATTTTTCGGCATCGGCAATTTTCATGGTGGTGATTTGGATGCCCTGCGCCTGTCCGGTGGCGTTCGCCGTTGAAGCTTTGCCGGTGGCCGGCACCTTGACTTCCACTTGGATGATGTCCGTCCCAAAACTGCCAACCTGTCCCAGAACAAAATTTTTGACGCCCTGCCCGGCCGAACTCACCACAATGACCGACGTGATCCCAATGACCACCCCCACCAACGTCAAAATAGTCCGCCCCTTGTTGGCCCGCAGATTCTTGAAAGCTAATTTGATTGAGACAATCAGTTCGTGAAACATAAAATATTTTTATTCATATCTTAGTGCCTCCATCGGGCTCACTTTGGCCGCTCGACGCGCAGGGTACATTCCAAAAATCAGACCGATCAAAATCGTGACCGTTGTGCCAATCGCCACTGATTGCCAGGTCACGATAAACTGCCAGGAGTAGCCAAGTGCATTGATGATTACCGAGGCCAGATAGGCGATCAAAATGCCAAAGATTATTCCCAGAATTCCCCCGGTGAGTGAAATGAAAACCGACTCGATCAAAAATTGCGAGATGATGTTGGCGTTGCGTGCGCCGATGGCTTTGCGCAGGCCGATTTCGCGGATACGCTGATTGACCAAAACCAGCATGATGTTCATGACTCCCACCCCGCCCACCAAGAGCGAAATGGCGGCGATGGCCACCAGAAAATATTTGAGCACGTTGGTGATGTTGGTCAAAATATCCAAGGCTTGTTTGGTGTCGCGCACCGAAAAATCATCTTCCTGGTTGGCCTTTATTTTGTGCGTCTCGCGCAGAGTCACTTTAACATCCGCCACCGCCCGATTGACATTGTCCGCGCTGTCCACCTTGATGCGCATGAAATTCAGATAGTCGATCCCCAGCAGCAATTTTTGCGCGGTGAACAGCGGCACATACACCAGATCGTCCGGACTGGAAAACGCCACACTGCCGCGCTCTTTGAGAACTCCGACTACTGTGAAATTTAGATCTTTGATCGTGATGCTTTTGCCGATCGGATCCGCATTGGGGAAAAAATCTTTAGCCCGATTGCTTCCCAACACTGCGATGCGCGCCAGATTCGTATCTTCTTCTTCAATAAAAAATCGGCCAGCCGCCACCGTCAATCCTTCAACTTCCACCAGACTCGCGCTGGAGCCTTGATAGCTGGCCGAAAAAGATTCGGTCGCACTTTTGACCGTCGCCACGCCCGTCACATAGCCAGCCGCATCGATGACATTGGGCGCGTTGTTTTTTTTGAGCACCGCCTGCAGATCTTCATATTTGAGCGTCGTGGTCACAATCCCCAGTGCCGACGCCGGCGGCCCTTTTTCATCCGATGCTCCGGGCAGCACCCCGATCAAATTCGAACCCACGCTCTGGACCTGTTCCAAAATCAGCTGTTGCGCGCTCGCCCCGATGGCCATCACAATGATGACCGACGCCACGCCAATAATAATCCCCAGCACCGTCAAAAACGACCGGAACTTCGCCGCCAATAAATTCTTGTATGAAATTTTTATGGGGTTAAATAAATTCATTTGCTTCAGAAAGATTGCGATTATTCAGCCTTACAAAATTTCCCCAGAATTCGAACGAATGAGCGTTAAAAAAGTTCCTTGATTCCGCCGCGGAAGCAGCCGGAACTTTTAGCGAGTGAGAGAAGAATTCGTAGGAAATTTTGTCCGGCTGAGAGTTTCTTTTGTAACTTTTCTTTGCGGAAAAGAAAAGTTAGCCCCGTACTTATTTTAAAGTGTCTCCTTCTCCTAACTTCTTCCTCTCCACCACTTGTTCATCAGCAATGATCGATCCATCCTTCATCGTGATGATCCGCTTGGCATATTGCGCCGTCTGGGTTTCATGCGTGACTAAGATTATTGTATGGCCAGCGTCATTCAGCTTGTCCAAAATTTCCATAACTTGAATCCCGGATTTGGAATCCAGGTTGCCGGTCGGTTCATCCGCAAAAATCACTTCCGGATTATTGACCAGCGCCCGCGCGATGGCCACGCGCTGTTTTTCCCCGCCGGAGAGTTGGTTGGAAAAATGATTGACGCGATGTTCGATGCCCACGGCTTTCAGCGCCGCCATGACTTTCGTTTCATTTTCTTTCTTGCTAGCTCGCGTCTGATCATAAAGCAACGGCAGTTCCACATTTTCAAACACGGTCGTGCGCGGCAGCAGATTGAAGGCCTGAAAAATAAAACCAACTTTTTCGTTGCGGATTTTGGCCAGCTCGTCCTCGGTCAGATTGTCAGTCGCCTTGCCATCAAACAAATATTCGCCTTCACTTTGCCGATCCAAAAAACCCAACATTTGCATGAGCGTTGATTTGCCTGATCCGGACGGCCCCATAATCGCCACAAACTCCCCCTTTTCAATGCCAAAAGACACTCCACACACCGCCTTGGTCAGCGCGCCCTCATTGTCATACGTTTTGCAGAGATTTTTGACTTGAATGATTGGGCTTGACATAATGGTAAAATAGGAGTATAATACTTTATTACATTAACAATTCACAAAAAATCTATTTAGGCTTAATTAAGCCAGAAAGGAGTAACAGAGATGCTTATTGTTAAATTTTGTGCTGTATTTGCGGGGGTAGCATTCCTTGCAATAGGAATCATCAATACCGTCCTCGCTCACATCCCAAAGGCGTCAGCAATGGACACAATAATATTGGTTCCGGAATTAAATTTAATACTAGGAGCACTTCTAATTGCTGGCGGCTCACTGATTAAAGGTAGGTAGTCTTATCCGCTTCTGCCACACGCATCATCGTGGCAGGGGCGGATTTTTTTATTTTCAAAAATACTTGTCATTGCGAGGGAGCCCGTTCGCCTCGAACGCAGGCGACCGCGGCAATCTCTTTTTTTAAATCGCTAGTATTATTAGGTTCTGTGCTTTGTTGTATTGAGATTGCCGCGCTGCGATTCGAACTATCGTTCTCATCTTCGCTCGCAATGACATACTCTCAGCTACGGAGTTTTTACAAATGTCACCACTTTCTCTCCGCCATTCAGACCGGAAACAACTTCCACCAGACCATCATCACCCTCCAGCCCGGTTGTGATGTTTTTTCTTTCGATTAAATTTTTTTGCGCGTCAATCAAAATATCCACGAATTTCTGTTTGTCTTCGGTTTTCACACCGCGCAAAGGAATCATCAGCACGTCATTCTTTTCCGCCGTTTTGACGTCGATGTTGGCACTCATGCCCGGCTTGAGATTTTCATCCGGAGCGGCCAAAGATAATTTGATCCGGTAGGAAACTACGTCTTGGATGACAGTCGAGGCCGGGTCGATCTCTGTCACGGTCGCTGCGAAAATTTGATCGGCCGGAAAGGCGTCAAAAGTCACATTGGCTTTTTGTCCAACTTTGATCTTGATGATGTCAGATTCCGGCACATTGGATTCAATGATCAGATTTTGCGGATTGCCGATGCTCAACACCGCCCCGGTCGGCGAAACAATTTCTCCCACCTCCGAGTTGCGCTTGAGCACCACGCCCGCGATCGGCGAAAAAAGCCGACTGTCGCCAAACTGCGTCAGGATTGCATCCACCCCGGCTTGTGCCGCGCGGACTTGCGCGCGCTGCGCATCTCGCTGATCTTTGTTGTAGGTGTCATCACGCCTTTTCATGTTATCCAAAGTATTTTTTTGCACCTTCACTTGCTCCCGCGCTTCTTTGAGCTGCGCGTTCAGGACGCTTGGTTCCAGGCTGCCCAAAAGTTGTCCTTTTTTCACAACGTCCCCCGTGTCGACATTGATTGTCCGCAAGCGTCCGGAGTTCTTGAAAGCCAGCTCCACCTGATCATCCGCCTTGATGTCCCCAGTCACGGAAACTGTTTGCGCGATGCTGCCCTTGGTCACATCCGCCGTTGTATAGGTCGTCTGTGGCTTTTTTGATTTAATATAAAAATATCCGCCGGCGATGATCACCAAAATTATAATTCCCCAGATGATACGTTTTTTCGTCATAATATATCTTGTCATCCTGAGCGTAGTCCGCCTCGGACGAAGTCGAAGGATCTAATTAGATTCCTCGACAAGCTCGGAATGACAAATATCTTAATTTTAAAATAAATTGCTTTGTTTCTGAACACCATCCAGCGCCTGATTGACCAGCGCGTCGGCAATCGTGTTTTTTTCGCGGCGCACATGATGGAAAGTCACCTTGTGAAAATCCAACATCAGATTCCAGATTTCTAAAAAAAACGCTTGGATATGTTTTTCATTTATCTTGTATTCATGATTCAGTTGTTTCACGACCAATTCACTGTCCAAATAGCAGGCGACTTCTGATTTTTTGGCTTTGGCATTGCCCAGCACCGCCTTGATTTTCTTGAGCCCAAAAATCAGCGCTTCATATTCCGCTTCGTTGTTGGTCCGATTACCGATACATTCGCAATATTTTTTGTTGAGTGTCTCCACCCACACCCCGATTGCCGCCGGCCCCGGATTGCCCCGCGAACCACCGTCGGTATACATGATAATTTTGCTTTCCATGGCTTTATTTTAGCATATCTTTACACTTATAGAAATATGCTTATATTTTAACCCCCAATGAGCAAAAAAGGCGCGGAACCCCACGCCTCCCTTTTTTCAATAAATATCCTACTGCAGATCGATATCATCCGAGATTGGAATATCTTCCGGATCGGGTAGACTCTTCTGCCATTTGTCCGCTTTTTCTTGCATTTCATCTGCAGTTTTTTGCCATTTTTCAGAATCCTTCTGCAACTGCTCCAGTCTTGGCTGATTATCCTTGATGGCATTTTTAACCTTGTGCGCCGCCCACCAGCCCAGTGCCAGCACGGCCACACCCATCAAAACCAAAATTGTTAAACATCCGCCGATGACCCACAGCCACACGTTAGATTTTTTGGCCGGAGCTGAAGCGGGCGCCACCGGTTGTGCTACTACTGGTTGTGCCACTACCGGTTGTGGTTCTGGGGCCGGTTGAGACACAACTGGCTGACTTTGTTCTTCTGTCATTCTTTTTTTATTAATGATTAAAATTTCAGCCTGAGGCTGATCCGCCTTTGGCGGAAAAAATTAATTTACTATTTTTAGATCGATCAATCGGATCTGGATTTTCTTGTTCCCATTCCATTCATCTTCCTGCAGGTTGAAAACTATTTCGATTTTATCACCCTTTTTGAGTTCTGGAAATTTGTCGCCAAAGCTAAAGCCGATCGCGTCAAACATTTTCGGCCCGCCTCGCATCGACGAGCGATCGTCTCCGCGAGTCGAGGCGGGACTGCCCGATTCCGGCCGGATTGTCAGCTTCAAATGTTTGCTGCCATTACCCACCACCCGCAAATCATCGATCAACATGTTTTTCAGCAAGAAAATCGGCTCCTCATTACCCTCGCCAAATGGCTCCATTTTCCGAATTTCGGCCACCAAGTCCCAATTGATGTCGGCCACTGTTACTTCCGTGTCAATTTCCGTTTCCGGCGTTATGTCCTTGCCTTGCAATTCCGCCTCGATCACCTGGGACAATTTTTCATAAAATTTTTCAATATTTTCCGCTGCCACCTTCACGCCCGCCGCTTGCGCGTGTCCACCAAAGCGGATCAACAGATCCGAGCATTTTTCCAACGCCTCAATGATGTTGACCGCCGGGATGCTCCGCAATGAGCCGACAAATTCCGTCTCTTGTTTTTGCAAAATCACCGTCGGCTTGTTGAATTCATCGGCGATTTTGCCAGCGATCAACCCCAAGATGCCCACTTGCCAATGCTCATTAGAAGTAAAAATCAATTTTTTGTCTTTGAAAGAGTTTTCCGCAATGATTTTGATTTCCCGCACAATTTCCTTGGTCACTTTTTGCCGTTCCTGATTTTTGCTTTCCACTTCCAGGGCCATGTCCCGCGCCAGGATCGGATTTTTTTCAATCAGCAAATTATACGCCACATTGGCGTGATCCATCCGTCCCGCCGCGTTGATGCGCGGAGAAATCTGGAAAGCGATTTTTTGCGTGTCCGGAATATTGTTCTCATCAATCACAATTCGCCCCACTTTAAACATTTCCAAAAGACCGGCCCGCCGAGTTTTGGACAAAACCACCAAGCCATATTTCACAATCACGCGATTTTCACCCAAAAGCGGGACACAATCCGCAATCGTCCCGACCGCCACCAAATCCAAAAACCATTTCAACTGATCAACATTTTTCGGATCGATCTTTTGAAACAAGGCCTGCGCTAATTTGAACGCCACCCCGACGCCGGCCAGATTCTTGAAAGGATAGGCACAGCCATCCACGTGCGGGTTGATGATCGCCAGAGCCGCTGGCAACACTTTGGGCGCATGGTGATGATCCGTCACAATCACGTCGATGCCCAGCGCATTGGCATGTGCCACCTCTTCAATATTAGTGACGCCGCAATCCACCGTGATGATCAATGTCACTCCGGCCTTGTGCAAGAAATTCAGCGCCTCCACATTCATGCCATAACCCTCCAGCTGTCGATCGGGAATATACACCTCTACCCCAACAAATCCAAATTTTTCCAAAACCTGAAACAACAGAGCAGACGAAGTCACACCATCCGCGTCATAGTCGCCAAAAATTGCCACTTTTTCCTTTTTTTCTTGCGCCACGATTATTCGCGCCACCGCTTTTTCCATATCCGCGAACAAAAACGGGTCATGGATCCCAGTCGCATAATCCGGTTTGAAGAAATTTTCAATTTCCGCCTCACTGTCAACTCCACGCTCCGCCAAAAGTTGCGCGATCAGCGGGTGATATTTCTTCCCAAGTTTGCTTTTTTTTGCGGTTTTTATTTTCCAAAGTCGGTTGGCCATAATATTTTTCCACAACGTAGAGACGAGGCAGTGCCTCGTCTCTACCAAGGGAATACAGATAAAATAAGATTTAGATTATTATTTTGACGTCGACCGCCACACTTTCCTTCCCATCATTATAGACCAGAAGCGGATTTATATCGAGTTCCTTTATTTGCGGCAATTCCTGGGTCAAAAAGCTCATTCCCCAGAGGATGTCCGCCAATTCTCCCGCGCTATACGGCTGTTGCCCCCGCGTTTCCCGAAACAGAAATTTTATCTTGCTCTCGTTCAGTTTTTCCACGATCTCTTCTTGCACGGCCGGCGGCACCAGAAAATCCACCATCTTGAAAACCTCCGTATAAATTCCACCCAGACCAAAAACAATGATCGGTCCAAAGATCTCATCTTTTTTGACACCCAGGATCAGCTCCATCTGGATTTTTTGCATCGGCTGGATGATAAAATTTGCCCCCGGGAAATTGCTTTTGATGGTCATAATCGCCTCGGTTAATCCTGCCTGATCTTTAATATTCAGAATCAAGCCCTGCTTGTCCGTCTTATGCAGAACTTTGTCGCTGTCCACTTTGACCGCCACGGGAAATTGAATGTTCGGCGAATTTTCCGTGAATATTTCTGGTGTTCGGATGCCATACATCCCCATAATTTCCGCCGCTTCCGAAAAATACAAAGCCCCTCGCCCTTCCGCGGCCGCTTTTTCAATGATGGTTTGAGCTTTTTGTTGCCGTTCTGGATGGTTTTCCCAGTTTGGTAGAATCATTTTGGCCTTATTGTGCGACCAAACAAAATATTTATCCAGCGCGTTCACTGCTTGGTCCGCCAAGAAGAAATTCGGAATTTTGTTGTCGCGCAGCTTGACCACCGCTTTGGTCACCCGTTCGCCGCCCATGAACACTGTCACCACATTTTTCTGTGACTTTTCTTTAAATTTCACAATTTTCCCGACAATTTTTTTGACCGGCGTCTGGTCTTGCGGGGTCAAAAGACAAATGATGGTGCCGGCATTTTCTTTTTTGAGTGCGTCCAAAGTTTTGGCGTAACGTTTTTCATCTGCATCACCCAACACATCGATCGGATTGGCCAGCGATGATTCTTCCGGCAAAAATTTGCGCAGCGCTGTTTTGGTTTTGTCGGAAATTTCCGCCAACTTGATTTTTTTGTCTTTGAAAGCATCTGTGGTCAACACGCCCAGGCCACCCGCGTTGGTGACAATAATTACTTCTTCGTTTTTTGGTGCATCTGAATTGGAAATTAATTTCAAAAGACCCAAAAATTCGTCCATATTCTCCGCCCGGATAACGCCCACCTTGGCAAAAACTGCGTCCATAATTTCATCGCTGCCCGCCAGTGCCCCGGTGTGGGAAGAAATGGCTTTTTGGGATTTTTCGGTTTTGCCCGCTTTCAAAATCACAATCGGTTTTTTGATGCGCGAAGCCACTTCGATAAATTTGTGTCCATCCTTGATGCCCTCCAGATACATGCCGATGACTTTCGTATTTGCGTCTTCATTCAAATGTTCCAGCAATTCCGATTCCGAAATTTCCATCTTGTTGCCGATGGAAATTATGCTCGAAAATTGCAAACTTTTTTTCTTGGCCACATCCATGAGCGCCACCGCCAACGCCCCCGATTGCGACACAAAAGCGATGTTGCCCGCTTCCGGCATCCCGCCGGCAAACGAAGCGTTGAGTTTCAGACTCGGAACAATGAAGCCCAAACAATTCGGCCCCAAAATATTCAAATTATTTTCCTGCGCAATCAATCTCAATTCTTCTTCGCGCGCTTTGCCTTCTTCATTAATTTCACCAAAGCCAGCCGAAATGACAATAAAGTTTTTGATTTTATCCTTAGCACTTCTGATGACATCATTCACAAACTTGGCCGGAATGACCATAATCGCCAGATCGACCGGATTTTCAATTTCATTCAACGATTTATCGCATCTCCGTCCAAAAAGCGTTTCGTGCTTCGGATTCACCAAAAAAACCTTGCCAGCATAGCCTAAGGTCAATACATTTTTAGCAATCACATTGCCCACTTTCCCTTCTTCCTCCGACGCGCCTACTATAGCGATAGATTGCGGATTGAATAAATTGTTGAGATTTGCCATAATTTTAATTTATTTTTCCATCTGTTCTTCCCGCAACAATCCTTCCACCCCGCCATAATATTGCGCCACGCTGGCGCCGTTTTGGATGCCCCATTGGACGCAACCCTTCAGAAATTTGCCTTTGATGAGCGCCGCCAGAAAGCCGCTGGCGAAAGCGTCGCCCGCACCGGTCGTGTCCACCGTCTTGATCAGGAGTGATTCTTCATGCACAATCTCGTTGCCATCGAACGCCCAGGCGCCTCGCTCCCCGTCCGTGATCACCACGATCCGGGCGCCGGATTTTTTCAATTCCTTGAGCAAAAATTCTTCGCCGTTCAATTGCTCCGCTGAGAATTTTTTCGCCGCTAGAATTTCAATCGCCTCATCCTTATTCACAAAAAAAACTTCACACTTCCCGGCCAGTTCAAAAACCTTCTGCGCATCTTCCTGAATGTTGCGGCCGCGCGGATTAAAAGCGATCCGGGCACCGGTCATGAAATCCATCGCCAAAATATCATCCATATCTTGTCGCCAATCGCCGGTCAGATCACTGACGGAAATCCAATCCGCCGCTTCCAGTTTCTGTTTTGCAATCTTCAATCGCTCCGTCGCCTCCTGATTGGAAAAAATGATCCGCTCACCGCTGATTTCGTTGACGATAATCGCCGACAAGCCAGTCAGACATTCCTCATTCACAATTAGGCTGTCATCGACGCCTTCCTTTTTTATTTCCTGACGCATCCACTGTCCGATCACATCATTACCCAGCACTGCATAGCACATTGCCGGCACGCCCAACCGCGTGAGACCGATAGCCTGGTTGACTCCGCAGCCGCCCAGCGCCTCAAAACGATCATTGATGTGATATTTCGCGCCCACCTCAAACGCAATTTTTTTCTGTGAAGTCACGTCTTCCGGCGTCTTCATCACAATGCCTTCCTTGGTCGGAAAAAAAATATCTTTGGAAGCTGACCCGATACAAATCACCTTTTGTTCACTCATAACTTTTTGTTATAAAAAAATTTATTTAACCCAACAAAGACTCTTCTTTCATCGCCTTAGGTTTTTGGATGCCCAAAATATCCAAGATGGTCGGCGCAATGTTGCCCAACACGCCTTTCTTGATTTTTCTATCTTTGAATTTTTCACTGACCACGATGAACGGCACCGGATTTTTGGAATGAAAGGTGTTTGGTTGTTCGGAATTGAAATCAACCATATCGTCCGCGTTGCCGTGATCGGCCGTAATGATGAGGTTGCCATTTTTTTCAAAAATAATTTTAGCCAAAATTTCAATCTGCCGATCCAAACACTCCACCGCCTTGACCGTCGCCGACAGATCCCCCGTGTGCCCGACAATGTCCGCGTTGGCATAATTGATCACGATGAAATCGTAGGCATCTTCCATGATCTTATCCACTACATGTTGTGTAATCAGGTCGGCCGACATCGCCGGCACCATAGCATACGAATCCACCACTGGCGATTTGATCATCACCCGATCCTCTCCGTCCACCGGATCCGCGTAACCACCATTCAAAAAGTATGTCACGTGCGCGAATTTTTCCGATTCGGCGATGTAGAGCTGTTTTATTTTGCCCAAAGCCATCGGCAAGGTCGCCGAAATTTGGTGTTCAGGAAAGGCGGTGTGCTCATCCAGTCCCGGACCAAAATCGGTGAGCGCCACGAAATATAAATTTTTCAACTTGTCAATTATCGGCATATCGTCGCTCAGGATGCTTTTTGGATCGGTCGCGATGAAAAGTTTGCTGAATTGACGCGCCCGATCGGAGCGAAAATTGAAAAACACGATGGCGTCGTCCGCTTTTATTTTGGACACCGGCAATCCATTTTCGACGATAAAAGTTGGCAGCAGATATTCATCCGTCAGATCATGTTTGTAGGCATTCGCGATTGCATCTTCCGCCGAGTCGGCTTGCTCGCCACGCGCGAAAACCATGGCGTCATAGGCCAGCGTCAAGCGCTTCCAATTTTTGGCCCGATCCATTGCGTAAAATCGTCCCGACAGCGTGGCGACTTTGCCAATGCCTTCTTCTTGCATAATTTGACGAAAATATTGAAGGTGCTCCAACGCGCTTTTCGGATAAGAATCGCGTCCGTCCGTGAACAAATGGCAAAAAACTTCCGCCACGTCGTGCTTTTTGGCCAGTTTCAAAATAGCGCGAAAATGTTCCGGGTCAGAGTGCGGGCTGTCAGAATTGCCCATCAGTCCCATCACGTGAAAATGGCCGCCGGTTTTTTTGACGTGTTTGACCGCGCCCACCATGGCCGGATTCATAAAAAAACTTTCATCTTTGATGCTATCGGTGATGTATTTGGAATCCTGCGGGATGATGCGGCCCGCCCCGATGTTCATGTGGCCCGCCTCCGAGCCGCTCATTTTGTGATCCGGCAAACCCACGCACGTCCCGGTCGCGCACAAAGTGTTGGACGGATAAACCTCAAACAACCGATCAATCGTCGGTTTCTTCGCTAAAGTTATGGCGTTACCTTTGGACGGCGGCGCGATTCCATAACCATCGAGAATAACTAAGACTGTGGGTGCTTTTTTTTCCATAGAATAATACTTGGTGTTTTTTTGCAGGATGCTTAACTACAAATCCACAAATCTGCTACAAATTTACAAATTTTTTAATACATATTTGTAGATTTGTACTTGATTCGTAATTTGTAGTGCTAAATTTCTTCTTCGATTCTCAATAGGCGATTATATTTACAAATTCTTTCGCCGCGCGACAGTGAGCCGGATTTGATAAAGTCAGCGTTGGTGCCCACCGCCAGGTCCGCAATAAAATCGTCCGTGGTTTCGCCGGAGCGATGCGAGATGACGATTTTCATCTTGTTTTTCTTGGCCAACTTGATGCAGTCGATTGTTTCCGTCAGCGAACCGATCTGATTGACCTTAATCAGTACTGCGTTGCAGGCTTTTTCTTTAATGGCCGTCTGCAGCCGCTTCACGTTGGTCACCAACAGATCATCACCGATGAGCATGGTGCTTCCTCCCATTTTCTCATTCATCGCTCTCCAGCCCGTCCAATCATTTTCATTCAGACCATCCTCGACCGAAATTACATTATATTTTTGCGTCCATTCGTTATAGATATTAATCAACATTTCGCGCGAGAGATTCGCGTTTTCCGGTTTGAAAATATATTTATTCTCTTTTTCATCAAAAAAAGACGAAGCCGCCGCGTCAATCCCGATGTTCACTTGTTTACCGGCCTGATAACCCGCCGCTTCAATGGCCTTGTTGATCAATTCCAACGGTTCCGCATTGCTTCCCAATTTTGGCGCAAAACCACCCTCGTCGCCGACGGAAGTGATCTGGCCTTTGGCCGCGATGATTTTTTTCAGCGCGTGAAAAATTTCGCTGCCGGCTCGGTATTGCTCCTTGAAAGTTTTGACGCCATTGGGCACGACTTTGTATTCCTGGATCGAAAGCCCGGAATCACTATGCATACCGCCGTTGATGACATTAAACATCGGGATAGGTAGTTTGTAGTTTTTGGCGGGTAGTTTGTAGCACTTGGCAATATATTTATACAAAGGCAAGCCTGTATCCAAAGACCCGGCGCGGCAGACCGCCAATGAGACACCCAAAATCGCGTTCGCGCCCAGATTGGTCTTGTTTTCTGTGCCGTCCAATTCCAGCATCATTTTATCAATGGCTATTTGCTCTGTTGCCTCCATGCCTACAATTTTTTCCGCGATCTTTTCATTCACGTTTGCCACGGCCTGCTGCACACCCAGTCCACCGAATCTTTTTGCATCTCCATCCCGCAATTCCAACGCTTCAAAAGTCCCCGTCGAAGCACCCGACGGCACCGCCGCCATTGCTTTCACGCCAGACTCCAATTCTACTTCCACCTCCACCGTCGGGTTGCCCCGTGAATCAAAAATTTCCCGCGCGTATATTTTCTTTATTTTCGACATACTAAAAAATGTTACATGTTACATGTTTTATGCTTCATGAATATATTATATCACAAGGCAAACAAAACAAAAAACGAGGCTTTTTCCCGTTTTTTGGCAAATTTTACCTAGCTTAAAACTTCTAGCCCTGGCAAAATCTTCCCGCCTAGATATTCCAGCATCGCACCACCACCAGTGGATACAAAGGATATTTCATCCAAAAGATTGTTTTCCTCCAGGACTTCCACGGATTCGCCGCCGCCCACCACCGAAAAAGCGCCACTAGCAACAATCGCGTCCAGAACCGCCATTGTTCCGGCGTCGTATGGTTTTTCCTCAAACTTGCCCACCGGGCCATTCCACACAATCGTTTTGGCACCCGCGATAATATTTTTGAATTGCTCGATGGTTTCCTGGCCGATGTCCAATCCGCCCTCCGCATAATCAATTGGTAAAATCACTTTGTCCGAAAAAACCAGTCCTTCCTCCTTGGCTTCCATAGCAATCTTACTGCCGACCAACACCGCGTCGTAGGTTTTTTCAAAATTGTTGATGAGCGGCACTTTGGTTTCAATTTTCGCGCCGCCGATGATCGCCACGGCCGGATGCACCGGATGATCTTTGATGATGGTCATTTCGTGAATTTCTTCTTGCAAGCGCAGGCCGGCATAACTTGGCAAAATTTTGGCCACGCCCGTCACTGAAGCGTGATCGCGGTGCGACGCGCTGAAAGCGTCATTCACAAACACGTCAAAATTTTCCGCCAATTGTTGCGCAAAATCTGCATCATTAGCCTCATCGCCCGCATAGAAGCGGACATTTTCCAAAAGCACAATGCCGTCCTGCAAATTATCCAGCGCCTCTTTGACTTTTTCCCCGACACAATCCGCCACGAAGGTTATTTTCTCGCACAGGATCAATTCCGCATCACTCGCCAATTGTTGCAAAGAAAATTCCAAATTGACTTTCCCCTCCGGACGCCCCAGATGCGTTAGCAGTGCCACCTTGGCGCCGCGCGCTAACAAATAATCCACCGTCTCCTTGGCCGCCGCAATCTTGAAAGATTCTTTGACTTTCCCGTTCTCGATGCCGACATTAAAGTCCACCCGCACCAAGATTCTCTTCCCGGATATCTTAGCTTCTTGAATTTTTTTCATATTGATAATCCTACGAATTACGAATTAATACGAATGTACGAATTAAGAATCTACAAGCATACAATTTGCACATTAGTACATTCGTACATGTTCGTAATTCGTAGGGAATAACCTATTTACCCATTCCCAAAATGCCGATGACCACGCCAAACATCGCCGTCACCGCCGTAAACATCCAGGCCCGCATCGTCACTTTGGTTTCCGGCCAGCCCTTGGCTTCGAAATGATGATGGATCGGCGCCGCCAAAAAAACCTTGCGCTTGAACAATTTTTTGGAAGTCAGTTGGATCGCCACGGAAGTTGATTCGATGATATAGATGAAAACGATGATAAACAGCACGATCACCGAATTGGTCAGCATAGCCACCACCCCCAGAGTTGTCCCCAGAGCAATGGCGCCCGTGTCGCCCATGAAGAAACGCGCTGGGTAAATATTAAACCATAAGAACGCCAGCAGCGCCCCCGCAATGGCCGCGCAAAACGCCGCCAAATCCAATTTATTCTGCGCGTAGGATATGATGGCGAACGAACTAAAAGCGATCAGCAGGACGCCGCCGTTCAAGCCGTCCAGGCCGTCCGTTTCATTGGAAGAAATCGCCGCGAACAGAATGACAAAGATAAACAACGGAACATACCACCAGCCGATGTCAAAATTGCCAACCGCCGGAATGTGGATATTGTGCCAATTGAGTTTGTAATAGAACCACCAGGCGCCGCCGATGGCGATCGCAATCAGCCAGCCGAAGCGCATCGCAAAACGCATACCGCCACCCTTATTGCTGCCAATGCCTTTGACGCTCATCCAATCATCCACCAAGCCCAGCACACCCGCCGTGGCCAAGGTAAAAATCGGCAACCAGGTCTGCGCTCGACTGAAAAAATCGAGGCGTGCGATAAAATTAGTGTTCGTCAAACTGGCGATGTACGGGAAAAGATAGTGTGAGGCGTAGATGAGAATCAGAACCGTGACCCAGACCAGCATACCGCCCATCGTCGGCGTGCCGCTTTTGTCTTTGTGCAAATTATTGACGTAAGCCAGCTTCTGCCCGTCAACCGAGTTGCTCTTTATTTTGATGCCGATTTTATATTTATACAAGAAATGAGTCAGAATCGGCGTCACCAAGAAAGCCAAAATAAAAGCCAAAAAGCCGGTCACCAAAATCTTCAAAGTTGCGACGACCAATGGAATATGTTGTATTTGCGCGAACTGCATATTTTCTACGAATTACGAATTAATACGAATGTACGAATTACGAATTTACCGTTATGCTATTTACGCATTAGTACATTCGTACAGGTTCGTAATTCGTAGGGATTAACGCCAGGAATAATTTTGGTTGATCCAGTCCACCAAAATCTTCATGTCTTCCCAGCGATTTTCATCATTCAGCAGAACAGAAATAATTTTGTGTTTGCCGGTCGCGTCGGTGGCCCCCAACAGCAACGATTTGCCGGCCAAAGGCGTAAAGCCGGTTTTGCCCCCGATGCAATTGGGCAACGTTTCCAAGAGCAAATCCGTATTTTTCAACTCATGCATATATTTACCATCCGTGGAATAAAATCTTCCTTCCGGAATTTTCATGATGTCCCAGATCACCTCATGACGCAGCGAATACGCCGCGATCCGGGCAATGTCGTAGGCCGAAGAATAACATTGGTCTTCCTGACCGTCCAGCTCGAGCCCGGAGGCCGTGCAAAAATGTGTGTCCTTGAGTCCCAGACTGGCTGCTTTTTCATTCATCATTCCCACAAACTTTTTCTCTGAGCCCGCAACATGGATTGCCAGCGCCGCGGCGGCGTCATTCGCGCTGTTCATCAGCGTCGCTTTCAGCAGATCCTTGGCCCGCACATCTTCACCAGCATACATCCGGTTGCCATTGCAAAAGGTGCTCGTCGGACAACCGACAATCGTACCGACCAAGTTCAGCGCTTCTTTTTGGATTGTGACACTTTCATCCAAGTCTTTGATCTTTTCCACCGCCAAAACCGCCGTCATCATTTTGGTGAGTGACGCGATCTGCGTCCGCTTGCGACCATCATCATAATGCAAGATGTTCCCACTATCCACATCAATGGATACCGACGATCCGGCCCAGAGTTTCAGATCCGGCAGATTATTCATACGCACCGGAACGATACTGGCGGCTTGCGCATGATCGATCGGAAAAATATTGTAATTATCAAAACCGGATTTTTTTTCCGGGCTGTTGTCGTCCTTTGGCCCGGCTTGCTCGCCCAAAACTTGGGGATCAATCGGACAAACTGCCGCGGCTTCCGAATTGCAAGCAGCCGGAGATTGGCTTTGAGCCAATCCCGCAACATGCCCATAGGACCAAATTGGGACGAAGGGCAAAATTAAAGTGAGTAAAATATTATACATCTGTTTGAGTTCCTAAAATACTATCGATTCGCTCGTCCTTGGAAAGCGTTTCAAAATCCGGCAATTGCGCCACGCTGGAAACGCCCATTTTTTTCAAAAATTCAAATGAAATTTTATACAGATAGCCGCGATTATCTTTGGGATTGTCGATCCGCTCCACCAGCCCGCGCATGAGCAGCGAGCGCAAAGTGAAACTGCAATTCACGCCCCGCACCGCTTCAATCTCCACGCGCGTGATCGGCCCACGATAGGCCACAATCGCCAGCACTTCCAGACCAGCGCGACTCAGATTTTCTTGAATTTCACTTTTGATCAGTTGGTCAACAATGTGCGCGTTCTCCGGATTGGACGCCATTTGCACAGCGTCTTCTTTGGTCAAAATCGAAATGCCTTTTTTTCCTTCCGCGTATTCACCCTGCAAAACCAAAACAGCATTTTCCACCTCGGGTTGCGGCGCACCGGTGACCTTGATGATGCGCGAAATCTTGACCGGCTCGCCGGAAATGAACAAGATACTTTCGATTTCGGATTTTAATTTTGTTTGATCCATAAATTATCCCTACAAATATACAAATCAGTTACAAATTTACAAATTCACCATATTAATATTTGCAAAATATTTGTATTATTTGTACTGGATTTGTAAATTTGTAGGTGATTAAACTACTGTTTTCACTTTCAGCTTAATATCCCTAAACAACTCGTCCTGATCAACTTCAATAATTCTTTGTTTTACCATTTCCAGCATCGCCAGAAAGGAAACGATCACCTCCACTTTGTCCACCGCCCCGGCCGTCAGATCTGCAAAAGATGTTTCGATCCGTTGACGCAGCACATTCTGCAGATCATTGATTTTTTCTTCCAGCGTCATCACCTCCCGCACAATTTCCTCTTCTAATTTTTCGATCTGCGGAATCTCAGCGAGCACCGCCTGAAAATATTTCTTGAAATCAAAGACATTCATGTTCTCCGGCGGGTAAAAAAATGTCTTGATGCCACTGAAGCCCTCCCGCGCATAACTGATGCGACCCCTTTCCGCGATCTTGCCCAAAGCCATGGCTGCTTCCTTGAATTTCTTGTATTCCTCCAGTTGTTTGGCCAGATCCTTGATTTCCGCCTCTTCTTCCTGCGAAAATTCCAGGATCGGCAACAGCGCGCGCGATTTGATCAAAATCAGCTTGGAAGCCACTGAAAGAAATTCCGCCAAATTGTCCAACTGGATGTTCTGATTGTTCTTGATATATTCCAAATATTGATCGGCCACATTCGCCAGACTCAACTCGGTAATTTGCATTTCCTCTTTTTCAATCAGCTCCAGCAACAGATCCAACGGCCCCTCAAATTTTTCCGATTTAAAATGATATGTCATTATAATTTTCAATTATCAATGATCAATTTACAATCAATTCTCAATGATCAATTATCAAACTTTTGAAAATTTAGTAATTGAAAATTCAATGAAAATTGTAAATTGAAAATTGTAAATTATTTCTTCTTACTAAACACACCTTTAATTGGGCTTTCAACCTTCAAATATTGACCTAAATTTAGCCTAATCGAACTTGTGTATTCTCCTGATCCGATGTAAATCTTCTTGTTTTTCGTCAGCAAACTATCGATAAAAATCTGGATTCCCAAGATTTTGGCAAACGGCGTCACGGCGCCGACTTTGCCGGGCAGATTCTTTTTCATCCAGACTTCTTTGGCGAAATCAATCTTTTTGTAATTTTTTAGCTTCAGTTTCTTACGACCAGCATTGATGACTTTCAACAACTTTTGTTTGTCCAAATTCCGGTTGGCTGGGAGCAGTGCCACGACATGATCCTTGTCCACGTTCATGACCAACGCCTTGACCACTTCCTGCGGCTTGATTTTTTCCGTCTGTGAAGTGTCCCAGGCAGTGAAGGTTGTCTTGTGTTCGATAATTTCGTATTTATACTTCGTTTCGTCCAGATATTTGATTATTTTCTTGGAAATTGCCATGATTTTTTGCTTTTTTTTACCTACCAATAATAACACTAAAAGCGGATTCTTCCAAATGCAAAAACTCCCCTGAAAATAATCGTTTTTGCCCTATTTTTCCCCACACTCCGCCGAAATTTCCGCTTCGCATTTGTTGTCCTGCAGCTTGAAAGCCGGGATCAGGGCCGAAAAGACCACCAGCCCCGTCAGGATGAAAGCGAACTTGACCGGCAGGAAGATAAAGACAAAGGAAGAAAGGGTCGCCGCGCAGATGTACGCCACCGGCAAAGAAGTTCGGAAGAAATTAATCAAGTCCACGTCATGGCCATCGATCCGCTTGTAAAAATAGGAATCGCGCAAAAGTTCAATCAAGGCCGCCCCGATCCTCGTTGCAAAGAGCATCAGCGCCCACATGAAAATCGTGCTGGCCCCCATGAAATAAATGGCAAGGGTCGAGGCTCCCATGATAAGCAGGGCAAAAATCAGAAATTCTTTTTCGCCGGTTTTTTTGTCGGCCAACATTCCCATCGGAAACTGCACCAACACGAACGGGATGAGCATGGCGGTGAAGATCCAACCGATGTTTTCCCAAGAATATCCCAGATCACGCAGATAGATCGGCGTATAGATGATCATCAAGGCAAAGAAAAATTCCAAGACAAAGGAAATATAGTAAATGCGCATGATGTTTTTTCGCGCCAGCGCTTTTTTCAAAATATCCAGCACCTTCAATTTTTGCTCAAACCGATGGTTCACGTTGCGGAAACCGATCAAAGCGAAGATTAACACGAAAGCGTTGAAAATCAGCGAAAAGACAAACACCCCATGGAACCCCATCCGATCCAGGATGAAGGTTGAAACGAACGGCCCGAACAAAAATCCCAGATTCAGGATGGTCAGATGCAGTCCGCGGATGCGTCCCGAATCACGATCCACCGAAAAACTTTCCACAATGATATCCAGCGCCACCCACTCGATGTGCCCGAGAATGATATACACCATCAATAACAAGACGCCGATTTCCGACGGATTATTGAAGATTAAGCCGACAATCACGATAATTTTAGCCAGTAGAGCAAAATAAAAAACATTAGACTTACCCAATGTTCTGACAACTTTATGCAAATTTAACAAGATAGCCAAAAAGATGATGTAAGCCACCGCATAAAAAATTCCCACATTTTTGGTGCCGGTCGCCAATTCGAAATATGATGACATCACATAGATCAAAACGGCCTGGGAAAATCCCATCAAAAAAGAAACAAAGGCCGTCAGCTCAATGCGCCCTTTATCCAGTTGTTCGTCGTGCTTTTTCATCAAACAATCTTCTTTTTTATTTTTGTATCTTTGATTTTTGAAATTCCGGCCTCGCTCAGTGACTTTTCATCCAACTCGCTGGGAGCGCCCATCATCAGATCTTCCGCCTCACCGGTTTTTGGAAAAGCCATAACTTCTCGAATATTCGGCTCATTCATCAGAATCATAACCAATCGATCCAGCCCGGAAGCGATGCCACCATGTGGCGGCGTGCCATATTCAAAGGCTTCCAGTATGTGTCCGAATCTCGCTTGAATAGTTTCTTCATTTAGTCCCAGCAACTCAAAAATCTTGTGTTGCAAATCTTTTTTATGAATCCTGATACTGCCACCACCGATTTCATAGCCATTCAAAACAATATCATAGGCCTTTGCCCGCACCTTGTCCGGATTGGCATTCAACAAATCAAGATCCTTTTCCAGCGGAGCCGTAAACGGATGATGGGATGAGGTGCGTTCACCATCCGCATTTTTTTCAAACAGCGGAAAATTCAAAATCCAGCAAAATGCCAGCTCATTTGGATCATTTTTGTCCACACGCAAATCTGGTTTATCATTGCCATATTCCTTTATCGCATCCGCATAGTCCATTTCCGGAAAAGGAACTTGGGTAATTTTTTTCTCTGGAAAATACTTTTCGACAAGCTCAATCAGACATTTTTCATATAAATCCCTAATCTCTGTTCCTTCCGGAAAACTGACTTCAACATCCAGTTGCGTAAACTCTGGTTGACGATCGCCGCGCTGATCCTCATCACGGAAACATTTGGCGATTTGAAAATACCTTTCCATTCCAGCCACCATCAACAACTGCTTAAATTGCTGCGGCGACTGCGGCAAGACATAGAATTTCCCTGGGTGCAATCTAGCTGGAACAATATATTCACGCGAACCCTCCGGTGTCCCCTTGGTTAAAATTGGGGTTTCAATTTCGACAAATCCATTTTCTGTGTAAAAAGATCGGATAAAATTAATAATCCTGCTCCGCATGATTACATTTTTTTTCATGCGCTCGCTTCGCAAATCCAAATATCTATACTTTAATCTTAAATCTTCATGAACCTTGCCAGTATCTTCAGTAATTTCAAATGAGGGTGTTTTCGATTCATTCAACACGGTCATCTTCTCCACTTCAATTTCCACTCCGCCGGTGGCAATCCCGGTTTTGGCGGCTCCACCCGGACGAGTTTTGACCAGGCCCTCCACTTCCACCACAAACTCGCTGCGCACTTCTTTGGCCGTTTTGAAAGCCTCCTCTTTGTCAGGGATGATGATTAACTGAATCTTGCCGCTGCGGTCACGCAGATCAATAAAAATAAGTTTGCCTTGGTCGCGCCGCACGTTCACCCAGCCGGCTAGTTTAACTGTTTGACCGATCAACTCGGGTGTTTCACTGATTAATGTCCTGTTCATAAAAATTTATTTTAATAGTTCCTTGACCTTACTCACCACTTCACTCGGCGTAATTTGCGTTTTCACAAAAAAGGCCTGCACGCCCATAGCTTCCACCCGCCGAGCCACTTCATCTTCCACGGAAGCCGACAACACAATGATTGGCACATTCTTGGTTCTGTCTTCCATTTTGAGCTTGGCCACCATTTCTTCGCCGGTCATGGCAGGCATGACCATGTCGATGATAAACAGATCGAAATCATCCTTCATCGCCTCCTTCACGCCCCAGGCGCCGTTACGCGCAAAAGACACCACGAAACCCTCTTGCTTCAGCTTATCACCAAACATTTCAATGAAAATTTCTTCATCCTCAATGATCAAAATTTTTGGCGCCCCCGTCTTGTTAACTTCATCCGCCGAGTTTTCACTCCGATTCAGATTCTTTTCCTGCTCGGAAAATTGACCCAAGATTCTCTTGACTTCCTGCACCAATTCGGTCGGGCTGAATTCTGATTTGGCGATAAAACCATTGGCACCCAACTGCATGGCCTTGTCGCGGTCCTCTTTCTGACTCAAATTGCTGGAAATAATGATTTTTATCTTGGCGTCATATTCCCCGCCCCGCAAATTACGGATAACCTCAAAACCATCCATTTTCGGCATCATCAGGTCGGAAATTACCACATCAATCTGCTCTTTTCGCGCGATATTCAAAGCTTGTTCGCCGGATTCCGCCGAAAAAACTTCGAACCCGGAGTCGCTAAATTTCTTCTGATAAATTTCAGAAATCATCGGGTCGTCTTCAACTAGGATAATTTTAGGCATATTTTTTTAGATTGTTACCAGCCTCTATGATAAACACATAATAGCTTAAAAAGCGGATAAATGCAACTTTTGGAAACAACTACTTTGAAATTTTTTTGATTTCCTTGAGCAGCTCCGACAAAATTTTGTTTTCCGGTACGCTGCGCACCACCTTGCCCTTGACGAAGATTGCTCCTTGTCCCTTACCGCCCGCCACACCAACGTCAGCTTCCCGCGCCTCACCCGGGCCGTTGACCACGCAACCCATGACCGCCACTTTGATCGGTTTTTTTATTTTTTTCAATTCTTGCTCAACTTTTTGCGCCAAACCAATCAGATCAATTTCCGTCCGTCCGCAGGTTGGACAAGAAATCATCTCCGGCCCTCGCCGTCTAAGTCCCAGTGAAGACAAAATCGCCCAACAGGTCGCGATTTCCTCCACCGGATCAGCCGTGAGTGAAACCCGCATCGTTGCCCCGATGCCTTCATGCAGAAGAATTCCGATCCCGATGGCACTCTTAAGCGAACCCATAAAAGCGGTGCCGGCCTCAGTCACACCCAGATGCAAAGGATATTTCACTTTTTTAGCCAGCATTCGATAGGCTTCCACCATGCGCGGAACATCACTAAATTTAATGGAAATCACAATATCGCGAAAATTGAGTTTCTCCAGGATCCGAACGTGCCGCAAGGCCGACTCCACGGCCGCTTTGGGCGTCGCCCCGTATTTGTTCAATAAATCTTGCTCCAACGAACCGGCGTTGATTCCGATCCGAATCGGGATTTTTTTCTGCTTGCAGGCCGCCACCACCGCCTTGATTTTTTCGATCGAACCGATGTTGCCCGGATTGATGCGCACTTTATCAACACCCTGTGCAATAACTTCCAGGGCTAATTTATAATCAAAATGAATGTCCGCTACGAGCGGGATATGAATTCGTTTTTTTATTTTACCGATCGCTTTGGCCGCCGCCATGTCCGGTACCGCTACCCGCACCATCTCACAACCTTCTTTTTCCAAGGCCAAAATTTGTTTGACGGTGGCCGCCACATCGCGCGTGTCCGTGTTGCACATCGACTGTACAATGACCGGATTTCCGCCGCCCAATTTCACTTTGCCGACTTTGACGACTGAGGAAAGATATTTTTTTGCCATATTTGTCTTAGAAATTTTTTAACTTTTGCATTACGTCGCTAATGACCCATTTGGGTGTCGAAGCTCCGGCTGTCACCCAGACTTTTTCCGCTTCCTTGAACCAATTTTTTTTCACCTGACTTGCTCTCTCCAGAAAATATGACCGCGCGTTTGCCTCCCTGGCAATCTCCCACAACCGGTTCGAATTGGCGGAATCCGGCGAACCGATCACCACCACCACATCATTTTTTCGCGCTTTTTTCCGCACCTCGTCCTGTCGGCTTTGCGTCGCCAAACAAATCGTGTCCACAATTTCGACTTTAGGATATTTGCTTCGCATAAAATTCCAAGCGCGGCGCACAAATTCCTGATTCTGTGTCGTCTGTGAAATGATAGCGATTTTTTTCCGCGGATCCAATTTCAATTTCGGGAAATCCGCGTCTTTTTGCACGAACACAATTTTTTTCTGCGCCCATTCGCCGATGCCTTTGACCTCTTTGTGGTCTTTCTCGCCGACAATCACAATCTGATAACCCTTATCATGAAAAAGTTTCGCCAAACGCTGTGCTTTGATGACGCGCGGACAAGTCGTATCCATCAGCGCAATATTTCTTTTGCTGGCGTATTCATAAATTTTTGGACCCATGCCGTGCGCCGTAATGACCATGGTGCCGATTTTCTCTTTCATGCCATCCAAAAGTTTGAACAAATCTTTGTCCACATGGATTTTTTTGACGCCCAGACGTTCGATGCTTTTGACCACGTCGCCGTTATGCACCAAGGAACCCAAAACGTATATCGGTTTTTTGACCACCGGATCCAAGGCAATTTTGGTCACCATTTCATACGCCCGGTCCACCCCATCGCAGAACCCGGCATACTTGCTCAATGTAATTTGCATAATTTCTCTACGAATTACGAATTTATACGAATGTACGAAAAACAGTTCCTAAGATTTATTCTTGGAAAGTATTTTGCTAGAATTATTTTAATTTTTTTATTAACTCTTCAATCTTCACAATCTCACCTTTTTCTTCACTGCGTTTTTTCACTTCCACGCCGCCGGCGGTCAGGGATTTTTCGCCAATCACTATTCTATATGGCAAGCCGATCAGATCCGCATCGGCCAGTTTTTGCCCGGCGGTCGCATCACGATCATCAAACAAAACTTCGATGCCCGCTTTTTGCAGATCAGCATAAATTTTTTCCGCTTCCTCATTTTTGTTCAGACTGAGCAGATGCACCCGGAACGGCGCCACGGCTTCCGGCCAGACCATACCTTTGTCGTCATGCAGCACTTCCACGATGGTGCCCATGAGCCGGCCCAGGCCGATGCCATAACAACCCATGATGACTTCTTGCTCTTGGCCTTTTTCGTCTTTCACCTTGAAATCAAATGGGGCGGTGAATTTATTTTTCAAACTGAAAATATTGCCCACTTCAATCGCTTTTTCTTTGCGAAAATCCGTGCCCTTGCAACTCGGACAGACTTCGGTTTCCATTTTGATCTCTTCGTTGATAGCCAAGCCACATTTGTTGCAGATGTGGATCAAGTCTTCGCCGGCCGACGTCACGGCCTGATATTCATGCGAATATTTGGCAAAAGATCCGCCGGACGCAAAAGTTTTATAGGTCTGTTCGCCAATCCCGGCACGCTCAAAAATATTTTCATACGCCTTGGCGGCTTTTTCATAATAAGCATTAAAATCTTCCTCCGTCAGATGAAAAGAATATAGATCCTTCATCATAAATTCTCGTCCGCGCAGAATGCCGGATTTGCTGCGCAGCTCCATGCGAAACTTGTTTTGGAACTGATAGATGGCAAAAGGAAAATCTTTGTAGGAATTCACAAACTTTTGCGCCAAAGGCACGATGACTTCTTCGTGCGTCGGCCCTAGCGCCATTTCGCGTTCGCTTCCATCTTTGACCTTGTACAGATCATCCATCGTGTCCCAGCGCCCGGTCTTCAGCCAATTTTCTTTGGGCTGCAATGTCGGCATGAAAATCTCCTGCCCACCAATCGCATTGATCTCTTCCCGAATAATATTTTCGATTTTCTTGACCGTCCGCAAACCCAACGGCAACAGTGTATACACGCCCGCCATCAGTTTATCGATAAAGCCCGCCCGGATCAGCAGCTGCGCGTTGATGCTGACTTCGTCCTTCAAAGCGTCTTTTTGGGTCTTGGTGAAAAGTTGGGATTGTTTCATATTTTTGATCTTAATTGTGTTAATAGTCTATTATAAAAAGCCTCATTTGCCAAATGGAAGGTGCTCATCATGTTAATTTAACCAACACCCTCTCGGGTTTAATTTTCTTCAATTTATAACACGCTATGCCGGGATATTGACCGACAAAAACTGGATAAAATCCCTTCACTTTTTTCCAATCCTGCAACTTTATCCCAGTCTTATTTTTTGCTTTAATTTTCCCAATGACTGTAAAGAATTCTCTGCCCTTCATTTCATCGTTAAAATTGGAAGGTTTATCCTCGCTGTTCAAAAAATCCTTCAATACCTTTTTCAGCTCCTTCTTTATCCCGACATCTGATTTCTTTCCGCTTTCTATTTCAATACCAATTCCGCTTTTCACAAAAGTAACAAGTGAACCGTTTGTTTCCCCAGCATCCGGCCAAATTACAATTTTTTTAATATCAAAACGTAAGGCTAATTTCAGATTTTTTAAATTTAGCCTGGTTATTATGATAAATATCCCAGTCCTTGAGACGGTCCCATGCAAATCGACAACACAATCATATTTTTGTATTTTTTTCAAAAGTACGCGGGCGCGCCTTTCTTCATAATTCCCTTTTGCATTGCCCGGAAAAACCCGGTTCAGATCGGCCTCAATAAACCTCACTTTTTTCTTTAGGGCTTTTGGATTAGCAATTATTGTGCTGAATTTTTTCCGAAGTTTGTTTTTTTTCAACTCTCCAATGACATCAACTCCGACCTGCTCATCACCATGCGTTGCTGTGACAAATAATATTTTTTTATTTTCCATAAATTTATGTGAATTAATCACCTCAATACCAGATTGACAATTTTCCTTGATACCACATCGAGCGGGTCGACAATTTTTTTCCCTTTTATTCCCAGCACGGAAAGCTCTGTGCAGCCCAAGATAATGGCCTCTGCTCCTTTTTTATTAAGATTGGTCATAATTGTCTTTATCTCTCTCGTATTCTTTGCGCTCATACCACTCGCCTTAATACCATCAAATCCATAAATTATGTCCATGAGTTTCTGCTGATCTGAGTTTTTTGGAACAATTATGGAGAACCCTCTTTGCTTCAACGCTTTTTCATAAATCTTGGACTTTATTGTCCCGTCAGTAGCCAATAATCCAATTTTTTTCAACCCGCGATATTTCATTTCTAAATAAGCCACCGTTTCATTGATGATATTTATCAAGGGAAAATCAACATTAGCAGAAATTTTTTCAAATTGCGCATGAGCCGTGTTGCACGCGATTAAGCCAATATTCACATCTAAACTTTTCATGGAATTGAAGGATTTAATTATTTCATCAGCAAAGTCTGAGCCCTCATTAAGACTTTTTGTTCTATCTTTTATTTGTGGGTTGGTAAAACAGACCATTTTTATATGATCGCTATCACCTAGGGCCGGAGTATTTTCAACTATCTTTCTTTGAAGCTCAATACCTGCTAACGGACCCATCCCGCCCAATATTCCCAGCGTGAAATCTTCTTTTGATTTCATAAAACTTTTTTCAAAAATTTCAAATAATTTTTATACGCAATTTTTTCATATACCTCCTCCCCAAATCTATCTCTAATTTTTTCCAATAACTCACCTAGATCATCAATGCATTCAAGCCCCTCTACGAAACCGGATGATATTCCTCCAAAATCGCTGCCAATCATGACGGAATCAGGAGAAATTGCATAAACATAGATGAAATGACTCAGCACGTCTTCCAGCGTAATGCTTTCGCTCTTTCCCACATATTTTCGAGAAAAAAATATCCCCTGTACACCCCTTTTTTCACCCAACTCCTTGATCTGCCTGAAATTAAAGTTTCGATCATCCCCACAAAGATCAAAGCAATTTCCGTGAGAAATCATGACCGGCTTTTGACTTATAAGCAAAACATCCCTGAAGGTTTCCTCATTAGTATGCGCAAGGTCAACTATTATTCCCAACTCATTAGCCTTGATCAAAAATTTTCTCCCCAATTCAGTTAATCCTCCATCACTCTTGCAATCGGAAGCCAAACTGTTTTTTTGTCCCCAGACCAAACCAGCGGAACGTAAACCCAGTTCATATAATTTATCAAGAGCATCAATATTTTCTTCATCCACAAAATCAATTCCCTCAATGTGAATCAGGATGCCTGTCATATCGGAATTGGTTAAAATATCCAAATCTTTTTTTGACTTAACAAGCATCAATTTTTCATTACTTGATATTATGTCTAGGTATTCTTTGATTTGATCTTCAGCCAACTTAATTTTTTCAAGATTACCCAAATTTGCAACTTCCTCTGGATTGAGAAAAACTGAAGTTGTAACCAACTTGATAGGGCTTCTGATCAACTCCTCAAAGCCAGTTTGAAATTTGGCACTGTCTTCTTTTACGTTTTTTACATGCGACAAAACATCCTGATGCGCATCGAATATTATCTTATTCATACTCATAATTTAATTAATTTATCGTATATTTAAATCTTTATTAATTTTTTATTTCGGAGAGTTTGCAATATTGCAAACTCTCCGTACTTCTACACATACCTTCTGACAACATCCAGGAGGCAATGAAATTTATTCATCTCCTCCATGCTCATCGCCTTAATTTCTTCAGGAACATACATTTTTTCTCCTGACTCAATGAGATCGTACTGAGAGAAAAAATTTCCTCCTTCGAGAGTAAAATCGATCCTCTTTCCAATCTCAGAAAAGAAAAACTGCTGAGCAATGCTCCGGAGTCTCTCATTGAAGACTCCACTTATTTGACGATTTTGAAGATTTCTTTCTACCTGACTCAATTTCGTCAAACTTGGTTGATTGGCCTCTTTCAAGGCGACTTTTTTCTCGGAGCTAAGAGCGAAAAATTCCTTGAGACTCCGGAAGATATGATCCATTTCTTCCTTCTCACTTTCCAGCGAACCTAAACGAAAAGAAAATGAAGGCACAACCTTGAGAACCAGGGTCTCTGGCAGATAATTGAGTTCCGCACACATCCTGGAGTAAATATGCTTTACTTTTTCTCGAAAGCTTTCCCGAAGAGCATATTTCACCATGTCGGGGCCAGATAACTCATAAACCGCATCACCCAAGGATTTTCTTTGTCCCAAAATAGAATTGAGCATAATCGCCGCTTCAACCCTGGGAATAATTCCTCCTAAAAAATCGGCATCCCGCCCTTCGACCAACAAACTCATAGCCTCACTCGCCGCCAGAACGCCTTGCGCGACGTTTTTTTGACTGAAACAGATCCGCGTTTTACCGTCAAAAGCGACTGCCCTTGCAAAGAGTTCTGGATCGATCCTGCACATCACCTCCACCAACTCAGAAACCATAGCCGCTTCCTGATGTAGAAATTGTGACTCTGTGTAAACCGAGTCCTTGCCGAAAACGCTCTGCATACTTTCATAATGCACCTGCGCCGGATTTTTCTTGTTTGCCGCAAACTCGGCTGGCCCATTCAGGCCTTCTGCAAAATGGCCAAATGGAACAAGAACATTATCTTCCCGAGCCAATACACTTTTCTTTCCCCCATGGATAATTTTACTTGGCCAAAAATTCTGATCTTTCAGCAAAAGATTGCGATCAAATATGGCACAAGGTATTCCGCAGGAAAATAGCAACAGATTGGAAAGATAGTGATTACCCAAGTGTCCGGTTCTTGCAACGAAACGACCCTGTCTTTTCAGCTCAACCAAATCATTGATACTGAAAGCACTTCCATCTTCGACAAGAAAACCTTTTTTCATCCTTTATTCCTCCTATTTTGTTTAAGGTACAAAAAACAGCCTAGAAACTAGGCTGTTCATAAGTATTTAAAGATTGGATGTAAAGTTAAAAAGTTTTAAACACATAAAAACAGCCTAGTTTAGCAGGACGCAACCATAGCGGCATATGTTTTCTGTAGTTAAAACTGTTCATGTGTTTTATTTATTATTCCCACTTTATCACAATATGATTTCTTGTCAAGCTTTGATCTTTTCCGCTAGCTTCGCCAGTTCAGTATCATCCGCTCTTTTGTAGTCATGCGAGGAAATGTAGCCTTCATATTTTTCAAAATATTTTTCCACGCGGGATTCACTTGGCTGCCACTTGGCCATGTCCGCCGTGCCGTGCATCGGGAAAAGCTTGGCGTGGATGTGATCCACTCCGAAACCCTCAAAAATCATGCCGGTGCGCCCCACATCCTCCAGCTTGGCATCCAACAGCTTGCCGACTTTTTTGGCCGCCTGGGTCAATCCAGCCAAAACATCATCCGGCAGGTCAAAAGCATAGCTCGAGAAATGTTCTTTGGTGATCACCACGGAAAAACCTTCGGTGTTGGGAAAAATCGACAAAAAGGCCAGATGCAATTCATCCTCCCAAATTTTGTGCGCCGGCAGTTCTCCCGCCACGATTTTACAAAAAATGCAATCCCTCATAATTTTAACGCGATATTCTGGCAGCGTAATTAAACGCAAAAAAATATTTCTGCCAAGATTCGTCCGTTGAAGCGTATTCATTTTTGCCAAAAAAATGGTCGACGATCGCCTCTCTGGCTCGAGCAATTTCCCGAAAACGTTTTTTATTTTTTTGATCAGAAAGTGTCAGATCCAAAAGCTCCAGAGCTCTTTCAAAAGCCAGCTGACTAAACTGCGCATTCTTAATCTTCCATTTCACCGTCCGCTCAATCTCGCTGCCGATGTTCGCCATCTGCTCGAAAAATGAAAGCTCGTTCCAGTGTCCGGCGGCTAAATTTTTGTGTTGAAAACTCATTTAATAACAATTTTATCCACTACTTTTATTATTCTTTCTCTTGTTTCAACACTCTCGACGCCACGACTGCGATTGTTCTGCGACGGCCGGAGATTAATCATGGAGTCAAACTCGACAAAATCCTCACCGACAAGTTCCGGATAAAGATTGATGCCCCACAGATTTTTTTGTTCAGAGCCTTTTTCAAGGAGCAGTGCTTCTTCGTCTGCATGCAAATCTGCATCCAAAACCAAAATTTCTTTTTCGATATCAACCACGCCCTTGACCAAATTGCCAAACATCTTTTCGGCCATCATTTTTAACTCACCCAGACTTATTTTTTCTCCATTTTGTAGTATTTTCATATCCCAAGTTTAACACAAATAAAATCTCCAATCAACCACTTAATCCGGCGCTTCGATAAATTTTTATTTACTAAATTTTTCCGCGTATCTGGCAATTTCCGCGTGCAAAGACGACACGGAATCAAAATTTTTGAAATCCGCCGGGTCGATCCACTGAAATTCCGTATGCTCATGACTCAATCGCACCTCACCGCTCACATAGTCACACACAAAGGTAATGCCAATCTTGAATTCACCATTATCTTTGGCAAACGAAAAAACATTGAACGGTTCGCCGACTGTCGTTTCAAGTCCAACCTCTTCTCGAATTTCTCGCCTCAACTCTTCCTGCGGCGCGACATTCTCATCCATGCCACCACCCACCGTTTCCCAAACGCCGGCCTTGTGATCATCAGCCTCACTGCGTTTCACAATCAAAATTTTCCCGTCGCCGCGCCGGATGATGCCTTTGACCGCCACTCCAAATTGCTTACCCATATTTTATCAAATCTAATTTTATATTTCTCTATCCTATTACAAATTACCCTTTTTGCCAAGCAAAAAAAGCGTTGCCGCCTTTTTCAAAAATATCGAATGGATTACGCCTGCGCCAATTTTCCTTCCAGAATCTCAAATTTACTGCTATCAACTTTTCCTTTCAGGTCTCGTTTAATGTCGACAATATCACTTTTTATATCATCAACATCTGATTTTATGGTTTTAATATCTTTTTTAATATCTAGCTGATCTTCCGCAATAATCTTAATGCCATCATTAATCTGCTCCAACATCGACATAACCTCGCCTGCTTTGTATGTTTTTTCGTTATTTTCCATTTTTATTGTCTGTAATTAATTTTTTACTCTTTAAAAATTTCGTTATTGATTTTCCGCACTCGGAGCAAATCTCAAAGGAATTAAAGCGTTCTCCCAGTATCGATATGCGCAAAAGCACGTCCTCGTGAGGAATCACTTGTTTTTTACAGATGTCGCATTTGGTTATTTGCATACCAAGATTATACTCCCCCAGTGCCAACCAGTCAAAACTAGGCATGGAAAGGACTATTTTACTTCCTTTAGTTTTTCTTGCCTCTTGAAATTTTTCGGAGAAACGATCGATCTTTTTAGTCGCTTTTCCAATTTTTTCCTGGCTCCACCGGCGATGTCGCCGCCCGCCTTGGCGTCGGCTTTTAGCTTTGGCACGCCCTGCGAATCTTCAGTGCGATGAATTTCCGTCGTCGCTGTTTCCGCCAGCATATTCAGCACCAATTGCAAGTTAGTCATATTGTCGCGCA
>JBAZBJ010000014.1:0-42821 GCA_041671525.1 Parcubacteria group bacterium
AAGATTTTGGGATGGGTCCTAATCGGATGTTTAGTTCGGATTCACGCTCCTGGGGTCCGCTGCCGGCTTCCGACGTGATCGGCAAGGTGTTGTTGCGAGCGTGGCCGTTGAATCAACTAAGTGTGTTTTAATAACCAATAACCAAGAAACAAGGTACAAACAATATACAATAATCAAATCTCAAATTACAAAAGTTTGGATATTGGAAATTGAATATTGAAATTTGTTTGGTTATTGTATCTTGTATCTTGATTATTTTAAATTTATGGCTAAATCAATTAAAAAAACCGTTGTGAAAAAAACTGTCAAAAAAGTGAAACCGGAAGTTGTCAAAGAGCCTCTACTGTTGCAGCCGCCACGGGGCATGAAAGATATTTTGCCGGAAGATCAACCCTACTGGGACCAGGTGCGGCGCACGACGGAACGTTTGGCGCGCGAATACGGCTATACCCGGATCGATACGCCACTAGTGGAATTCAGCAATCTGTTTGCGCGGGGCGTGGGTGAAGGCACGGACATTGTCGACAAAGAAATGTATACTTTCGTGACCAAAGGCGGCGACAAAGTGGCGCTGCGGCCGGAAATGACGGCCGGCATCGCGCGTTCTTTCATTCAGCATGGCATGGCCGTGCTGCCCAAACCGATCAAATTGTTCTCGACCGGACCGGTCTATCGTTATGATCGGCCGCAAGAAGGACGTTATCGCGAATTCTATCAGGTCAATTATGACATCTTCGGCGAACCGGATGCGATTTTGGACGCGCAAGTGATCCAGGTGGCAGCGCGGGTGGTGCAATCCTTGGGCATCAAAGCGGTGCAGATCCAAGTCAATTCGATCGGCTGTGCGGCTTGTCGCAAGGAATATAAGGATCTTTTGGTCAACTATCTGGAAAGCAAGAAACAAAAATTGTGTTTGGATTGTAAGAATAGAATGGAGCGCAGCCCGCTGCGTGTGTTGGATTGCAAAGAGGACAAATGCTCGCAGGTTTCCGCCACGGCGCCGCAGTCAGTGGATCATCTGTGCGAAGAATGTCGGGTGCATTTCAAAAATTTGCTGGAATATCTGGACGAATTGGAACTCCCGTATGTCATCAACCCGCAGTTGGTGCGCGGGTTGGACTATTACACCAAAACGGTGTTTGAAATCTGGTCCGGCGACGAAGAAGGGCGCAAAAGTGCGCTGGGCGGCGGCGGCCGTTATGACGGCTTGATCAAGATGTTGGGCGGGGAGGCCACACCAGCCATTGGTTTTGGCTTAGGAGTGGAAAGAATTATTCTGGAGATGAAAAGAGTGCAAGCCAAACCGTATCGCGCGCCCAAACCGCGCGTGTTCCTGGCGCAACTGGGTGATCTGGCCAAGAAGAAAAGTTTGAAATTGTTCTCAGAATTGGAAAAGAACGGAATTTTGGTGGCGGAAAGTTTCGGCCGCGGGAGTCTCAAATCGCAATTGCGGGTGGCCGACAAATTGGGCGTGGAATTTACGCTGATTCTGGGTCAGAAAGAAGCGTTGGACAAGACGGTCATCATTAAAAATATGGTGAGTGGTGTCCAAGAAACGATGAGTACGGAAAAACTAGCGGAATTTATCAAGAAAAAATTGAAGACCGACAATGTGGTCGTGTATCATGAGAACAATCACAACCATAATAGTAGTCACGATACTAATCACGAGAGTCATAGTTAATTGAACACACTACAAATTACAAATCTTTTACAAATTTACAAATTACGCATTGATATAATATTCAGGCATTTGTAGATTTGTAGTTGATTTGTAAATTCGTAGTTTTAGAAAGGAGGTTTTTATGATTGAAGTAAAAAAGAAAGACCGTGAAACTTCTGAAAGTTTGATCAGAAGGTTTTCTCGCCGTGTCCAACAGAGCGGAGTTTTGATGCACGCGCGCAAAACGCGTTTCCGCGTGGATGAAAAAAGCAAAACTGAACTCCGCCAGGGCGCGATGTACAAAGCTAAAGTGCGCAAAGTTGTGGATCGGCTGAAAAAGATGGGAAAATTTGACGAAGGAACTTTCCGTAATGTTAAAAAGAAGCTTATTCCAAAAGAATAATTCCTACGAAATACGAATTTATACGAATGTACGAATAGTTTACAATTCGCAATTCGTACATTCGTAAAAGCGTAAGCGAATTCGTAATTCGTAGTGAGGAACAAAATTTATGTCACTAAAAACACAAATATTTGAGGATTTAAAAAGCGCAATGAAGGCGGGCGACGCCGTCAAGCGTGACACTTTGCGCATGCTCGATTCTATGATCAAAAACGTGGAAATCGAAAAGATGAAACGCGAAACCGGTTTGTCTGACGAAGAAACCCAGGAAGTGATCGCGCGCGCGGTTAAGCAAAGGAAAGACGCCATCGCTCAATATGAAGCGGGCGGCCGCCCAGAACTGGCCGAAAAAGAAAACGCGGAAATCGCGATTCTCATGGGTTATATGCCGGAGCAGATGAGCGAAGACAAGGTGCGCGAAATCGTGAAAGAGGTGATTGCTTCTTCCGGTGCTACGAGCAAGGCTGACATTGGCAAAGTCATGGGTGCGGCCATGGGTCGCCTCAAGGGTCAGACCGACGGCAATGTGGTCAAGAAGATCGTGGAGGAAGAATTGGAATAATATAGTCTTGCCCTTGTTCCTCCTCTCCTTTTTAAGGAGAGGAACTAAAGGAGAGGTTTAGCTGAAAAGACAGCCGCTGTGTATAACAGGGCTGTTTTTTTGTTTAATTTTATGGTATACTATTATTAAGAAAGTATCCTTCAAAAATCAACATAAAAAGTATGTACAAAACTATGCAAAAAACCAAAACCAAAACCGGCATCGCGGTGGCGCTCGTGACTTTTTCTGTCCTCTCCGCTGTGGCGGCCGGGTACGTGATCACCAATAAAAGCGGCAGCGCCCGGAAGATTTTTTCCAGTGGCGGCAGTGGAAAGGCTTCCACGTCATCGAAATCCGGCGGTGACTCAGATTTAAAAACAACAAAACCGAAAGACTCAACAATTCCGGCAATTGCCGATGACGGTGAAAACTATTTTCTCAAAGGCGCCACGGAAGGCAAAGAAGATTTCTGTTCGGCTGATTGTGATTCCAACAGCAAAGCCGGCTCCGGCCGGTGTCTCCATGAATTTTACGCGCAGGACAATCAAGCCAAGGAAATAGCCGTGGTTTGTGACAATGGTTGTGAGAACGGCGCTTGCAAAAAAACTTGCGATGTGGCCACTACACCGCCGCCAGTCACACCGCCGACACCAACCCCGACGAGTTGTAAAAGTCAAACCGGCTCCGGCAATTATGCGTGCGACCCCAAAGTTATTGGTATCGGTCAAACCCTTATGGCGGAAGCGCTCAATGCCGGCTCCTCGCGCTACTATAAAGTCACGATCGATACCAATAAACAGGCCTTCAATGTCGGTCTAGCTTCATTAAATCAGGATCCGGCTGCCGATACCAATGTGTTGGTTTCGTCGACCGGTGATGACATTGATACGAAATATGCCACGACGCTCGGTCTGTACAATGCTACCGGTACCGGGATTAACAGTGCTTGGGGTGGAAATTACGCGAATCCTACGGTGGCGCCAACGACCTTCGCGCGTTTTTCGCACGCCACCAGCGGTGAGAGTGTGACCTCACAGAAGCCCTACGCGAGTTCAGTTTTCTATATCAAGGTTAAAAATGAAGGAACAAAGACGGAACGGTATAATTTTACCGCCTATCAAAGCAACTAGCGCAACAAAAAAAATTTTAAAAAATATATTTAAACTATGAACAAAATAAAAACCAAAATTTTTCTCCTGGCGCTGATCATCTTCGCCGCGTCGGTCGCGCAGGCGAAGGCCTTGAGTTGCCAATCAGCCTACCAATGCGGCAACATCCAATTCAACAGTTGTGTGAACGGGACGTGTCAAAAAGCGGCCTGCGGCGACGGTTTCTGCAATGCTTGTTCCTTTTCTCCGTGCGGCGGCTTCATCGAGACCAAGCAGACTTGTTCCAAAGATTGCGGCCAACCGACCACGCCACCGCCCACCATCGCTAACAAATCAGATTCAGACAACGGGCAGAACTATTTTCTCAAGGGCACCACGAGCGGCTTGTTGAATAGCGCAACTGCGACCAAAACAGACACGTGTCTCTCTAAATGTTCCGGCGACAACGCTCAGGCTTCCGGCCAATGCCTGTTGGAATATTATCTCTCCGGCGACCAGCTCAAATCCCAAAAAGTCGCCTGCGCCGGCGGCTGTGAAAACGGCGCCTGCAAGCAGACTTGCGCAGTGGCGCGGTAACAAAAGCACAGATTATTCGTTTTTAAGCAAAAACAGTTCTCGCAAAAGAACTGTTTTTGTTGTTACTGTACTAGTTCAGTAACAAATTGCGTAATTTATTCCGCCACAAATCACAAAACGCGCAAGTTGCATTTTTAGCCGTATTTGTTACGATAAAGGACTTTAGCAGCGGGTCGCCGACGTTAGGACTTTGGCGGACCAAAGAGGGCTAAAGCGGCAGATGTAACTTAACAATTTGGTGAAGAAAAAAATATAAACCCTAAAAGAAAGGATGTGAGGATGGGAAATAAATGTTGCAGCAGTGATTCAGAAAAAATATTGTAAGGATGAAAGGAGGCTGAATATGATCGTACGTTTCTTTGTCACACTAAAGGGTCGCAGGACCAACAGGTACACGATTTACAACTTGGAAGTTCGTAGTCTGAAGAAGCTGGCAGCTCTCAAAAAACTGTTTCATAATCCGGAAACGGAAGAAATGGTCAATGAGCTCCCAAAAGGAAGAAGTTTTCTTGAGGTGATGTATCACAACGGCGTCATCGATCCGGCACAGGAGTCAATTATTATTGCTTGCCGGAGTCTGGGCGTCGAGGTGGAGGCCGTGAAGGTTTCGCATCGCTACTATGGCAACGAACGGCAGCGGGTGTTTGTGAACAAGCTCGTGCATATGTCATTTACGAAAGAGCCGGTTCTCACCACACTCAAGCCGCGCGGTTTGAGGAAGGGGATGAACATTTTCGATCTGACTGCCATGAGTGACGATCAGCTTTTGAAGTTGAGCAGCGATATGAAGCTTGCGTTATCGCTCGACCAGATGAAGCGGATCGCGGAAACTCAGAAGCAGCTTGGGTTGCTGGTGGTGACCGATGTTCTGCTGGAGACGTTTGCCGCCAAGTGGTCTGACCACTGCGCGCATACGAAATGGAAAGCATTGGGCCTCTTTGATATCTTGAGATCAGCAACGAAGCGGATCAGGAATACCAATCTGGTTTCGGCTTTCGACGACAACGCTGGTGGCTGGAAGTTTTTTGCCGGGCTGGTGGCGGCCTTCAAGCTGGAGACGCATAACAGTCCATCACAGCAGGAGCCGTATGGCGGTCAGTTGACCAAATTTGGCGGTGTCATTCGTGACATCTTCGGCTTTGGAAAAGGCGCGTTGCCAATCGGCAACATGGAAATGACAGTTGTCGGTGAATTTGATCCGAAAAAATTTCCTGGTATCGAGGGAAGAACCTTGTCAGCCAAAACGATTGCCTCGGAAACGATCCGGGCCGTCAAAGATTATGGAAATCCGATGGGCATTGCAATGCTGTTGGCGCGGATGCTAAGTCATCCAAATTTCGGCGGCAAAACGTTTGCTCTGGGCGGTACGATTGGAATCACGACCAAAGCGGCAGCTAAAAAAGGGCGTCCCAGAGCTGGTGATTATGCGGTACTGGGTGGTGGAAAAACTGGCAATGATGGATTGCACGGCGCGACCGTGAGTTCGGGAGAGATGACACAGGAAACGGACAGTGGGGATTCTTGCCACGTGCAGATTGGCACACCGTTTACCGAACAAAAATTCATGCGTGCTTCGATGGAATTGCGCGATGCGGATTGTGTCAGCGCGGTCAATGACTTCGGAGCGGCTGGCATCGTGTCAGCATTCGGAGAAATGGGCGAGCTTGTCGGTCGTTGGGGCGGAGTGCTGATCAATCTGGCACGGGTACCTCTCAAGGTGCTGGGTCTGGAAAACTGGCAGATCGCTTTGTCGGAAAGCCAGGAAAGAATGGCCTACGCCATCAAGCCGGAAAAGCTCAAAACTGCCATGAAGATTTTCAAGCGTTATGGCATCGAGGCCACGGTGGTTGGAGTTTTCACAGGCAACGGACGGTTCCAGATGATCTATGATAAGTCGATCAAACGTTTCACTTCGCGGATGAAAGTTTCAGGCGAAGTGGCGCTGGATGTTCCGTATTCTTGTTTTGACAACTGTCCGCTTCCGAAGATAGAAGTGATTGCGCCGCCACCGAAGGTAGGAAAAGTTGTGTTTCCAAACATAACAATCTTTAACGCGCAGGACATGGCGCTTAAAGTAGTGAGTCATTTTGACGTGTGTGACCAGTCCTTGGCGACAACACAGTATGATTCGACGGTGCAAGGACGGACCCAGCAGGGACCGCTCTATGGTCACAACTACAATGTTCCGTCACATCTGGCGGCGGTTCGTCCGGTTTATGGGAGGCCATACGGTCTGACCATCAGCCAGAGCTTTGATCCATGGCAGTTTGAAGTCGATCCGGTCGGTGCCGCGGCTAACGCGATGTTGGACGCGATCGTGACTCAGGTAGTTGCTGGTGTTAAGCTCAAGGACATCTGTTTGGCGGACAATTTCTACACGCCCAACAAAGACCCTTACGCCTATTGGTATCTTAGTGAGCAGGTCAAACTGATCTCGATGCTTGCGGAGATGCTCGGCACGCCTTTTATTACGGGTAAGGACAGTTCCTCCGGATCGGCAACATTCAGTGATATCGGTCTGGTGGTGAATGTTCTGGCGAGCGTGGCGATAACGGCTATGGGTAAGATTAGCGATGTCAGAAAGCTTATCCCGCATCAGTGGCAGAATGACAGAAGTGTTTTATTTTCCTTGGGCCAGAGAGCAAAAAGATTGGATGGTTCCATCCTGTCTTCCGCGCTTGGCATCACTGGAACCAAGCTGGACGTCATACCGTTGGAAACCGCAAGGCAGTATATGCTGCGGCTTTCCAAGCTCGTTTCAACGGGCATTGTCAAATCGGCAGTTCCGGTTAATCGTGGCGGCATTTTCCTCCGTTTGTTTGAGGGCGTCGAGGCCTCTGGTCTTGGTGTTTACGCAGATGAGTGTGAAAATCTCTTCCATGAAAGCTTCGGTTCAGTTCTGGTTGAGATTGATCCTTGCAGAGCAGATGTCCTTTCCGACGAATTCGGTGATCTCAATCCTCTCTATGTCGGCAGGATATCGTCGCATCATGGAAAAGGGCTGAGCGTAAAAAGCCGGAGATTCGACTGGAGTGAACTGCGCGGTGCTTGGAGCAGCAAGTTTGCAAAGGAGGTATTGGCAGCATGAAAAAAGCAAAAGGAAAAAAGAAAAAAGTTTTCATTCCGTATTTTCCGGGCACCAACTGCGAAGTTGAGACGATGGTTGCCTTTGAGAATGCGGGCGCCAGACCAGAGCTGTTGTTTCTGGCAGATCTGCAGAAGGAAAAAAAGAAAATCACAGACTGTGATCTGATCTGTTTCCCGGGAGGATTTTCGTACGGTGATTATGTCGACACAGGCATCATCGCGGCTACGCTCATGCAGGACTTCATGTCTCAGTTGGTTGAGGCAAAGATTCCGGCTCTGGCAATTTGTAACGGTTTTCAGGGCGTGATGAGAGCCGGGGTTTTCGGCAAAGGTGTGACACTCACGACCAATGACTCGGGGACATTTTGCAGCCGTCCCACTGACCATCTCGTGGTGGATTCTAACTGCGTCTGGACAAAGGGTCTCACCGGGAAAGTGCTGCCTTTTCCGTCAGCACATGGCGGCGGGAAAGTGTTTCGCACGAAGAGTCCCAATATCGTGCTCAAGTATGTCTCCAAATCTCCGAACGGCGGAATCATCGCCGGTATCTGTTCAGACAATGGTCTGATTTTCGGACTCATGGATCATCCTGAGCGTGCGCTGGAAGATGAAGAAGTTCAGGAGATTTTCCGGAATGGCATCAGGGCAGCGTAAAAAAATAAGTAACTGTATCAGCAGCAACAATCTCCCCGACGCTTGGCAATGCCAGGTCGTCGGGGATTTTTTTATCCGAATTTTCCAATTTGCCTTTTTACGGCACATTTGCTACATTAAAAAACCATCAAAGATGGGAGTTACCTTAATAAATAACTACTGTTTCGGTAGTTTATTAAAAAAGAGAGGGGGCATGATATGAATGTCGAGCAGGTTTTTTCTGTGGCCATGATTATTTTTATGTTTTTATTATTTCTGCCTTTTGTGGCGACACTGGCCAAGGGCATCAGAGACAGAGCAACAGTTGATGAAATATTCCACGAGATGATGTCAGCAGATTTGGGAACGATGTTGTCCCATAATGGGTGGGCGACAAAGAATTATAAACTTCAAAAATGAAAGGAGTGATTAATGTCAGGATCAGGTACAGGCACAGGAGTAGGCGTAAACTCAGAATGTGATCACGCAAGAAAAGCATTTTTGGCTGACCAGAGTTCATGTATCCGCACAAGAGGCGAGGATTGCTTTGCTTATGGGGGCGGCGGGTGTAAGAGTTGTTCAAAAAGAAAAGAGGGCATAAAGAGAAGATTGGCTGCCTTCAGAAAAGAAAAAGAGCAAACGATAACGGAAAAAGTCTCCTGGGCTGGAGAAACTGTGCGTGAGCGCAAGGATGGCGACTATCTTTGCATAGAATTTGGTCGCCGCCCGAGCGACGCCAAAACTATCTTTATCGTTAAGCGTTCCATTATTATAACTTCCAGAGAGAGGAACCTTCTCAAGGGAGTGTTGTGCGGTAAGTAAGCAAAATCGGCGCATGATGTCGCTATTGAATTTTGTGAGGGAGTCGAAAGGCTCCCTTTTTTTATGCTATAATTACCTCATGCAACTCAACCTCGAAATCAACAACGCCACCCAAAGCCCGATTGAGGACAGGTTTTTGGTGGTCGGTCAAGGATAAAATGCTTCAAATAAAGCAAAATAATGATATTATGACTTTTATTCAGTATAATATTAAATAGTCTTGACTTTTGTATATTAAGGTGTATAATAGTCATATATGCAAAGAAAACAAGCTCAACAAATAATCCGAGATTTAGGCAAAAAGATGGTTTTTGTGGTTGGTCCCAGACAGGTTGGCAAGACTTGGCTGGCACGAGAAATTGGCAAAAATTTCCAGGAAACCGTTTATTTAAATTATGATCGCGCGGAGGATAGACAAATCATTAAAAAAGAAAGTTGGCCGTCAAAAACGGAACTTTTAATTTTGGACGAATTGCATAAAATGAAGGGTTGGAAGAATTATCTCAAGGGAGTTTTTGATACTAAGGATGAAAAACTGAAAATTTTGGTAACCGGTAGCGCTCGCTTGAATACTTTCCGTCAGGCGGGAGACGCGATGTCAGGGCGCTTTTTTTTGCATCGACTGTTGCCCTTTTCTTTGGCCGAATTAAAAGAAGAAAAATCAGGCCACGGTGATATCGAAAAATTGATTGCTCGTGGCGGATTTCCGGAACCATTTTTGGCGGAGAGCGATCAAGAAGCTCAAAGATGGCGCAGTCAGTATCTGGATGGTTTGGTCAGGGCGGATATTTTGGATTTTGAGACGGTGCATAATTTCAAGGCTATTCAAATGGTTTTGGAGCTGCTGCGGCGCAGGGTCGGTTCACCGGTTTCATATCTTTCAATCGCGGAGGATGTGCAAATATCCCCGGTCACCGTTAAAAAGTATATTGATATTTTTGAAGAGTTGTTTATTATTTTTAAAGTTACTCCCTATTCGCGCAATATTGCACGCTCCATATTGAAAGAACCCAAGATTTATTTTTTCGATAATGGGCTAGTGATTGGTGATGATGGCGCGCAATTTGAGAATTTCACGGCCGTCAGTCTTCTGAAACACGCGCTGGGAAAAACTGATTATACCGGAGAAAAAAATGAACTTAAATATTTGCGTACCAAGGATGGGAAAGAAGTCGATTTTGCCTTAGTAGAAAATGATAAAATAATACAGTTGATAGAGGCAAAAGTATCTGACAATGAACCAAGCGAAAAACTGCAATATTTTGCGGGTAAGTATAATTTGCCGGCGTTGCAAATAGTCAAGGATTTAAAAAGAGAAAAGTCAGTCGGCAGAGTGGATATTGTTTTGGCGGAAAAATATTTAAAAGATTTGTTTTTGTAATAATTAGGGATTATGCAACTCAACCTCGAAATTAACAATGCCACCCAAAGTCCGATTGCGGACAGCTTTTTGGTGGCGGTGGCGGAGAAAACAATTCAGGAATTAATTACTGAATTAAATCATGAATTTTTAAAAGAAAAAGATATTTCCATCAGCTTGGCTTTGGTCAGTCCGGAAGAAATCCAAAAACTCAACAAGGAATATCGCCAAAAAGATGACGTGACCGACATCCTGTCTTTTCCGGAATATGAAAATTTAGCTCAAATAAAGGACGCTGTGGATAACGAGCTGTTTCTCGGCGAGCTGATTTTGTGTTATGATGACATAGAAGAATATGCCCGGAAGGAAAACATTGCGCTCGACCAAGAATTGGCCAATGTGGTTTCGCATGGCGTTTTGCATCTGCTGGGGTTTACTCACGGAGAGAAAATGTTCGGGCTGCAGGAAAAAATAAAAAAAGATTTCTAAAATTATGCGTCGAATCAAAGAATTTGGTCACAGCTTGAGGCACGCCATCCGCGGATTGGTGTATGTTTTGAAGTACGAAAAAAATTTCCAAAATGAGGTGGCTTTCTCCCTGCTGGTGGTGGTGGCGATGGTATATTTTCATGTGACCCGGGCGGAAATGATCGTTTTGTTTTTGGTTATTATGCTGGTGCTGATCATGGAACTTTTGAACACCATTATGGAGCGGATCGTGGATATTTTGAAACCGCGCGTGCACCCCTATGCCAAACTCATCAAGGATCTGATGGCCGGCACAGTTTTGTTGTCTTCCATCCTGGCAGTCATCATCGGACTCATCATTTTTATCCCGTATCTCGCGCCGAAAATTCAGGCGTTGATGCGGTAATCGGGTTGTCAATCAGCTGTTTTTGTTTTATTATTCATTAAGTAGGTATTGTTTAAAGTAATTTCATGGCATCAAAAGGAGATATTGTAGTGGGAATTGATATCGGCTCAGCGCAGGTGCGAACAGTGATCGTGCAATCTTTTGCCGAAGAAGAATTGCCGCGCGTGATCGGAGTGGGTACCGCGCCTTCAGCCGGGTTGCGCAAGGGCGTAATTGTGGATCTGGAAGAAGCGGTCAAAGCGGTTAATGAGTCAGTGGAAAGCGCGGAGCGCAGTTCAGGTGTAGCGGTCAGTAGCGCGGTCATCAGTTTGGGCGGCAACCACATCATTTCGCAAAGTTCCAAGGGCGTGATCGCCGTGGGGCGGGCGGATGGCGAGGTGACCGAAGATGACATCGCGCGCGTGATCAACGCGGCGCAGGCGATTTCGGTGCCGGCCAACAAAGAAATTGTGCACATCATTCCGAAAAACTATTCGCTGGACGACCAGAAAAACATCAAAGATCCGCTGGGCATGAACGGCGTGCGTTTGGAAGTGGACGCGACCATCATCGAGGGTTCGACACCGGTCATCAAGAATTTGACCAAGTGCGTGGAGCAAGCCGGCATCCGAATTGATGACTTTGTTTTGGCGCCTTTGGCGGCGGCCAAGGCCTGCCTGTCCAAACGGCAGCGCGAATTGGGCGTAGTTTTGGTGGACATCGGCGGCGGCACCACTTCGATCGTGGTCTATGAAGAAAATGATTTGCTGTTCACTTCCATTCTGCCGATCGGCGGCGGTCACATCACCAATGACATTGCCATCGGTCTGCGCACTTCAGTCGACGTGGCGGAGCGGGTGAAGATTGAATATGGCAACGCGATGCCGCAAGAAATCGGCAAGAAGGAAGACATCAATCTGGCGGAAATCGATTCACAGGAAGAAGGCATTGTGTCGCGCTACCACGTGGCGGAAATCATCGAAGCGCGTTTGGAAGAAATTTTCAATATGGTCAACAAGGAACTCAAAACGATCGGCCGCGACAAGCTGTTGCCGGCGGGTGTGATTTTGACCGGCGGCACGGCCAAATTGCCGGGGGCAGTGGATCTGGCCAAGAACATTCTGGGTCTGCCGGCGCAAACCGGCTTCCCGTCACCCCTGGGCGGTTTGGTGGACAAGGTTGATGATCCGGCCTTTGTGACGGCCGTGGGCTTGGTTCTGTGGGGCTTGGATGGCGTGACCGGCTCTCGTGGGGGCAGCAGTGGGTTTTTTGGCAGTAAAATCGGGGGCAATATCGGCAGCAGTATGGGTGGCACGGTGGACGGCATGAAAAAGTGGCTGGGCAAGTTTTTGCCGTAAATCGGGCATAACATGTGTATTTTTAGCATTTGACATACAAGAGAACCCTGTGATAGATTTAAGTACTGGATAGAAGCTTGAATTTTACGGAAGTCTCCAGAGGGACAGAAAAATAAAACGAAAAGAAAAACCTAAAACAAAAGTAGAAGAAACAAGCCGCGTGAGGCAGTTTCATTTTGTTTGTTAGGTTTATTTTTTTATCCAGCACTAACTTTGCACTGGCTTTCAGCCTTAGTGCCAAGGGCACTGTGCAAAGTTAGTGCTGGATTTATCCGGAAACATTGAGAATTTAAATTTTTTTCAAATCAATTAAAACCATATGGCAGAAATCAAACCCCCAGTTGAAACCTTTGCACGAATTAAAGTCGTGGGCGTCGGCGGCTCCGGTTGCAACGCGTTGGAAAGAATGATCGAAGCTAAATTGAAAGGCGTGGAGTTTGTGGCCATCAATACTGACGCGCAAGCTTTGCATCACAACAAAGCGGCGGAAAAAGTGCATATCGGCAAAAATCTGACCAAGGGTTTGGGTGCCGGCATGAATCCGGATGTGGGACGTCAGGCGGCCGAAGAAAACCGCGATGAAATTCAGGAAGTTTTGAAAGGTGCTGATATGGTGTTTGTGACTTGCGGATTGGGCGGTGGTACCGGCTCAGGTGCGGCACCGATCGTAGCGGAAACAGCCAAGGAACTGGGTGCGTTGACAGTCGCGGTGGTAACCAAGCCGTTTGCTTTTGAGGGCGCGCAAAGACGGGCGATTGCGGACGAAGCTTTGGAAAACCTGCGGGAACGCGTGGACACGCTGATTACGATTCCGAACGACAAATTGCTGCAGATTATCGACAAGAAAACGACGCTGATCAATTCTTTCAAGATTGTGGATGATGTGTTGCGCCAAGGCGTGCAGGGGATTTCCGATCTGATCACCAAGCCGGGCATTGTTAATGTCGACTTCGCGGATGTACGCGCAATCATGTCCAACAGCGGTTCTGCCTTGATGGGTATCGGTATCGGTGGCGGTGACAATCGCGCGGCGGATGCGGCTAAGGCAGCCATTAATAGTCCATTGCTAGAGCTTTCCATCGATGGCGCCAAAGGCGTGTTGTTTAATGTCAGCGGTTCTTCCGATTTGACCATGCTGGAAATCAACGAAGCGGCCAACATCATCACCGAATCCATTGATCCAAACGCCAAAGTGATTTTCGGGGCGGTTGTGGATGATTCCATCAAGAAAGGTGAACTGCAAATTACTGTGGTGGCGACCGGCTTTGACGCGGACAAGGTTTCTGAATCACCGGTGGAAAGACTGTCGCGCATGACGGTAGAAGCGCGCAAGAAAGAGGAAGAAGAAAACGACAACCAAGAAATTGCCAAAATAACTTTCCCGGCCAAGAATGAACCAAAAATGATCATTGAAGAAAAGGTTCAACCCAAACCCATGAGGACATTGGCGCAAGACGACAAGGCCTTGAGCGATGAAGACGATGAATTGGAAATCCCGGCCTTCATCCGGCGGAAGATGGGGAAATAGTTTAGTTTTTAGTTGGTAGTTTTTAGTTTTTAGAATACTTATAAAAAGACAGTTCTGAGCAATCGGGACTGTTTTTTTATGCAAAGTTAGTGCGGGGTTGACTTTTGGCCATTTTGACGCTATTTTCTATCTAGTAAGGAGGGTTAAATTTAGGCCTGATTTTTAGTAATCTTAACAATTAACCCGGCCTTTGGCCGGATATTTCTGAGAGGAGGAAAAAGGATGGAAAATCCAAAAGTTTTGATTATTATGGGAAGCGATAGTGATTTAACTGTCATGGAAGAGGCTGAAAAGGTGCTTGATAAGATGGGCGTTCCATACAAAACTGACATTTCGTCAGCCCACAGGACTCCTATCAGAACGCAGGACTATGCGGTGTCTGCAAGGAGCTTAGGAATCAAGGTCATCATCGCTGGTGCAGGTATGGCAGCTCATTTAGCGGGTTCGATTGCAGCGAATACGACGCTTCCTGTCATTGGCGTCCCAATTAAGGCGAAAGATGCGATTATGGACGGACTGGACGCGCTGCTTTCTACGGTTCAGATGCCGACAGGAATGCCAGTGGCAACTGTTGGTTTAGGCAGAGCGGATAATGCAGCTTATCTCGCATGCCAGATACTTGGAACTTCAGATCCTGAAATGGCTGAGCGTCTTATAACTCACAAACTGAGCATGGAAAGCGGTGTTATAAAAAAATCCAAGACACTTGCGCAGAGAAAGAAGGAGGAAAAAGCATGAAAAAGGTTTTGATCGAAACGAACATGCCGGGGATTAAATTCTCACGCCGCGGCAAAGTCAGGGATGTATACGAGTTTGCTCTGGGTATAATAGTCTATCTTCTGGTTGTAACAACCGATAGATTGTCAGCGTTTGACGTTGTCCTCCCGGATGGTATTCCCGGTAAAGGAGAAGTTCTCAACAAGATTTCACTCTTCTGGTTTGAGAAGCTCAAGGACGTCATTGACAACCATGTGTTGACGGCTGATGTCAGCCAGTATCAGAAAGAATGCATGGGATACTCTGAACAGCTCGATGGCAGAAGTATGCTGGTGGTCAAGGCCAAGCCGATGCCGGTGGAATGTATCGTGCGGGGCTATCTTTCTGGCTCGGGCTGGAAAGAGTACAAGAAGAGCGGCACCGTTTGCGGCATCAGACTGCCGGAGGGCCTGGTGGAATCAGATAAGATCCCGGGTGGTCCGATTTTCACGCCCAGCACCAAGGAAGAGGAGGGGCACGATATCAACATCAGCTTTGAACGGATGATTGAGATTGTCGGCAAAAAACGGGCCGAAGAATTGAGGGACGCGAGCATCACTCTGTATAAGGCTGGTGCCGAGCATGCCGAAAGCAAAGGCATTATCATAGCTGATACGAAATTTGAGTTCGGACTGTATAATGGCGAGCTCATCCTCATTGATGAAATTCTGACGCCTGACTCGTCTCGCTTTTGGTCAATGAAAACCTATCAGTCAGGGAGAGCGCAGGACAGTTATGACAAACAGATTGTCCGGGACTATCTCCTGACGCTGGACTGGGATCAGACAGCTCCTGGGCCGAGACTTCCGGAAGATATCGCACAGAAAGCCGCTGCGCGTTATCAGGAAATATACGAGATTATAACGGGATAATGTCCCAGTCTTACGCGCTAGTTGCCGCAATCCACTTGGATTGCGGCGCTTTTTTATCCCGAAAAGTTATCCACCCCGTGAAATATCCGAGGCGGATTTCACGGGGCAGGCAGGCGAAATAGTTATCCACAGGTGAGGTAGTTGACAGGGGGTTGCTTGGTGATATAATAACATCATAAATAGTAAAGTCTATCACTATGTTAACATCCAAACAAAACACCATCCTCGAAGCGATTCGAGAAATCATCGAAACCGAGAAAGAGAATCCGACAACGTACCGTGTTCATAAACATCTGGAGGAGCGGGGCGTGGAGGTGGGGAGCCTCAAGGGCACTGTGCAGGTTATTGAGGCTTTGGAGAAGAAAGACCTCTTGAAGCGGGATAAAGCGAAAAAAATTTACATGGTGGAAAATGACAACTATGCCAATTTTGGCAACATTTTTTCCATCCCGATGTATGGCTTGGCTTCCTGCGGGGAAGCGTTGGCCTACGCGGAGGGGGATGGTAATGTCGACGGCTATTTGCAGATTTCCAAAAGTCTTTTTCGTCAGAACGATCCGGCGCAACTGTTCGCGGTCAAAGCCTTGGGCGATTCCATGGACAAGGAAGAGATCGGCGACGGCGACTATGTTGTTTTCGAAAAAAAGGACGGCGGGTTTGAATACGAAAACAAAATTGTGGTGGCAGTTATCAATGGAATGGCCACGATCAAGCGCTACAAAAAATTGAAGCACGGCATCATTGGATTGTTTCCAAATTCAAGAAACAAGATTCATCAACCGATCTACTTGGACGAATCCGATTCCATTCTGATTGCGGGCGTCTTCCGGAAAGTTTTGCCAGTGGCGTACGTAAGTCTGTAAAAAGAAAAAACATTTTTCACCTATAGAAAATAATTCCGGAGCCAGAGGCGGCCTGTGGATAACTCGGAGTCTTTTGTAAAAAACCTTAGTAAAATTAGGGTTTTTTATAACCCTTGTCAAGACTTGGCGGATTTTGGAGTTGTGGTATAATGGCAATAACATACACAATATGTAGTATAAATACACTGTAGGTTGTATATATTAGTGAGTCAAAGGTAAACAGGAAACCTACGAATATACAAATCAAATACAAATTTACAAATGTGAAATAAAAATTATTTGTAGATTTGTAAAAGATTTGTAGATTTGTAGGTAAGTCGCTTAAATTACGTAACTAAACTAAAAAAATATTCAATGAATTGTCCTTTTTGTAACAATAGCGAAACTAAGGTGGTGGATTCGCGCGAGACAAGTGAAGGCAAGATAACGCGGCGAAGACGGGAGTGTGAGAAATGCAGCGCGCGTTTCAGTACCTATGAAGAAGTGGAACTCTTGCGGTTGTCGGTGATCAAAAAAAGCGGTGAAAAATCCGACTACGACAAGACCAAGATTGAGACCGGCGTCCGGCGCGCTTTGATCAAACGGCCGGTGACGCAGGAACGGATTGCCAAGCTGCTGGGCGACATCGAATATGCGATCCATGCCCTGGAAAAGCCGGAAGTGACCACGCGCGAAATTGGCAAGATTGTGCTAAAACAGCTGAAAGAACTGGATGAAGTCGGGTATGTGCGGTTTGCCAGTGTCTATAAATCCTTTGGTAGCGTGGAAAGTTTCAAGAAAGAATTGGATATGTTGGATAGTAATTAATTTCTAATTTTAAATTTCTAATTTCTAAACAATTTCCAATGAATCAATGACTAAATCGCCAAGTTAATTTATAAATTTAAAATTATTAAATTAAAAATTACTTGAAAATTGAAAATTGAAAATTGAAAATTGAAAATTTAATCGTACTGTATGGCTAAAACAAAAACGAAAAAACCTGCCCGCATCGCTACGCGAAGCGTTGCAGGCGGGACGGGGGCAAAAAAAGTAACGCCGAAAAAGAAAGCAACCAAAAAAGTTGCGAAAAAAGCACCGGTTAAAGTTGTCAAAAAAGAGACGACGGAAAAAAATGAGCTGCGGGTGGTCAAACGCAGTGGCGCGGTGGTGAAATTTGATGCAGCCAAAATTGCCAAGGCGGTGGCCAAGGCTTTCGCGGCGACCGGTGAGGGTAGTGAAAAAGATGCGGAAAAAGTTTCCCAAAAAGTTGAGCAACTGTTGAAGAAAAATTATAAAAAAGGCTATTTGCCGGAAATCGAAGAAATCCAAGATCTGGTGGAGCGCGTGCTGATGATTCTGGATTTTGAAGAAACGGCCAAGGCCTACATTTTGTATCGCGAACAACACCGCAAAATCCGCGAAACAGAAGAATCCCTGAAGGAGGCCGTGGATCTGGTGGACAAATATATCCAGGAAATCGATTGGCAGGTCAAAGAAAATGCTAATATGGCTTATTCGCTGCAAGGACTCAATAATTATATTTCGTCCATTGTCAGTTCGAAATATTGGATGAATAAGGTTTATACTAAAAAGATTCGCGATGCGCATGAAGATGGGGACATGCACATCCATGATTTGCAGTTGATCGCGGCCTATTGTTGCGGCTGGGACTTGCAAGATTTGTTGCGGCGCGGTTTTACGGGTGTGCCGGGGAAAGTTGTTTGCAGCCCGGCTAAGCATTTTGGATCCATTCTGGGGCAAATGGTGAATTTCATCTACACCTTGCAAGGCGAGGTGGCGGGCGCGCAGGCCTTTTCCAATTTTGACACCTTGCTCGCGCCGTTTGTCCGTTACGATAAACTGACCTACGAAAAAGTAAAGCAGGAAATCCAATCGTTTGTGTTTAATATGAATGTTTCGACGCGCGTCGGCTTTCAGACGCCGTTTTCCAACATCACGATGGATATTACCGCGCCTAAAACCTTGGCCAAGGAAGCGGTAATCATCGGCGGCGTGCCGCAAAAAGAAACCTACGCGGATTTTCAAGAAGAGATGAATATGATTAACCGCGCCTTTGCGGAGGTGATGACGGAAGGTGACGCCAATGGGCGGATTTTCACTTTTCCAATCCCGACCTACAACATCGGCAAGGATTTTGACTGGGAGGACAAGAAGTTTGATTCAATTTGGGAAATGACGGCCAAATACGGCACTCCCTATTTTGCCAATTTCGTGAATTCCGATATGCATCCGGATGACGCGCGTTCGATGTGTTGCCGATTGCGGCTGGATAACCGCGAACTGCACAAGCGTGGAGGTGGCCTTTTTGGCGCCAACCCATTGACTGGTTCGGTGGGCGTCGTGACGATCAATCTGCCTCGCTTGGGCTATGAATCGAAAAGCAAGAAAGAATTTTTTGCGAAACTGAACCGATTGATGGACTTGGCTCGAGAAAGTCTTGAGACCAAAAGAAAGATGGTGGAAAGTCTGACGGAAAAAGGTTTGTATCCGTATACGAAGTTCTATCTGGACGCGATCAAAATGCGGCGGGGTGAATACTGGGCCAATCATTTCTCCACGATCGGACTGCTTGGCATGAACGAAGCGCTGCTGAATCTGATCGGCAAAGACATTACCACCAAAGAAGGACACAAATTGGCGGAAGAAATTTTGACACACATGCGCGACCGGATCATCGGCTACCAGAAAGAAACCGGCAATATGTATAACCTGGAAGCCACGCCGGCTGAAGGCACGTCTTACCGTCTGGCACGCAAAGACCGCAGAAAATTTTCCGATATTATTTTCGCCAACGACGCAGTGGTGAGGAACGAAGGCGCGGAGCCATATTATACAAATTCTTCTCATCTGCCGGTGCATTTCACCGAAGACATTTTCGAGGCGTTGGATCTGCAGGACGATCTGCAGACCAAATATACCGGCGGCACGGTGCTCCATGGCTTTTTGGGAGAACGGATGTTGGATATTGAGGCGACAAAAAAATTGGTAAGAAAAATTGCGGAAAATTATTCCTTGCCATACTTCACGCTGACGCCAACGTTTAGTATCTGTCCGGTGCACGGCTATTTGGCCGGTGAACATTTTACCTGTCCGAAGTGCGTGGTCGAACAAAGGACAGACGTGTTCCTGAAGGCGGAATCAACTAATTTAAAATAAATAATAATTAAACAAAAAAAACATATGAAAAAACTCACATGCCATGATTGCAAAAAAGAACTCGAAAAAGGCGATGAATATGTTCTGTATGAAGTCGTCTCGGACAAATTCATCAAGTGCAAAGCGTGCTACAAAGCAGATCCGGTGCTGAAGAATTTCAAGCGAGCAGAGGTGTATTCGCGAGTGGTCGGCTACATCCGTCCGGTTGAGCAGTGGAACAAAGGCAAGCAGGCGGAATTCGGAGACAGGCGCGAGTATGACGCTAACTGTGCGCCAAAGAAAAAGACGGTGGCAAAAGCGACTAAGAAGAAAACTGTCACAAAGAAAAAGAAGTAGCTAAAAGAGAAAGATAGCGGGGCAATTCTTCTTCATGGGGATTGCCCCGATTTATTCCAAAAATATGATTTTAGGCGGCTTTCAAAAATTAACCCTGTTGGATTATCCGGGCAAACTGGCCACGACGGTTTTTACAGTGGGATGCAGTTTTCGTTGCCCTTTTTGTCACAATCCGGAATTGGTGAATTTGCGTTTGGCGCACAATGAGGAATCAGAGAAAAACTTTTTTACCTTTTTAAAAAAGAGAATAGGCAAACTTGAAGGCGTGTGCATCACGGGCGGAGAGCCGACCATCCAGCCGGATCTCATCGAGTTCATCCAGAAAGTAAAGAAACTCGGTTTTTTGGTGAAGCTGGATTCCAACGGTACGCGTCCAGATGTGCTGAAAAAAATCATCGATGCCCGGCTGGTGGATTTCATCGCGATGGACATCAAAAATCAGCCGAAAAAATATTTAAAAACCGCCGGGATTGTAGAGACGCAATTTATTGCGTCTAAACCTGGCGCGTCTATGCTGGACAGAATCAAGCTGAGCGTGGAAATGATCATGCGTAGCAAAATTCCATACGAATTTAGGACGACAGTGGTGCCTGGGCTGCACACGGAGAAAGATTTCGACGAAATCGCCAAATGGATCAAAGGCGCCCAGGCCTATTATCTGCAAGAATATCGGGAAGGCAAGATTCTGGACGAAAAACTCAAGAAAAAAACTAAGGACAGGAAGATCGATCTAGAAAAAATCAAAGCAAGGATTGAGAAAAATTTTGGAAAGATGGGAATACGCAGGTAAAAAAAGCGGCGCCGAAGATTCGACGCCTAGAGGACAAAACAGGAGAAGCTTAGTGGGCTACGGCGAATAAATACCAATTCGCCAATTGCAGCAAAAGCAGGATCTTTATCCCGCTCCAACAGACGGCCGCCGGAAATAACGGATCATTCATCTCGTTTAACTGTCTAAGGAACCTCAGCTCAGCTTGCACGTGCTTTATCATAAACACCTCCTTAAATTAATATTTACCACTTTGTTAATTTCTAGTCAAATTAAAAATGCGCATCTATGTCAAAGTCTCGCCACGATCGTCCAAAAACGAAGTGACCAAGACCGCGGAAGGGGAATACAAAGTGAAGCTCGCCGCCGCTCCGGTTGACGGACAGGCCAATGAGTTGCTGGTCAAAGTCCTGGCAGAGCATTTTGGCGTGGCCAAAAGTCTGGTCCAAATTATCGGCGGCAAAACGGCCAAAACAAAAATTGTGGAAATTTTAAATGACCAAATCTAGAATTTTTCTCATCCTGTCGCTGAGTTTTATCGTGGGTATTTTTGTCAGATCTTTTTGGGAAATAAATCCATCCGTCCCATATGTCCTATCAGTCATAGCGGTAATAACACTGACTCTTTTTTATCGAAACAAAATCATATTAGCTTCAGGATGCGCCATCCTGTTTTTTGTTGGTGGAATTTTGCTGACAAGCAATAATTTAGAAAAATTGAATAATTTGAATTTGGTCGGACAAAATTTTACCGGCACGGCTTTAATTATCAAAGAGCCGACGGCGAGCGGTTATTATCAAAAGATTGTGGCGCAGCTAGCGACATTGGATGTCCCCAATAAACATCAAATGTCTACTGGCGTAAAAGTTTTGATCAATGCTAACATTTATCCGGAATATGCCTATGGCGACAAAATAAAACTAAATTGCACCTTGGAGATTCCGGAAAACTTTGCTGAGGATTTTGATTATCGCATGTATCTGGCCAAAGATGGAATTTTTTATGAATGTAAAAAGGCTAAAATCGAATTTGTTGCGCACGAGCAGGGTAATAAGTTTTACGCCAGAATTTTAAATATAAAAAACAAATTCAAAGACAAAATCAATCGGTTGATTCCATCTCCACAAGCCGGACTGTTGAGTGGCTTGATTTTGGGCGGAGACGCCGGCTTGCCGAAAGATCTGCAGGACAATTTTTCGCGTACCGGCACCACGCATATCATTGCGGTGTCCGGTTACAATGTAACCATTGTGGCTGAATATTTGATGCTCCTGGGCATCTTTTTGGGCCTCTGGCGCAAGCAGTCTTTTTGGTTTGCGGTGTTGGGCATCATGCTGTTTGTGCTGATGACGGGCATGACCGCCAGCGCGGTGCGCGCCGGCGTCATGGGGACATTGCTGTTGTGGGCGATGAAAAATGGCCGCCTGGCCAACGCGCAAAACGCGGTGGTGTTTGCGGCGGGCATCATGCTGTTTTTCAATCCGCTGCTGCTGCGTTATGACATTGGTTTTCAACTGTCATTTCTGGCGACCATCGGCATCATTTATATTTATCCTCTGATTGAAAGTAAATTAAACAGGAACAGTAAAATATTTTGGCTTTGGGAGATTCTATTTCTGTCTTTGAGCGCGCAGATTTTTGTTTTGCCGATCATTTTATATAATTTCCAGACTCTTTCACTGATTTCTTTAGTGGCTAACATTTTAGTTCTGCCGATCATCCCACTGACGATGCTCTTGGGCTTTCTGATGGCGATGGCCAATTTTATCTTCACGCCGCTCGCATCAGTGCTGGCTTGGCTGACTTTTGCGCCACTCAAATATGAAGTGGAAGTAATTAATTTTTTGGGTAACTTGAAATATTCTGCTTTAGAAATTAAAAATTTTTCGTGGTGGGGAATGGCTGTATGGTATATAATCGTTATAACGATTGTTATGCGGCAGAAAAAAAATATTTATGCAGAACAAGAAGCTAATCTATAGTTTTTTAGTTGTACTTTCTATCTTGGCGTTGATTCTGGCCGGGATTATTTTTTATTCCAAAGACCAGTCGCTTAAAGTGATTTTTCTGGATGTCGGGCAAGGGGATGCAATCTTGATTGAGCAGGGTAGCCAACAGATCTTGATCGATGGCGGGCCGAGCGGGCAGGCGCTGCTGAACAAAATTGGTCGGTACATTCCGTTTTGGGATCGGGAAATTGAAATGGTGATCGCCACGCATCCGGACGCCGATCATATCACGGGCTTGGTGGATGTCATAAAAAATTACCAGGTAGACACGGTCATGCAGACGGAGACGCCGAGCGATTCACAAGTTTTTCAAAAATTGCAGGAAGTTATCCGGCAAAAAAATATTGCGATTGTAAAAGGCGAGCGAGGCGTGAAAATAAATTTGGCGGAGGGAGCGCAGATGGAAATTTTAAGTCCCGGGTCAGAGACTTCGCTCGGCGCGCAAGACACGAATGCCAGCAGCATTGTGGCCAAACTTGCTTTTGGTGAAAACTCTTTTTTGCTCACTGGTGATCTGCCTGGCGAGCAGGAAGAAGGCTTGCTAAAGAGCGGATTAAATTTTAAAGCTCAAATATTAAAAGTTGCTCATCATGGTTCGAAATATTCCACCACGAACGAATTTTTAGACGCGGTGAAGCCGCAAGAAGCGATTATCTCAGTCGGAAAAAACAATCGCTATGGCCATCCCAATCCGGAAGCGTTGGACAGGCTCAAAAGCAAAAATATCAAGGCGTGGAGGACAGATGAAATGGGGGATATTATATATAAATGTTTAAATTCAGGCACAAAATGTCAGCTAGTTGCTAATTAGTAAACTTCATGATAAATTAAATTGCAGTAAATAATAAATATTTTTGAAAAAGATATGGTAAATCCAGCAATCAAAGAAAGGTCGCTTATAATCATTAAGCCGGACGGAATCCAAAGATCGCTGACTGGCGAAATCATCCGCCGCATTGAACGAACCGGGTTGAAATTCACTGCGATGAAAATGACGCTTCTGGCAGAAGAAACTTTGTGGAAACATTACAACAAAGATGATGCTTGGTTTGAAAAAAAAGGTGGCAACATCGTAAAAGAACGGGAAGCGCGCAATTTGCCGGTGGAAAAAGCGGCCATTGAATATGGCAAAGACATTTTGCGCCAATTGATTTCCTTCATGACCTCTGGTCCGGTTTTGGCGATGGTGGTGGAAGGCAATCAAGCGACCGGCATTGTGACCAAAATTGTGGGCGGAACTGAACCGTTGACTTCCGACATTGGAACCATCCGCGGCGACCTAACCATTGATTCCTATGCTTTGGCTGGCATTGATGGACGCGCGGTGCGCAATTTGATCCATTGTTCAGAAAACGCCGAAGAGGCCAACCGAGAAATCGCGCTATGGTTCAAGGATGAGGAAATTATCAACTACCGTTTGGTCCAGGATGCTATCCTCTACGACGTGAATCTTGACGGAATCTTGGAATAATTTGACGAAACTTTCCAACAAAAAAATCCCGCTCGGGATTTTTTTAATTTCAGGAAAAGGCAATTATTTTGACATCGTCTTGATGCATTTGGTGCAGACTTTTTCTTTCTGCCCGTCAACCTTTTTGGTCTGCAGGTTGATGCTGAATTTGCGCAGCGTTTTTACTTGGGAATGACTGACTTGGTGTCCGGTTTTGGCGCCGCGGCCGCAAACTTTACATACTTTACTCATAAAAGTTACTCGCTAATTATGAACGAATTATCAGCCAATTAGTGCGAATATTTGCGCCCATTCGCTTTTAATTAGTTCTTAATTCGCGAGTTGCTTATTGATTAGTGACAGGGTTTAGGTTATCATATAGTTATAAATTTGACAAGCGTTATGCTCAACGACATTATCCTCATAATTTTCTTCTACGCAATTTTTGCCTATTCGGTGATTATTCATGAAGTGGCGCATGGCTACATGGCACTGCTTTTGGGTGATCCGACGGCCAAATACGCCGGGCGGTTGACGGCTAATCCCTTGAAACATATTGATCCATTTTTGACCGTCATTTTGCCGTTGGTCATGATTTTCACGTTGGGCATCGCGTTTGGTGGTGCCAAGCCGGTGCCGTATAATCCCTACAACCTGCGCAACCAAAAATGGGGACCGACCTGGGTGGCCTTGGCCGGGCCGGCTTCCAACATTATCATTGTCATTTTTTTCACGATTTTGGCCAAGCTGGTCAGTCTGCCGACTGCGCTCAAGGTGGATATTATCAACAACCTCCGCCAAGCGGATTGGAGCGCGCTGGCCACGGTGGTGCAAGGTTCGCCAGCAACGATTTTGTTCACAATTTGCACCATGGCCATTTTTTGGAATGTGCTGATTGCCATCTTCAACCTGATCCCGTTTCCGCCGCTGGACGGCTCAAAATTGCTCTTTGCCCTGCTGCCGATCAAGATGGAGATTGTGGCGATTCTGGAGCAATATGGGTTCATCCTGCTGTTCGTTTTTGTCTTTCTCTTCGTGGGTCCTTTGAGCCTGCTTTTGAACTTCTTTTGGCAGCTCTTCTTTACCCTCTCCTTATAGTGTTGACACTTTCTCTGATATCGTATATTATTATTTTGCTAGTCAACTAGCGCCTGCCTGCCGGCAGGCAGGGTTTTTTAGTATAAAATCAGTTTGGCGAAGAGAGTTGCTTGTGCCAAGCTTTTTGTTTAATAAATAATAGAAAAGATAAAATGCCAACAATCAACCAACTAAAGAGAAAAGCCAGAAAATCAACCGGGACCAAGAGCAAGTCACCGGCGTTTAAACATGTTTTCAACACTTTGAAAAACCGACCGACCAAATCGGACGGACCTTTCAAGCGTGGCGTGTGTTTGAAGGTGAGCACCACCACCCCAAAGAAACCAAACTCCGCTTTGCGAAAAATTGCCAGAGTCCGATTGACCAATGGGATGGAAGTGACCGCCTATATTCCGGGCATGGGACACAACTTGCAGGAACATTCGATCGTCATGATCCGTGGAGGACGCGTGAAGGATCTTCCAGGTGTACGTTATCATATCGTGCGTGGCGTTTTGGACTCAGCCGGCGTGGCCGGACGCAAAACCAGCCGCAGCAAATATGGCGCCAAGAAAGAAAAAGCTAAAGAATAAAAGCGACTCACGAATTAAGAACTAATTAAAAAACGAATAAGAACGAATAAATATTAGCTTAAATTAGCTTAAAAATTCGCTCTTAATTAGAGAGTATATTTATATGCCAAGACGAAAACGAGTCTACAAGAAAAATATCAAAGCTGACCCGAAGTACAACAACTTGTTGATCGGGAAGTTTGTCGGGAACATTATGCAAGACGGCAAGAAATCGGTAGCCGAAAAGATCATGTATGATTCTTTTGACATTATTCACGAACGAACTAAAAAGGGTGGTTTGAACATTTTTGAGCAAGCCCTGAAGAATGTGGCTCCGTTGGTGGAACTCAAATCCCGCCGTGTTGGTGGTGCGAACTACCAAGTACCAGTGCCAGTGTCTGGAGAACGACGCACGACTTTGGCCATTCGTTGGATCAAAGCAGCCATCCGCAACAAGAAAGGCAAGAAAATGGCGGAAAAATTGGCGGACGAATTGATCGATGCTTCCAACAAGATCGGCGGTGCGATGAAGAAACGTGAGGACGTGCACCGCATGGCCGATGCTAACAAAGCTTTTGCTCACTTTGCGTAATTCCCTACGAATTACGAATTTTTACGAAAATACGAATATAAATATAAAGTTGAGAAATATTTAATATATGCATGTTGTATATTTTAACTTGTAGGCGTTGTTGATTTTACAGGCAAAGTGTGAAGTTTAAGAAAATTATTAATATCAAATAAATTATAAAATTATAAATTCGTACATTCGTACGATTTCGTAATTCGTAGGAAAATGAGACAGTACCCCATCGAAAAATATCGCAATATTGGAATTATTGCCCACATCGACGCCGGTAAAACAACCACCACAGAGCGTATCTTGTTTTACACCGGCATCACTCACAAAATTGGTGAAGTGCATGAAGGTGCCGCCACGATGGACTGGATGGAACAAGAAAAGGAACGTGGCATCACCATTACTTCGGCCGCGACCACTTGTTTCTGGAAAGAACACCAGATCAACATTATCGATACTCCGGGACATGTGGACTTCACCGTGGAGGTTGAACGATCCATGCGCGTGTTGGATGGTGGTGTGGTGGTTTTTGATGGCAAGGAAGGAGTGGAGCCACAATCGGAAACGGTGTGGCGCCAAGCGGACAAATATAACGTACCGCGAATCTGTTTTGTGAACAAGATCGACAAAGAAGGCGCGGATTTTTTCTATTCTTTGAAAACCATCTGGGAACGCCTGACGCCCAACGCTGTGGCCGCGCAAATTCCAATCGGGGAGCGGGGTGATTTTGCGGGTGTGGTTGATCTTTTGACCATGCGCGCTTTCACGTTTGATGGTGACATGGGTGAAAAAGTGATCGAAGGGGACATCCCGGCGGACATGCTGGACAAGGCCAAGGAATATCGAGAAAAGTTAGTTGAAAAGATCGCGGAAAATGATGATTCATTGGCCGACAAATTCTTGAACGGCGAAGAAATTTCTGTGCCGGAACTGAAAGCCGCCCTGCGGCGTGAAGTTTTGGAAGTGAAAGTCATTCCAGTTTTCACGGGAACGGCTTTGCGTAACAAAGGTGTGCAGTTAGTTTTGGACGCCGTGATTGACTACTTGCCATCTCCAGTAGACGTGCCACCGATGAATGGTCATGACGTGAATGATGAAACCAAGGAAATTGCCGTTTTGCCCAATGACGAGTCGCCGTTTGCGGCGCTGGCTTTCAAGGTGGCCACTGATCCATTTGTCGGACAACTGACTTTCTTCCGCGTGTATTCCGGGATGATCAAAGCCGGTTCCTATGTTTTGAATTCTTCCAAAGGTGAAAAAGAACGTATCGGACGCATCTTGCGCATGCACGCCAATCATCGGGAAGAAGTGGAGGAGATTCATTCCGGCGGCATTGGCGCGTTGGTTGGTATGAAAGCCACCACCACCGGTGACACTTTGTGTGATCCGGAACACCCGGTGCTTTTGGAATCCATCACTTTCCCAGAACCGGTCATCTCGATTGCAATTGAACCCAAGACCAAAGCGGATCAAGAAAAGATGGGTATGGCGCTGCGTAAATTGGCCGAAGAAGATCCGACTTTCCGCATGCGCACCGATGAAGAAACTGGACAGACGATCATTTCCGGCATGGGCGAATTGCATTTGGACATCATCGTGGATCGCATGAAGCGCGAATTCAAAGTGGAAGCCAACATCGGTCAGCCACAAGTAGCGTATCGGGAAACGATTAAGATTGCGGCGCAAGCGGAAGGCAAGTATATCAAACAGTCCGGTGGTCGTGGTCAGTATGGGCATTGTTGGGTCAAGGTGGAACCGCAAGAACCGGGCAAAGGTTTTGAATTCTTGAACGAAATCAAGGGTGGTGTCATTCCACAAGAATATATCGTGCCAATCGGGAAGGGTGTGAAGGACGCGATGGATTCGGGTGTTGTAGCTGGTTATCCTTTGGTGGACGTGAAAGCCACCGTTTACGATGGGTCTTTCCATGAAGTGGATTCCTCCGAAGCCGCTTTCCGCATCGCTGGTTCAATGGCGACCAAGGAAGCCATCCGCCGCGCGAACCCAGTCATCCTGGAACCGATCATGAAGGTCAACGTCATCACGCCGGAAAATTTCATGGGTGACGTAGTGGGTGATCTGAACTCGAAACGGGGCATCATTCGCGAAATGAACGATCGCGGTGAGGGTATGTCACGCGTAAAAATCATCGACGCGGAAGTGCCATTGTCCTCGATGTTCGGTTATGCGACGCAGCTGCGTTCCATGACTCAGGGTCGTGCCAACTACGCGATGGAATTCGGCCATTATGCCGAAGTGCCCAAGAGTGTCTCCGACGAAATCACCGCCGGTACGAAAAAATGACGCGAAGCGTCATCCCGAGCTTAGTCGAGGGATCACTACAACTTTCAATAAAAAACCCGGCTCACCAGGCCGGGTTTTTGTTTAGCTGAAGCCCTTGACATAAATAGTGTAATAGAGTACAATCATCGCTACTAGAGTTGTTTTTTACAAATCAAAAAATTTTTATAGAGGGAGCTGGATACTCATGAAAAAATGCAGAAGCCTGTGGTTTAACAATCGGTCGAGAGATAGGGGTATTCGGTATCGCTTTGATGAGGAAAAAAAGATTATGGTGGTTGAGGAGGTTGACTTAAGGAAGCGTTTGCCTAAGGTGGTGAAAGTCGATCTGCTAGGCAGGTCAACGATGGCAAGGAGGTGATTTATGGAAGTGCTCAGCAGCGATACGTTTAAGATAAGCGGCAGACAGAAGGATAAAAAATGGGATGCTGCTTTTGCAAAAATGCGGAAAATAATCCAGAAAGAGTTGGATAAGAACAAGAAGAAGGTTCTTATTCAAGTCGGACTAAAAGAGACCCAGAAGGGACCTAGAAGCTAGGCCCTTTTTCTTTTGGAAAAACACTTGAGTTTTTCGGCGGGATGAGCTACAATAGCTTAGTCACTTTGGTGGCCTTTTATTATGATTTAAATTTATGGCCGAAGACGTCGTCCTGCGTTTCAATGAAATATCCTTTGAACATCAATATAAAAAACCTCTGCTGGATGAGGTGAGTTTTTCGGTGCGCCGCGGGGCGAAGTTGACTTTGATGGGCCAGAACGGGGCGGGGAAGAGCACGCTGTTTGGTTTGATCCGCGGGGAACTCAAACCCAAGAGCGGCAATATTTTCATCGCGGATGGCGCTTTTATCGGCACCGCTAAACAAACGGTGGCGCGGGAAGATCTGGGACTGACACTGGAAGAATATTTTGGCAAAGCCTTTGTCGAAGTGCCGGGTGATCTGGGGCGCAAGATGAATAACGTGATGGAAGCCGTGAACTTGAGCGTGCCGATTGAGAGAAAAGTCGGGGAGCTCTCCGGCGGACAGCAAGCGCGACTGCTTTTGGCTTTTGCGCTGATCCAAAATCCGGACATTTTGCTGTTGGACGAACCGACCAACAATCTGGATCAGGCCGGCATCGATCATTTGATCCAATTTTTGGTGATGTATGAAAAAACCGTGATTGTGATTTCCCATGATGCCAATTTTTTGAATTGTTTCACGGAAGGCGTTTTGTATCTGGATTCTTTCACGCACAAGTTGGAAAGTTATGTCGGAGATTATTATTCCGTGGTGGAAGAGATCAGCAAGCGCATTGAACGTGAGCAGATGAAAAACGCGCAGCTGGAAAAGCAGATCATCGATCGCAAAGAGAAGGCCAACTTTTTTGCCAACAAGGGCGGTAAGATGCGAAAATTGGCGCAAAAATTGCGCGAAGAAAGCCAGGAGATGGAAGAGAACAAGGTGGATGTGCGCCGCGAAGACAAAACCATCCGCCAGTTTGAAATTCCCACCCAAGACATTGTGGGGGAAATCGTGACCATTGAGTCGATCAAGGTCATCAAAAATCACGAGCCAGTCATCAAAGAATTCAAAAAAGTTTTTCGCAAAAAAACGCACGTGTTGATCGCCGGTCCCAATGGGGTGGGCAAGAGCACCTTTTTGCGCGGCTTGGTTTCCGCCAAGCATGAAGGCGCGAAGATTTTGGAGGGCGTCAAAGTGGGTTACTATAGCCAGGATTTTGCCAACTTGGATTTCGAAGACACTGTTTGGGATTCGTTGAAAAAAGCCAAGGCGGAACATCTTGATGAGCAACAGATGCGCTCAGTGGCTTCGATTTTTTTGATCACCGGCGAACTGATGGGGAGCCAGGTGGGTGATCTGTCCGAAGGACAAAAGGGCCTTCTGTCTTTTGCGCGTCTGGTCTTGATGGAACCAGGACTTCTGATTCTGGACGAACCGACCAACCACATCAATTTCCGCCATATCCCGGTCATCGCCGAAGCCGTCAACGCCTACGCCGGCACCTTGATCATGGTCAGTCACATGCCGGAATTTGTGGAACAGATCCGCATCGATGAAATTTTGGACTTGGGAAAGGTTTAATTTTGATTTTTTTAGGACTTGGACATTTGTCGAGAAATTATTCATGGGCAATATTCTTCGCTCACGTGGCTCAAGTAGACCGGCAAGCGCTAAATTAGAATCTAGCATGTCGCTATAATAATTTTGAGACGAATGTGCGAGTCCTTGCTTGCTATGGAGTTCCCGCCGCGCGGCGGTTTTTTGTTAAAGTTATTCACCCCAGTAGCAAAGTCGAGGCGACTTGTTACGGGGCAAGCAAGGGAATAGAAAGTTATCCACAAGAGAGAGTAGACAATATTTCAAACAGTGATATAATATCACTATAAACATCAAAACAAAATGCTGGAAAAAAATCTGGAAAAATATTTTAACTTTACCCAGTTCCGCCCGGGACAAAAAGAAATCATCGAAAGCATCCTGGCGGGCACGGATGTGGTGGCGCTGATGCCGACTGGGGGTGGGAAATCGTTGTGCTATCAACTCCCGGCGATTTTGAGTGAGAAAATCACCATTGTCATTTCGCCTTTGATCGCGCTGATGAAAGATCAGGTGGACAGTCTGGCGGCGCGCGGGATCGCGGCGACGTTCATCAATAGTTCGCTTGCGCCGGAAGAAGTGGTCAAGCGTTTGGCCGATCTGCGCAGCGGGAAAACCAAAATTTTGTACGTCGCGCCGGAGCGTTTTGCCAGCGCGGAATTTCGGCAAATTTTTGCAGACTTGGAAGTGTCGTTGTTCGCGGTGGATGAAGCGCACTGCGTGTCGCAGTGGGGGCATGATTTTCGTCCAGACTATCTGGAAATCGGCAAATATATCAAGACTTTGAAAAAGCGTCCGAGTGTGGCCGCTTTCACGGCCACCGCCACACCGGAAGTGAAGGACGACATCATTGCGCGTCTGGATTTGCAAGACCCACAAGTTTTCATCCGTGGTTTTGATCGACCCAACATCAAATTTTTCGCGCAGTGTGACTTGAAGCCTGATCAGCGCTTGGCAGAAGTGCTGCGCATCGTGAAATCTTTGAAAGGCGCGGGGAGCGGGATTGTTTATGCGATTTCACGCAAAGACACAGAGGCCATCGCCAAGTTTTTGAAAAAAAGTGGGATTACGGCGCATGCCTATCACGCTGGCATGAACGCGCAGACGCGAGAGCGGATCCAAAATGATTTCATGGAGAACCGTTTCAAGGTGATTGTGGCGACTGTGGCTTTTGGCATGGGTGTGGACAAAGCGGACATCCGCTTTGTGATCCATTGCGGCATGCCGGGCAGCTTGGAGGGCTACTATCAAGAAGCGGGGCGCGCGGGGCGCGACGGGGAACCGGCCTTTTGTGTGTTGCTGCACGGCAAGCGGGACGTGACCGCGCACAAATTTTTCATCCGCATCGACAAGCAAAACATGTTGGCGCAGGGGAAAAGCTATCAAGAAATTGAGAAAGTCATGGACATCAAATATGATCGGTTGGAAAAAATCACCAACTATGCGACTTCGCGAAAATGTCGCCGGCGGATCATTCTGGAATATTTCAATGATCCGGATCTGGCGGAGCAAGAAGAAAATTGCAAGGGTTGTGATGTCTGTTTGAATTGGAAAAATACAAAACTGGTCAAGACGGCGCGCAGCAGTTCGCGCGTGGTCAGAAATAAAGAAGATTTGAGTGACACAATCTTGGAAACGGTGGGGCTGTACCAACAAAACTATGCGCCCGAGCAAATTGCCAAGATGCGTAGCTTGGGCGTCAGCACGATTTTCAACCACTTGGTGCTGTGGTATCTGACCGGCGGGGAACTGGACATTGCAAAATTTGTGACAGCTGCGGAAGAACAACAAATTTTGCAAGCCTTGCCACAAGCGGGCAGCGCGCATTTTCTGAGTGCCATCAAGGCGAGATTGCCGGAGACCATCAGCTACGAACAGATCCGGCTGATCATCGCCAAGCGGCAGAAAAACGGGCGGTAAAAAACTGAGGCTGTTTTTTTGATGCTATAATAAAAACAGAAAATATTTTTTATGAAAAAAATTCTGCCGCCAAAAGAATATGCCATTCTGAAAAAGCTCAACACGCCGGCCAAGATCCAAGATTTTCTGGACACGTTGGCGAAAAATTTTGAGCCCGGTGGGGACGCGGTTTTGTCGCCGATGAGTGTGATGGAAAAAGGCGTCTGTCACTGTGTGGAGGGCGCCGTGCTGGCGGCGTTGGCGCTGCGCGTTGCTGGGTTCCCGCCGCTGCTGCTGGATCTCACCGCCGATGAGACTGATTTTGATCACGTGGTGGCCGTCTTTCAGATCGATGGGCGCTGGGGCGCGATCTCCAAAACTAATCATCCGGTGCTGCGTTATCGCGAACCGATCTATAAAACCATCCGCGAACTGGCCATGAGTTTTTTTCATGATTATGTGAATGTGGGCACCGGCAAAAAAACTTTGCGGAGTTTTTCGCGGCCGGTCAACCTGAAAAGATTCGATCATTTGGATTGGATGACAACCAAGGGCGAGGTTGATTATATTGCTGAATATATGGACACGGTCAAACACTACAAAATTTTGACAGGGAAACAGATCCGCAATTTGCGTTCCGCGGATCCGATCGAAGTTCAAGCTGGCGCCATGCAAGAATGGCAGGATCCCGCCGGTCGACCGCCACATTATTTATTTAACAAAAAACAAAAATGAATCATTTTTTCGCGGCGCTTGTACTGTTTAGTAGGTTAATAAATTAAACTTAAGCATATGACCAAAACAGAAAACAATCTTTTGGCGGCTTTTGCGGGTGAGTCCCAGGCTAATCGGCGCTATCTGGCCTTTGCTCAGCAGGCCGAAAGTGAAGGTAAGACCAATTTGGCACGTCTTTTTCGCGTCGCCGCCGATGGTGAGACTGTCCATGCACTGGCTCATTTCAACGTGGCCGGCGGTGCCAAAAGTTCGGCGGAAAATTTGAGAGCCGCCATCACCGGGGAAACATATGAATTCACCGAAATGTATCCGCAATTTATCTCGGAAGCCAAAGCGGAAGACAATGGTCCGGCTGACATCAGTTTCTGGCGGGCCAACGTTGTGGAAAAAGAACACGAGCAACTTTTTCAAGCCGCTCTGGAGAAAAACGGCGACATCGAAGCGCAAGAATATTATGTCTGTCAGGTCTGTGGTCACGTGCATCTGGGGGCCGCGCCGGACAAATGTCCGGTCTGCGCCTCACCCAAGGAGAAGTTTAAAAAAGTGGAATAGTAAGAAATATTTAATTTAAAAACCCACCGCCTGGTGGGTTTTGCTTTTCAGTCGGTTTAGGCGTAATATGAAGTCAAAATCGTTCTTTGAGAAAGGAGGCCCAGAAATGGCCTACAAAATGCCTTTATTCACTGCCCTGGACATCAAACAGGAAAAGCCGCTTTTACGTCAGACGTTTTATTGGGTCCTCGCAAATCAGGAAAAAAATAGCGTCTGCAACCTGCAAAAATGTTTGCTGATTTTTTCGAACGAACAAAGAGCGCGTGATTTTGCCGAGCTGTTCAGACTAGACTTTGAACCAAAGGCGTTGTTCTGGGATGAGATTGTCTGCTATTTCAACGGGGTCTACGATCAGGCAATCGTGAACAACACAGGTCAGGAAGAAGAGGAGCTGATTCAGCTGGATCTGTGCGAAGATGCAGAAGACGAAGAGGAAGAAAAAGTTGCGCTCTATTATTGAGCACTGGGCGGGAAGGACAATTCATCAATTGTTCTTCCCGCCTTTTTTATTTGCCCAGTCGGCCTTTTTGGCCTAGAATAGAGGTGCTTACATAATTACGTAATTAATTACTTACCTCAAGATTATTTACAAAAATACTTGTGGTGAGCGAAGTCGAACTATGCCAAAAAAAATCATCCAACAATCTTTTCTTTTCGCCCTGGGCGAGGGGATCTATATCTCTCTGGTCGCGCTTTTGATGTTCACTGTCCAGAAATTTTTCGGTGACAAACCGGATCCCGTCATTGTCGCGCCGATCGCCTTCCTGCTGCTTTTGGTCATCTCCGCGGCCATTTCGGGCGCCTTGATCTTGGGAAAACCCCTGATGCTGTACTTGGACGGCCAAAAGAAAGAGGCCGTCATGCTTTTCGGATTCACCGTGGCCTGGCTGGCGCTGTTCCTGCTTGCCGCGTTTAGCATTGTGGCAATGCAATAAAATTGGAGAAATAAAACCATGAAAAGAGCAGCCATTATCCTAGTTGTCTTAATTGTCCTGGCCTTGGCCGGCTTCAGTTTACATTTGCTGGCTAACAAGGATGTCCGGCGAGAAAATTTTTCGTCATCGGCGGATTTGTTTGAGCGGGTGGCGGAAAAAACCAGCGATGAAAAAACGATTTTCACCGCCAAAATTTTCGATCCCGCGCTGGTCAGTCACATCACTCCCTTGGGCGAACTGAACGGTGGGTACGAAGAATCCCAGACCATAAACGGCGTGATGATCAATCTGAAAACCGACGCGAACCGCAACGCTTCGGAAATTCCGGTCTACGCGCCGACCGACATGACGCTCGAAGACTATTCCTATTTCACCGGCGGAGAACATACGCCCAACTGGCACCTGGGCTTTCGAATTTCCAAAGATGTGAAATTGAGTTTCGACCACATTACCTGGGTGCCGGAGGAATTGAAAAAAGCGACGCCGCCCACGCCCACGTCCGCCTATGTGCCGCCCAGCCAAAAAATTTCCTACAAAGCCGGCGAGCTGATCGCGAAAACTTCCGGCACGGATCAGGCGCACAATTGGAACATTTACCTCCGCGACAACCGTCACCAAAATACTTTTGTCAATCAGGCGCGGTTTGAAAAAATCAAAGACGGCTATGATTTCGTGAACGCCGTCTGCCCCTTCAATTACTACGCAGATTCCGTGAAACAAGAGTTCCTCTCGCTGATGGGCGCGACCAAGGCCGGCCAAGCAAAAACTTGCGGCACCAATTCGCGCGATGTGAGAGGCAGCCTTTCGGGCATCTGGCAGCTGACGCAAGAAGGAGTCGGGGCGGATTACCAAGGCGCATATGCCACGCCTTTCTCGATCTATAAAGATTCTGCCGACCAAATTGTGGTTTTTGAAATCAATCGGCAGCGCTTCATTTTGGACCAGACCAATCCGACCTACAAAGATCCGGCGGCAGTCACCGGCGCGCATTGCTACGCACTGACTGAATACGGCGGCCAGCCGGCCAAGGGCTACGCCTATTTCCAGATCGTGTCGGACATGGAGATGCAGTTGCAGTATGCTCCCTCCGGAACCTGCCCGAGCCAATTTCCGGCAGAAGGCAGTGTGACGTATTATCGATAACAATCGAGTCTCTGGGCGGAAAAGTAAGAGTTATCCACAGGGCAGGAGTTGCAATAATTCGGATTAGTGATAGAATATCACTAGGATAATATAAAAGTAAAACAATGACACAAAAAACAATACAAAATATTGCCACAAGGTTAAATGTTCATCCGATTCATGTCAGACTTTTCTTATCGAATATTAAAGTTAATTTGTCTGAGGATATGGTCACCTCGTATAAAAAATATGTGGATGAAAACCCAAAACCATTCGTGAAGTGGGTGGGTGGTAAAAGGCAGCTAATGCAACAGTTTCGGGATATGAATTTATATCCTCCGTACGCTTTCGATCCTGAAAAGGCAACTTATTTTGAACCTTTTGTTGGTGGAGGTGCAATGTTTTGATAATAAAAATGGAATTAGTATTAGATAAAAATTTAGCCGCAAATTATAATAGTCAGTCGCAGATTGTTAGGATTTTGACTGAAAATTGGGTGGAAAAACAAATTTTTTGCCCAAACTGTGGAGATGGGATTAAAAACTATGCCAATAATAAGCCAGTCGCGGATTTTTATTGTGCAAGGTGCTCAGAGGACTTTGAGTTAAAATCCCAAAAAGGCAAAATTGGCAAAAAGGTTTCTGCTGGTGCTTATTCCAAAATGATAGAAAGATTAAATTCTGCACAAAAGCCACACTTCTTTTTTATGGGTTATCTGGCAACACTTCTGGTCAATGACTTTTTTGTGGTTCCTAAATATTTTTTTGTTCCGGAAATTATTGAAAAGCGAAAGGCTTTGGCCGAAAGCGCCAGAAGGGCAGGATGGATTGGTTCAAATATTTTATTTTCCAAAATTCCAACCTCGGGTAAGATATTTTACGTCGAAAGCGGGAAGGAAATTTCCAAGAAAGAAGTTTTAGAAAAATGGCAAAAAACAGCTTTTCTGAAAAAGGTAAAAAGGCCAGAGTTAAAAGGTTGGATTCTAGACACTATGAATTGTATTGATGCTTTAAACAAAAAAGAATTTTTATTGGTTGAAATTTATCAATTTGAAAAAGACTTGGAGAAAATTCACCCGGAAAACAAAAATATCAAAGCTAAAATCCGTCAGCAATTGCAATTCTTACGCGATAAGGGATACTTGAAATTTATTGAACCAGGTAGGTATAAATTAGCCTAGTTGACAACAAATTTGATTCGATCAACAATTGATCAGAAATAAATAATAATTTCTGAACAATTTTATGAAAATAAGCAGAAAATTGGCAATCCAAATATTAAAATACTTGAACCAAAATAAAGAATTTTATTTTCCGTTTCAGGTAGTATGTGAAGAATATGCGGAAGAGAATAAGTATTTTACGGAGATTAACTCGAGTGAATGGGAGACGATAGATTCTGATAATAAATATCAAACATTTGAATTGTTGGAGAATTTGAAAGATCCATATGAAAATCTAGTCGAGCTAATAGCAAGAGGATTTGTGGGGGAAATTGTACATAATTTGTTAGAAGATGAAATTGGAGATCTTGCAAAAAATTATCGAAAGGATTGGAAAGAAGAACTTTGGGAAAGTGAGAATAGTGAGGAATTTGGATTTAATGAATTCATTGGTGGCAAGGCGGAGGCATATGAGGATTGTTTGGAAATAATAAAAAGGTATAGAAAATAAAAACCGAAAATTTGGGAGCATGAAATCAAAAAAGATTCTGTAAAAGCAGTTAAAAAAATTATTAAAATTCTTAAATTAATATGAAACTAAAGGATTTTATATTTGGACTAGAAAAAATAAAGAAAGAACATGGCGAAGACATGCAAGTCGTTATGGCTGATAACATCGCGGTTGTCGAGCCGGTGTTTTCAGATAATTTTCTCGGAGAAAAAGTTATAATAACTGATCAAAAATAAAAAATCCAAAAAAGATATTGGGAAAAGTGTAATTTTTTTTAAATATAATTATATGGAAGAAAAATTTGTTGATCAAAATGACGTGTATACAATTGTAAATTCATACAATAATTTAATAGAACGTTCGGATGAGGATAGAAGAATTTTTTCCAAGCTCTTATTAACTATTTATACTCCTGTCTCCTCAGGGTTGCTTTTTCTTTCAATTAATCTAAGTCTCGAAAATAATCATGAAAAAATTACATTTTTCGCCATTTCTTTAACAAGTATTTTGATTGTATTTTCTGCATTAGCAGAGAATTTTGGATATTATTTAATTTCTAAGAACGCAGCAACGACATATATAAATAACGTGAAAAAGACGGGGAAGCATTACGGCTCCCCTTTGGGTGGCACTAAATGGCAAGATAAATTGGTTGAGTGGCAAATATATATTATGGTAATTTTGATTACCATAAATCTCTCAAGTGTTTTGTATTTTGTATTTATAAGAATAAATTTTTATAAATAGAATTATTTTGTATAATTTAGACAAAAATGGAATTAAGCGAACAGGATAAAAAAACTCAACAGGAAGCTATCAAGTACATTGAATCACATTCGGAGGAGTTAATTGATAGATTTATTGTGAATAAAAGACCACTTCCCCTGGGAGTTCTTACATTTTTTATGGCTGGCTCTCCTGGGGCTGGAAAAACAGAGTTCTCTCGGAGATATATGCCTGCAGCGATTGACAAAAATAATCGAAAAATAGCAAATAGCTTTCGCAAGATGGGCATTGATATCAACAAGGTGGACACTTTATTTGTTAGAATTGATGTGGATGAGATAAGAGAGTTTATGCCGCAGTATGTAAAAACTAATGCACAAACTTGTTCAATTGGGAATGCACATATCGTGCAAAAGGCAGCAACTAAGGGGCTGGATATTTTGAGAAAGTACTGTTTTAAAAATGACATATCATTTTTGCATGATGGAACTTTTGGAAATTACAACACAATGAGGGATTTAATAAAGAAGTCTTTGCGCTCGGGCAGAGAAGTTGAAATATTTTATATTTATTTAGATCCCCTGGAGGCATGGAAGCTTACAGAGGCAAGAGAGTTTGTTGAAGGTAGAAATATTATAAAAGACAAATTTGTTGACCAATTTTTCGCTTCAAGGGAAAATGTGGATAAGATAAAACAAGAATTTGGAAATAAAGTTAAGCTCAATTGTATTATTAAGGATAAAGAAAATAAAGTTGAAGAAATACGCCTAAATGTGGATAATGTTGACAAATTTATTAAAAAGTATTATAATAAAAAATCCATACCTGATTATACTAGAGAGGGCTTGCTAAGATTAATTTCTAGTGTATAATGTATTTATATGTGGAATATGTTTTCTAAAGTAAAAAAAAGTTCTAAAGAAGAGGCAAAGCAAGTAATCTTGCGGGAATTTTTTAATTCCTCAGAACAAAAAAAGGCAGTTACAAGGGCGGCTCGTGAATCAGCAAAAGACCAACTAGCTATTCTCGAGAAGTACCAAGAATTGAAACTAAATAAAATCTGCCGATAGATTGATTTGTGCATGATATAATTTCGAAATATTTTCCAGCTCAACTACGGGCTGGTTTTTATTTTTTAGTAATATGATATAAATATCAAAAAAAAGATCTGAAAAGATAATCCAAAAAGTTATACAATTTTTAAAAAAAGTAAGGAGTTATCCACAGAGGCCTTGGCCCCTTAAGAAAGTGACTATGGGAAATAGGGTCGATATTTTCCTAAGGTTTTAATAACAAATTGTCGAAAGACTAAAATAAACATTAAAAATATGGCAAAGTACAATAGAAATTCCGGGAAGCCAATAACAATTAAGGATATTCAGTCCGTCAGACAACTGGCAGTCAAAAATACCCCTACAGGAGTTATTAGTTTAAAAATCGGAAGGACAGAGGATTCTGTGAGAAGTATCGCTTCGCAGAACAACATAAGTCTGAGACCGACAAATCAGTCTCCCTACAATAGAATAAAAAAATAATTTTACATTTCGTTAGGGGATGAGGAATTACTTATCGCGTCGCAGAATTTCAAGAATTTGACAGGATGACGTTTTGAGGACGGGGCATAAGGAATAATTCCAATTTGGAACGAAAAAATTATTTCAAAACAGGGCAAATAACCCTGTTTTGTTTTTGGTGGTATAATGGAAATATGGAAAAAATCAAAAACGTTCTCAGTGTGTTTGAAGATAATTTGAAACAAGTTGACCAGTTGGGAGAAATTGGTTCAGATGTTGGAAATATCCTTCTTGACATGCTTGAAAACCTAAAAAGTGATAATGAGCAAATGCCTGCCTTTTTGCCGTATAAGCAAAAATTGGATAATGTTATTGATCAAATAAAAAAACTCAAGGATCATTCTATACTCACTAAAAAATATAGCATTATTTATAATCAGTCGGTTGTTTTAATTGTTGCTAGTTTTGAGTCGTTTATGAATGATCTAGTGCGAGATATAATAGACTATCATTCTGAGATAGTTAGCTGGCCAGAAAAGAAACAAATAAGCTTTGATCCGGATGTATTAAAATATTCATCTCCAACTATAGGCGGTTTAATAATCAGGTCGTCGTTAAGAGAAAAATATAATTTCCAGGACTTGCAGAGCACAATAAATTTTCTGAAAGACTATCTTGGTCTTGAGGTCAACATTGTAAAGGATTTAAAGGATAGCTTAATTGAATGTCAAGCATTGAGGAATGCTATAATGCATAATTCTGCAAAAATTGATGAGAGATTTTTGAAACAGGTTAGAAATATAAATACCAGTACTCAATATAACAATGGTGATCCAATAAATTTAAATAAAACTGATTACGCCAAGGCCAAAGATTCTTTTGAAAAATTTGCGTCAGAAATTGTTAGAATGGTATTAAGTAAAAAATAGGAATCACAAAATTAATACTTACCTCAATACGTATTAAAAATTAATGAACAGATTGAATTTGATTTTTTTAGACGCGGAAACCACCGGCACCGGGCCGACTGATCGATTGTGTCAGGTGGCTTTTAAATTTAACAACTAAGAATCCGAGGCACTTTTCAAACCGCCTGTGCCGATCCAGGTCGAGGCCATGTCAATTTCGCATATTACCAACAAGATGGTGGAAGAGAAGGAAGCGTTTATTGGTTCGGAAATACACCAGCAATTGACGGATATTTTTGCCGGGGAAATTGTGCTGGTCGCGCACAACGCGCAATTCGATGCGGAAATGTTGCAGCGAGAAGGTGTCGAAGTTAAGGATCTGATCGACACTCTCAAAGTTGCGCATCATTTGGACAAGGAGGGAGCGATCCCGCGGTATAATTTGCAATACCTCAGGTATTATCTGGATTTGGATGTGGAGGACGCGGTGGCGCACAACGCCTTGGGGGATGTGCGAGTTTTGGAAAAGCTCTTCGAGCGGCTTTTTCAAAAGATGCTGGTTGAACTCAAGGAGGAACAGGCAGTTATTGCGGAAATGATTGAAGTGTCCAAGAGGCCGATTCTTATGAAAAAATTTCCCTTTGGAAAATACAAAGGCGCAAAAGTGGCAGACATTGCCAAGACTGATCTTGGCTATCTCGGTTGGCTCCTGGATCAAAAAATCCAAGAGCGGAACCAAGGGATCAAAAACGATGAGAATCTGATCTATACCTGCGAACATTATTTACGCGGCGATAATTAATACTTACCTCAATACCCCCAGTAGCAGAACCAGGGGTTCGCTACGGGGTAAACTTACCTCAATACGTATTAAAAACATTCCAGCTCTCACGGGCTGGTTTTTTTTGGTGGCTGAAATAGTTATCCACAGGAGGGAGGGTAGACATGAGAGAATATTAGTGATATAATATCACTATAACAAACTAACACAAAAACATGACTAAGAAAAAACAAACAAAAAATCCAAAAGAAGGAGAAATTATAATTTATAAAGACAAGCGCGGGGAAATTGAGCTTGAGGTTAAACTTAATAAAGAGAGTGTGTGGCTGGATGCGCATCAGATAGCCAGTATTTTTGGCGTAAATCGTCCAGCAGTCGTTAAGCATGTTAACAATATTTATAAAACAAAGGAGTTGGATGAAAAATCAACCTGTTCCATTTTGGAACAGGTTGCCGCTGACGGTAAAATTCGCAGAATGAATCTATATAATCTGGATATGATAATCTCTGTCGGCTATCGAGTCAATTCTCAAAGAGCGACCCAATTCCGCATCTGGGCGACCAATGTTTTGCGAAATCATTTGCTGAAAGGCTACACCGTGAATCAGAAGCGTCTCCTGGAAGAAAAAGATAATTTTGAAAAATTGCAGAAAACCATCGCTTTTCTGCGTGAGAAAGTTCATGCCAAAACACTGAAAGGTCAAGAAGTGGAAATCATGGATCTGTTGGCGGACTATTCCCGCACGCTGACTTTCTTGGAACAATATGACAAGAGCAAGCTCAAAGAAGCGCGGGCGGGGAAAGCTAAGTTTGTTTTGCGCTACGAAGTTTGCCAACAGATCGTCACAGAAGTCAAAAGGGAATTGATGGCGAAAAAAGAAGCGGGCGACATCTTTGGCACGCAGCGCGGCGGCGCTTTCGAATCGGTCATCAAAAATCTCTACCAGACTTTTGGCGGCAAGGAACTCTATGCCAATCTGGAAACCAAAGCGGCGCATCTTTTGTATCTGGTCATCAAAGATCATCCATTTTCTGATGGCAACAAACGCATCGGGGCGTTCTTGTTTGTGTATTTTTGGCTCTTTAACAAATAGTGTGTTGAATTAACATCAGAAATGGTATGAATGCGAGGGTTACTTTAGCAATATAATTATCAATGTTTCTAAATCCAAATGATACTCTTTTAATCATCTTAATCT
>JBAZBJ010000015.1:0-39231 GCA_041671525.1 Parcubacteria group bacterium
CTATGGTCGCTCTTTCCAGAGACGTTCTGTTAATAAAATACGATCTACCCCGATTAAACGAGTTAGATTGCCTCGCAACCCCGCCCAGATAAATCCGGACGGTTTAGGCTATTCCGCTTTCGCTCGCCACTACTGACGGAATCACAATTGTTTTCTTTTCCTCCTGGTACTAAGATGTTTCAGTTCCCAGGGTGCGCTTCCCTAACCTATGTATTCAGTTAGGGATACCAAATAAATTTGGTGGGTTGTCCCATTCGGAAATCCCCGGATCAAAGTTTGCTTAACAACTCCCCGAGGCTTATCGCAGCCAGCTACGTCCTTCATCGCTTCTTAATGTCAAGGCATTCACCATATGCATTAGTATTACCGCTCTTAAATTTAAACGATTAGCAGTTAACAACTTCTAATAAAAAAATTATTAACCGCTTCTTCTAATTTCTATACTATTGCAATTTTCTACATTTCTGACATGACCGTTGCAAGATCATATCAGAGACTAATCACGCCACATCCAACCTCGCTTCCGCAAGCCTCAAGGAAAAATGTTTTGTGATTGACCTTGTCCAGTATTTTCTCATATCGTCAGATATATATTCTACTGGACTATGAAGTTGTCAAAGTTCGTTTGACGCGGAAACTTGTGCATATAACTTAATTTTTGTTATATAAACTGATTTCAGCGCCTTAATTCGTCCATCTCTACGAATTACGAATTTATACGAATGTACGAATTCGTACTTTCGTACAGGTTCGTAATTCGTAGGGAATAAAAAAAACCGCTCGTAAGCGGGAACATTTTGGCCAAAACCAAAATTAAAAGTTCACCCGCTTTTTTGATTAATAAATTTTGTGATATTTACCATTAAGTAAGGATTTACCCCTAAATGAATTGTTTTTTACACGTGTTGTTATCTTAGCAACTGCCCGAAAGCTTGTCAAGGGTTTGTCAAGGGCAAGCTGTGGATAAAAACGTAGAGACGAGGCAGCGCCTCGTCACTACGTTTTTTTGCCTTATTTGGGCTATTTATTATCCTTAACTTTTAGAAATCTATCTAACACTCAACCCCATCGGCACGGCTGGTGGAGTCGTGTCGGCAACAGCCACAACAATGTCCGGACTGACAGCTAGACGTGTGGTATATCCTTTCTGCGCGAAGTAGCGGAAATTATATACGCCAGGCGCGGTCGGCACCATGAATTGGAGCGTCGTCGAACTCAAGCCAGCCGTAGGCTGTGTCTGAGTTCCGCTCAGATATTGCCAATTGCTGTCCACACTGTACGCGGAATCCGGATTGGCCGCCAAATACAATCCTACCCATTCTTGGACACCACTCTTGCCGCCATTCACTTTGACACTGACAGTTGCGCCCGGCGCGACTTGTGTCGCACTGACGATGACCTGCGGTAAAGTCACAGTCGGCATATCATATATTCCGGTCAGGGTTTTCCAGAGGCCACCACCGGATTCATAGGTAACAGAATTGCCAGCCATTTCTTTTTTGACCCGCTCTTCCATCGGCCATGGCCAAAGTGGCGTCGTGGTCTTTTTACCATCTTGATACTGATACAAAATTTCCGCACCGATATTGGTTCCATTTTCTCCCTGTCCCTTCAAAGCCGCGGAAGGCATCAGGTACGCCCCTTTGCCAAAAGTCGCGGTGTTGTAGGCGGGAGCCAAAGTCTTGTCGCCCGCTTTGTCGTTGATGGTGCCGCTGTAAGGAGTGGCGATGGCGGAAAAATTATTGTAACGGCTCGTCAAAGTTCCGCTATTGGCGGTTTTCACCCCGATGACGCCGGACAGAAACGAATTGCTGGAGACGGAAATATTTGCTCCGGACCCATTTGACCACACTGACCCCGTGCCGCCCATGCCGACAGTCGTGTTGTTCTTGAAAATCCAACCCGCCCCATCGGCCGCTCCGATGTTGGTAATTCCAGCTTTAGCGGTCACAAAAACATTGTTATGAAATTCCCAATTATTCACATTGTGAGCAGCCCCGTCGGTTTCCGCCAATACCGCCCTTTCAGTATTTGACCCACCGATGGCAACGTTGCCATACCACTTATTATGTGAGGTGTCATAATACAACCCTTCTCCAAAGATCGCGAATTGATAGCCTACGTTGCTGCAGCCGGCCGGCATCGCCGAGACATCGAACACATTGTTTTCCCACAAGTCATAACTACCGCCATAGTCCGCCCCTGCCGCGCACGGACCCCCGCCGCCGGTGTGCGCATAATATTTGACATAATTGCGCCGAAAAATATTGTGATTGGCTCCACCAAAGGACACAATGCCATACCGGCCGGCCTTGTTGGCGCCACTAGTCTGCGATGCGACACAATCTTCCACCAACACATAGCTGGAGCTCCAGATCAAAAACAGATGATAATTACCCGCGCCGGCGTTATAGGCTGAAAGTCTTTTTAAATTAATGTGTGACGATCCTCCACTGACTTTCACAACGTCATACAAAGCATTTTGCAAAATCAAACCTTCCACATTCACATAGTTCTTACCGGAAATCTTTAGTGTCTCTCTTTGTCTTTGTCCATCCACAATCGCCCGGCCATCATTTTCCGCTTTGATGGTGATGGGGCTGCTGGCCGTGCCGGAGGAGCCAACCGTGATCCCGCTATTGTAGGTCCCGTCCTTAAGAATCAAAGTATCCCCGGCCACCAATTTGCCCACGCCGCTCGTCAAGGAACAGGGACTGCCACTGCCGCAAGTCGTGCCGGAGCCGGCCGGCGCGGCATAAAACGTCGCGGCCAAAGAATTTTTCGCTCCGCCGAAAACTCCACATACCATCATCACCAGGAAAATTATGTATATTTGTATTTTTTTCATTTTTCTACAAACCAAATTAATTTTATTTTTTACCGCTGGCGCTGAATGGTTATCCCTTTGCAAGCTCGCGACAAAACAGGCTGTAAACCACCGGTGCAACCAACCGGGAAACTGGCGGTCACGGTGCGGTTTTGCAGGCGATTGACGCACGAACTCCAATTGGAATAATTATGGGCGACACAAGCCACAGTGGTCACCGGCGGAGTATACGTACACGCCCGGGCAAGCGACGGAGCGCCACCCGTGCAACCGGCCGGCATGCTGTCAGTCAGTGTCCGCGTCTGCGTGCCGTCCGCCTGACAATCGCCCCAAACCGAATAATTGAAAACTGTGCAAGTCGTCGTCGAGATCGGAATCGTCTTGGTCACTTCGCTCGAAAAACAGCTTTCGTTGCCGGAAGTGTCATAGGAAGTCGTGGAAAAATAATACGTCTGGCCTTCAGTCAGACCATTGACCGTGTAGGATGTCGCTTTCCCCGCGTCGATCTTGCTCGCATAACCGCCCGCCGGACAAACCGCCGTCCGCTTGGTCGTGCCGTAGTAAATCCGATAACCGGCCAGATCCAATTCCGCATTCGCGCTCCAAGTCAGCGTCGCCGTCCCGTTAGCCGCCCCCGTTTTGGTCTGAATATTATAATTGACCGCCAAGATCAGTGCCGCTACCACCCCCGCAGAAAAAGCCACCGCGAAAATTCCCTGCCAAGTTTTGATGTTCTTTTTACGTATAAAGATAAAAGCTTTACCCCACAACGACCGGACGTCTTTGGCCAGCACGTCCACCTCTCGGGCGGGAGCTCCCGCTTCGCGCGTGGTATCGGAAAAATTTTTTTTGTCTCGAAAATTTTCGTTGCCCATTTTTTTAATATTTAATTTTGTTGTTTATTTTTTCAACTAAAATTAAACTCTGATCAGGTTGAGAATGTCAGCCAGAGTCACAATGCCGACCAACGAATCACTCTCATTAATGACCGGCAGCGTCGTGAACTTGGTCGTCTTGAAAAATTCCAACAGGCTTGCTACGTCCATGTCTTGCAGGATGGAGACGCATTTTTCGCTCATAATGTCCTTGGCCTTGGCGTTCAGCAATTTTTCCACTTTTTCTTTGCGCTCGCCAGACAGCTCACCGATCGTGCGGTTTTCTTTAAGAAAAGCGATGTAAGACGGCAAGAAGAGATTGACCGAGTCCTTGGTGAAAAAATCAGTTTCGGTGATGATGCCGATGATCTTGCGATGCCGCACCACCGGCACGCCATGAAAACGGTTGCGAAAAAGAGTCTCCGCCACCTCGGTTATTTTCGTTTCCGGTTCGACTGTCACCACATCTTTGGTCATGATGTCTGCAACCTTCATATTTTTTTCACCTACAAACTCAAGATTATATCTGTACTTTTATTATACGCCCCCTTTTGACCAAAAGTTATCCACAGGGCAAAAAATACGGCTGTCTCGCGACAACCGTATTTTTATGATCAATTTCCGAAATACCTATTTCTGTGTAATTTCTTCCCGCAATTTCTTCAGGATCATAGCTGCTTCGTCTTTGCCGCCCAAGCCAAAGGCCAGACCGACTGCCAACGAAAGCGCTGAAATGATACCGATGAAAATCGTGTTGACCAATGAGGTTGCAATGCCCAATTGAATGAGCGCTGCCAGGATACCGAACAGGATGATTGCCCAACGGGAAATCGTCGCCAAAAGCGTCGCAGACATCACGCCCGCCGCTTTGGTGCTGCCTTTCACCACGTTGTAGACAAAACCGCCAATCAGGAAAGCCACGGCCAACACCACCACTGCCACCACCACGTTCGGGATGTAGAGGATGATGCTGTTCAAGAAATCAGTGACTTGGCTCAGACCCAAAATGTTGGTCGCCGCCATCAGAAACACCAAAATCAAAAACCATTTCACGATTCCGCCGATCAGTTCCGCCGCAGTTTCTCCAATGCCGACTTCCTTCAACTTGTTGTTGAAACCGACTTTGCCCAACGCCTCATCGATCTTGGCCGCTTTGATCGCTTTCACGATCAATGCCCCAAGGATCGAAGCGACGATCCAGCCCAGAACAAAAACGATGATTGCTCCGACCAGTGCCGGCAGGAAACTTACAAAACGTTCCCACAGACTGATAAGTGACATTGTTATCGCTTCCCCCCAAGTTTGTACTCCATTCATAATATCACCGCCTTTCTAGATTAAATCGCATATCGCATATCGCGTAACGCGTATCGTTCATAGTGCATCGCAAACATTAAACGTTGTGCGATCCACGATATACGTTACGCGCTCAGCAAGCCTCGAAATTCTTTGTAAATCTTTTCCAACGTCAACAGATCCGGATTGCCCCCACTAGACAACACTTCCATCCGCGCCTTGATCAAACGATTTTTCAATTCGTCCATGCTAATATGTTCCTGCTCGGCTTGAAAAAAATTGACGAAAATATCCCGCACGTACACGATGAAGTCCGCGCATTCCGCGTCGTCTTTGTATTTGGCCAACAGTTCAGTGGTAATGGCGTAAATCTTGTCCACGGTCTGACCGGTTTTTTTGAAGTAGCCATAAATCGCGTTCAGGACATCTTCGCTCAAGGAGCTGTTTTTAGCCAGCAGTTTGATCCGCAGCTTGATCATTTCATCCTTGCTCTGCTCAAAACCGTGATGGCGAAAACCGTCTTCCCTGAACAATTTTTCCATGGTGCGCAGATATTCCGCGAATGATTTCAAGTCGGCATACTCGCCGTATTTCTCGACCGTTTTCACATAGGCCACTTCCACCTTTTCCAATTCTCTTTGCAATTCCAGCTCGCGCATATACATCGCGTCGAAGTTTTCAAAACTGTTTGTGCCTGTCGCAGTTATATCCAGCATATTGTTGTCTTACTTAACCTTGTTGCAGTATAGCACTTTTTGGCTTATTTGGGTAATTAAAAGTTATCCACAGCTTTATTTAGCATCCACTATCCACCAACTGAATTTGACATCTTCTTGAGCGGGCACCACGAGATTAACCGCAAAACTTCCTCCCTCTTTGATGTCAGTCACCATCAGTGTGGCGTCGGCTGACAACTTGGACTTGATCGTCACGAAAACATTGCTGTCTTTTTTGACCGCCGTCGTGTCAATCACAATTGAATCTTCACCGGCCAAAATCACCGCCTGTCCGATCGTCGCCGCCTCCGGATCAATGATCTTGATGGTCAGCGTTCCGGTTTCAATGCCGGTTGCCGAGAGCTTGCCAAGCAGATCCACGTCCGCCGGATCGGTCACGCGGTCCACGCCGAGCAAAGTTTTAAGAAAAGAAATGTCGGTCGTGGTCAAATCCAACTGCGCGGATTGTTGCAGTGGATCAAGGGTGGAAATTTGCGTTTTCAAATCATCGATTTGTTTTTGCAAAATCACCGTTAAATCCTCCTGAGTTTTAATGCGAGATTGTAGAGACGCAATTAATTGCGTCTGTACGGCACCATTTTGCGTCTGGTCTGCTATTTCCGCGTTGATCGTATTGATGCTCGCCCCGACCACGCCCAGTTGCTGATCCACCGACGTTTTCAATTGCGCCACATTCGTGATGCTTTGGTCAGTCCTCAAAGTCAGTTCTGCAATTTGTTGTTGCCCCGTATTCAATTGATCATTGTTTTGCAGAATATAGAGCGTGTTCTCTTCCGTTTTTTCCAAAATAGCCGGCACCATTGTGCTCAAATTCAGACCATTGTTGGAAACGTCGCTCGCGCTGGGAACTCCGGGCAAATGTTGGTTGAGATTGATGTAATTCTTGAGATCATTAAGTGACATGAGCGGATAATCATTGGCAAAAACATAATCCGGCAGATGAGTCGTGCCGTCCACGATGAAATTGGCCGCGTAAATGTTGCCGGCGGTCGCGCCAAAACAATCCGTGGCGTCCGCTTTGGCGCAGATTGAACCGACCACCTTGAGAGTGGTGTCCGGAGTGGTGTCGCTGATGCCGACGTTACCGGTAAAGGACGACAGTGCCCCGAAAGTATCATTGGCGGAAAAAGTGAGGTTTGTCTTTTCAATACCGCCGATACTTTTTGTTTTTATGCGCAAATCTTTTCCGGCGGACGGCGTATTGATTATCGTTCCGTTCGTGTCATGACTGATGGTCATATAGCTCAGACCACCATTCGGCGCATTAGCAACCGTTTCGAACAAGGCTGTCCCAACTACTGCCAAGTTAGCGCTATCGGTTCCCCCACCAAATGCCGTCCCGATACCGACGCTACCGGTCGGCAATATTGTCATAAAAGATGAAGCGTTGTCAGGACTTTGGAATTTTATTGAACCATCCACTCCCGCGCCGGTAGTGTTGCCGCCCCTTATGAGAACATCTCCGGCATTATAAGGATTGCTAGTGTCTCCACCTCGGACACTGATTGAGTTGCCGGCGCCGGTTGAATAGTTATATCCTCCGCTAATGGCGGGGATATTGTTTTCCAACGCGAACAAAAAATATTTTTGGCTATCCGCGACCACCAGGCCGTTTGGAGCAAGTCTGATGCCTCCCACACCCGCCAAAAGACCCGCATACGCGGCATTGCCGTCCGCCGTAATCTTCAGCCGCGTAGTCGCGGCATTTTTTATTTCTATGCTGGTGGTGTCGCCGTTGCCGGGACTCTGCACGATCAAGGGCGTGACTACTCCGCTCGCGGAATTGACAATATGCAAGGCAGAGCTCGGACTTGCCGTCCCGATGCCGACGTTGCCGGCGAAATAATTGTCACCCGCTCCGCTGGCGGAAAGAACGTTGATGTTCAAATCTGCCAGCGTGCTGGCGCTTTCTTTTTTGAAGAGCGAAAAATTTTGCTCGGCTCCGTCCCAGGTCAGTGCGGCATAGCCGTTGAGAACCGAACCGCGATAAAAACGCAGCCCCATCGTATCTTCAACTTCCGTTTCCGTGTTGATCGTAAAATATTGGCTGCTCGTGCCGGAGACATTCATGCTGTCCACGTCCAACGTGCCGACCGACACATTGTCAGCATATAGATTGGCCCAATGATTAGAGGCCGAACCCAGGTTGAGTCCGGAAGCAGAAGGAATGAAGCTCGTGTTGGTATAGAGATTGAGCCCCAGCGTACCGATAGTGGCTTCGCCACTGATGATCAACGAGCTGGCATAGACCGTGCCGGCCACATTGACATCCCCGTCAACATCCAGCAGCCTGGCTGGCGCATCCGTGCCGATGCCGACATTGCCATTGTTCAAGATCACCATCTTGTTAGTCGCGCCGGTCTGCAAAAAAATGTCACCGACACCGCTGGCGTCTGAGTCCGCAATAATCAAGGCGTCGCCGGTGTTGGAAATATTCTGGGAATAGGACAGATCCAAAGTTGTCCAGGCGGGCAACCCACTGGTAATGGTCAGGAATTGGCCACTCGTGCCAGCGGCTAATTTAGCCAACGCTGAGGAAGAGGAAGCATACAGCAAATCACCAACGGCGTAGGCCGAAAGACCGGTGCCACCATACCCGGCACCGATGACATCGCTTTCCCAGACACCCTCCGTAATTGTGCCCAACGCGGTGATGGTTGGAATGACGCTTGGATCCAACTGCCCGCTGCTATCCAAAAATGGGATGTTGCCCGCTTCCGTGCCGAGCGCCCGGCCCTGCAAAAAATTGGAATTGATGGCGGTCGGCACGGCCGCGATTTTTTTGCGCGGCACCATCTCATCATCTTTGCCGATACGGATCCCCAAATAATAATCGCCGAGACTGAAATTGACGGAAGCCGGAAAAGGATTAACTGAGCCCAGATAGACTGACAGCCGACCATCTTTGATGTTGACTTTCTGATTTTCTTCCCACAGTTTTTTTCCGGCGTCGGCGTTGGACGGATAGGGATCAATATTGTCGCGATCGTTCGCATAAAGCGCGAACCGAACTTCATATTCTCCATTGGTGATGTTCTTGTTGGTATCATTGCTGACGACATAGGCCGTCATATCGATCTGATTCAGGATGGACGCGGAAGAAGACGTGGACGGCGCCGCCGATGAAAAACTACCCACATAAAAAACACTGCCGATGAGAGTAGCCACCATGACCAGACCGATAGAAATGATGCTGCGCCGTCTTTTTTTCATTTTTCTTTTTTCATTTTTCTTTTGTCTCTGATGGGATGGATCTATTTCTTGATCGCCCAGCCAAACGTGCTCTTCATCGTGTTCATGATTAGGTCGATCACTGAGCCCTCCTTCGCTCCGGTATAAGCCGAGTACTTGTCTGAGGTTATCGTGTTGCCCCAATTGTCTTGAGCGACAATGACATACGTATAGGCTGTTGACGGTTCCAAATGCGGCAAGATTACACTGTGACTGAATCCAAAATCACGTTCCTCGATCTTTTTAGGGCTGCCCATATTCATTTTAGAAAATTCGATGCGAGAAAGTGCCAGCTTGTTGGTCTTCCAATACACCAACAGTTTCATCTCTTTTTTATCCTTGGTAGCAATGACCTCGCTGCGGATATCCGTCACCTGCAACGGAATATTTTCATAACTGTTCGCCAACAGGCTGACGTCACCGCCAAATTTTATCTCTTTGATGCTGAAATTTTTGCTGGCCAGCAGTACGCCCGCGTCCTCATTTTCCACCTGGATACCCAATACCAGACCACGCTCCGTGGCCGTCTCGATCGGCTGGATCTTTTCCTCTTCCATCGGCACCGGGTGCTCAGCGGCAAATTTCTTGTTGACCTCGGCTTTGACCTTAATTATTTGAACAACCCCCATCAGAACCAACAGCGCAACCACCACCACCGAAAAAATCCAGGATGATTTCCGCGCCAACAAATTTTGCTTGTCTTTTTCCAAAAATTTAAAAAATGTTCTCCATTGTTTGCTGAAAAATTTCCCAATCCAAACGACCGCCAATTTCAAACGGCGGATTTTTATTCGCGCTGTAAATCCTCTCTTCATACTGAAATTATACCACACTTTACGCCAACTCGCACGTCATTTTCCATATCAAAAATCAAGGTATGCGGACAACTTTTTCGGCTTTGGCGCCTCTTACCCGATCAAAAAAGCGCCCTGTTTTTCTCAGGGCGCTTTCCAGGCTTTTCTTTAGTTGTTCGGCGTCGGCTCAGTCGCTGCCGGCGTCACTTCCGCTGCTTCCGGCGCGGCCACCGGGGCCGGTGGGGCCGGATTGTCGCGCAGATTTTCCGGTGTATTCTCAATGCCGTTCTGAATGTTGCTGATCATCTTTTGGATCTGAGTTTTGGCCTGGTCTGAGCCAGCTGGCCCGCCTTGCGTCGACGACGCGTCTCCTCGAGTCGAGGCAGGCAACAGATCCAGAACTTTCCTGTACTCGGTGATGGCATCATCTTTGCGACTGGTTTTTTCATACAGCATGCCTAGGCTGAAGTGCGTGTTGATTTCCTTGTCGTTAGCGCCCAAAATCTGTTTGAACAATGCTTCGGCGATCTTGTTGTCATCACCCTTGCCGCGTTCTTGATACAGACGCGCCAAGTTGAAAACAAAATTGATGTTGTTGTTCTCATAGGTCAGCGCTTTGGTCATGTCCTCGATCGCGCCATCCACATCACCCAAGGCATCCTTGGCCAAGGCTAATTGATAATAGCCCTGTGAGAAATTTTGTTTTTCATCAATGGATTTTTGGAACAAATCTTTGGCTTCACCCACCAATTGTTTTTTTTGCTCCACCTCCTTGCTGTTGCCCGCGGTGCTCAGTCTCATCTGACCCAGTTTCAAAATCAAATTGGGATTATGCGGTTCCAGATCCAGCGCTTCTTGATAGGTTTTTTCCGCCAAACTGATCGAGTCCGCGACATATACCCCGGCATTTTCATAGATCTGTCCCAGAGTCTCAGTCGCCAAGACATCATTCTTAATCAAATCCCGACCCTGCGCCGCAGCGGCAATGGAATTGTTCAAATAATTTTGCACTTTATTGACGTCCCGCTGCGCATCGCCTTTGAGCATTTCGTTGTTGGCCAAAATCATGTACTCTTGGCCGATGCGCGTATAGTAACGGCCTTCGCGCTTGTTCAGGTTGATCGCCTTGATCAATCGGGCAATGGAACCTTCCTCACTGACTTGTGCCTGCTTGATAGCTGAACCGGCATAGAGATCCGCCGCATAAATCTTGCCAATAAACACAAAGAGGAAAGCCACGCCGGCACTCACCACCATAAAGACAAAAGCGAGAGTCAAGGCAAATTTCGGCGAAGCTTTGAGAGACAGATTCACAAATCTTTCTTCCGATTCACTTTCCGCCATCACCAACGCCAACGCCACGGTTGCGACCAACACGCCAAGAATCAACAGTGTACTTTCAATGCGCACGGAAACGCCGGCAATGACCAGCATGACCGCCGCCGTCACAAAGCCCAGGGAATACACTTTATCCCGATCTTTGCGCGTCGCCAACAAATAGATACTGACACTCAAGAAAGTCAGCAGCAGCAGCACCAGAGCGATCGTACCCAGCAGACCGATCGAGGACAGCGCCTCAAAGAACACCCCGGTGCCCTGGTAGAAGCGCAGATTATACAGCGCGTTCAGATTGAAGTCCTGCGGCTTGTAGAGAGAAAAATCATAGCCATAGGTGGCTGCGCCGCTCCCAACACCAATTTGTCTGCTAAGGTGTTTTTAGCGATCTGCCAGGAGAGTCCATAGGACGGACTGACTTCCACCGGCAGATTGATTTTCGCAATCTTGAAGCTGTTGCCGATCATCAGGATAATCATGATCAGCACAAAGGTGACCATCGGCAGCCAGGTCCAGTTTTCAATCGGCCGAATAATCAACGCGAGAATGAAAATCAGGAAGAAACCAACGCCGATCAGGATCGCCACCCACGGCACGAAAGCATAGAGCGCAAACAACAAAAACAGATCCAGCGCCGTCAGCACCAGCAGAATACCCGTAAATATTTTCTTTTTCAGGCTCCCTACCGTTTTGCTAGCTTGCAATTTGAAAACAGTCGTGATGAGCAACGGCAACAAGATACTCAAAAAGATGCCCAGCCCGGAAACCGAACCGACCAGGCTCAGTGGCATGACCGTCATCAATTTCGCGGGCAAAAAATTCACGCCCATGATACCCAGCAATGTCCACAGGATCAGAATCGCCCCCGAAGACAAAATCGCCGTCAAAATCCACTTCAAGCGACTGAGATTAAAGTGACTGAAAATCAAATAGTAGGCAATGATCAGCGCCACAATACTCAACAGTCCCCGCGACGGATCACCGGGGAAACCGATGAAACTGTGCCAGCGATCGACAGAAAAAAAAGTGGCCAACGCATAGATGACAAAAAAGATTGCAATCGGAATGTCCAGTGGCGTCCGGCGGATCTTGAGTTCGCCCAGCACCACACCCCTGGCCGCCCACACCACCAGCGCAATCAATATCCAGAAATAAAAATAGATCTGTTTTTCAAAAGCGATGCCCTGAAAAGACAGACTGGTGAAAAACAACGGCACGCCGAAAAACAGCATGAATATGCAGGCAGTGATGATCTTGTCCAAAATCCGAACCATCAGTCTCGGTTTCTGGTCGGTTGCGTTTGCATCCGCCTCTTGCTTGACTTCCTGGGCGGCGGACGCCGGATTGATACCCCGACTGGAACGACGCTGTGTGTTTTCCATATTATTTTATATTTTTAGGTTGATTTAAGTTCGCTTTAATTATACCGCCAATCAACAAAACCGCAACCGACAATCATCCGATATTTAATCTACACATCCAAGTTCTTCACGCTCTTGGCGTGGGTCTGGATGAACCGGCGGCGCGGCTCCACTTCGGAACCCATCAGGATGTCAAAAACGCGATCGGCCGCCTCGGCGTCCGCAATGTCCACCTGACGCATCATACGCTGCTCCGGATCCATGGTTGTGTCCCACAGCTGGGTGGGATTCATTTCGCCCAAACCTTTGTAGCGCTGGATGTTGAGACCGGCCACTTTTTCGCCCACCTCGCTGCCCTCGTCTTCCAGATTCTCATCGGTCTCCATCACCACTTCCGGCTCGGCCGCTTTGGCCTTCGCTTTTTTATCAGATTGCTTTTCTGCATACTTCTCCGTCATCTCTGCCACAATCTTGTTCTTCTCTTCGTCCGTGTAAACATACTGCACGTCCTTGCCTTTTTGGATGCGATAGAGTGGCGGTTGCGCGATGTAGATGTAGCCATTGCGAATGAGCGGTTCATAATAACGATAGAAAAAAGTCAGGAGCAACGTCCGGATGTGTGAACCATCGACGTCGGCATCGGCCATGATGATGATGCGATGATAGCGCAACTTGGCCAGATCAAAACTTTCCCCGATGCCCGCGCCCAGCGCGATGATGATCGGTTTCAGCGTGTCAGACTTCACGACTTTGTCCAAAGTAGTTTTTTCCACGTTGACCAATTTCCCCCGTAGCGGCAGGATCGCTTGAAATTTGCGATCACGGCCTTGTTTGGCAGAGCCACCAGCCGAGTCTCCCTCCACAATGTAGAGTTCCGATTGCGACGGATCCTTGGAAGAACAATCCGCCAACTTGCCCGGCAGCGTCATGCCCTCCAGCGCGCCTTTGCGGATCACCGCGTCCTTGGCCGCGCGCGCCGCGATGCGCGCTCGGGCAGTGAGTGAACATTTTTCCAAAATCGCTTTGGCGTTGTGCGGATGTGATTCCAAATAATCGGCCAAGGCTTCGGCGGTCACACTCGACACAATCCCGCGCACTTCCCCGTTGCCCAACTTGGCTTTCGTCTGGCCTTCAAATTGCGGGTTGCGAAGCTTCACACTGATGATGGCCGTCAAACCCTCCTGCAGATCTTCCGCCGTGAAACTTTCATCTTTTTCTTTGAGAATATTATTTTTCTTGGCGTAGTTGTTGAGCACGCGCGTCAGCGAAGCGCGAAAACCCGCTTCGTGCATCCCGCCCTCCGGCGTGAAGATGTTGTTCGCAAAAGAGAACACGTGCTCTTTGTAACCATCCGTATATTGCATGGCCACTTCCACCGCCACATCATCGGTGGTTTTTTCCACATAAAATGGCAGCTCATTTTTCACCGCCTTGCCGCGATTCAAAAACTTGATGAAAGAAACCAAGCCTCCGTCAAACAAAAAGCCATAGGCTCTTTTCTTTTCCGGATCGCGTTCGTCGAAAACCTTGATGCTCACGCCCTTGGTCAAAAAAGCTTGTTGGCGCACATAGCTCAAAATCTTTTCGAAACTATATTTGATCTCCGGAAAAATCTGCGGATCCGCCTGGAAAGTGATCGTCGTGCCGGTGCCGTCAGCTTTCCCGACCACTTTCACGTCTTTGCTTTTTGGCGCGCCGCGCTCAAATTCCATTTCATAAATCTTGCCGTCGCGTTTCACTTGCGCCCGCGTATACACAGACAAGGCGTTCACCACCGACACACCCACGCCATGCAACCCGCCGGAAATTTTGTAACCGTTGCCGCCGAATTTTCCCCCGGCATGAAGCACCGTGAGCACCGTTTCCAGGGTCGATTTTTTCGTCTGCGGATGTTTTTCCACCGGAATCCCGCGCCCATCATCCGATTCTTCCACCACGTCGTTGGGCAGCAGCTTGATGACCACGTTTTTACAATAGCCGGCCATCGCTTCATCGATGGAATTGTTCACCACTTCCCACACCAAATGATGCAGTCCTTCCGTCGAGGTGCCCCCGATATACATCCCCGGCCGCTTGCGCACCGGCTCCAATCCCTCAAGAACCTGGATGGATTTGGCGGTATATTCCCCATTATTATCTTGTGTTTTCTTGTCTTCTTTTTCTTTGGCCATAAATACAAAATTTACAATTTTCAATTTACAATTTTCAATCAATGTCCAATTTTCAATTTTTTAATTTTGAAAATTTTATTATTGAAAATTTATTGTAAATTGATCATTGGCAATTGAAAATTATAAGTTAACTAAAACAAACATCTAATCTTTACTCAAAAAATATAGTTCTATCAAGAATATTCCAGCTAACAATAACAGTCCGTCCCACCAAATCAGCACCCGCAGACTCTGCATGACCAGCAGTCCTTCGGCCAAAATTGCCAGCAAGGCACTCTGGCGAAAACTCAAACCGACATTCGCAAAAGCATTTTCACTGTTGGTAATCTTACGCCGAAGCCACAACAAAACCAAATTCAGCAGTCCGCTCAACGCGAAAAACAACACCAGATAAAACAAAATTTTGCCCACCACGCCCGTAGCCTCGGGATCCACATATTTGATGACCGCCGCGAAGGCCAGAATTGAAAAAAGGGTCACGAGACGCATCCCCCAGATGTAGGATTTTAGAGTCATATTTTGGCTTTTTGACCAATCTTTTTAACTCTTTAATTATACACGTCGGAAGTGCATTTTGCAAGCCTGCCTGCCGGCAGGCAAGCCTTGCAGACATCAAAAAACAGCCGTTTTAAGGCTATTTTCATTTGCGGACCGGACGAGACTCGAACTCGCGACCTCCTCCGTGACAGGGAGGCGCTACTAACCAACTGAGCTACCGGTCCATTGCTTCGATATAATTTTTAAACACCTTTTTCTTCCTATTTAAAAATAAGTCACCTGCATTATTATACATAAACCCATACAATTTGCAACTATCATTGACTGAATAGTATAGATGCCAGCACCCCCTACTAACAAACAATGTTCCTCCAATAATTTTGGTCAATCTTTTTATCTCTCTATGCATCTTTTTCAAAAAGATCTCACTGCCGCATGTAAAACCAGATAATAATGTTTTGCTCAACTTCTTCCTGCCCTTTCTTCTATACTCATTTGCATATACATTGCCATCTCCATCAAAGTACCCTCTCGCAAAATGATTGAAATATTTTTTTGGAACTTTTGGAAATTTCAATGTGTTGCTTTTTCTGGGTGTCATCCCCAATGATAGCAAATCTTCAAACATTATTTTGCTGCCTATTTGCAATCTGTATCCGATTTTCCATTTAGTATTTCTGTTCCTTATTGCAATCTTATTTTCTGAATCCAACAATTTTCTGATTTTGACCACAATATCTCTATCCGTAATATGAAATTCGATAAAATGCGCTCCACGATTATTTTTTATCATGCAGCCGTCAGCCGCAAAAAACCCCAAGACATAGGCCATTTCCGGCGACCATTTTTTGAAAAAATTTTCGTTTTTCTTTTTGAAAATTGACATTTCGTAGCAGGACTGGGACTCGGACCCAGGACCTCAGCCTTATGAAGGCCGCGCTCTGACCAGCTGAGCTATCCTGCCAATCACACTCTTTGTTGCGGGACCAGGATTCGAACCTGGAACCTCGTGGTTATGAGCCACGCGAGCTGCCATTGCTCCATCCCGCTATTTATAAGACTATTTGATATTTTATCTATTTTTCCAATAAATGTCAATAAGACTAATCCAAAACCTCAAAATGACGCAGCAAGTGCTCATATTTGCGCAAAACGTCCTGGGCGAATTCCTTGTCCACCACTAAATCTTCCTCATGGATCACCCGGTTCCTGATTTCGTGCGCCTCCTTAATTTCGCCCAGCTCGTTCAATTGCCCGTCTGGAATATTCGCCAATCTTTCCGCCATATTGTTTCCCTTATAGCCCATCCGCGCTATCAGATCATCAATAATGTCATCCGCCTCAATGATGGCCACCTTACATTCCGCCTCGCTTCCAACTTCCAGCCGTTTCTTGACTTTATCCCACCGCGCCTTCATCTTACTTTTTTTGCTCACCAATTCACTCGGAATATTCATCCCATAACGCATCTGGCGGATGTTCGCCCCGACTCCCCGCTGCACCACCAGCAAAACCAGGTCGATAAAAACAATGAGCACATAAATCCCCACCAAAAATTTAACCACCAAAAAGCCGGATGAATGATAAAAATTCACCAATTCTTTTTGCAGCGTCAGATAAATTGTGATGAAATCCATAATTTTAGACTTTAGACTTTAGACCTGTCGTCTGTTCATATGCATGCGCCGCGCGCAAAACATTTTCCTCATCAAACCACTTACCCATCAATTGAAAACCCAATGGCAGTTTTTTGCCTTCAACTTCCACTGACTCACACGGCACAGAAATTGCCGGCACGCCCACAATGTTCGCGGTCACGGTAAAAATGTCCGCCAGATACATCTGCAATGGGTCATCAGTCTTCTCGCCAAGCTTGAAGGCGGGAGTCGGCGTGGTCGGGGTCAAAATCAGATCTACTTTTTCAAAAGCTTTTGCAAAATCCTGTTTGATGAGCGTGCGCACTTTTTGCGCCCGCAAATAATAGGCGTCATAGTAGCCGGCCGACAGAGCATAGGTTCCCAACATGATTCTCCTTTTCGCCTCCGCACCCAAACCATAGCGCCGCGAATCCAGATAGGTTTCCAACAAATTACGATCGCCATCCGCCACATCCGTCCGCGTGTCTTTGTGATCGTTGGCGCGCATCCCAAACTTGATGCCATCAAACTTGGCCAGGTTGGAACTCACTTCGCACGGCATGATCATATAATAAACCGGCAAAGAATACTTCGCCATCGGCAATTCAATTTCTTGAATCTCCGCGCCCATTTTTTTGTAATCTTCGATGACTTTTTCTAAAGAATTTCTAACATCCTCTCCCAAATCTTTGAAATGCTCTTTCACGATCCCGATTTTGAGTCCTTGGACTTCGCCGGTCAGGTAGTTGGTATAATCTTTGTCGCCACTGTGAGCACTGGTGGCATCTTTTGCGTCACGCCCGGCAATGATACTCAGAATGATGGCCGCATCTTCCACCGTTTTGGTAATTGGCCCAATCTGATCCAGACTCGAGCCCATCGCGATGGCGCCATAACGGGAAACTCGTCCATAGGTGGGCTTGAGCCCCACTACGCCACAAAGAGCCGCTGGTTGGCGAATTGAGCCCCCAGTGTCAGTTCCCAGTGACCACACCGCTTCGTCGGCCGCAACGGCCGCTGCTGAACCGCCTGAGGAGCCGCCTGGGACCCGCTCCAAATCATACGGATTTTTGGTCGGACCATAGGCGCTGCTTTCCGTCGAAGAGCCCATCGCAAATTCATCCAGGTTAGTTTTGCCCAGCAGAACCGCTCCACTCTCTTTTAATTTAGTGATGACGGTCGCATCATACGGCGCGATATAGTTATCCAAAATTTTGGAAGCCGCCGTGGTGCGCGTACCCGCCACGCAAATCAAATCCTTGATCGCGCCCGGAATCCCTTCCAAAATTCCGATCTCTTCCCCACGTGCAATTTTTTCGTCTACCTTTTTGGCCTGCTCCAACGCCAGCTCTTTGGTCACGGTTAAGTACGCAAAGATATCTTTGTCCTTTTCGACAATCCGCTGAAGATACTCCCCAGTTAATTGCACAGAAGTAATCTCGTGGTTTATTAATTTTTGGTGAAGTTCTTTAATCATTTTTATTAACTACAAATTACGAATCTTTTACAAATTTACAAATATTTTCCAAATAACATTTGTAGATTTGTACTTGATTTGTGGATTTGTAGTAGGGAATACTTTATAAAATACTCTTAACTTTGTCGAAGTTATCTTTCTTCTCCGGAAACAATTCAATGATAGCAACCTTGTTCGCAAAATCACCCGCCTTATCAGCGCGCGTCACGTTCTCCAGCCCAGTAATGTGAGCCGTGGGTTCAACTCCCGAAACATCCACTTCTTTCAACTGTTCGATCCAATCCAAAATCGACGAAAGACTCTGCGCATATTTTTCCAGCTCTTTTTCATCCAGCCCGATTCGAGCCAAGCCCGCGATATGTTGTACTTCGTTTTTAGTTATCATGTTTTTTATTTAGTTGCCTTCCCTACGAATTACGAACATTTACGAATGTACGAATATCACCTAACGTTAATATTTTACTAATCATTATTAATCTCACATTAGTACATTCGTACCAATTCGTATTTCGTAGGTAGGACTATATCAGCTTTTTGAATTCTTCTTCGCCAATAATTTTCACTCCCAGCTCCTGCGCTTTCTGAAACTTACTTCCCGGATTTTCACCGGCTAAGACGTAATCGGTCTTTTTGCTGACGGAAGACGAAACATCTCCGCCTGCTTTTCTAATAATATCTTTTGCTTCGTCTCTTGTAAAGCTGGCCATTTCCCCGGTCAGCACGAAAGTCAGACCTTGCAAGCGCCCCCTTCCTCCCCTTATTCCCTTTTCCCCCATTTCAACTTTGACCCCCAACGATTCCATCTTCTTGAGCATGGCCAGATTATTTTTATCATTAAACCAAGAAACCAGACTTTCCGCTGATTTTTCGCCGATGCCTTTGATCTGCAACCAATCTTCACTTTTGATTTCCGGAAAAATATCCGTAATATCCCCAAGACCCCTAAATTCCCCAAACAATTCCAGGTTGCGCGCGATCAACACCCCCGTTTCCTCGCCAGCGTGACGAATACCAAGCGCAAAAATAAACTTTTTAAATTCGATTTTTTTGCTGTGTTCAATCGAATTGATCAAATTATCGGCCGACTTTTCCGCGAAACGCTCTAGCGGCTCCAGATCGCCCTTGGTCAGTTCAAAAATCTCCGCCGCGTTCGCAATCAAGCCTTCATTCAACAATCGTTCCACAATACTTTCGCCCATGCCATCAATATTGAAACCTTTCTTGGATACAAAATGAATGATGTTTTCCCGTTCGATGGCAAAACAACTTTTGTTCAAACAATAATGCGCGGCCGACAAATTCCCCTTCTCCCCCAAGGGAGAAGGGGCCCCGAAGCCTGCCTGCCGGCAGGCAGGGGCGGATGAGGGTGAGATGATTTCCCGCTTGACCGGTCCACCGCAAATCGGACAAATTTTGGGCATATGAAAAATTTTCTCTTTGCCGGTGCGCAGATTTTTCAAGACTTCCACAATTTCCGGAATAACATCCCCGGCTTTGTGCAGCACCACGGTGTCGCCCAAACGGATGTCCAAACGTCGAATTTCATCTTCATTGTGGAGCGTCGCGCGTGAGACGGTCGAACCCGCCACCAACACCGGCCGCAGATGCGCCACCGGCGTCAGCGCCCCGGTGCGCCCCACCTGCACTTTGATGTCCTCCACCACGGTCGTCACCTTTTCCGCCGGAAATTTATACGCTACCCCCCAGCGCGGCGATTTGCCGGTGTAACCCAGCGCTTCCTGAATCTTGCGCGAATTGATTTTGATGACCACCCCATCAATCCCATAATCCTGTTTGTCTTTTTTATCCTTCCAAGCTTCATAAAATTTTTCAATCTCCTGCAAATTTTGACACAGTTTGGTTTCCTTGTTGACGTTGAACCCTAACCTCCCTAAAAACCCCAACTCCTCAAGCTGTGTTTCCGGAAACGGCGCTCCCTCCAAAATATCCAGATCGTAAATAAAACTATCCAACTTGCGCGAAGCCGCAATTTTCGGATTGAGCTGCCGGATGGAACCAGCCGCCGCGTTTCGCGAATTGGCAAACAAGGCTTCGCCTTTCTTCGCGCGCGCCACATTGATTCTGGCCAGTTCTGATTTGGCCAACCAACATTCGCCGACTGCTACGCAATTTATTTTTTCTTTAAGCTGCAAGGGTAACGTATAAATCGTTTTCAAATTTTCCGTCACATTCTCTCCGATCACCCCGTCGCCGCGCGTCGCCCCTTGCGTAAAAATTCCGTTTTCGTAGGTCAAAATAATTTTCAAGCCATCAATCTTCACTTCGCAGACATATTCCAACTTTTCTTTCCCCAACATCCCTAAATTCCCCAACATTCTATGGATTTTTTCTTCCCACTTCTTCAATTCGTCAAAGCTAAAAACATCATCAAATGACCACTGCCTGGCCTGATGTCGCACCTTCACAAATTTATCCAGAGGTTTGCCACCGATCCGCTGGGTCGGTGAATCAGCCTTGGCGAGCGCCGGAAATTGCTCCTCCAGCGCGCGCAGTTCGGCCGTCAGCGAATCATACACCGCGTCCGTCACGTCCGGCTTGTCCAAAACATGATATTCGTAGCGCAGCTTGTTGATTTCGGCCGACAGCTTGGCCATGCGCTCTGCGGCTTGTTTTTGGGTTATTTCTTGCATAAACCTATTATAACACAAAAAAAGACTCTGCCTGGACAGAGTCTTTACTCAAAAATCTAATTTAAACCGTGACTTTTTTGTACTCCTCGATCACCTCATCCACATCGGAAATCTTCACTTCCGCCACTTCATAGCCAACCTTGTTGGGGTTTTGGTAAAAATCCATCTTCACTTTGCTGGCCACTTCATCCATGATGTCGATGGCTTTGTCCGGGAAAGATCGGTCCGGCAAGATGCCCACCGCTTTTTCCACGCAAGCACGCAGAGCTTCATCGGAAAATTTCACCTGGTGGTATTGTTCGTATTTATATTTGATCCCCCGCAAGATGCGGATGGTTTCCGTTTCATCCGGCTCGGCCACGAAGATCGGTTGCATCCGCCGCTTGAAAGCCGGGTCTTTGTTAAAATAGAGTTCGTATTCTTGCAAAGTTGTCGCCCCCACCACCTGCAACTCGCCGCGCGCCATGGCCGGCTTCAGAATGTCTCCGATGGAAATCGATTCTCCGGAATTTTCCGGCTCGATGATGTTGTGGATCTCGTCGATGAACAAAATGATGTTGCGATTGGAGCCGGAAATTTCTTCCGTAATTTTTTTGATACGACCTTCAAATTCGCCGCGATATTTTGTCCCGGCCATCAAAGAATTGAGATTCAGCGACAACAATCTTTTTTCAAACAGATCCGGCGTCACTTTGTGATTGATGATGTTTTGCGCCAGACCCTCCACGATGGAAGTTTTGCCGATGCCGGCCTTGCCGATCAGCACCGCGTTGTTCTTGGTGCGCCGTCCCAACACCCGCGTCAACTGATCAATCTCCTCTTTGCGCCCGATGATCGGATCCAACGCACCTTTCCTTGCCAAATCGGTGAGATCCAAGGAAAAATGATCCAGCGTCGGCGTGTTGGAAAAAAGATTCTGCGTCGTCGGTTTCTTACGCGCGAAAAAAACCGCCACCGCTCCGCCGAGTACGACAATAATGATAAATGCGATTGGGAGAATTAAATCAGCCATTTTTTTGTTTTTGATTTATATTTTATTTTAGTATATTTAGCAACTTCGTTATGACCCGTCCCAGTTACCGATAATCGGCAGGCCATTGTCACCATCATATATGAAAGTTCTGTCAGTCGGCTTATCATCCCACGTCCCGTCGCCGTCATAATCCAGATACCATTTACCGTCATCAGAATCATAGACGCCAATTTCCGTTGTTCCATCGCCATCCCAATCACCGGTCACCGGTATAGCGCCAGGCTGACTACCAAAATTATACAAATCATCCTCACTGGCATTCCAGATTCCATCTCCGCTTGTATCCAGATACCATTCACCAGTATCACTATCATAGACACCGATTTCAGTTGTTCCATCACCATCCCAGTCGCCAGCTACCGCTTTGGCATTTGGCTGATTGCCAAAAGTATATAGATAGTCACCACCATTCCAGCCGCCACTCCCGTCTGTATCCAGATACCAGGTACCACCGACATAGACGCCGATTTTAGCTTTTCCATCCGCATCACCATCCCAATTGCCGGTTACTGGCATGGCATTTGACTGACCGCCAAAGGTATACGATTTATCGATGCCACCATACGCCCCATTGCCGTCATAATCCAGATACCAGTTGCCGGTATCACCATCATAAACACCGATTTTAGCTTTTCCATCCGCATCACCATCCCAATTGCCGGTTACTGGCATGGCATTTGACTGACCGCCAAAGGTATATGAATCGTCACCGGCACTCCAAGTTCCGCTTGAATTGATATTTCTCAAATAAAATTTTCCTGCATCGTCATAAAACCCCAGCGTGTCCTTTGCTCTGGCCACCGGCGCCTCAACAGCCCGAGCCGTACTGCCAAAAGTTCCCACAGACTTGATTCGACCGATTGTGGAAACTAGTCCAGCACAGTTATTTATTGGGTCGGTCGTTGCAGTATTATCCCGAAAACTCAATTCATAGGTTTTTGTACTATCCACAACGCTGCCCGAGATAATTCCATCGTCGCATGGTGCTGCGCCCATTTTAGTCGCAAGTCTATCCAGATCTATTTGCGTTCCGTTGTTCAATATCTGATGCATGGCCAATTCCACGGCGCTATCCGCCACCTGGAAGCCCTGCGTCGATTTGTTGCTAGTGAGCGAACTCTTCCGCGCAATCACCGTCGCCGCCCCGATGGCCAACGCCGAAGTCAGAATCAACGAAAGCATGATAAGGGAGAAAACCAAGACTGAACCTTTGTAATTTTTATTTTTCATATTTTTTATAAACCAGATACGCTATAATCCCTCAGCGAAACCGTAGTTTGTAAAATAGCCCTATCGTTGGCATTCCCCGCGCAACCGGCGTTCGAACAAGCCTCCATGGAAATTGTCACCTTGCCAACTGTCGCAGGAGTGCCTGCGCCTGCCGCCGCGGATTGAGTTACCCTCAAAAGAAGCTCGTTAATATTAAGCGCCATATCTTGAGCAGTTCCCCAAGTTTTACATCCCGCAGCCATATTGGCAGCATCATTGATTTCACCATAATTAACCGTTATTTTCCCTTGAGCGTTATACAAATATTGGATGCATTTTGCTTGAGAATAATCGTAAACCATTATTCCATCATAAATGCCCGCGGGGCAGGTTCCGACCGGAACCGTCCATCCGGATCCGTCGTAGCAGCGGACAATGCTGCTCGTCCGGATTGTTTTGGTCATCAAATTCATTGCGAACTGCGCTTGCTCCAAGTTTTGTTGAATATTTTTGCCGCTTTTGTAGCTGAAAACCGAACTGCTGAACGCGCCGGCCACTCCCACCATGATCACCGAAAAGACAAACGTGGCCATGAGGACTTCGACGAGAGAAAATGCTTTGTAATTTTTATTTTTCATAATTTTACCTTGCGACTAAAATCGATTGTGCGAATGTGCATTTGCTGCCTGCGTTGCAATTCGCCGTCGACGGATCGTCGTCCGGAACGCCTCCATTCCACGACACCGCACTGGTAATTTTTTTCCCGCCACTGGCAGCATCATTTTCGATAACGATCTTTCGGGAAAATTTTGTCAACGTATTTGCTGGAGGCTGATACCTGCCGTAAAAATTTGATGTACTGCTTATTCCAAATCTGTATTCGCCACCCGCAGACGGGCACATTCCCGCTAAGTTAGTAAGCAGATTCGGGTATCCTTGACTTATTCCAATCCAACAAATTTCACCGGAAGCAGCCGGGAAATACTTAAAAGCATCCTCTCCGCTGGCCACATTATTATCCCGCACGTTTCGCACCAACTCCAGTCCTTCCTGCGCCAACTCGGTCGCGATAATCGTGTCGCGGCTGTCCATGGAATGTTTCATACTGGAAACCAGCAGACTCATCACTCCCACAATCCCAATCGACAACACAAAAACCGCCAGCATCGATTCCAGCATGGAAAAACCCCTCAATTTTTCTGTCTTGCATGTTTTCATTTTTATTTTATCAACAACCAACCGCTGACCCCTCCGTTACATTGCCGGAAGAAGTAACTGTGATAGTTGAACAATACGAACCTCTCTTTACCCCAATGTTCGCCGAGGCAGAAACATTTCCCCATGGCGCAGAAAAGGTAAAGCAGGCTGTATTTGTAAAATTAGCACCATTGCCTAGTTTATAATATTCTACGGTACAGCTGGCCGCTTCTCGTCCACCATTGATGCTATACTGCGCACTGTTATTATAACAAAAATTGATAGTTCCACATGAGACGCTAATACCCTTTCCCGTCAACGCATAATTCTGCGCTTCGCGGATGGTCGCGGCCACCTTGCGCGCTTCAGTTTCGACGATTTTCTTGTCTTTGCTGCTTTGAAATGAGACCAGCGCCACGGAAGTCATAATACCGATAAAAGCGATGACGACCAGCAGTTCGACGAGGGTAAAAGCACTATTATATTTTTTAAAACTATTTTTCATTTTTTTTATTTTCCAAAGCTTGGCTTTGAGGAATTGCGAGTCCGCCGCGGACGAAGCAAGGAGAAAAGCCGAGCTTTAGGAAAATTAAAACAGTCCTAGATACCAATTGACAATCGGTGCGTACCAAAACAATGCCAGCAGCGTGCCCAAAATCAGGAACGGTGCGAACGGGATCTGGCTTTGCATCTTTTTCTTTTTGAGCACAATCAGAACCAGGCCGAAAATGGCGCCCATGCCGAAGGCCAAAAACAAGGCTAGCAAAATGTTCGGCCAACCCAAGATGAGCCCGAGCAAAATCACCAGATACGCATCCCCCATCCCCATCCATTTTTCCTTGGACACCGCCACCAACGCGAAGAAAAAGGCAAAGGCCACAAAGGCCGCCAGAACTCCCGAATAAATCAAGCCTATTCCCCCTTGACCTCCTTGACCCCCTTCGAGGATCAAGCCAAACGCAATCACCCAAGTGACCGCCGGCCACAGCACCAGATCCGGAATTTCCATGTACAAAAAGTCATAAACAAAAATTGCCACCAAAAAACTAATCACACCCAAATAATACAGAGTCGTCGTCCAGGTGGTCAAATCCGCCATGTTGAAAAAATTGAGTCCCACCAGCGCGAACAACAGCCCAGTGCCAACTTCCACCAACGGGTATTGATAGGAAATTTTTTCCCGGCAATAGCGGCAACGTTGCCGCAGCAAGATGAAACTCAAAAGCGGAATGTTGTCATACCAGACGATCTGCTTCTGGCAGTTCGGACACTTTGACCGCCCATGCGCGATACTCTCCGCCACGCGCAAGCGATAGACCACCACATTCAAAAAACTGCCGATGATCAACCCAAGAATGAAAAAAGTTATGAATATCATGTTTGTTTTTGCTTGTCATTCCGGACTTGATCCGGAATCTAATACAGTCCTCGTGAAACCACAAGCACCTCATTAAATCCTGAAATAAATTCAGGATGACAATGTTTTAATGTTTTCTACTTGTAGCTATTTTACCACAAAAACCAAAAAACAGCCAATAGTGGCTGCTCTCATTTTCTTCCAATGTCCCGCCGCCAAAATTCCAATGATCGCGATTACGATCAAAAGTTCGACCAAAGTAAATCCCTTCCTATTTTTCACAAGATCAATTGGCTTAAAAACTTTATCTACTTGCCAATTCACCTAGGTGCATAATTGGCAAGTAAAAAAATTCTCAAAATTAACTGCAAGTTTGTGTTGCTATGCTGCATGTGATTGTGGTTTCACCATTCTTTGTCAATGTGTATTGGTAGTTATTACTTGCAGAGTCTATAGCTCCAGTCGGAGCAACATAAGCCCAACCTGTGTTCCCTAAGCTTGGCCAGTTAGCTGTGTGCCCCGCTTTAAATGTCGCACTATTTACAGCATCTCCACAGATAGGAGCTGCTGTAGCATTCGTTCTAGCAAAACCTGCGTCATCAGAACAGATTATAAGCTCTGGCATGACACTTGCCGCAGTTGATAGAGCAGAAGCTCGATTAGCTTTGGCTCTGGCTGAATTCAAACTGACCAGCACGATAGAAGCCAAAATACCGATGATTGCAATCACGATCAAAAGCTCGATCAGAGTGAAGCCTTTCTTTAAATTTTTCATTTTCTCACCTACCTTTCTAGTTTACTCGCCCCCGGCGATTTTTTAAATTTTTCCTATCTAAACGTTCCTATTATCTAAATTATTGGCAGGTTTGATTACTCATATCACAGGTTATGTCAGTTTCTCCTGCTTTTGATACAACAAAACTATACGTTGAATCAATTGGAGCAGCGGCCACTGCATTATTTACCCATCCGGTATTACCATATGACGGCCAATTAACGGTATGTCCCGAAGCTGTGCAAATTGCAGTTCCCACTCCATATGCATTTACATCTCCTCCATCATCTATGCAAACCAGCAACTCAGGTATAACACTAGCAGATGTTGATAATGCCGATGCTCTGTTAGCTTTATTTCTGGCCGACTGCAAACTCACCAAAACAATGGAAGCCAAAATACCGATGATCGCGATTACGATCAAAAGTTCGATTAGCGTGAAACCTTTTTTAAATTTTTTATTTTTCATCATACACCTCATCTTATTTTTTTATTTTAATTAATAATTAGTCCAAAAAAAACTAACTACAAGTCTGAGTTGACATGTTGCATATAATCGTTGTTTCTGATGCCTTGGTAAGTGTATATTGATAAGTGCCAGCGATAACATTAAGAGTCGGCGCTGCATAAGCCCAGCCTGTATTACCAAGAGAAGGCCATGTGGCCGTGTGTCCTGGTCGTTGAGCATTCGCTGTACATCCAGCGACATTACAACAGATGGGAGTGGTTCCTGCCGTCGGAGCGACCGCAACCCCATATCCAGCATCATCTTGACAAATAATTAATTCTGGCATAATGCTAGCTGCCGTTGATAGAGCAGAGGCTCGATTTGCTTTAGCCCTTGCTGAGCTCAAGCTCACCAACACAATTGAAGCCAAAATACCGATGATCGCGATCACGATCAAAAGCTCGATCAAGGTGAAACCCTTTTTACAATATTTACATCCTTTTTTCGCGGTCTTTTTGGTTGCTTTTTTTGTTTTTTTCATTAGTTTCACCATCCTTTCTATTTTTATTTTTATTATCAAAATCTCTCAAATATCTACTTAAATTTTGAATTGATTGTAAATTGTAAATTGGAAATTGGAAATTACCGCCTAAATCTGCCCCGCAATGTTGTAGATCGGCATGATGATCGAGAAGGCCAGGAAACCGACCGCGATGCCGATGATGACCATCAGGACCGGCTCGATCAGGGTCGCCAGGTTTTTGGTCGCTTCGTCCGTTTCTTGTTCATAGAAACGCGCGATGTGGCCCAGCACCAAGTCAATTTGTCCGGACTCTTCTCCGATGCGCACCATCTGCGCCACGATCGGCGGGATTTGCGGGTAGCGGCGCAGGGCATCACTCATGTTACCCCCCACTTTCACTTCATCCGCCGCCTTCAGGAAAATTGCTTCATAGACGGTGTTGCCGATGACTGAGCTCACCACGTTGAGCGCCTTGATGATCGGAATGCCCCCCACCAGCAGCACGCCCAAATTGTCCGCGAAGCGCGCGATGTAGACATGCTGGAAAACCTTGCCGAAAATCGGCAGTTTGAGTTTGATCTGATCCATTTCTTTTTTCCCATCCTCCGTCTTCAAATAATAGACCAGTCCGCCGATGAAGCCGATGATCACAATCGCCACCGCCCACCACCAGGCGTTCATGAAATCGCTGGTAAAAATCAATCCCCTGGTATACCACGGGATATCCGCCCCCATACTCTTGATCATGACGGTCAGTTTGGGCACGATGAAGGAAATCACAATGAACCCGATCACGAAGAAAACGAACAGCACGATCATCGGATACATCATCGCCGACTTCACCTTGCTGGTCATCGCATAATTTTTTTCAATGTTGTCCGCCACATAGGCCACGGCTTTTCGCAGATTGCCGGAAACTTCACCGGCGCGAATAATATTGATCGACATGACCGAGAAAACGTCTCGGTGTTTTTTTAGCGCGTCTGACAGCGCCAGACCGTCCTGGATATCATTGGCCATCTCTTCAATGATCTGCTGGAAATGCACATTATCCGTCTGCTCCTTGATTGCATGCAGCGAGGATGTGATCGGCACTTTGGCCTCGATCAAAATTGAAAGCTGGCGAAAAAACATCATCAGCTCCTTGCTGTCCACCCGATCCCAATAGCTTTGCAAAATCCGCAGCAAAGAAGTGTCTTTTTTTTCTTCGCGCAACACAATCGGGAAAAGCTGATTTTTTTGCAAAACATCCACCGCCGCGTCGCTGCTCGCCGCGTCAATGACGCCTTCGCTGACTTCGCCTAATTTATTTTTCGCCCGAAAGAAAAATTTTGCCATATATTTATAATTTTTTGTTTTTAACTGAAATTGCCCCCTACGAATTACGAAAACATACGAATGTACGAATATTGGAAATAATATTTTTGTTCACATTTGTACATTCGTACAAATTCGTAATTCGTAGTGCTCTAATTATATCAGACTTTGGAAATTTTTGGAATCTTTCGCATAGGTCAACGCCGTGTCAATCGTGATGACGCCCTGGCGTACCAAACTGGCCAAAGATTTGTCGAGCGAAATCATCCCGATGTCCGAGCTGGTCTCAATCACATTATCAATCTGATAGGTCTTGCCTTCGCGGATCAGATTTTCCACCGCGTGATTTTTGATCATAATTTCCACCACTGGCACGCGACCACCCTCCACCTTGGGCACCAAGCGCTGCGAAACCACACCCAAAAGCGAACTGGCCAACTGCGCGCGCACCTGATTCTGTTGGTGCACCGGAAAAACGTCGATGATCCGATCGATCGTCTGCGGGCTGTCATTAGTGTGCAAAGTGGCAAAAATCAGATGCCCGGTTTCCGCCGCGGTGATGGCTGTGCTGATACTTTCCAAGTCGCGCAACTCCCCCACCAGCACTACGTTGGCGTCTTCCCTCAAAACCGCTCGCAGCGCGTCCGCGAAAGTCTTGGAATCTTGAAAAACTTCGCGCTGATTGATGATGCATTTGTCCTGTTCATAGATATATTCGATCGGGTCTTCAATGGTGATGATGTGTTTTTCCTGTTTGTGATTGATGTCATTGATCATGGCCGCGAGCGTCGTCGACTTGCCGTGCCCGACCGGTCCCACCACCAAAAAAAGTCCTTGCGAATATTTGCTGAAATCATACAGAATTTCCGGCATACCCAACTGATCCAAACTGCGAATTTCACGTTGGATCAGGCGGAAAGCGATGCTCAGATAACCTTGCTGGAAAAAAGCGTTGACCCGGAAACGCGCTTTGCCCTCAAAATCATAGGAAAAATCCGCCTGGCCGTCCTCAATCAGTTTTTTCTTGTTGACTTCCGTGATGATCACTTCGCCCATCGCTTTAGTATCCTCCGGCACAATGATACTTTCCTGGGTCAGGGGAACCAGCTTGCCTTCGATGCGCAGGGTCGGGTAACGGCCGACGGTCAGATGCAGATCCGAAGCGCCTTGCTGCGCTACCAGTCGCAACAGATTTTTTATTCTTTGTTCCGCGTGAATTGAACTTGCCATTTTTGTCTTCGAGTAGAACGAGAAGCCACAAAAATGAGCATCCCGTACCAATTCGCTATTAAATCTATTTTTTATTATCCAAACTTAGCCGTAGGCGAATTCACAATAAATTTTCTACACCACTGCAATCTTTATTGGAATTGGCTACGGGACCCACACAATTATCTAATATAATTTTTTATTTTTTCCAACACTTCCGACGGCGTAAAATGTGATTTGATCAGATAGTCATTCGCCCCCAGCTCGAGTCCGCGATTCACTTCCTCTTTTTGACTCAGATTTGTGAGCAGCACGACCGGAATTCTTTTCAGCCGGTCATCACTTTTGATCTTTTGCAAAACTTCCAAACCGTCCATGTAGGGCATGATGATGTCCAGCAAAATGAGATCCGGTTCAATTTCCTGCAATTTTTTCACCGCTTCCACGCCGTTGACCGCTTCAATGACTTCAAAATTTTCCTGCTCCAGCTTGGTGTGATAGATATCCATCACAAACGAATCATCTTCCACGATCATGATCTTCTTCTTGCTCATACTTTTTATCTATTTTAATTAAGTTTATTACCTACAAATATACAAATCTTTTACAAATCTGCAAATGTAACAATAAATTTTATTAGATTTAGAATTCTTTACCATATAGAGAGTTTTGTCAGCTTCACAATTTGTAAATTTGTATTTGATTTGTATATTCGTAGGGGCTAAAAGTTCTCTTCCGCCAACGCAATACTGCCTTCCACCACTCTTTCCACCTCTTCAATCGTCGTCATCCCGCTCAGGATTTTCAAAATTCCATCCTGTTTGATAGTCAGGACACCGGCTTTGTCGCGTTCCGCTTTGACCAAATTTTCGTTGCCGCGCTTTTCAATCATAATCTCCTTAATTTTGTCCGTAACCGGTACCACTTCATAGATCGCCAAACGGCCTTTGAGTCCGGTATTGTTGCAGGTGTCACAACCTTGGCCATGATAAAACTTCAAGCCAGCGCTCAGATCCAAGCCATATTTTTGCAATTCTTCCGGCGAAATATTCTTAATCTCTTCTCTAATTTGCTGTTGGATCGATTCCGCAATTGCTTGCTCCGTTTTACAGTCCGGACAGATTTTCCGCACCAACCTCTGTGCGACCACCACCCGCAGCGAGGAGGACAACAGGAAGGGCTCAATACCCATATCGATGAGCCGCGGGATCGCCCCGGTGGCGGTGTTGGTATGCAGCGTCGAAAACATCAGATGTCCGGTCAGCGCCGCGTGCACCGCCAGTTCCGCCGTTTCCGCGTCCCGAATTTCGCCTACCATGATCACATTGGGATCCTGACGCAAAATCGTGCGTAGACCGGAAGCAAAAGTGTAACCGATTTCCGGTTTGATCTGACTTTGGTTCAGGCCTTCGATATTATACTCGATCGGATCTTCCAAGGTGATAATATTTCGCTCCTCACTGTTCAAAATTTTCAAAAGCGCGTAAAGCGTCGTAGATTTGCCCGAACCGGTCGGCCCGGTCACCAAAATCATCCCATAGGTCTCCTCGATCGCCGCTTTCATATTCGTCAAAGCTGAGCCCAGAAGACCCAACGATTCCACATTGGCAATCCCGACTTCCTTGTCCAAAATACGCATCACCACCTTCTCGCCATCAATCACCGGCAGCGAAGACACGCGAAAATCAATCTCTTTGCCATCATTGGTCAGACGAAAACGCCCGTCCTGCGGCTTTCTTTTTTCATCTATTTTCAAATTGGCCAAGATTTTGACGCGCGAGATGACCACCGGCCCCAACTCCTTGGGCAAAACCAAACTGACATGCAAAATGCCATCCACCCGGAAGCGCACACGATAATCCTTGTCCATCGGTTCGATGTGAATGTCACTCGCCTTACCCTCGATCGCGTGACTGATGATCACCTGGACCAATTTGGTCACCGGCGCGTCTTTCAGCACTTCTTCTTTTTTCCGCTCGGCATTTTTTGTGTCAACTTCACCATTGAAAATAATGTCGTCATTGAAAGACTTGACTGCGTCTTTCACCATTTCCAGCGGACCGGTATAAAATTCCAGCATGTCCTCAAGGATTTTCTCCGCCACCCGATACGTCCGGATTTCCACTTTTTCTTTCTCAGCGAAAAAACGCAGGACATTCAACGCGTTGATATCTTGCGGGTCAGCCATGGCGACTTTGATCTGCGCACCTTCCTTGGCGAACACCACCATGCGATTTTTTTGCGCCACTTCCTGCGGAAGAATGTTAATGATGCTTCCTTCAATATTCTTCGGAGCAACCTCAAGCACGTCCGCGCTGAGGCTTTCCGCCCTTTCCCCCGCATCCCCCTTGTTTACGCCGGTTTTATTGTTTTTTGTTTTATCCGCTGATCCCATACGCGAGCTCTACCTAATATAAAGAGTTTCAATTATCTCTATTTAACAAAGGGATTCTGTACACCGCTGGTTACGGCTGTCAAACTATTCACCACTGTCGTCATTTGGCTCTTGATATTGTCAATCACGGTCATGTCGAAATTTACGCCCGCGAAAATTTCATTATCCAGATTGACGATGGCATCGCTCTTGTCGATAAAATTGAAGTTCAAACTGATGTCCGCCTGCAGGTTATCACTCGTGCCGCTATCAGCCGACGTCCCCTCCGCGACGGACTGCGCCTGCGCTTTGGCTATTTTCAGGGAAGCGATACTGTTAAAGCGTTGTAAGGCCGCGATCTTGCCCAACAGATCTTTAATTTTTCCATAACTGCCCGCCACGCCCAGAGTTACTTTGAAATTTCTGGCTTCCGGTTTAGCCGGCGCCACAACCATGTCTCCTAAATCCGCTGTTTCTATGACTGGCGGCAACAAAAAATTTCCGCTCGGTTGCGCCGCTGTGTCCGCTGCGGCATTCCTTTTTTCTACATTCCCGATCGAGATATTATACACCGACAAACCAGCTGTGCCCGCCAGCGCGTTCAGATTCGCAATCACATCCTCTTCTTTTTGCTGTTCCGGGATATACCGCAACAGTGCGGTTTTTTGGTCAGTTTTGGTTGCCAAGCTCTGCCCCAGTTGCGCCGCGCGGCTGTTTTTCTCCTGAATAGCCGTCAGCTTGGTCTGAGCCTTCTCCAATTCCGCTTTTTTAGCGCGGAAGTCCCGGTAGGCCGGGGAAATAACCCAGATCGCCATTATGACAATCAGGACGATGAGTACGGGTGCCGCTAAGATTTTTATTTTCATGTTTTTGATTATTTAATTTTTAATTTCAAAGCAAAATTAACTTTACCTTTTTGATCCAGAGTCGTCGCCCCGGCACTGACTTCAGTGAAATAGTCTGATTTTTTGAAGCTCAAAATTTGCTTGGCCAACATATCAAAATTGTCCGCCACCCCGCCCACACTGATGGTTTTTTGCGCTTGGTCATAATTAAAATCTTTCAGATACACGCTCGGTACCATCGCTTTTTCCACCGCCGGCAAACTGCTGTACCCGGCACTTTCTTGCGGTACCAGCTCCTTGGCCACCACGATGCGATTTTGAAAATCCACCAGATCTTTGTTGCCGCTGATCAGTTTTTGATATTCCGTCTCATACTGCTCATTGGTCGTGCCGATTTTCGCCTGCGCACTCCGGTCGAAGAACAGGATTACACCATAACCGATCACCAACGCCAACAACACCCCGCCAACCACCATAAGCCCGGCGTTGTAGGAAAATGTTTTTTTGTCGGCGGCGTACGAATTGGTCGCCAAATTTATGTTCGCCATATATATGTACTCGCTAATTATGAGCGAATTTATTACTAATTATTACGAACGATGCAAATTCAGTCTATTCGCTTTCATTCGTTTTTAATCAGCTCTTAATTCTCGAGTGTTATTAAAATTATTTCCTTAAAATCTCTTCCACGCCCTTAAGCGCCAAGCCGATACTGACAGTCATCTGTGGACCGATCGCGGTCAATTTTGCTTTGAGCTTTGGATCATAACCGATCCGACCTAACGGATTGCCAACAACTGACTTGATACCCAAGCTTTCAGAAAAATATTTTTCGATGTCTTCCAGGCCGGCCGTCCCGCCTGAAAGAATTACGCCATCCACCTTTTTTTCGCCTTCGTTTTTATAATAAGCCTGTAGCACGCGCCTGACCTCGTCGATAATCAGATCCAGGGTGGTCAGCCTAATACCAGATTCCTTGCCTAAAAGCGACCCTCCGGAAATTTTCATATTTTCCGCCCGTTCTGCGTCCACATTGAATCCTCGGGCAATGGTCTTGGTGATATCGCGGCCGCCGGCATCGATGTTCCGATTAACTTTGATCACGCCTTTTTCCACCAACACAATATTGCACACGCGCGAACCGATATCGACAATGATAAAATTGCCGGCATCATTGCCAATCAAAGCGCGCACCAACGCAAAGCTCTCAATTTCGATGGAACGCAAAGACAAGCCCGCGCCGTGAATCATTTTTTCATATTTGGCGACCTTGTTTTTGGGCGCCGCCACCAACAACACTTGCAGCTTCGCTTCCGATGGTGCATTCACTCGTGCAGGCTCGCCACTCTCCGCTCTTTTTTGAATAACCGGAGCGTTTTTTTTGCTGATCACATCCCAACTTAAGGCGATATCATCCAGCGCCGTCGGGATATATTTATGCGCTTCGAATTTGATTGCTTGATCTAGATCTGCATTGCTCATTTCCGGCAATTCAATCAGGGTGACCAGGCCGCCAAAAGAAGGCATGGAGGCATAGGTTTCCGCGCTCCGAAATTTCGCCGCACTTAAAATTCTTTTTAAATACTGCGTCATATCTTCCTCAGAAAAATCACGTTGCATCTCCGAACCCGCTCCATTCAATTGCATCCAGGCATAATTGGACAAAATCGGCTTGTTATTCTCAATCTTAATTTCCACCACTTTGATGGCCGATGTTCCGATGTCAACTCCCAGGAATTTATTTTTTCCAAATCCAAACATGTTTTGTTTTTTATTTTATGTCGTTATTATACCATATTTTTTGGATTGCAACTACTAATGATAGTTATCCACAGCTCGCAAAGACATAATTGAACCTGTTAGAATTTCGGCACGAGCTAGTGATTGTCTATAACGCGAGAGCGAAGCGGCTTCGCCTTAAATTTTACCGAAAAAACAGACTTTTTGTAAAATTCTAACAGGTTTGACATCCCTAATTGTAGTATCTAAAATGAAGTAATAACTTATATATTAAAAAAAATTATGTTTACTAATTCAAATGATCCTGACTTCAAACAGTTGGGACAAAAATTGACCAACAATTCCAAAGAAGCCTTGCTCAAGGCCGCCATTCTCGCCAAAAAATTCGGTCGTTTGGAGATTGAAAACATCCACCTGCTTTATGCTATTTATCTGCGTAAAGGCAGCGTGGGATCCAATATTCTCAGCGATTTGGGCTTAAACAAAGAAATTTTCCAGCAAATCCTCGGCGGTAATATTACAAAAACCGAGAAGCTATCTGTAACTTCCGTGGCCATTTCCGCTAATCTGCGAAAGAACATCACCAAGGCTTTTTCCACTGCGCGCGAATTTGGCTATCCGTACGTCGGCACTGAACACCTGGTTTATTCTTTGTTGGGATCCACGGACAACAACATCCGCCGATTACTAGCCACACCGAGCGTCCAAAGCAAAAAACAGGACATCCAGCAATCACTGAGAGCCATCATGGAGCCGGATATTTTGTCTAATCTTTCCAAAATGTTTAACTTGCCGGAAGCGCCGCTCACCAAGACCAAAAACACCAAAACTTCGGCAACGCCTTTTATCGATAAATTTTGCCTCAATCTCAATGAAGAAACCAAAATTAACCAGGAAATCATCGTGGGCCGAGAAAAAGAAGTCGAACGTATGATCAACATTTTGGGACGCAAGAACAAAAACAACCCGCTCTTGATCGGTGATCCCGGCGTGGGCAAGACCGCCTTGGTAACCGGTCTGGCGCAGATGCTAAATGCCGGTGAAGTGCCCAGCTCGCTCTATCGCAAAAAAATCATGAATCTGGACGTGGCGCAACTCATTGCCGGCACCAGCTTCCGTGGCGAATTCGAGTCCCGCCTCAAAGAAATCATCAAAGAAGTCAAAGAAAACCGCAATATCATCCTCTTTATCGATGAAATCCACAATATCGTCGGCGCCGGCAACGTCCCCGGCAGTTTGGATCTGGCCAACATCATCAAGCCAGCCTTGGCGCGCGGCGAAATGCAGTTGATCGGCGCCACCACTCAGACTGAATACAAAAAATATATCGAAAAAGATGCCGCCCTGGCACGTCGCTTCCAGCCGATCCAGGTGCAGGAACCGACCGCGGAAGAAACGAAAAAAATTCTCTTTGGCATCAAGAGCCACTATGAAGCCTTCCATAACGTCGCCATCTCGGCGGACGCCATCGAGCTGGCGGTGGATCTGAGTGTCCGCTATGTCCAAAACCGTTTCCTGCCCGACAAAGCCATCGACGTCATCGACGAGACCGCTTCCAATATCCGTTCCCGCAGCAAAATTTCCGATTTTATCCATGCCATCCGCAAAATTGAAGACGAAAAATTGGCTGTTTTGACCGAGAAAGAAAATTTGGTTTCGACGGAACATTTCGAAGCCGCCATCAATTTGCGCGCCCGCGAGAAGGAATTGGAAGCGCAGATCAAATTGCTGCAGAAAAAACAGGCTGACAGTGAAAAAGAAAACCGCATCGAAATCAAAGCGGCCGACATCATCGAAACGATTGCCAAAATTTCCGGCATTCCGGCGGAAAAATTGTCCCGCGAGAAAAACACCAAAATACGCAACATCCAAAAAATTCTGAATTCGCAGGTTATCGGCCAGACGACGGCCATCCAGAAACTGACTGGCACGCTGCTGCGCTCCCAGGCCGGCATCGGCAATCCCGATCGTCCTTTGGGCTCTTTCCTGTTTCTGGGACCGACCGGTGTCGGCAAAACGCTGACCGCCAAAATTTTGGCCAAAGAATTTTTTGGCAATCCCAAAGCTCTCATCCGCATCGACATGAGCGAACTGATGGAACGTCACAGCGTTTCTTCGCTCATCGGCTCGCCCGCCGGCTACATCGGTTATGGGGAAGGCGGCAACCTGACCGAAAAAGTGCGCAAGAATCCCTACGCGGTCGTGCTGTTTGATGAAATTGAAAAAGCCCACCCGGATGTCTTCAACATTCTGCTGCAAATTTTGGAAGACGGTGTTTTGACCGATGCGGAAGGCACGCCGGTCAGCTTTAAAAACACCATCGTCATTCTGACCTCAAACGCCGGCACGGATGACTTCACCAACGCTTCCAAGGTCGGCTTCGAGACGCAGCAACCGCAAGAGCTGACAGCCAAATTCAACGAAATCAAAGAGCAAACTTTGAAGGATCTGGCCCGGCAAATGCGGCCGGAACTGCTCAATCGCTTGGACTACATCTTGGTCTTCGACGCGCTGGGCAAGAAAGAAATCCAGCAAATTTCCGCGCTGGAAATCAAAAAATTGCAGTCCCGGGTCAAGCAGCAGGGCGTGAACCTGACTTTTGACAAGCAGGTTGCTACGGCCGTCGCGGACAAAAGCTTGGCCTTCAACCAGGGCGCCCGTCTGGTGCGCAAAAATGTCCAAGAGCTCTTGGAAAACCCGATCGCGGAAATGATCATTTATGACAAAGTCAAAAATGGTAAAATTAAGATTAGCCTTGTAAAAGGAGGAATAAAACTGACTTAAAAAATAATTTACAATTTACAATTTTCAATTTACAATCAATTTTCAATTTTTTTAATTATCAATGCTTTAAAATTTGAAAATTTATTTATTGAAAATTCAATGAAAATTGATCATTGAGCATTGAAAATTTACTCATCTTTCCAAAGTACAAGGAACTTCATATTAGATACCCTCTTCCCCAAACACTGCACCACCTGCCAAAAGGAAGGCTCTTTTTTGTGTGAAGCATGTTTGGCCAAAATTGAATTGCTCCCCTATCAGGTCTGTCCCAAATGTGAAAAACTGCTGACCGAAAAAGGCGCGCTGTGTGACCATTGCAAAAAAGCGCAGCCGGCGCTGAGTAACCTAGTCGTCGCGACCAAATACAAAGATAATAATTTGTCCAAACTGGTCCATCTCTACAAATATAATTTTGTTGAAGATCTGCATGTACCGCTCGGGCGCTTGCTGGTCAAAACTATTCTCAAAAATAATATGCCGCTGCCGGATCTGATCGTGCCGGTGCCGCTGCACCCTCGGCGCCTGCGCTGGCGCGGTTTTAATCAGGCCGAACTGCTGGCCAACTATGTTTCCGAAAATCTGACCCCCGGCTTTACTATTCCGGTCGTGACTGACTTAATCCGACGTCAGAAATACACCCCGCCCCAGATGCAGATCGGTAAATACGCCGATCGCCGCAAAAATATACTAGCTGCCTTCCAAATAAATTCTTATTCCGCATCATTCTCTCCTTTTTTAAGGAGAGATGTCCCCCTGGGACAGAGAGGTAAAGCGCCGCAAGAATTTCTGCAAGACAAGAAAATCCTCCTCATCGACGACATCGCCACCACCGGCGCTACACTTTTCGAATGCGCCAAAATCATAAAACAAAACGGCGCAAAGAAAGTCATGGGCACCGTCATCGCGCGGCAAGAATTTGAAAGCTAAAAAATAATGAGAGCCGGTTGATAAAAATTCAACCGGCTCGCTAAAACAACTTCACAATATGTTCCCAGATACGCTCCTGACGCATCTCGGGGGTTACAATGATTTGAGGAACATCACACAGGCGGGGGCTGCGCATAGTTCTCTTGGTCACAACAATGCGAAAATCCCTTACCTCGCCATTGTCAATCAGCCTCACCTGAAACAGCCTCTTTCTTGAGCCATTCAGGCCGTCCGTGCAAGACCGAAAGGAGTGTAACGCTCCTTTTTCCTGCATGTCGCCAAGCAGATTCACAACGCTTTTTTCCAGCGTTTCGACGAGATTTAAAAATCTCACCTTCCTCCTCTTGGCCAAGGATTTCTTCCTTTCGCCTAAAAGCAACTCTTTTGCCAAAGCATATCCTCCTTTCTTTTGATCAAATGAACAATCTATTGAAATAAATCTTAGCGTACTCCCCGCATAAATGTCAAATATTGCCGGCTGTATAATATTAAGTGTGGTGGATAACTAAAGAAGTGGTAGGATTTAAGCGCTAAACCTTAATTTCCCACCACCTCTATGAACCAAGATATCAAAAAGCTGCTCGGATTGCAAAATGTCTGGGT
>JBAZBJ010000016.1:0-21872 GCA_041671525.1 Parcubacteria group bacterium
TTAAAAGCGTATCATTTGGATTTAGAAACATTGATAATTATATTGCTAAAGTAACCCTCGCATTCATACCATTTCTGATGTTAATTCAACACACTATTTGTTAAAGAGCCAAACCAAAAAAACGCCTTCGCGACGTTTTCACAAAATTAACGCTTTTTCGGCTCTTAGGGACTAAGTCCCCAACAGTACAGGAGGGTTAAGGGACTTAGTCCCTAGGTGTCCCCAAGTAGTCACTCTAACACTAATTTTTCCATATCCTTCTTATCTTTCATCGCCAACGCATTTGTCTTGGCATATTCCCGATATTCTTCGTTATTTTTGAATTGGCCAAGAACCATCTCTTTATTGCATAATATCCCCTTTCTTTTACCCATATAATCCAAAAAACTGCACCACTTATAATCTTCAGCTTCTTCGATTCCGTGAACCTCGCTATTGCAATTTACATACGCTGAAAGATACAGCAGATATTCATTGGAATTTATGTGGATTGATTTAAATGGACCTTGAAAGAGCGAACCTGATCTCTTCTGCTTTTTATTGAAATAAGTAGTATAACCAGAACTCAATTTAAGCATGAACTTGCTTATTCCCCCATCCCCAAGTTGTTTCAAGATAAAATGAAAATGGTTCGGATTCAGACAGTATGCGATAATCTCAACTATTGGGGAAGTTGCAGGGACTAAGTCCCCAATTGGGGACTTAGTCCCTAAGACCACTTCGCTTTGCTTAAAACTATTTTGATAAATACTTCCGATTGCGTCTTGTCGATTAAATTCCTGAATGCTTAACAAAAATCTTTCAAAATATTCCTCGCCCAAAAATACATCACGCTTATCTACTCCGCGATTATAAATATGATAATATTCCCCATTTGCAAATTGAGTTTTTCTCATTGAAGTTTTTATAACTTAGGGACTTAGTCCCTAAGTGGTCATCTTAATCTTTGTCCGTTCCATGATTTCGCGGTTGACGATGGTGCGGTCACGGCCATATTTGAGGCGAGAAAGTTCCTTCAAGGCGTTAGCGATTTCTTGGTCGCCCTTGGTCGGTGGGTAGGTTTTCATGTTGAACGGTTTGGTCAGCACATTGTTCACCAAGATCCGCGCGAAACAATTGTAGTTGTCCACGTTCACCAGGTCGTTGCGCGTGAAGACCGGTTCAAATTGTTTTTCCAAAAATTCCGCGTCTTCCGGACCGACCCGGAATGACACCATCGAACCGACGTTGCCAAACACCGCCTTGGAAATTTCTTCTTTGAGCTGCGCGATAAATTGGTGCGCCAAAATCAAGACCAACTTATATTTACGCGCCTCGGACAAAATCTGCGCAATGGAATTGGTCGTCACGTTTTGGAATTCGTCCAGATACAGATAGAAATCCACGCGTTCGTCTTCCGGAATGTCCACGCGTGACAGCGCGCCCATCAAGATCTTGCCCACCACTACCATGCCGAGCAAGCGCGCGTTGATCTCACCGATCCGACCCTTGGACAGATTGATGAGCAGAATTTTTTTGTTGTTCATGATATCCTTGAAATCGATTGTGCTTTTCTGCTGCGCGATGATCGGCCGCATCATGTCATTGGAAATGAAAGTCGTCAGCTTGGAAGTGATGTAGGGCACCATATTGGCCAGCGCCGCTTCCCCGCCCGCCTTTTCGGCCTCCTTGGTCCAAAAATCCACCACGATCGGATTGGTACAGCGTGAAATTTTCATGCGCCGGAAATCTTCATCCGCCAGCACTTTGGAAATTTCCATGAGCGTCGAGCCGGTCTCCGGATCATCCATGATGAGCAGCATGGCATTGCGCATATATTGTTCAAACATCGGACCGCCGGTCGATTTCAAATCATATAATTGATCAAAAATCCCGATCATCTCATTGATGACGAAAGTTTTTTGTTCCGGGTGCGCCGGATCATATTCCAGCATATTAAGCCCGAATGGCCGCTCCACGTCGGCCGGGTTGAAAATGATCACATCCTCAGCGCGCTCTTTGGGAATCGCCGTCAAAATGTCTTCAATTGCGTCACCGTGCGGATCGATAAAACAAAAGCCGCGACCATCCCGGGCGTCCTGCTTGGCCATCTCTTGCAAAAAATTGGACTTACCGGTCCCGGTCTGTCCGATAGTATAGAGATGGCGGCGCCGATCCACCTCTGCCAGCTTGATCGGCGTGGTCACACCACGATATTCATTAAAGCCCATTTGCAGCCCGTCTGACGGGATGTCCAACGGCGGTGGCGCCGCGTTGGATTTCAACCATTTGATTTTGGGCGTTTCCGTGGCGGATATCGGCAAATGAAAAATACTGGCGATTTCTTCCGTATTCAGGATCATCGCCTCTTCTTGCACGAAATTGCGAAAAATAAAATCATACGCGATGTCTTGCTGCTTCAACCTTTTTTTAATCTTGAAGCTGTTGATGTCGGAATTTTCAAACTGCGCGAAAGCATTTTCCATCTGCGCCAAAATTTGTTGCGCCCGTTCCTCCGTGGCGGCGGAAGCAATCAAGCGAATGTTGACCTCAAAGCCGGTCTTGCTGGCTTTTTGTTCCAGACCTTTGACAATTTCCTGTTCTTCGGGAGTAAGCTGAATCGTTTTTGACTCAAAAGGATTACTTTTTTCTTCCTTGTTTTTGGAGGCTAGAACCGTGTCATAAAAAGTGCTGCCCAATTCTTTGCCAATCTTGGCCGCGTAGGATCGGTTATGCACATCTTTCAGCCGCTTGCCCTGTTGCATTTTGTGCGCGATCGCCCGACCAGCCGAACGCCAGCCCGGATCGGTCGGTTTCAGGATAATCTGCACCGCCGCCCCCTCTTGCTCAGTATTCAGTTTGCTCAAAGCGTTGGTCACCGCGTTCAACGGATCGATTTCCAAATTTTCATATGTTTTGATTGGAAAAATATACTCTTCTTTCAATTGCAGCACCGCCGCGGCCGTGACAGAGCCCGGAAAAAAAATATTAAAATCCTTGGAAGTTTCCAGTGCGGCGTTCGGGAAAAAACTGTGGATCTGTTTTTCCACCGATTCGCGAAATTTTTTCGGGATGGACACGAAAAAGATAATCTCCTCATCCTTGGCGGAATTGGCGATTTCAAAGGAAATATGCGGCTTGTCATAGAGCATCCGATACCAAAAACCTTTGTTTTCGCGCAAGGTCGAAAGCGAGGTCAACAGTTGTTCCATCGCCCCGATTTCTTCTTTCCAAGCTTCTTGTTTGCCATTTTCTTCTTTCGCTTTCAAGACCCTGGAAACGCGGATAATTTCCAAGTCCATGCTCATTGAGCGATTGAGCTGCGAGCGAAAGCCCATAAAACTGCGGAATACGATCCAAGAGCCGCTGAGCAAACTCAAAAAACCAAAGAAAATGGTCAGGGGCAGCAAGATGGAATTCAAATCACCTGTCATGATGTGTTTTTATTTATATTTTACTTCACCTAGGCTTATTTGTTTTTTGTAATTCGTACATTCGTATTAATTCGTAATTCGTAGGGACTCACAACTCTTTGATCAAACCTTTTTTCAGGAGAGCATCGTGCAATTCTTCACCCAGCAAGCGGTCATGAAATTCATCCAGGGCATAGTTGTCTTCCAAGTGTCGGGCTACCTTGACCGCGTGCACCACACCCTTGGTGGTTGCCAGCTTGATCAGCGTTTCGATTTTGGACTCTTCCTCATCCGAGCTATGTATGATATGTGCGTCCGTCGCGACAGTTTTATCATCCGCCGGTTGCGCCTGCGTCTGCACTTTGGACAAAATTTTATTGTAAGCGCTGTCCTTTTCCACCACGCCCTCTTGCCGACTTTCTGGCTTTTTTTCCAGCACAAAATCCGCCGCTTTTTCCTTTTTTACGCCCGCCTCTTCGCCCTTCTCAACTCCGCCGGTAAACTTATTCTTCAGATCGAGATCATCATCTTCAATTGGTTCCAGATTACCCATATGTTTTAATTAGTGGATTAATTTTTCCTGTCGCTTATTCTCCGTCCGCTTGTTCGATGGCTAATTGAGAAAGTCTCTGCGTCCACTCATGCAAAGTTTCGCCCGCAACCGATGCGCCCTTGTCACCCAACGTTTCTTTCAGTTTATGCAAAAAATTTTTGATCTCCGCGTCCTCGTGCCAATAGAATTTCAGCGCCGCTTGTCCCAGAGTCAGCTTTTTGATTTCCTTCCAGCTAACATCCCGGGCCAGCGCTTTGCGGAAGACCTTGATAGCTGATGCTGCCTTGCCTTTGGCGATATGCTTTTGGAAAGCGGCAAAATGATTGACCTCCTTTTCCATGTTCTCAATCTCAACCGGTTTTGTTTTGCGCACCCGCGTTTTCTTGCTTTTTGCCTCCGGAATTTCAAGCTCAGCTTCCGCCATGATTTCTTTGACAACCGGATCGAATTTGTCGATTTCTTCCAAACCAGTTTCCAGCAGCGCCAGTTTTTCCCGATAAGCTCCAGTCGCCTCTCTCAATTTAGCTCTCAGACTTTCCTGCTCTTTTTGCGCTTCGCCCAGACTCACCGCCACAAACAGTGATTTGAATTGTTGGAACACCCCATCGTGCTTATTTTTCGCTTCTAAATATGCTCCTTCGGCCGTTTCCATCGCCACTCTGAGTTCCTCAATCTCTTTCGTCAACTTTTGAATTTCTTGCCGCCTTTGCGTCGCGGCTGAATCAACTTCCGGTTGCCCGTCTGTTTCAAATATCTTCCCCGACGTCAAAACAGGTTCTGTCTTTTGATCAAAATCAGTTTCTGCACCACTCAATTTTATCCGATCCTCCCCCCGATACATAATGTTGTTTTGTTTTTATAAAATATTTCCGGCTACCATTATTATACCACACTTAAGCTTTTATCAGTGCATGTGGATAACTTACGGAATCGAAATGATTGGTTTGGGACAAATTTTATGCTACAATTACCGCATAACCACAAAAAACACTTATGCAAAAATATCAAATCTTTGCCGTCTCGGCCGCCCTGCTCATCCTGGCCAACTATTGGTTCATTCTGAGCAGCAATCCGCTGATTCCCCGCTCCCTCGACTATGTCGCGTATGGTTTCTTTATTTTTGGAATATATAAATTATTTCAAAAAGAAGTTTAACAAAAAAATCAAAAAAACTGACAAAAAAATGCAAAACAAAAAAATTCTGACGGTTATCTTGGTAGCCTTGATTGTCGCACTGGGACTTTTCCTGCGAATCTACAATATAGACAGTGCGCCACCGGGCATTTATCCGGATGAGGCAGTGAACGCCGAAGACGCCATCCGCGCCAACACCACCGGACAATATCAATGGTTTTATCCGGCTAATCAAGGACGCGAAGGTCTTTTCATGAATTTGATCGCGCTCTGTTTTAGGCTTTTTGGCATCAGTATCCTGACTCTGAAATTGCCGGCTATTCTCGCCGGCACCCTGACCATTCTGGGCACATTCTTGCTCGCCAAAGAACTTTTCAACCGAAACGTCGGTCTGATCAGCTCTCTTTTGGTTGCCGTTTCTTTTTGGGCGATCAATTTCAGCCGCATTTCTTTCCGGGCCAACCTACTGCCGCTCATTCTGGTCTTTGCTTTTTATTTTCTCTTCCACGGCATACGCACAGAAAAAAAGTATAACTTCGCTATCAGCGGAGCCATCCTTGGTCTGGGTATGCATACCTACATCGCTTTCCGCATCACGCCATTGATTCTTGTTTTTCTCCTAATTTCCCTCATCTTGACCCATCAAAATTTTCTCAAAAAAAATTGGCCATCTCTGATTATTTTTATCGCCACCATACTCATTACGTCCGCACCGATGTTTTATACCCTCTACATTGCCCATCCGGAATATGCCGGCTCGCGCTCCGACTCAATTTCCGTGCTTTCTCCCGCTGTTAACAATGGCAACCTGGTTGGAACATTTTTACGCAGCTTCAGTTTGAGCTTGGTAAAATACAATTTTTGGGGTGACCAAAATTGGCGCCACAATTACCCCCCATACCCATTGCTTGATCCGTTGGCTGGCATTGCTTTTCTTTTTGGCTTTATCTATGCCTTGTTAAAATTTTTGCGCCTGACCTATCTGCGTCTTTTCAAGAAGATCCGTGACGATAAATTAAACATCTATACCCTGCTGGTCGTTTGGTTTTTTGCGATGCTGGTACCGGAGTTTATGACCGCCGAGAGCAATCCCCACGCGCTACGCTCCATCGGCACGCTGCCGGTTGTCTTCATTTTTGCCGGCCTGACTTTTAATTATTTTCTCGGCAAATCCAAGCAGCAGACTTATCTGATCGGAAAAATTACCGTCAGCCTGGTCATTTTGATGCTTATCACCATCAGTCTGTTCAATTCAGTAAAATATCACTATTTATGGGCCAACAAACCGGTGGTTGCCGACTCCTTCAACAAGAACCTGACCGACATTTCCCGCTATCTGCAAACCTTGCCGCCGGACAAGCACACCTATGTCATCACCAGCTACAATACGTTGGAAAAATTGCCCATTTATGTTTTCAACTCCACCCGAACCAACACCCAATATCTCTTCACTAATCAGGTTGATCGGATCCAGCCCGGTGACAATCCATTCGTGATCGTGATGACTGCCCGCCACGAAGACGCGCTCAGCGCCCTCCAAGTTCGCTATCCGGCTCTGCAGATGGAGCGGATCGAGGCTCCTCTCGGCAGCGTCTATTATATTTTAGAATAAGTGTTAAATTACGATAAAATGCAAAAATTTTTAGACAAGAACTATCAATTGCTCATTGGAATAATTTTGTCTTTTGTGGCGATTGTTTCCATCCTGAACGCCGCTTCGGACAGTCTGATTTATGACGAAGCCGCGCACATTCCGGCCGGGTACAGCTACCTGACCCAACATGACATGCGCCTCAATCCGGAACACCCTCCGCTGCTCAAGGATATGGCTGGCTTGCCCCTGCTTTTCATCCAGCCTAAATTCGACACCGCGCAGGATTTTTGGACCAAGGACAACGCCAATGACAGCCAATGGAACGCTGGCAAAATCTTTCTTTTTGCTTCTGAAAACAATCCGGATCAAATCATTTTTTGGTCGCGCCTGCCTTTTGTCCTCCTCTCGCTGCTCCTGGGACTGTTCATTTTCAAATGGACGCGCGAACTGGCCGGCTTGACCGCCGGAATGTTGGCTCTGATCCTCTATGCCTTTGATCCCAATATTCTCGGCCACAACCATTTCGTCACCACCGATCTGGGCATCGCCGCCTTCATCACTTTTTGTTTTTATTATTTTTTAAAATTCATCAAACATCCGACTTGGCAAAATGCCGCCCTGTTCGGAATATTTCTGGGGCTGATGCAGCTCGCCAAGTTTTCTTCCGTTTTGACCTTCCCCATTTTTGCCCTGATTATCTTCGCCTATCCGGTGATAAAAATTCATTCTGACAAAAAATACGCTCGCTTAAAATCTCTTTCTGAATATATCCTCAAGGGGTCGGCGGCTTTCATAATTTCCTTGATAATTGTCTATGTGGTTTATTATCTAAACACCTATGCGATGCCGCAGACGAAACTGTTGGAAATTATGGATCACTATTTCAATCCGGAGGATACGCGCGCCATCAATGTTTTTGGCCGCAGACTCATCTCCTGGATGAACGCGCAACCGATTTTGATGCCGCTGGCGGATTATGTTTTTGGCGTCGCCCGGGTGTTCCAACGGGTCGCCGGTGGCAACGTGACCTATTTCATCGGGGAAGTTTCCAACAAAGGCTACCTGTCATATTTCCCAATCGTTTTCCTAATCAAGGAGCCCCTGCCAATTTTGTTTTTCATTTTCTTCTCCCTGGGACTCGGTCTCCTCGCCACTATCAAATCGCTCACTCACTCGTCCCGCCATTTTCTTGCCGGTTTTTTCCGCTATCTGCGGACGCATGTCGTTGAATTTTCCCTGCTGCTTTTCATCCTCTTCTACGCGGCTGTCAGCATCCAAGGCCGGCTCAACATCGGCTTCCGTCATCTGTTTCCGATCCTGCCCTTTATCTATATCCTGACCGCCGTAACCGTTGCGCGGTTCCTGAAAAACAAAATATATCACCACAAAAAGTTCGCGTCGATTACGCATAACTCCCCTGAAGCTATGACTCTGTCACAGCAAGAAGCACGCGAAAAACAAAAGATCAAGATTTTCTCCGTCGCTTTTGTCGTTCTGGTCGCATATCTGATTTTGGGCACCGTCTTCGCCTATCCGTACTACATGGCATATTTCAACGAAACCGTCGGCGGAGCAAAAAACGGCCACCATTATGTCGTCGACTCCAACGCCGACTGGGGGCAAGACCTGAAAAGATTGGTGTCTTTCCTGGACAAGCATCCGGAAATCGGCAAAATCCGACTAGATTATTTCGGCTTAGCTGATCCGCAATATTATCTCGAAGACAAATATCTCACGTGGTGGTCGGCCAAACAGCCGGAGGCCGGTTGGTATGCAATTTCAACCGAGTTTCTGCAGCAAAGCCTGTTCGACAAAACCGTTCCGGACGCGGAAAGTTATCGCTGGCTCAAAAACAAAAAACCCGTCGACCGCGCGGGCACTTCTATCTTGATTTACTATGTGACACCGGAGGAGGCGGCAACCTTAAACAAATAATCCTAGTTTGAGCACGCAGAGAAAAGCTTGGCTTTAAGGAGGAGTCCGCCGCGCCTGCCTGCCGGTAGGCAGGGACGCCGGAGAAAAGCCGAGCTTTGAGTGAGCGTCCGACGGGTATCCAACGGGTTTCCTAAAGCTAAGCTTTTCGCAGGTTCGACGGCTCCTCTCTAAAGCTTAGCTTTAGGGCAAAAAAAATTATTTTTTCTCTTTCTTCTTCTCTTCGTCTTTTTTTACTTCTTCCACCGGCGGCTGGATTGCCTCGATGTTTTTGAGTTTATAGTAAACTTTGTTTTCGGTGCGCAGATCGACATATTCAAGGTTGCCTCGCTTTTCTTCACCGATTTTGTCAGTCAGAACCAGCTTTAACGTATCCACTGCTTTTTGGATCGGCAAAGCATTGTCAAAATAGATCTTCCAACCCTCGCTGGTTGTTGCTCGAATGTCACCGGAAACCAATTGCGGCGTGTGGAAATTTTTGTCGATCGCGATATTCAAATCGCTTTTTAATTTATCTTTGATGTCCAGCAGATATTGCATACACGCCTGCTCCAACGTCTCCTCGCCCAACTTTATCGCCTTATTCCCATCATCGTTGATTACCAACAAATTATTCTCCTGCAATTCGTTCGATGCAAAATCCGCCAAGGCGTACGGCACGCCTGAATTGTCAATGATAAAGCAAGCGCCCGCGCTACACAAAATCACCATGGATTTTCTTTCCCGCACACTAATGACCAAAGTGTCGGGAAATTTTTTCGTGACCTGGACGTCCTCGAGACGTTTGAATCTGTCCGTCAGCGCTTTTTTCACCTGTTCCTTGTTGATCAGGATCAAATTATTTTTGGCCACAACATTCACATATTTCCCGGCGATAGTTGCATCCGCCACTCTGCGCAGCGCGTCCGCGTCCAGATCCTGCGTACCACCAATGGTTGTTTTTGTAACCAACAAAAATGGCGAGAAAAACAACAGGTACAGCGTACTGCCGACAAAAATCAGGAGCAACAAGGCATTAACCACCTTGCGCCAAATCGCAGATCCGGACTTCTCCGTTTTTCCGCGGCGCGCCCGCCTCGACTCGCGAAGATCGCTCGTCGACGCGAGGCGGGCCAACCCGACCGCGCGTTCGTCGATATTTCGGATGGCTCTTTTTTTAATTTTATTTTTATTTCCGAACAGCATGTGCTTTCTAAAAATTTAGAAATAAATTTTCCATTATCAGTCGGGCATTGGAATTGGTGTTTTTAATCGTTGCCAGACTTTTTTCGGTCTGGTCCAACAAGTTCAACGCTTTGACTTTCGTTATCCGCGCAACCACCCGGCGCCCCAGAATTATTTCCCGAAAAATAATCAGCCATAAGTTCAGTTTTTTTGTCAGCAGTTCGCCATCTTTGACCATTTCTTCCGCCACGGCAAATCTCTCCACCACGCTTTGTGTAAAAAACTTTTTCAGTTCCGCGGCAGTTTCTTTCCGAAAAGCCAGCTCTTCATCATTTGCCAAAAAATTCAACGCCAACCCCGGCCGGCCGAGCGACCAAAAGATTATGTCTTCCATTTCACGACCGCCCCGCTTCGCCAGCTCCGCCCGCAATTCCGATTCCGCCACCGTCCCAAAACGCATTTTTTGGCAACGCGACAGGATGGTCGGCAAAAGCTTTTTTTCATCGCTGGTCACCAAAATCAGCACCACACCCGGATTGGCTTCTTCCAAAGTCTTGAGCAATCCATTTTGCGCGGCTTTATTCAGCATTTCGGCCTCCTCGATAATGGCCACTTTATAGCCGTCACTTTGCGCTGTCAGGCTCAGCTGATGCTGGAAATCACGGATCTGCTCAATCTTAATCGCCAGTTTTTTAGTGACACCTTTCTTTTCCTCTATCTCCGGCTTCAGAATAATCAGATCAGAGTTAATTTTTTTCTCGCTACCAATCAATTTTTGCGCAAAGTCGAAGGCCATCATAAATTTTCCCACACTTTCTGGCCCATAAAAAAGATACGCGTGGCTAACCGCCTTTTTTGCTATGGCCTTATCCAGCAAATTCTTTACTTTTTGATGACCAATGATGTTCATCTAATTTATTTTATCAATATATTCAGATAACTCTTTGATGAATCTTTCCTTGGAAAATTCTTTCGCACGATTAATTATAATTTGCCGATCATAACTTTTCTCATTCTCCATAAATCTACGTACGCCATCCGCGATGACCTCCGGCGTGGCCGCTTCAAAAAATTCCCCGGTCTGCCCTTCCAGCACAATTTCCTTGACGCCACCTTTGCGGATCGCCAGCACCGGCGTGCCGAAACTCATAGCCTCCACCGGCGCGATGCCAAAGTCATCCACGCCCGCGAAAATGAAAGCGCGCGCGTTTTGATAATACTTCTGAACTTGTTCGTCTGACTGCCAGCCCAAAAATTGGATATTTTCTCCCGCAATTGAGCGTAAATATTTTTCATGACTTCCCTCACCTATAACAATCAGTGGCAGCCCAAGCTTGTTGAAGGCCTCCACCACGACATCAACTTTTTTATACGGTGATAAGCGGGAAACAATTAGGAATGGCCGCGTATCGCGTATCGCGTATCGCGTATCGTTTTCTGCGCGATCCACGTTATGCGATCCACGATCCACGTCTACCGGCGGATAAATCACCGCACTCTCCCGGCCGTAATACTTCTTAATCCTGGCCTGGGTATATTGCGAGTTGGCAATCAGGAAGTCCGGCCGATCCGCCGCCGACTTGTCCCAGATGCGGATGTAATTCAAAATGCTGCGTGCCAAGAAATTCATGCCCCAGCCTTTTTCCTGTTGTTGCAGATATTCCCCGTTGGCGTCCCAGACAAAACGCATCGGGCTGTGGATGTAGGAGATGTGGATTGTATCCAAGCGCACCACAATACCCTTTGACCAAGCGCCAGAGGAAGAAATCACCAGATCAAATTCGCGCAGATCAAAAGTCTCCGGCGCCGTCGGCATCAGCGGCAATAAATATTTATGCCGCTTCCGCAAAAACTTGGGAAACTTTTGCAAAAACGAAGCGAAAACCACTTTGTCCGCGAACTTCCCGCGCATCTTTTCCTTGTCATAGAGCAACGTATAAATCGGCGCGTCCGGAAACATTTCGCAGAGCGCCTCCAAAACCCTCTCCGCCCCGCCGAACTGGGTCAGAAAGTCATGTACAATAGCGACTTTTAATTTATTGATCTCCATATATTATTTTAAGACTTCAGCGATTTCAGCCGCACATTTTTCCCAACTGAATCGTTTCACATTCTCATAGCCCTTCTGTATTATATCATCCCGCAGGGTTTTGTCGCTTAGTAGTTTATAGGCCACGTCGGCGATGGCCTCGGCGCTCAGGGGGTCGACCAACAGTAGAGACGGATTGCAATCCGTCTCTACGCCGGCAATTTCCGGGACGGAAGAATTATTGCTAGCCACCACCGGGCAACCCACCGACTGCGCTTCCAAAATCGGAATGCCAAAACCTTCATAAAAAGTCGGAAACAAAAAAACGTCGGCGTCTTTCAATAATTTCCATTTCTCTTCTTCACTGACAAATCCAGGCAAAATTATATCTTTGCCGCAATTTGTATTTTTTAACTCTTCCTGGATCTTTTCTGCTCCATAGCCAAACTTTCCAGCTAAAATTAACCTATGCGTAATTTTGTAATGCTCTTTCAGAATTTCAAAAGATTTAATAATACCAACGATATTTTTTCTCTCTTCCAATCTTCCGACAAATAACATAAATGGTTTTGAAATTTGATCATTGAGATTTGATTGGAATTTACCGCTATATCCTTCATACACAACCTGGATTTTATCTTCCGCGACTCTATACAATGCCATCAGGTCTTTCTTCGTGTTCTCCGAAACGGAAATTATCTTTTTCGCCCATTGGCAGGACATCCTGATTGTGGCGCGCATATACAGTCGCGCCCAAAGAGAATAAGCCGCCGGAACAAATTCATATTCCAAACCGTGGATGGCCACTACCGTATTTTTCGAATGGATAATTGGTACGGTGTGAGCCGGAATAAACAATGTATTGACCGGATGACATAACATCTCGTAAGAAAGTCCGACCTGCGTCCATAAATATTTTAGTCCGATAACTTTTATTTTCCAACTGCCAGGAAGCTCAAAATCAACCGATTGATTTTTTTTGACATACAAAATCACCTCATGTCCTTCCAGTTTATTCACGAGGTGTTTGATGACTTGATAAGAATATTCTTCAATGCCGGTCCTTTGAGCCAAAAAAGCCCGCGAACCGTCAATACCTATTCGCATATCGTGGATCGTGGATCGTGGAACGCAAATTTCGCTATGCGATATGCGATATGCGTTTCACGATACGCGACTATTTGCTTAACATTATCGTCCGTTTGTAAACTTCCAGATTATCCAAGGCGATACCGATGCCTTTGATCACGCAGAAAAGCGGATCTTCCGCCACATAGCACGGCACTTCGATTGTTTTGGTGATCAACTGATCCAAGTGACGCAACATTGCCCCACCACCAGAGAGCACCATTCCTTTGTCCATGACATCGGCCGCCAGTTCCGGCGGTGTTTCCTGCAGCACTTTTTTGATGGCATTGATGACTTCGCGCAGTTCGTCTTGCAGCGCTTCGGTGATTTCGTTGGAAGAAATTTTGATCGTTTTCGGCAAGCCCCCAGTCAGGTCACGGCCGCGGACTTCCATGTGATCTTCCTTGACCTGCGCGATAGCCGAACCGATCTGAATCTTGATGTCTTCCGCCGTGCGGTCACCGATAGCCAAACTGTATTTGCGTTTGATGTAATCCGCGATGGCTTGGTCAAACTTGTTGCCACCCACGCGCGCGCTGTGCGCCGCCACGATGCCGCCCAGCGAAATAATGGCCACTTCGGATGTGCCACCCCCAATGTCGATGATCATATTGCCCGCCGGTGAATTGATCGGAATGCCGGCGCCAATGGCCGCCAGCACCGGCTCCTTGACCACATAGGCGGCTTTGGCACCCGCCCGCACCGCGGCATCGATCACGGCCCGTCTTTCGGTGGACGTCACACCCGCCGGAATGGAAATCATAATTTCCGGCCGCACCAGACGAAACTTGCCACTAACTTTGTTGATGAAATACTTGAGCATGGCTTCGGTAATTTTGTAGTCCGCAATCACCCCATCCTTCATTGGCCGGCTGGCCACAATCGTGTCCGGGGTGCGTCCCAACATTTCGCGCGCCTCACTGCCCACGGCCAACACCCGGTTATCAATCACCGAAATCGCCACCACTGACGGCTCATTCACCACCACTCCCTTACCCGGGATAAACACCAACGTGTTGGCGGTGCCCAGATCAATTCCAATTTTGCGTACAAACATAAAATTATTTCGTTATTCTTTTTATCTGCGCGCCCAACTTTTGCAATCTTTCTTCGATTTTTTCGTAACCGCGGTCAACCTGGTAAATATCTTCAATGGTAGTTTTCCCTCTGCCCGCGAGCGCCGCGATAATGAGTGAAGCTCCCGCGCGTAAATCGAAACTTTTGATTTCGTGGCCGCGCAATTTTGTCGGCCCGCTGATGACGGCTTGATGCGGATTGAGCAATTTAACTTTAGCCCCCATCTTCTCCAGCTCACTCAGATAATTGAACCGGCCTTCAAAAATCGTGTCGAAAATAAGAGTGATACCCTGCGCCTGCGTCGCTAAAACTCCGAACGGCGCCTGCACATCCGACGGGATGCCCGGGTAAGTCCGCATATCAATTTTGCCGATGGCGTGCAATTTTTTGGCCGGAATAACTTGGATGTAATTTTTGGCAATTTTAAAGTCCGCTCCAAAGGTGCGCAATTTTTCCAGCACTAAATCCAAATGATCCTCGACCGCGTTTTTCACTCTGATCGGACTGCCGGTCGCCACGCCCATGATCAAAAAGGTGGCCGCTTCATTGGCATCCGGAATGATCGTGTGCTTGGCACCGTGTAATTTTTTGGAACCGGTTATTTCCAGCGTGTGCGTGCCGAGTCCTTTTATTTTTGCACCCAAAGAAATCAGAAACTTTCCCAGATCTTCTACGTGCGGTTCGGTCGCGCAAATTTTCAGTACGGTTTTTCCCGGCAGAGCGGCTGCGAGCATCATCGCATTTTCCGTGCCAGTCACGGACATTTCCTGCAGCACCACCTTGCCCGCTTTTCTTTTTTTCGCGTCTACGACATAAAATTTTTCTTTCTGTACAATCGCTACTCCCATTTTATGTAAGGCATCAAAATGCGTTCCTACCGGCCGCTCCCCGATCACACAACCACCCGGATGATACAGCTTAAATTTATCAAATCTGGCCGCGAGCGAACCCAGGAGCAAAATAGAAGAGCGCAATTTTTTTACTTTAGTTACGTCGATTTTTTCCGGTTGGATATCCTTGGCAGCAACGGAAATTTTTCGTTCCCCTAGCCAATTGATCTCCGCCCCCAAACTTTGCAAAATTTCCAGCATGCGAAAAACATCCTCAATCAGAGGGACATTGGAAATTATACAAATTTCTTTAGTAAGCAAAGTCGCGGCTAAAATCGGCGTGGTAGCGTTCTTCGATCCCCGCACGTCGATCTCGCCTTTGAGCCTTTTTCCGCCCTTAATTTCAAAATATTCCATACACTTAGTATATTTCATTTAGAGCCTTTAGGCAATCAAAAACCCCCGCTAAACGGAGGTTTGATTCATGATCCCGCCCAGAAGGACGAGTCAATATAAGGAATCCCTAATATTTCAATTTTAGCCGTTTTACGGGCTTTTTATTTTTGTTTTTGTTTTATTCAATTTTAAACGATAAAAACGGGCTTTCTCACCCGTTCTATCTCCCATTATACTCCTATTTTTGGCTTTTGTCAAGGAAAAAGAGTTTTATAATTCTTGGACCAATATACGATTCCACTATAATAATTATTATTGAAAGCTCCCAGATAATTGATCGAGGCTTTTTTGATTGCCGAGGTGCTATCGGAAGTTGCTCCCGCTCTTTTTAACTTTAACGCCAGGGCCATCACCCCGTCTGTCAGATTCCACGGATCCGGTTTGCTGTGTCCGGTTTGCGCGGAAATCTGCGCTGCATATCCATTCCAAGTGTCTGACATAAATTGCGAAACACCCATCGCGCCGCCTTGCCCGATATAACTTGGTGAACAAGATACTTTTTTATCTTTGCTATAGCCGAGGCTTTTAACAATATCATAGAATAAATCCCTGCGCTTATAAAGAAGTGCTATCGAAGCTTTGTATTTCGAACCATACTTTTTGTAGCGCGCCACCGAAACTTTTTCGACTTGCTCATAAGTGCATTGTCCGGTGTTGGCTCCCAGATTGGTTTCCATTTTCAGAAAGCCATAGAGCACTCCTTTTGGCACGCCCGTTCTTCCACTGGCAAATTCCACGGCATCTTGAATATTTTTTGCACTATACGATTTTCCCATTACTGCCAACAAGTCTTCTTGCAATTCCGCCAGTTTTTTCTGCAGTTCCCCCAGCGTCGCCTTGGCCTCTTTGACATCACTGGCTATTTCATTTTGTTGGACTTGTTGCACCTGCAGCAACTGCTTATGATCACTTTGTTGATCTGCCAAAATTTCTTTATTTTTTTCCGTTTCAGTTTTTGCGTCATTGATGATCCGCAAGGCATCCAGCATCTTTGTTTTGATGCTCAATATATTGTCCGATCCGACCACCATATCACTCAGGTCTCCTCGAAACACCGCCAGCTGGATCACGGGGTTTTGCTCTTGATTGGCATAATACATCTGCCGCACATATTCTCCCAGCATCTTCTTGTTCAGCTCGGCCTGATCATTCAGATTTTTTAATTCTTTTTCTTTGCCGGCAATATCCGCCAATAACTTGTTGATGCGCGCTTTCGTCGCTGCGATCTGAGTTTGATTTTTATACAATTTTGACTCCTCTGCGGCCAGCTCGGCTTGTGCTTCTTTTATCTCCTTGCTAACCTTATCCATCTCTTCCTGCATTTCCGCCGCCGTTTCCGCCCCGACCGGATAAAAATCAAAAACATTGACGACCGCAAAGGCCACAATCAAAGTTATTGTGATTAATTTCTTTTTTGTATTCATCCCGCACTAACTTTCACTGTTACTTTTTATTAAGAAATAACAATGAAAAAAATTATACTTACCCGCAACTAGAACTTCGTTTTGAAAGTTAGTGCGGGATTTAGCATGGGTATATTATAGCACTATTTTAGACAACAAAAAACCGCCCATCGTCAAGTGGGGCGGTTTTTGCCTGCCTGCCGGCAGGCAGGCCTTATCTGAAGTATTTTTGACGACTATTTTTTTTCTTTCTTTTCTTTGCCTTCTTCCTCTTTCGGTTCTTCCGGTTTGACGACGCCCTCAACCTTGGTCACGTCTTCCACCACCTTTTCTTCCAATTCACTCAACTCTTCTTCCGAGCGCGGCGGAGTCACCAAGGCCACCACCGTTTCCGGATCAAGTTTGATTTCCACTTTGCTGTCAACTTTCAAATCTTTGACCAGAATGTGATCATCAAAAGTCTTGATCATGGAAATATCCACGTCGATGTGTGATGGCAGATCGGCCGGCAGACATTCCACTTCAATCTTGTCCAAACTCTTGACCAAGATTCCGCCCAGCGCTTTGATCGCTTCTGATTCACCCACGTATTCCAAATGGATTTCCGCCTCGATTTTTTCCGCCATGTTCACCTGGAAAAAATCAATGTGCGTGTGCCTCCCGCTCACCGGGTCTTTTTGCATTTCATGGATGATCACATTGCGATCATCTTTGCCGTCGATCTTCAGATCGATAATCACGCTCTCGCCGGACTTCTTCAAAAGCCGGGTCAGATCGATCAGATTCACCCACAGACTTTTGGGTTCGACTTTCTTGCCATAGACCACGGCTGGCACCAGACCTTCCTTGCGGCCCTTGTTGGTTTTGCGTCCGCGCTCTGCGCGCAGCTTCGACTCGAGTACTACTTTTTCCATGTTATTGATCCTACCTGGTCCTCTCTACGAATTACGAACACTTACGAATGTACTAATGTGAATTATATAAAAATACAATCGAACTATTATCTTTCGTATTTCGTACATTCGTACAAATTCGTAATTCGTAGGGATTACCCTCTCAGATTATAAATAATTAACTTCTAAATAATTTTTCCAAATTTATTCCTTGTTGAGAAATATATTGGTGCGCGTCAATCACCTCGTCCGCGCTCACAGCCTGGCGCGAAAATTTTCCCTTGACCTCCTGACTGTCCAGATCCGTTGTCATGCCCAGACTAAGGATGCCAGCTTGGCCATTGGACACAAAAAAAATCGAGGAAGTGTGACATTTTCTGCAAGTCACATGCAAGGTCGTTTTTTGCTCCTTTTCTTCCAAGATCGTCAGATCAGTCGCCTGGTATTCCCCACTGCAAATCGCGCATTTCGACAAAAAATCCAGGTTGTTATTTTTGTTTTGTGCCATTTTTGTCTGCGAGGTACGAGCGGACACAAAAATGAGCATCCCGCACCAATTCGCTATTAAAACTACTCCTTTATCAAAACTTAGCCGCAGGCGAATTCGCAATAAAGACTCAAAAATACGTCTAATCTTTGTTGGAATTGGTTGCGGGACATCTACTGTATACTAAAAGATTTTACCAGCATTTCTCAGCTTAGTCAAGCGTTTTGAGTCGCCGCATATACACGCTCTGAATCAGCCCCATCGAAGCCAAAATCGCCAGAAGCGAACTGCCACCGTAGCTCAAAAATGAAAGCGGCACCCCGGCCACCGGTACCACGCCGATGTTCATGCCTACATTCACAAAAAGCTGCACAAAGAGCATCACAATCACTCCCACACAGAGCAGATAGCCGAAATTATCCCGAGCCAGGCGAGCCGTTTCCCGGATTCGGAATAACAAAGCTACATACAATCCCAGCACCAAGGCCGCACCAAAAAGTCCCAATTCTTCCGCAATGACCGCAAAGATAAAATCCGTGTGTTTCTCCGGCAAAAAATTCAGTTGCGATTGTGAACCGTGCCCCAGACCCTTGCCGAACATCCCGCCCGAACCGACCGCGATGGTCGACTGAATCACATTGTAGCCGGTGCCCAGCGGATCGTTGGCGGGCTCAATAAAATTAATGATCCGTTCTTTTTGGTAATTTTTCAGGAAGAACCAACCGGACGTCGCCCCCACGATTCCGATCAGGAGCAACACGAAAATTGTTTTTTTATTCAAACCGGAGGCTACCAACATCCCGCCCCAGATACCTACGATCACCGACGCCGAACCAAAGTCCGGCTGTTTGATAATCAAAAAGACCGGGATGAAAACCAGAACAATTGAGCCGATGACCCGCCACAACATGGAAAGTTCGGTTTTCTTTTTCGCCAAAAAGCTCGCTAGAAAAATAATCATCACCAACTTCACAATTTCCACCGGCTCCAGATGAAAATACCCGAGATCGATCCAGGCCTGCGCGCCGCGGATCCGCTTGCCGATCAGAAGCACGGCCGTCAAAAGCGCCAGGGCGATAAAATACAATTTGGTACTGTTGGCGTTCAGGACGCGATAATCCAAGTGAGCCAACGCGACCGCCAGGCCGGCACCCAAAAGCAGCGCCACGCTTTGCTTCCAAAAATCGTTGAGATTCAAAACCCCCTCGACCGTCGAAACACTGTAAAGCGCGGTCAGCCCGATGGCTACCAATAAAAAAATGACTGCAATCGCAATCCAATCGAATTTTAGAAAGTTTTTCATGCCCCTACGAATTTACAAATAAAATACAAATCTACAAATACGATTACAATAAGTTTTTATTTAATTAATCATATTTCTGAAGCAAAAAACATTGCTAGTATCACAATTTGTAAATTTGTAACAGATTTGTATATTTGTAGGCTAAAACCCAACAAAGAATCAACCGGCCTAATTTGACTCCTGAAATTTCGCCGGCTTGAAATTCTTTTTGACAAAAGCGTCAGAAGCAAAAACATTCACCTCGCTCTGGACCTCCATATTGGCCACTTCACCCGGGAACCTGTTTGGCCAGAAAACGCGAAAATCACGATTCTCTCCGGTCTGCACCGTGTTCATTTGGGTGGAATTCAGCGCCACCACTTCGCCCTGCGCATTTTTCAAAATAATTTCCACCTTGATTGTGGCAAACGACAAGGAACTTTCATTCTTAAGCAGGCCAGTCGCTTCACTGAAGCCGACGCCATTGCTGATCGGCGCATAATTTTTGTTGACCACTTTGAGTTGCGGCTTTTCATAAAATTCATTGGCTTCTACCCACTCCGGGTTGGTGATCGAGAGTTCCACTTTGACCGGCACATCACGCAAAGACAGATTACTTTCCACTACATATTTCGTTTCCCCCGGCAGGATAAAACTGCTGCCGCTTTGCGTTCCCATCGTTTCGCCAGCGGCATTCTTGACCGTAAATTGATAGTTGAATTTGGAGCTGCCCAAGGTTTGATTCGGGTTGGTCACCACCGCGAACAGATCAAAATTGTTGCCCACCCCGCTGGCCACAAAGCTCGCCTGCTCCACCACCAAATTCTTCTCCGCCACAATCGCACATTTCTGCGCGCACACCCCGCCGCAATCCACGCCCTGCTCGTTCTGATTTTGTTTGCCATCAAAGCACGACGGCTGTGGTTTGAATTTGGAGTAAAATCCGTAAATAACCAGCAAAAAAATCAACACATAAATGCCGATAATAATCAATCTTTTTTGCTGGGTTTTTTCCATAAACCTATTCTAGCACGAATTTACCCAAACAAAAAACCGCCTGAGGCGGAATTTTTCCATTAAAAAAGAGCATTGTTTTGGCGGTGGCCTACTTTTCCGAGGCATATAGCCTAGATATCATCGGCGCTGAAGTGCTTAACTGCTGAGTTCGGAATGGGATCAGGTGTTACCACTTCGCCAGAACCACCAAAACATTGCTCTCTTTTTGGTTCTAAGTGTTCTATATGTTTTAATGTTCTAATTGTTCATTTAGAACAACTACAACATCTATAACGTTTAGAACGCCTTAATTACTGGAGAAAAAAACATGAACGAAACAAGCGCGACTGCAATGACAGAAAAAATTATTGCAACGAATACTATGCTACTTTTGTGTTTGCGTAGAAATTCCATAGTTCTATTATAGCACATTAGAAATTATTAACTGCTAACCCGATGAAACACGTAACGCGCCACGCAATCGATTCTGCGTTGCACGCTCTGTGCTCCACCAATTTTTAAATTTAAGAGTGTAATTGTGACCTATTAGTATCTCTTGACTAAACAAATCTCTTTGCTTACATCTGAGACCTATCAACCTAGTCATCTTCTAGGAGATCATGTCACGATAAATCGTGACAGTTGCCTTATCTTGAAGTTGGCTTCCCGCTTATATGCTTTCAGCGGTTATCCATTCCAAACTTAGCTACTCAACAATGCTCCTGGCGGAACAGCTGATACACCAGAGGTTTGTTCTTTCCGGTCCTCTCGTACTAGGAAAGACTCTTCTCAAGCAACGACGCCTACAGCAGATAGGAGACCAACCTGTCTCACGCATGTTTTCACTTATTACTAAGTGCATTGGACTATATCTTCATCCTATTTCTTAAATAGGACAATCAACGTTTAGTCTCTACGGGGTTAAGGTGCGAATTTTTCTTTTTTTCGAATAATTTAATTCTCGAAAAGTGTCAACCAGTCGTGCGAGCTCCTCAAAATCTTGATGATTTTTGACTTGCTCTTTTTTAGCCAGAATTTTCAACATCAATTCCGCCTGATCTTTTTTTAAGATAAGAAAAGGTTTTACCGATGCAAGAAATAATTTTAAGTTTTCCATTCTATTTATAGAATATTCCAGAATTCCATCCTTCCTTTCCCGAAGAATTCCGAAACCTATAAGCGAACAAATTTTCTCAAAATTTTCCCTATCCTGATTGGATTGAAACAAAACTATATAGGGCGCGACCTGAAATCCATACTTATAAGTTGAATTTGGTTTTAACCTCACATATATGCTTCCATCACCATCAAGAAATCCTGCTAGATATGCACTAATTGTTGACGAAAAAATTTTACACATAACTTCCCTCGGTATTATCCTAACATATGACAGGTTGTGTCACAAGAGGACTCCACCGATATAGTTGATTTCACATATACGATCACTCGTATACGCCGCCGTGTATGATGTCTTTTACCTTGGGCTCAAACTGTACAAAAGTCAAAAGTTCTTAAAGTTATA
>JBAZBJ010000017.1:0-17910 GCA_041671525.1 Parcubacteria group bacterium
AAAGCTGGTTGAAAAGAGAACAGGAAAAAATCCGGTGGAAGCTCTTGTAAGGGCAATTGAAAATTCATCGCCAAGAGACGAGACTACTGTAATTGAATATGGTGGTGCGAGATATCCGCAAGCAGTTGATGTTTCTCCATTAAGAAGAGTAAACCTTGCATTGAAATGGCTTATTCACGGCGGAGCTGACAAGGCTTTTGGAAAAAAGAAAAGCATTGTTCAGGGAATCGCAGAAGAGATAATTCTGGCTTCTGACAGCAATGGTGAAAGCTTTGCTATGAAGAAGAAAAATGAAAGTGAGAAGCAGGCTGATTCTGCACGATAATTCTAAATAAATTTAATTAGTATGAAAACTAAAAAAAGATTAGAAGAATTTGTAAGAGACCATAAACTTGATACAAATGTGGGCTTAAGAGTGATCACTTTTGAGGATTTAGCGCAATTGAAATCAGAGGGATGTTCTATTGAAGAAATGTTAAATTACTTAAGCAAAAACTATAATAGACTCTTACATGGCTCAAGAAATGATATTTGCGATGGAGAATTGAGACTAGGCGAGGATGGAAGAGTTTACGCTAGTGATATGTCTGCAGTTGCTATACTGAAGGCTATATTTTCTAGAGAAGGAAGAGGATATGTCAATTTAAGATATCCTTTTTTTACTAATATTTTCAAGCCATTTAAATTAAAGATTGAAGGAATTAACAATCACACTATCGGAGAAAGAGGATTTGTATATGTTGTAGATAGGGATGGATTTAGAAACGAGCCTAAAGGCTCATGGCAGTATGTTCGAGAATCAGCTACACCCATCTTAGCAAAAATATCCATTCAAAGAGAAGATTTTAATTATCCTGTTTTTGATGTTACAAATGGTAACAGAAGGATACAATAAATATCTGTTTTCACTCCAAAACTTTATAAAGTATTTTTGCAAACCAATAATATTCTAGATTATCAGGAGATTTTGAATAATGGCAGAAAAAGAAACACAGTTCCAGAAAATACAAAGAATCAGCAGCAAGCAAAAGAACATAAGAAACATAGCTACAAGCGCGCATATTCACCATGGAAAAACTGCTTTGACAGATAATTTACTTGCTGCTTCAGGATTCATGGCATCAAAAAATGCCGGAGATTTGGAATCAGGCATGGCAACCTGGCAGCATTCTGACGAGCAGGAAAGATTGATGACTGTTGATTCTGCAAATGTTTCAATGGTTCATGATTTCCAAGGAGAAGAATATTTAATCAATCTCATAGACACTCCTGGACACGTTGATTTTGGAGGAAATGTTACAAGAGCTATGAGAGCTATTGACGGAACTATTGTTCTAGTATGCGCAGTAGAGGGGATAATGCCGCAGACTGAAACTGTTATCAAGCAGGCGCTAAAAGAAAGGGTTAAGCCGGTTCTATTCATAAATAAAGTTGACAGGCTCATCAAAGAATTAAAACTTTCTCCAGAAGGCATGCAGAAAAGATTTGAAAAGATAATTGAAGAGTTCAATCACCTTATAGAAACTATCGCAGAAAAAGAGTTCAGAAGTAAATGGAGAGTTTCTGTGCTGGATGGAAGTGTGGCATTCGGAAGTGCAAGAGAAAACTGGGCAATGTCAATTCCTTTCATGAAAAAGAAGAATATTTCTTTCAAAGATATTTATCATATTTACGAGCTAGAAGAAGAGCCAAGAAAAAAATGGGTATGGGAAAATGCCCCTTTATATGAAGTTCTTTTGGATATGGCAGTAAAACATCTTCCAAATCCATTGGAAGCTCAGAAATACAGAATTCCAAAAATCTGGAAAGGAGATTTAGAGACTGAGTTTGGAAAAGGATTAATTAATTGTGACCCGAAGGGAAAGCCTGCTTTTGTAATTACAAGAATTGTCATTGACCCTCGTTCTGGAAAAGAAATTTCTGCAGGAAGACTTTTCTCTGGAACATTAAAAGTCGGGCAGGAAGTTTATCTTAATCTTGCAAAGCAAAAGCAAAAAGTCCAGCAGATATTAATTTACAATGGTATAAGGCCAGAGCAGATTGAAGAAATAGGACCTGGAAATGTTCTTGCTATCTCAGGAGTAAACGGAGAAGCAGGAGAGACAGTGACTGCAGAGCCAGAAACACCGTTTGAAGAATTGAAGCACATTTTTGAGCCAGTTATTACAAAAGCTATTGAAGTCAAGAAAATGGCAGATTTGCCTAAGCTGGTTGAAATTCTTAAAAAAGTTTCAAAAGAAGACCCTTCTGTTAAAGTTGAGATAAATGAGCAGACAGGAGAATCTTTAATTTCAGGCATGGGCGAGCTTCATTTGGAAATTATTGAAAACAGAATAAAAACTGAAAAGGGACTTGATGTCAAGACTTCTGCTCCAATCATAGTTTACAGAGAAACTGTCAATAAAGAATCACCTGCTGTAGAAGGAAGAAGCCCGAACAAGCACAACAGCTTTTTTATAAAAGTTGAAGCTCTTGATGATGAAATTTTCAGGGCTATAAAATCCGGAGAATTGCCAGAAGGAAGAATAAAGAAGAAGAACCAGGCACTTGCAGATAAGCTTGCTGAATTGGGATGGGGCGGAGATGACATCAGAGACTTAAGAGATATTTATCAAGGAAATATTTTTATGGACAAGACAAGAGGAGAAGTTCATATTGGAGAAGTTATAGAAATGGTATTGGATGCTTTTGAGATGGTAATGGACCAGGGGCCTTTAGCAAGAGAGCCTTGTACAAAAATGAAATTATCATTAATGGATATTAAGCTTCATGAAGATGCAATTCACCGTGGCCCTGCTCAGGTTTATCCTGCAGTAAGAGAATCAATAACAGAAGCCATGAAACAGGCATCTCCAGCTTTGCTAGAGCCAGTGCAAATCCATTTAATTGAAATGCCTGAAAGCTTTTTGGGAGGAATAACAAAACTTGTAGGCGGAAAGAGAGGACAAATGCTTGACGTTAAACAGGAATTAGGAAGCGCTGAAATGAAAGCAAAGATTCCAGTTTCTGAAATGATTGGATGGAGCTCTGACTTGCGTTCAGCTACAGAAGGCCGTGGAGTTTCAAGCTTAGTAGACCAGCTTTTCGAAAAAGTTCCAGCAGGAATGCAGGCTGATGTAATCAAGAAGATAAGAACAAGAAAGGGATTGGCTGAAAACCAATAAATTAATTTCTTATAACAAAAAAGTATTATTCTTCTGGTTCAGTCAGGTAAAAGGCTTCAAGGCCCTTAAAATGTATTCTACAATAGCCTTTAAAGCTTCCCAGAGAATAACCCTGAAAAGAATCCCAAGGAGGAAAACCTCTCCAACTTCTAAAGACAAGATAATCTATTCCCTTTTTATTTAATTCTCTTAATTTCTGCTTAACAACTGGCTGAGAAACAGCTAAGGAGGTTTTTCTCAAATCAAAATGAAATTCCAGCTTAAAACCAGCACCCTGTAAAAGATATGCAGGAGTCCAGCCTTTAAAAACAGGAAAAGGATAATCTAAAGAATGCCTGCCAACCATAAGCTCAGTTATTTCATTTGGACTTATTCCTTCGGGTTTTCTTGAAGAAACTGTATCGCCGTAAATATAGATTTTCACGACTTAGCTCAGAAGTGAAAGTTTAAATAACTTTGCGGGAAATTTTTTAAGAAGGTTCTATTAAAAAAATAATTTTTGTTCTTCCGACGATAAAAAACTTCCAGGGGGTAATTAGGATAAACATAAAACTTTTTGCAATAGCAAAAAGTTTTTAAACCCCTTTTTTTTTACATAGATATCAAATTTTCTTCACGAAAATTTTACATTAACATGGCAAAAGAAAAACCAAATATGAATGTAGTGTTCGTTGGGCATGTTGACGCTGGAAAGTCAACTACAGTAGGAAGACTTATGTTCGACTCAGGAGTTGTTTCTGAACAGGAAATGGCTAAGCTTAAGGCTGAAGCTGAGAAGCATGGAAAGATAGGTTTTGAATTCGCTTATGTTATGGACAAGGTTAAAGAGGAAAGAGAAAGAGGAGTTACTATTGACTTGTCTTACAGAAAGATTATGACTGAAAAATTCCAGGTTACAATAATTGATGCACCAGGACACAAAGACTTTGTTAAGAATATGATTACAGGAGCTTCACAGGCAGACTGTGCATTCCTTGTTATTGCAGGCCCATCAGGAGTAGAGCCACAGACAACAGAGCACTTATGGCTATTAAGAACAATGGGTGTAAAGAACATTGCAATTATAATTAACAAGATAGATGCTATTGAATACAAAGAAGACAGATTCAAGAAAGTTAAAGATGATGTTTCAAAGCTTTTAACAAGTGTAGGAATAAACGCAGAAAAGACAGCATTTATTCCAGCTTCTGGATTAAAAGGAGATAATGTTGTTAAGAAATCTGCAAATATGCCTTGGTACAAAGGACCAACTGTAAAAGAACAATTAGATTTGTTCCCACAGCCTGAGCTACCAACTAACCTTCCTATGAGAATGCCTGTTCAGGATGTTTATGAAATTACAGGTATTGGAACTGTTCCAGTAGGAAAGATTGAAACAGGTATAATGAAGCAAAACATGAAAGTAGTAGTTCTTCCAGGAAGAACAGGCGGAGGAGTTCAGGGAGAAGTTAAGACAATAGAAATGCACCATGAAAGCATGCCTGAAGCAGTTGCAGGAGATAATGTTGGAATAAACATAAGAGGAGTAGGAAAGAAAGATATTGCAAGAGGAGATGTTATCTGTGATGCTGCACAGCCAATCCCAGTAGTAGAAGAGTTTGTAGGAACAATCACAGTTATCAACCACCCAACAGTTTTAGCTAAAGGCTACACACCAGTATTCCATATTCACACTGCACAGGTTCCATGCCAGTTCGTGGAATTGATAGCACAGATTGACCCTAAATCTGGACAGGTTATAAAAGAACACCCAGACTTCTTGAAAAATGGGGATGTTGCTAAAGTTAGAATCAAGCCACAAGGAAACCTTTGCCTTGAAACACAGAAGGACAATCCTTACATGTCAAGATTTGCAGTAAGAGATGCAGGTGCAACTGTTGCAGCTGGAATGTGCAACGAGATAACAAAAAGAAAGGCTATTTAAAAATTTTTAAAGAGGTAAAGATGCGTACTCTTGATGTTTTAGATTTACTTGAAATTGAGTGGGAACTTTATAAAAGCAGAATAGAACAACCTTACGATATTTTCAGAAAGCATGCCAGAGAGAATAAAATAAGCATTGCAGAGTTGCTTGAAAGTTATGCTTCTAGAATGAATTATCCCGCCAAGGTTTGTTAATTTTATTCTAAATCATACAAGAATTTAAATACTAAAATCTTTTACAAGAAAAATGCTACTTAAAAGGGGGATGTCAATGCAGGAAATTGAAACAATATTAAAAAATAAAAATGATTTTGTTAAAATAGACCTGCTGACAAGATTTATCGACGAAGAAAGGCCTGAAGGCGAGATAAAAAAAGTCTGCTATATGATGCTTGGCGAAATCTATGAAAGAAGCCTGATGTTCAATGATTCTGCAAAATGTTATGATCGGGCAGGAGAACTATCTCCCTGGAAAGAAAAAAAGAATTTGCACATCAAAGCTGCACAATTATACATCCGAGGTGGAGACTTTCAAAAAGCAGAGGGTCTTATAAAGAATGCAGTTTCAGAATCAAGCACTTTTGAAAGAAAAGAGATGCTTACTGGCTTTAAGAAATACTGCATTTTTGTTGCAGAAAGCCTTGAGCGAACAAGAAAGCTTGGAGATGCCATAAAGGTTTATGAAAAAACACTATTGATGGAGTTGAGTGATGAAGAAAAAAGAATTGTAAGAGAAAGACTCATGAACCTTTACCAGAAGCTGGGGAAAGTCAGGGAATATCTTGACATGAAAAGCAGTTTGGGAAGGAGATAATTCTGCAAAGTTTTAAAAACCCCTTTTTCTATAATTAAGTATTAGGAATATCCTAGATTATTCACATTCACATCACGTTCATTTATTTTTAGCTCAGGCTATTGAATGAAAAGAAAGTTAGTAGTAAAAGATATTTCTAAAAAGAAATCATAAGATTTCGATTAAAATAAACAAACAAAACATAAGAAAATGGCAAAAATAAGTCCGGTATCAATAAAATATATGATACATGCGAACTTTAGTGCTGAAGGAGCATTAGAAAAGCCAGATGTAATCGGAGCTTTATTCGGACAGACTGAAGGCCTTTTAGGCCCCGGATTAGAGATGAGGGAATTGCAGAAAGAAGGTAAAATCGGCAGAATCGAAGTTGATTTAGAAAGAAACAATAAGATGACTACTGGTCTTATCAAGATTCCTACTGCGTTAGACCAAAGTGAAACAACTTTAATTGCAGCTGCTATTGAGACTATTGAAAGGATAGGTCCAAGCGATGCACAAATTGAGGTTGAAAAGATTGAAGATGTCAGAGGAAGCAAAAGAGATTACATCATAGAAAGAGCAAAGAAACTTATGCAAAACATCTCTGGAAGTACAGATTCAAGAGAGATTTCCTCTCAGATAAAAGAATCTGCAAGAGTTGCAAATGTCAAAGAATACGGAGAAGGAAAACTGCCATGTGGTGACCTTGTCGGCAATGAGATAATCGTTGTTGAAGGAAGAGCAGATGTTGTAAACATGATAAGAAATGGGGTCAATAATATCATAGGCATGAATGGAACAAAAATGCCTGATGAAATCAACAAACTTGGCGAGGAAAAAGAATTGACTCTTTTTGTTGATGGCGACAGAGGCGGAAAACTCATAGTGCAGAATGTTTCTGACAATGCAAACATAAAATATGTTGCAGTTGCTCCTGATGGCAAAGAAGTCGAAGAACTTACAGGAAAGGAGATATGGATGGCCTTAAGAAAAAAAATTCCTTTGGAAGAATTTCTTTCAAAAAAGCCTAAATTAGAAAGCAGAGAAGTTTTTCAAATTGGAGAGGCAGAAAAAGAAAGGCTTAAGGCAGTTTCAGAGAAAAATGAAGGCTCTGGAAAAGCCATTCTCCTTGACAGTTCTTTAGCTGAAATGAAAAGTGTGTCTGCAAGAAGCCTGATTAGCACATTGAGAGGCATGAGCAGAAAACCAAGTGTAATGATAATAGATGGAACAGTTACTCCAACAATAATACATGCAGCTGAAGAAACACAGGCAAAGGTAATTGTTGCTAAAAATTTTGCAGCAACAAGCTCAAAACTTCAGTTATTAAGCTTTTAATTTTTATTCTTAATTTCTTTGAATTATATATAATGACAATAAGATTCGGACCTGCTGGCTTAGGAGGAATAAGCGAAGCGGTTTCTAATTTAGAAATTTATCACAAGCGGGGAATAAGAGCATGTGAAATAGCATTCACTTATGGTGTATACATCAAGAGAAAAGAAGATGCAACTCTGATTGCCAAGAAAGCTGGAGAGTTGGACATTTCATTGAGCATTCATGCACCTTATTATATTAATTTAAATTCAGCTGAAAAAGCCAAAATTGAGGCAAGCAAGCAGAGAATTCTTGAGTGTTTGAAGGTTGGCACATGGCTTAATGCCAAGAAGATTGTTTTCCATCCAGGCTATTATGGCAAAATGAGCAAAGAAGGAGCATTTGAGAGTATTAAGAAAGCTATTTTAGAGATAAAAGAAAAAGCAAAACAAGAGAAATTTACTCCAGAACTTGCGCCTGAAACTTCTGGCAAGATAAATGTTTTTGGAAGCATCAATGAAATAGCAGAAATTGTCAGGCAAACAGGAGTAAGCTTTTGCATTGATTTTGCGCATGTGCTTGCAAGATATAAAACTTACAGCTTTGAAGAAGTTGAAAAAGCCTTTGAAAATGAGAAAGAAATGCACATTCATTTCTCAGGAATTGAGTACGGAGAAAAAGGCGAGAAACACCATAAGGTTACAACAAGTGAAGAATGGCAAGCCTTGTTTAATGGTCTTCCAAAAGATAAAAAAATCACAATTATCGACGAATCACCAGAGTGTTTAAAAAGTTCAGTAAATGGTTTAAAGATATACCAAGAAACCAAAAGGTAAAAAGAACACTAAATGTGAGTAACATTTAGTACTATATAATGAAGGGATATTGTTGTCACCATAAAGTTTATAAATAACTTTCTGCTCGCTTTTTTACGGAAAACAAAGTTTTCTGCAATTAAAAAAATGGTAAACACAAACATGAATGTTAAGAAAGCATTGGTTTCTTTCTTGACAATCGCAACTGTTCTGTTTTTAGCAGCAACTGCTAGTGCTTACACAATTACAGGAACATTGGCAAGCAATATAGATGTCTCAATTAATGATATCTCTGCTGCTGCTAGCACTGTTAGTGTAAACGCAGGAGAAACAATAACAGTTAGGCTAGAGTTCACTTCTAGTGTAGACGCATCTGATGTAAAAGTCAGACTTGAGCTTGGCGACACAACTGTTAAGAGCGACCTTTTTGATGTTGAGAATGGTGCAACTTACACCAAAACTCTTACAATAAAGGTGCCTTATGACCTAGAAAATGAAGTTTCAAATCAAATGACTCTGGATGTAGAAAACTTAAACGATGATTACAAATCAGAGACTAGCGGCCTAGCTATATTGGTTCAGCGACCATCTTACAATGCAAATATCTTGTCTGTCCAGACTGATAGCAGCATTCAAGCTGGTGCACTTATTCCAGTAGATGTAGTTATTAGAAATAATGGCTACAATGAGCTGAAAGACTTATTTGTAACTGCTAAAATAGAAACACTGAACCTTGAGAAAACAGCTTACTTTGGCGACTTAGTAAGCATTGAAAACACTTCAAGCGATGAAGATGAGACTGATACTGTAAGTGGAAGGCTTTACTTAAGAATTCCTTATGGAGTTCAAGCAGGAGCTTACGCACTTAAAGTCGAAGTTTCAGATGGCCATGGTGTAGTTGCAAGTGAAACAAAACAACTTGAAATTGGCAACAATTTCCCACAGCAAGTTGTAAAAACAAGCACAGGCTTGCTTTTTGTTAACCCAACAAACGAGCTGCAAGTTTACAGAATTGTTCTTCCAAATGGTGAGAACATTGTAACTGTTCCAGCTGGTTCAAGCAAGACTTTGGATGTTAGCGCAACCTCTGAGAATTACCCAGTAAGTGTCTTGACACTTAGTGGATCTGCTGTTGCAAGCTTCACTTTCAGCCCTTCAGCACAAAATGCTGAGTTTTCAAGTCCAGTAGTTGTTTTCACAGTAATACTTGGAATAATCTTCTTAGTATTGCTAGTGGTTTTGATTGTCTTGATAACAAGAAGACCAAAGAAAACTGAAGAATTCGGCGAAAGTTATTATTAAATTTTTTATTTTTTATTTTTTATTTTTTTATAATATTCAATTATTCTACATAGAAATGGCAAGAGAAACTTGTAATTTTTTAACACAAGCGCAATGGGAAGAAAAATTGAGAGAAGCACGTAAAACTATGGAGCTTGTTCCTCTTGATGAAAAAAGTGGCAGTGCAGTCTACCTTTTGGAGAAGGTGGTAGTCAAGTTTGCTCCTGAAAAAGAGGGTTATATGGGAAAATTTCTTTTTGAAAGAGGGGTAAGTGTTCCTGAAGTATATGCTATGATCCGAGATAAATGGAGTAATTGTATAGTCATGCAGAAGATAGAAGATGCCTTGAATTTAATGAATAGAGAGCGTGAAAAACTAAAAATCCCAGGAGTAGAACATAGCAATCTAGTTGCGATGCTTAGAGAAGAAATCACAAAAGTCTTAGAGTTAGGAATACTTCCTAAGGATTCTGATTGGTTCGGAAACTCTTTATTCAGCAAAGAAAATGGAAGATTGTATCTAATTGATTTCGGATATTATAGAGAAGGTTCAAAAGAAGAGTTAAAAGCGTTTGAAAGAAAAATAGCCACAGATGAGTTTATTCGTACTAAACCAGAAAATTAATTATTATATCTTCATGCTTACAACCTTAGAGATTCCTTCATGCATGCTTACACCATAGATGTTAGTAGCATTTGAGATAACTTCATCATTGTGAGTTATTACAATGTACTGGCCTTTCTGCATGTATCGCTTTAGAAGCTCTGCAAGACGGGCTGAATTTCTTTTGTCTAAAGCAGCATCAATTTCATCCAGGATATAGAAATAATAGGGGTTAAGCTCTTGAATTCCAAAAATAAGGGAAAGGGCAACAAGTGTCTGCTCTCCTCCTGAAAGAGACTTTACATCAAAGTATTTTCCATGGCCTGTTTTTACTGTTATGTTCACTCCTGCTGCAAAAGGGTCTTTCTTGTCTTCTAAATCCAGAGTAACTTCGCCTTTTGTTGAAAGCTGGGAGAAATTTCTTGAGAAAATCCCATTTAAAGATTCTAAAGTTCGAAGGAAAGCTTTTTTCTTCTTGACATCGATTTCATGAATAATCCTTAAAATAGACTCTTTCTCCTTGGCGATAATATCCACCTTGTCTTTTATAGTATCATATTCCTGCTTAATTGAATCATAAACTTCTAAAGAACGGAGATTAACACTTCCAATCTTTGCAAGAGTATCTTGAGTATTCTGAAGCCTGTTTATTAAAGATTCACGGCTGGCTTTTATAATTTCAATTTCTGGGTAAGAAAGCATATCAGCTTCTAGATTCTCAAGCTCAGCATCAACTCTTGCCTTTTCTATTTTCAAGTCGTTAATTCCTCGCTCTACATTGCTTATTGAATTCTGCTTAGACTGAATTTCTATCTCGCTATCGCGGATTTTGCTTTGAAGAGCGTCACGCTCAGCAATAAACTTTTCAAACTGCCTGCTCAATTTTTCTTCCTGCTCTTTTTTTTGCTGTAAAAGCTCTTCCCGCTGATTGACTTCTTTTTTAATAGATTTAATATCTTCATTTAAATCCTCTTCCTCACGCATGAGCTGTTTTAAAGATATTTTTGACCTTTCAAGCTCACGCTGTTTGAAAGATATTTCTGAATCAAGTGTTTCCTCTGTCCTCAGAGAAATTTCCTGGAGCTCTATCCTCAGAGTTTCACATTTCTGCTCAATATTAGAATTTTCATCAAAGCCCTTCTCCAAGATTTTTCTCCTTTTTTCAAGCTCTTCAAGTTCAGCATTAGACTTGTTGATTTTCTCCTGAAAGGTTTTTATCTGGTCTTTTTTATCATTGATATTAGAAAGCCGCATCATATCAGATTCACGCTTTGCAATTTCAGAGGTTATCTGCTCAATATCCTGCTTAAGAATTTCTCTGCGATTGTAAATTTCAGAAAGCTTCTTGTCCGCGTGATCAATCTGGTTTCTTAGAGCTTCAATTCTAGGAAGAGTTTCTTTGCTTATTGAATTAATGTGCTCTTTTGTAATCTTGCTTTTGCATAAAGGACAAATTTCCATACCCGCAATAGTATCAATAATCTTCGTCTGTTTTTCTATTTCATTCTCATTGGAATAAGAAAGCTTTTCCAATTCGCGCTCCTGATGATTCAAATCTTCTAAAAGTGCTTTTTTCTCTGCAATTGACTGCTTTAAATGGCTTAATTTAGCCTCATCAGTTTTAATGTCAAACAGCTCTAGAGAAAGAGATTTAATCTGCTTTAATAGGAATTCTGATTCATTGACCTGAGACTGGAGAATAGATTTTTTATCCTGAATACGCTCCTTCAAAGACTTTAACTCTGTCTTGTTGGTGTAGAATTTTTTTCTTTCTTCTTCAAGCTTTTCAAGCTCTTGTTTTTTTGCATCCAGCTCTTTCTTATTTTTTACTGTTGACGGCGCCTGATACTTCAGTTCAGAAATGCTTAAATCATTGGTTTTGATTACCTTATTCAACTCATCTTTTTGCTTCTGAATATTTGCCGCTCTGGATTCAAAATTTTCAAAGCGCACATTCATGCCTGCAAGCTCTGCTCGTAGATTAGCAATTTCCTGGTTTAACCTTTCCTGCTCCAAGCCGGTTGATTTTTGAATTGTAGAGTTTATTGAAGATATCTTAGACCTTAAAATCTCTATTGAAGTTTCAATGGAGATTCTTTCTTTCCTGATTTTTTCTATTTCTTTTGCTCTTTTTGCAATATCCTCTTCAATATCTGCCTTTTCTTTTTTCTTTTTGGTTAAATCATGGGAAATGATGCTTGCCCTAAAAACTTTTTCATCATTCTGCAGCTTCTTGAAACGCAAAGCCTGCTGCCTTTCTTTTTCCAGGTTAGCCAGGTAAGCTGTCCTTTCACGCAAAATAGCCAGAACTTCTTTCAGCTTCTCTTCTGTTTTTTCCAGCTCACTCAGAGATTTTTCTTTTCTTGATTCGTAGATTGAAATTCCTGAAACTTCTTCGAGAACTTTTCTTCTTTCTTCGCCATGCATTCTTACAAAATTTTGGATTTCACCCTGCAGAATAATATTAAATCCATTTGGATCAATGCCTGTTTGCGCTAACAAAGACAGGACATCCTGCCTTGTTTTTGTCTGGTCGTTTATCTTGTAAATGCTCTGGCCATTTCTTCGGACTGTTCTTTTTATGGAAATTTCTGATTCTTCAAGAGAAAATTCCCGGTTAGAATTATCGAAGATAATTTCTACAGTTGCCTCTTTTGCAGGAGCTGCTGTTTTTGTTCCTAAGAAAATTAAATTTCCTGCTTTTGCTGCACGCATTGATTTAATGCTTAATCTTCCAAGTACAAAGCAGAGAGCATCTGAAATATTGCTTTTTCCAGAGCCATTAGGCCCAAGAACAACATTTATTCCTGGTGTAAAGGGCAATTCAGTTTTTCTCGGGAAGCTTTTGAATCCCTGAATCACCAATTTTTTGATATAAGTCATTATAAAGAATATACAGGAATGTTTTTAAAAGTTAAGATGTACAAAGAAGCGTGAGAAGCTACAACTTTCGAGAGTTTGATGAATACCTTCGAGGATACATGAGTTATATTTTTGATGGGGAAATTGACCATGCAAAAAGCTGCCTGACAGGAGCAAGAATCTGCGCAAGAAGAAGGGGGTTTAATCCTGAAGGAACAATTCGTGCTTTAGACGAAGAGTTAAAGATAATGTTAGTTGCTGAGATATGCCGCGTATTGACAAAAAAAGAAAGATCTCTTCTATAATGTTTTCTGCTCATCCATAGCAATTGCATTTTTCCATGTAATCCAGCTCTGCCTGAACAATCCGTCTTCTTTATATTTAAGAGCATAGTCCTTTAAGAATTTTACAGTTGCAGGGTCTGAACAATAACCTGAACCTATTTGCTGGCCGTATTTTTCTCTTAATTTGTCCATTTCTTTTTCACGAATGCTTTTTGCAAGAATTGAAGCAGCTGAAACAGCAACATGATTAACATCTGCTTTATGCTCACAAATCACTTCAAGATTAGATAAATTATTAATCTTAGTCTTTAGATAATCCTGCCAAGGTGCTATGCTTACAGAAGGGCAGTCAATGATAACCTTGATACTCTTGAAGCCTTTGTTTATCTTATTGATTATTTCAGCACATTTCAAGGCCTCAAGCTTATTTAGATTAATTCCATCTTTATTTTTGCCATCAATCTCAGAAGGAAAGGCAAGAACTATTTCAAAAGTTTCTGCTTTTGCTCTTATAGCTTCTGCAAGAAGCTCTCTGCGTTTAGCTGTGACCTGCTTGCTATCTTTAACGCCTAATTTTTTTAGTTCATCCTGAATAGAGGCATCAATAAGACAACCTGCAAGGACCATTGGGCCGACTACAGGGCCTCTTCCAGCATCATCTATACCTAGGATGAGTTCTGCCATTTTTATCCAAGTTTTGAGAAGTTTTTAAAGTTAATTGAAGTAGTTAAGTTTAAAAGTGAAAATACCCAGTTCTTAATATAGCGAGGTGGAGCAGCCTGGAGTGCTCGCAGGGCCCATAACCCTGAGGTCGCATGGTTCAAATCCTGCCCTCGCTATCATAATCCTTTTAAATCGCTAGTTTCTAATGAATATAAGATAAAGAAGCCCACTTCGCATGCGAGGACGCCAATGGTTTCCTTCGCTTAATCTTCCTTTAAGGAGATGCTAAGTGGCAAAAAAACAAAGAAGCCCACTTCGCATAAGGGTATTGCACCGGTTTGCTAAACCGGGCCCGCAAGGGCACCCAGGTTCGAGTCCTGGAGTGGGCGTTTTTTTTTAATCAAATTTTTTTATCTCCTCTTTGAGAAGGCGAATATCCTTTTCAAACTTAATTCGAATTTCTTTAAAGCGCATAGCTGCACTCGGATGATAAGTTTCTATGTAGCGTATGCCTTTAAGCCGAGGAGTGTTTTTTTCTGCAATTCCTCCAAGAAGCACAATTATCTTTGGCTTGAGGATATTAATCTCCTCTTCAAGAAAAGGCTTCCATAATTCTATTTCTTTTTTAGTTGGAATCTTATTACGATGAGTTTTATGTTTCACTACATTTGTAATGAATAAATTCTTCCTCTCAATGCCATTTTCATTAAGAATTTTATTGAGAAATTTTCCTGCTTTTCCTACAAAAGGCTTGCCTTCAATTTCTTCATCTTTTCCAGGATTTTGGCCGACAATCATAATTTTTGCGTGACTAGAGCCTTCGCCTGGAACAGCAATATTGCACAATTCCTTCAGCTTTCCTGGCCTAGATTTAATCCTCTTTTCAAGCTGTTTAATTCCCATCTTACCATTATCCGCTAGAGAAATTTAACTGGCTGGATGTTTGATTAGTTATGTAAAAAGAGACTTCTACAGGATTTCCTTGATTATCTATTGCCTGATTATCACCAGGAAGCTCAAAAGTTGAATTGCCATTATCAACATAAAGAAATGCGTAAAGCTTTTCTCCAAGAGTTGCAGGAGTGTTTAATTTTATAAAAACATTATTCCAGACTCCTCCAGAAAGCAGCTCGCTATGCCCTAAAATATTTCCTACCGCTCCATTAACATCACTATTAATGACTACATAACCAGGAGAGATTAGCTGAACTTGAGAAACAGTTATGTTAATTCCTGCAGACTGATTTAGGATTTGTATGCTATAATCAGTAGGCAATACTCCTGGAGGCGGAACAACAATCGCAATGATAATGATGGCAACAATAAGCACAAAGATAGCAACCCAGATCCAAGTATAAGATGTAGATGAAGCCATTAAGACCTAAAAGCACGGTTTAATAAAAATCTGTGCAGTAGCTTTTAAGACAATCATCGATAAACATATTCTTCGCCAGCTTCTGAAAGAGAATCTATTTCATTTACATCTTCTTGCAAGAGTTCAAAATCAAATATTTCCAAGTTCTCCTGCTGATGCTCTTTGGAAGATGCCTTGGGTATAACAATCAGTTCTTTTTGAAAAAGCCAGCGTAGAACAATTTGAGATGCAGTTTTATGGTATTTCTCCCCGATAGCCATTAAAATTTTATCATGCGCAACTCTTCCTTTTGCCAAAGGAGAATAAGCAGTTATACTTATTCCATTCGCCTTACAATAATCTATAAGCTTTTCTGGAAGAAGATAAGGATGAATTTTTATCTGGTTGTTTGCCAATGGAAGTTTTAGGTTTTTGCATATCGGAAGAATTTTCTGCAAATCTGGAATTAAAAAATTACTAACCCCAAAAGATTTTATTTTGCCCTGTGAGCGAAGCTCTTTAAATGCCTGCAAGGTTTTTTCCCAATCAACATATTCTCTCGGAAAATGGATTAAATACAAATCAATATATGGCGTTTTTAGCCTTAAGAGAGAATTTTCACATGCATTAATCACACCTTCCTGGCTTAAATGCTCTGGTGAAACTTTTGAAACAATATAAATTTCCTCTCTAGGATAATCTGCAATAACTTTCCCTACTTCTTCTTCATTCCTATAAATCTCTGCAGTATCAAAATGACGATAGCCAAGCTCTAGCGCAGTTTTTAGCTGTTTTTCTGCAGTTTTGCCCAGAATGTTCCAACTACCTAAACCCAACATGGGAATTTCAGTTCCATCATTTAATTTCATCTTAGGTATCGCCATTAAGTTATACAATAGAGGTATTTTCCAAATTTCCTAAATTTCCACATCAGTTCCTGAGTGCTGAGATTAGTTGAAAAATACAGCTGATTGTTCTCTTTAGAATCCCTGAGCATTGAACAGAAATCAGTAGTATTCATGGAGCTAGAAGGAATCATGATGCTAATATCTGAATTCTCGCTAGGAGTTTTTTTATGAACATCATCTTTTGATAAAATCAGGGAATCGTCAATCTTTAATTCTCCTGCTTCAACATGATAAAAGCTAAGAAGAATTGTCTGATCTTCTGGTAAGTCTTCCAGAATTCCGCTTTCATTAACCTTCTCCTCAAATGTTTTTTTGTCCATAGTAGGCTGCTCTGCCCTGAAGGATACAATACTGATGAGAATAACGAAATAAAAAATTAAGAATAGAAAAATAAAAAATATCTTTATATTCATAGTTATGAAATAAAAATAAAAAAATAAAGCTAGAAGTTTCCGGTGTTAGAGTTAGTTGCCTGTGTATTGTCAAAAGTATTACCTGAAGACTGGATAATCTTTACTCCTGTTTGGATATTCGGCAGCTGATTTTGAAGATAGTCTGCTGCTGCAAGAGTATCTCCCCTCTCCCAGCCAGCAACTAAAGTTGCAACTTTTCCTGAGGAAAATGGAGAGCTAAACGTCTGAATCATAAACTGGTCCTGACCAACGTTAGTAGCACTTGTAAATGCCTGCCCGCAAGTCGTGAAGTTTACATTCAAGAGCGTGGCTGCAACTGTATTAACACATGGGCCGCCAATAACAATCAGGTTATTACTCACATTCTGATTAAGGTTTAAGTCTCTTACAATCTGGATATTCTGAAAATTTCCAGGTGTATTAGAACCTGTAGCTGGTCCTATAAACACATTTCCATAAGACTCACCGCCATGATAAGTAATCTTTGCTTCAGTTTGAGAGCCAGTATTAGCATTGATTTCAGTTGCTAATGGTGACTGAATCCAGCCTGTCCGAATATTTGAATTATTTTCAAGATTTCCAAAAATTCCTCCTGCCAATACCTGACCTGCATTATTTACTGAATCAACCTCAATATCATTATTTGAGCTAACAAGAGTTCTTATGCTGAAAACTTTCCCAGCCATGATTACACTATTCCTGTCCTGTTCAGCCATGTAGAGATTCCAGCTAGTATCTGTTCCTAGATTAACATTGTTAGTAAGATTCAAACTTGCAGGAATATTTCCTAAAGGCTCGCCTGCTCTTACTGGAAGGAAAATTGTCAATCCTTCTTTTGTAAATATCTTGTTAAAGCTTCCGCCATTATTAAGCGTAATTTGAACCGTACTATCTGTTGCGTTTACAGCATCAATGGTAATCTGCAATTGGCCAATGTTAATTATATCGCCTGCTCTAGCATTGTCTGCTTCTCTCTGGCCTGTAACTCTGTTGATGATATTAACTACAGAAGTAGTTCCCTGTCTTGTAACATCAAATCTTAAAAGATGAGTTTCAGCAAAGTTATCATTATTCCAGGAGGCAGCTACAAAACCATCAGAACTTTCATTGAAAGTAAGAGTCTGGGCATTAGTTGATACTAAACGATCAGTCTGGCTGTTTCCTCCAATAACACTGAACACATCATTCTCAGAGCTAAGTATTGGGATAGTTGTTAATCTTCCACTAGAAGAATCTGCAAGAGCTGCTTCAATAACTAATTCATTGTTTCCTCTAGTAGTTATAATAGTATCTTCACTTGCTGGAGTAGTAAAGCCAGTCATGAAAAGAGTAAGATTTGCAAATGCCGGCATTATCGCTTGGTTTTCTGAAGGTATGTTTCCAGGAGCAACAAATAAATCTTCCTGTGCCCGCCATTCAAGAGTAATCTGATGAAGGTTGAAATTGCTACCTGAAGTAGTACTAGATATATGAGCAATCAAGCCGTTAATAGTTTCATCATTAGACTCAACTTCCTGGCCGTCCTGCAA
>JBAZBJ010000018.1:0-8757 GCA_041671525.1 Parcubacteria group bacterium
TTTATATTTACAAAACTATATCTGCAGTATGAAATTAATAAAATTGTTGATGATAAAGAAGAAGAACCAAAAATAGGGCCTTGGGCATTTTTCTTAATAATTCTTGCCTTAATTGCTCTAGGAATTGTATTTTCTATTTAAAGTATATTTCTAAAATATATTAAAAAAATAAAAAATCTTATCTAAAAAGAGGATTTTTTGGTTTGATATCCACTTTTCCTTCTAAATCAGAAACATTAAGTTCTCCAACTGTTACTGGAACAGGAATTCCATTTTCATCCATTAAAAATAAATTATTTCCTTGTTTTAACCCTTCTCTTAATAATTCTCTATATCCACTATTAGGAGTTCTCCAATTTGGAAAAAATCTTAAACCAGAATTTTCAAAATCTTGTTGATGTTTTGCCACTAATTCTTCATTTGCCAAAACAGTAACATCCTTAGCTCCTATACTAGAAAATTTATATTTTTCTCTCATAAAATTATTTAAAGCCCTATAAGCAAGAACTACATCTACAGAAGGATTTTTTGCATCTTGTCTTGGATCATAATCTAAAACTAAAACAGCAACTCTTCCAAAATCAATACCCTCAATTGTCTTCATAAAAATAAAAAACTAATTTGGTATTTAAAGATTATTACAAGATAAAATATATGTAGATAATATATCAAAAAAATAAAAAAGAAAAAGAAGCCTTGGGAAAACCCAAGGCATTTTAAAATTAAAAATTAACTCCAAACTTCTATTCCTAAGTCAGACATTTCTCTTGAAGCTGGAACTCTTTTCTCTTCGTAATCTCTACCAAGTACATAAGGAGACTTAACACCAGTCATAATAGTGATAACTCTTACCTTACCTACAAAGTCCTTAGAGATTCTCGCACCAATAATAACTTGCGCATCTTGACTCAAATTTTCAGAAACAACTCTACCAATAAGGTCGAATTCTTCTAATTTTAAGTCAGGCCCACAAGTAATGTGTATAAGAGCACCAGTAGCACCTTGATAATCCACGTCAAGTAGAGGATGTGTAAGTGCTTGCTTTACTGCTTCATTAACACGGTCTTGTGTATCTGCTTCACCAATTCCTATAACTGCTACTCCGCCGTCTTTCATAATTGCAGAAACATCAGCATAATCCAAGTTAATTAAACTTGGAAGAGTAATAGTTTCAACAATACCTTTTACCATAGTACTAACTAATTCGTTAGCAACAGCAAAAGCCTGTTCAATAGGTAATTGTCCAGCAATATCCACTAGTCTATTGTTATCTAAAACAATACATGTGTTTGTTACTTCTCTAAGCTCCTGAAGTCCGAATTCAGCTTTGTCAATTCTAGCTCTTTCAGATTCAAAAGGCATAGTAACAACACCAATAACAACAGCTCCAGTTTCTTTTGCAAGTTGTGCAATAACCGGAGAAGCTCCAGTACCTGTTCCACCACCTTCACCAGTGATTACAAATACCATGTCTGCACCAGCAACAGCTTTCTTAAGTTCAACAAGAGCCTCTTTTGCAGCTTCTCTACCTCTATTAGGAGCTCCGCCACATCCAAGACCTCTAGTCAATTCCTTACCAATAAGGACTTTCTCGTCAGCTTTTGTAACACTTAAGTGCAATGCATCTGTATTCACAGAGTAAACAGTAGCGCCATTAATTCCTTTGTTATAAAGCCAGGTTACTGCGTTACATCCGCATCCTCCAACACCAATAACTTTAATGTTGGCTTTTCCTGCTCTTAATTCATCGAAATTAATGCTGTGTGTGTCTGCATTTTGGATTGCTTCTTTTGTAAAATCTAATACCATTTCTTTTTACCTCCTTATAGCTATATCCCATGGGATAACAACCAAAGGTTGTTGAAGTTGGAAACTAAATTGCGAAATATTTAAATACTTCACACATTTCCAACTAATATAATAGAAATCAAAGAGGATCAAACCTCTTATCTATATAAGATATTAATTGACCGCCATCAATTAATATTATAAAAAATACAATATCTAGTTCTATTTAAATATTTTTATTCTGAAAAATAAACAATAAATGGGGATTTCTAGAATTTTTGCTTAGTAATCAAAGAAAATTTTCAAAAAGGAGAGGCAGCAAAACCCAATAACATTTTATCCAAGAGAGATTTAGGATATGCAGCCAAATGTTCCCAACAGTTAGGTTCCCTCAAACTCAAATAGTCAGGCACATTAATAACTTCAACTCTGATAGGAAAAACAGAAACAAAAGAAACATATTGAGAAGAATCAGATTTTGTCTGCTCAAAAGTTTCAGAAGGAACAGCATACAAAAAAATTCTACTTGATTTTTCTACATTCATCCAATCTTTGGGAAAATTTCCTTTTTCAACAGCTCTAGATATAGCTAATGTTCGATTGTCAGATGCGTAAACAGCATTGAGATTATTTTCAGGATGAGAATTATTAATATCAACTGCTCTGCTAGGATTAATCATTCCCAATATATTTTTTGGACTTCCATGATATAAAACTCTTGGTTTCATTATAAAAATTATTCAAAAAAGGATATTTAAACCTTACTCTAAAGAAAGCAGTTATTTTATAGGTTTTATTTCTTCAGAAGCCTTATCATTCACTTCAAAACCCTTTGACAAAAGAATCAAATAAAGAGATCTGAGAAAAGATTTTTGACTGTTTATATGATCCATTAAAACAATATCAACTTCTAAAGATGGAACAAGAACATATTGTATTCTACCAATCAAGGTCTTTCCATCTCTTAATTTAAACCCATCAGAATGCAATTCAAATTGAGATCTATTTCTAGAAGATTTCATCAAAATATAATGATTAGGATCTTTTAAAACAGATCTAGCATAATTATTAATTAAGTTATAAATAGTATGATCTGCTCTTCTCATAAAAATAAATTTCCTCAAAAGTTTATAAATATTTATTCTCTAAATTACAATAATTTTCCCAGTCTCTCAATTTTTTCCCAGCTCTTTTTTAAGTTTTCATTGGATTTTTTAACAATAACTTTCAAAAAATCATCGCTCACCAAAATTTTACCATTATCCATAACAGGAAACTCTAATTTCTCTGTGTTCATTAATTCAACAACAAATCTTCTTCCTGTGGCAATTATACCAGCAATCTTAAAACCAGCTAATTTTGATTTATTAATTAATTCCTGGGCATCTCTTAGAGTCTTACAGGCAATATGCAATATACAGGGCTCTTGTTTAAACTTAACTAAATTTTTAACATTTAATTTACATAAGATTTCCTTAAGTTCTTTAAGATTAATCAAATCATGAGTAACCCAGATAAAAACTCCAGGAGACTTTTTTTCCTGATCAATCATTATAATAATTCTTCCAGAGCAAGAAGAAGTTGTGTAATAATTATTTTTTTATTTATTTTTTCACATAAAGAAATAATTTTTTTATCCCAGCTTTTTTTGGAAGATTTATCTAACTTTGATAAAGTATCTTGTTTACGTCTTTGAAAATTATCATTTATCATATTTAAATTAACAAGATTCCAAAAACAAATTCATCTCAAAATATTTTCCTTGAATTTATTTAAATCTTGCTTTCTAATTGAACCAGCAGCAGCTTTTTGATGGCCTCCTGCAATAGCTCCAATTAAACCATTAATTCCTTTTTTCATTAAAAGATTAACATCCTCTTTTCCAGACTGATTTCTAGCACTGATTTTAATCATATTATTTTCTGTATCTGAAGCAAAAATATAAATTTTATTAGAATCCTGCCTTGAAACAATAGTAGAAATTGGGGAAACTAAATGAAACTTAGGATTGAAATATCCAAAATACAAATTCTTTTCTGGATAAAATTCTGCTTCTTTATTATATCTAGAAACACTTTTCATAATTTCAGCATCAATAATCTTATGAACTTTTTTTATTTCTGTAAGATCTCCTTCTTTGACTAAATCATAAACTTTCATTAAATCATTGCCATAATAAACTAAAGCAGAGCCGATTTCATCAGAAATATTTTTTAATTCTGATGCACCAATATTTGCTAAAGTTATTTCTGGATAGCTTTTCTGTAAAAACTTCAAATTTTCCGGACTATTAAAAGACCACTCAGCAATCATAGTTGCACAGACAAGCCAATTTAATTTTGTAAGATTAACATAACTTAGCCAGATTATACAAAACAAAAGCAGAACAATCATTTGTTTCATTTTTAATTATATTTTTCCTATTGATTAAATTATCATTAATTGGATGATGATCAATCAAGAAACAATCAAAAGTTTTTCTGAGTTTTTCAAAACCTAATAAATCTGCTTCATCTGCATTCATATCAGTTAAAAATAATTTGCTTATTTTATTTTGTTTTAATAAAAGAATTGGATTATCAAACATTCCGAGTTCATATTTTAAAAATAATATCTTAGAAACTTTTATGCCTTTACTCTCCAAAATCTTTTCTAAAAAAATTGCAGAAGCTACTCCATCTAAATCAGTATGAGTTATAATTCCAACTCTGTCTTCTTTATTAATTAAATCCACAAAATCACTAAAATCTTTCTCAGAACCAAGTATAAATTTCATGTTAAACTTAACACAAAAGAAGTTTATTAAATTTAATGTTTAAACAAAATTATCTTCTTCTAGTATCAGGATGACTAAAATCAAGTTCTCTAATTTGAGGAGTTTTATCAGAAGGCATCTTTAATTTAAGTTTATCTTTAATATCCAGCTCAGGATTAGAATCATAAAGCACACTTCCCCTATTAACTAATGAAAGAGAATTTACTGATAAGCCAGAGCTAATAACACCCATTTCTATTAAATTTTGCTTTTCTACCGTGGATAAAACCCGACTAGACGATTGCGAAATAACATAGTTTGAAAGTTCCTTTAAAGATGTTTCATCATTGACTAATTTAGTTCTAAAATAATCCTCACTAATTCCTACAACTTTATATGCAAAAGAAAAAATAGCTAAACCATTTTTAGGAAAATTTACAACCTCACTCCTAGGAATAATATATCGTTCAGTTGTTTCTCCTCTTCTATGAAAAAACATAACATATTTAGAATTTCTTGAAGACACACTATCTAAAGATATTCTAATCTCACTAACAGAATTATCTAAATGGTTCATTAAAAATTAACTCTCCAACTATTTTTAAAGTTATTCTTTAGGCAAAATTTGTGCATCAATTCCTGCTTCTTTGCACAAGTCAACAAATTCCTTAGCATCATCTTCTGATCCTATAACAGTCCCCCAGTGCATTGGAATAGCCAAACTAGGCTTGATTATTTTAGCAGCTTCAAAAGCTTCTTCAGCACTCATTGTAAATCTCCCTCCAACAGGAAATAAAACAACAAAATTTTTATCAAGTTGCTTGTAACCAGTGAGTTTTTGCATTTCTGGGATAACATCAGTGTCTCCAAGATGGCAAATAATACAGTCATTCATCTTAATAACATAACCAACCCAACCCTCTTCTCTTTGATGAAAATGTTTGTCAACATTATAAGAAAATACTGTTGAAACTTTAACATCTCCTAAATCAATATCCTGGTTAGGTTCAACAATTATTATTTCTATGGGAATATCAAACCTGACAACCTTGCTCTGAGCGTCCGCAGTCACAAAAATCTTTGTTCCATCTTTTATTACTTTTTTTATGTCTTCTACACTACAATGATCATAATGCCCATGAGTAATAAAGATCATGTCTGCTTTTGGAAGTCCTTCTTTAATATTATAAGGATCTATGTAAATTATTCTGTGGTTTTTAATTAAGAACCCTGAATGACCTAACCACTTGAGCTCAATTTGCCCTATGTTCATTAAATAGAAAAAAAGACCTTGTTTAAAAACCTTCCTTCTTTGCCTCTTTGAATAATAAATCAAAAAAAGAATCACTAAATCCTTTAGGTAATTTAGCATCTTTGTGCTTAAGTTTGATCTCTTTTTCTCTCTGTAGATTTTCCACTAAAACCCCATTTTTTCTCTTATTATCAATAATTTTCTTGACTTTATCAAAACGTTTTTCTAAAAGTTCAACTATTTTATTATCGATTCTATCTATTTCTTTGCGTTTTTTGTCTAAACCATCCATATTCATTAATATACTAACATCTAAGCATTTAAAAATTTTAAAAAAAAGAAAAAAAGTATTTTGACTAAGACTTAATAGTCTTCATCCTCGTCAACGAAGTTGTCATCATCATCTACAAATTCGTCTTTCTCTGCTACTAGGTCTTCATCTTCCTCTACAATTGGTTTTGTGTTTTTTGGCATTACAAAATACCTCCAAATTTAGAATAAAAAAGTAGCTAAATTCAAAGTTTTTAAATCTATCTAAACCCGGATAAATAGTTACAAACCCTGTGAAAAGGCTTTTAAAATAAGAGAACCTACGGCTTCCAATAAATTTAATATTTATTTTCCGTTAGTTTGAATTTCAACAATAGCTCTTTTCCCATAGTTTAAAGAATCGAATTTTATTTAAATCTCTTACGGTCTCATTAAAAATCCCAAAAGATCTTTAGGCTTATCAAATACAAAATCTGGTTTTGTATCTAAAAGTTTATCTTTCTCAAAAGTCCCCCATAAACATGCAGAAGTAACAAACCCTAATTTTTTACCACACAAAATATCTTTAGCTTCGTCTCCTAAAACCAAAACGTTTTCTCCTTTAACATTATATCTTTGTCTAACAAGTTCAAATGCCTTCAATTTTCCAGGATAATCATCTCCTGCTAAAATATAATCAAAATAGGTATGAACCGCTCTCTTTCTAATTAAATTATATTTATTCCCCCATATAGAATAAGAAGAAGCTTTATCTCTCCCAGTAACCAAAGCTTGTCTTATTCTTTGATCATAGGAATAAAAAACCACATCCCCAATTCCTTTAAATAAAGGTATTTTTAATAAATTTACTTTTTTAATTTTAATAAATTCTCTTTTTACCTTTGCCAGATTATCATTAGAAACTCCTTTAGATTTTGCTAGTGTGACAACATCTTCTTCTTCAGTAGCCCCAAGATAATTATCAAAAATCTCCTGATAGCTTGGAAGACTAAATTGAGAAACATAAGGTTTCAGAGAATCAATAAAATTTTGCATACTAATACGTAAAGAATCTTCTAATACCCCATCAGAATCCCACAATAATATTTCAGGTTTCATAATTAAAAAAAAATTAGATTTATTTTTAAACCTTCCTTTGTTTTCATTAAAATATCATGGCTTCCACCTTGTCATTGTTCTAGGAAAAGGAATAGCATCTTTTATTGTATCTAAGCCACAAATCCAAGAGATAATTCTTTCTGTTCCCATACCAAATCCTCCATGAGGAATGCTTCCGTATCTACGAGTATCTAAATAAAAATCATAATTCTCAACTTTCTCCCCCATCTCAACAAGATTCTCTTTTATTTTTTTAATATCAGACTCTCTTTCACTTCCCCCTATAATTTCTCCATAACCTTCTGGTGCAATAAAATCAACACCATGAACAACTTTTGGGTCTTCAGGAGCCTCCTTCATATAAAACGCCTTGACAATTTTTGGATAATGGGTAACCATAATTGGAACATCAAACATAGAGCTTAGTTTGTCCTCTTCTATTGTTCTAAGATCTTTTCCCCACTCAATATTCATGTGAGCTTTTTCTTTTAATAATTTCAAGGCTTCAGTATAAGTCATTCTGACAAACTTCTTTTTAAGAACAGGTTCAAGTTTTTTAGGGTCCCTTTCAAGAATTTTTAATTCTTCTTGGTTTTCATCAAGAACTTTTTTTACAACATGCTTGATTAAACCCTCACCGTATTTTAAAATATCATCAAAAGTTGCCCAGGCAACTTCCATTTCTGCATGCCAGTATTCTGTTAAATGTCTTGAAGTCTTTGATTTTTCAGCTCGAAAAGAAGGAGCTAGAGTATAAATTTTTTCTAGACTGAAAATTGCAGGTTCAGCATACAATTGCCATGTTTGAGCCAAGAAAACTCCTTTTTGTCCAAAATAAGGAACAGAAAATAATGTTGACCCTCCTTCACACTGAACACTCTGAAAAATTGGACTCTGATACTCATAAAATTTTTCTTTTCTAAAATATTCATGAATTGCTCCAAACACAGTGCTTCTTATTTTTAAAATAGCAGTCATTTTTCTAGATCTTAACCATAAATGTCTTCTGTCTCCTAATAACTCTTCATTCAAGTCTTTATTGATTGGAAAATCTTCAGCAATCTGTATAATGTTTATTTTATCACAAAGAATTTCATATCCTGTTGGAGCTCTTTTATCTTCTTTAATAGTCCCTTCAATTTCAACACTGCTTTCAACTTTTATTTTATCAATTTCATCCCATTGCTTTTCAAATTTCTCATGATCCAATACACATTGGATTATATCACTCACATCTCGCAGAACAAGGAATTTCATTTTGTTCGAACCTCTTTCTCTATGAACCCATCCCCGCACAGCTACTTTTCCTTTGCCCTTAGACATGGCTTCTTTAATTGAAATAAAATTTGTTGTCATCTTAAATTAATATTAAATTAGAAAAGAAAGATGGATTTTTAATTATTACTATTAAGATTAGAATTCAAATGTAGATATGTCTTAATAGTTTGCATAAGCTATTAACAAGAATCAGGGGTTTTTAAATTTCTATAACTATCAAAAAGTTAATAATCAAGGAGTCAATCTTCTTCGATCCCTTGGAAATAATGTGCATTCCCGAATATTATCCAGTTTAAGCATTGCCTGAGTTAATCTT
>JBAZBJ010000018.1:8767-16375 GCA_041671525.1 Parcubacteria group bacterium
TCATCTTAGTTTATGGGGTTAATCTATCCCTGTCTCTTGGGAAAAGAACAGCCTCTCTTATGTTTGGAAGTCCTAGAATAAGCATTGTCATTCTTTCAACACCCATTCCCCAGCCAGCATGCATTGGTGCACCATATCTAAAAGCATCAACATACCATTTAAAATCTTCAGGGTTTAATCCTTTAGATTTTAACATGTTAATTAAAATTTCAGAAATATGAACTCTTTGCCCTCCAGAAGAAATTTCTAATCCTCCATAAAGAGCATCAAATCCCCCGCTAATTCCTTTTTTTTCATCTTTTGGCCAGATATAAAATGGTTTTATACTGCTAGGCCATTCATAAGTAAAAACAATTGTATCAGGAAATAAAGAACAAAGTTTTTTTTCTGCCTCAGGTTCAAAATCATCTCCGGTTTCCATTCTAAAACCGTGTTTATTTAATAATTCAATTGCTTCAGAATATTTCAGATATTTAACATCAGGAACTTTCAAAGAAACCTTTAACAAATCCAATTCTTCTTGATTATTTTCCAATACTTTTTTAACAATATATCTGACTACTCCTTCTAACTGCTTCATTATTTCTAGATCATCACAAAAAGCACACTCAATATCCATCTGCCTGATTTCATTTATATGCTTAGTAGTATCATGTTTTTCAGCTCTCCAGACAGCACTAGTTGAAAAAACTTTTTCAAAAGAAATTGCCATTAATTGTTTATATAATTGAGGGGATTGCGCAAGATAAGCTTTTTTATCAAAATATTTTACTTCGAATAAATCAGTTCCACCTTCAGTAGAAGTTGCAATAATTCCAGGAGGCTGAATCTCAAGAAAATTCTGCTTGTAAAAGTACTCTCTAAAAGAATTGGAAATTGTAGATTGGATTTTAAAAATAGCATGAACATTTTGTTTTCTTACATCAAGACTTCTATTATCTAATCTTGTTGGAAGTTCTGCCTTGACAGTTTTTTCATTAACTTGTATTGGAAGTTTTTCTGCCTTGTTTAAAATCTTTAATGATTTTACTTCAAGTTCTAAATCATTTCTGGCAAAATCAGCCTTTACTTGGGCCTTAACAACTTTACCTGTAATTTCAACAACAGATTCCAAAGTTAAATCCTGTGAAATTTTCAAAACTAGAGGATCTTTAATAATACACTGAACAATTCCAGTATTATCTCTCAAAAGAATAAATGCCATTTTTGACATAATTCTGGATTCATAAACCCAACCTTTTAATAGTACGTCCTTCCCAGCAATTAATTCTTTAACATAACTTCTTTTCATAGAAAGAATAGAAAAAAAGGATTTATTAAGATTGTTATTCCATCTAAATTTTAAAGTTACTGCAAATCCTTAAATAAAAAATAGATTAAAGAATAATATGAAAAAAATAACAAAAAAAGACAGAGAAATCATGGAAAAGTGGAGAAAAAAAGAAGGAGGATGTTATTTTGATTTTCAAAACAAAAATATTATTCTTCCTGATGGCAGTTTATTTGGTATTGAAAAAAAGAAATATAAAGCACATAAAATAATTGGTTATAAAAAACTTCAAAACAAATCTGTTCAAGTACTATTCAGTAAGAAGAAAATCATCCCATCAGAAAAGTATGAGGCAACTATATGGATGTCTGAATTAGATGAAATGATAAGATATTTTAAAAGTATGAAAAAAATGTTAAATAACCTAGGGATAAAAACCAAATTATCTCTTAGAAAACCTATTTCACAAATTCAACATTCTCCAAATTCTTAAACTCATTGTCTCCAGTAAGGAATTTTACATCCCTATTAATAGCCATGGCATATCCAAGACAGTCTATATAACTAAATTTTTTCTTCGTATATTTAAGTTTAAATTTTGATGCCTCTAATATATCTTTAATTTCCACTTTTAATAAAATATCTTTCAGTTTATTTATTAAAAAATCTGCTTTTTTTAATCCAAAATTTCTATTTATTATATAATGAAGCTCTAGAAGATTCATATAACTAGTAAAGTTCAATAATTCCTTAAATTTTTCATAATTTTTATTCTCTTTTGTTATTTCAATTAAAGCATAAGTATCTAAAAAATAACCTTTTACTTCTTCCATTTTCTCTCTTCAGATTTTTCTTCCTCTTTTCTCAATTCATCTTTTATTTCTTGTGAATTAATATTCCAATTTTTTAATGAACCAAATACTTCTCTTAAAGGATTTTCTTTTCTAATCTCGATAGTGATATTAGTATCTAAAGTAATCCCTTCTTTCTTGACTATTTCACTTGGAATTATAAAACCAAGAGAGTTCCCCCATAATTTTGGTTTAGTTATAATTTTCATATAATGTATAATGTATAACTATTTTTAAATGTTTCTGTTTTTATTTCACATATTTCCTAATGATTTCCATTGCAGTCTTGCCATCAATTTTTCCTTTGAATTTGTCCATAACCAGACCCATGTAAGCATTAGGAGCTAAACCTGGCTTGCTCTTTATTAATTTAGAAATTTCTTCTTCAATATCTTCTAAATCAGCTTTTTCTATTTTTATTGCTTCAGAAAGTGTATTACCATCTACTAATTTCTCAAAAACCTGTTTTATGTCTTCTTCTTTGATTTTTTTCTTATTTACTAAATTAAAAACATCCATTAAATTATCCCCAATTATTTCTGTAACATGAGTAGCATCAAGATTTTTCCTAGATGCCAAATCTTTAGGAAAAACTAAAATTAATTGAGCAATAAAATTTGGTTTTGGAAAAGAGTAATAAGCTTCTTTATATTCTTCTACTTTATTCTGCTTAAAAATAAGTTTAATATATTCTTCACTCAATCCCTGCTTCTTAAATTCTTTTTCTAATTCACTTCTAAGCTTAGGCAGGGTTTTTTTTGTTTCATTAATTAAATCTAAAGAAATTTTTAATAAAGGTAAATCAGTTTCAGGATACATCCTATCTTCTCCTGGCATCGGCCTCAAAAACTCACTAGTTCCGTTTTCTAAAACATTTCTTACTTCAGCTTTATTTTTTTTACCTTCTTTTACATAGCTCAACTGTCTCTCAACTTCATTCTCAACAGTTTTTATCATAATGTCTGGATTCTGAAAACCCTTTAATTCAACTCTGTTAGACCCCTTAATAGAAATATTAATGTCCTGTCTAATTGTTCCAATTCCTCTTTTGACTTTACAAGCCCTTAAAATATCTCCAATAAGTAATGCTGTTTCTTTAGCATGTTCTGCATCTTTAATGTCAGGTTTTGTTGCAATCTCAACTAGAGGAATTCCTAATCTATCTATTTTATAAATTGCCTTTTTATCATTTCTTTCAACTGGTCTAGCTGAATCTTCTTCTAAAAAAATCCCCTCAATTCCAACTCTTCCTTTTGAAGTCTCAACATAACCATCTCTTGCAATCATAACAGTTCTTTGAAAACCAGAAGTATTTGATCCATCAATAACTGTTTTTCTCATAATTTGAGATATTGAAAATATTTTTGCATTCAGTAAAAGAGAAATATGCAAAGCAATTTTCAAAGCTTCTTTATTAATTTCATGTGGGGGTTCTTCATCTAATTCAACTAAGCAAGTTGTATTATAACCCTGATAAGTAAACTCTTTATCCAAAGATGCTTCATGTTTTGCAGCCTGATCTACTTCCCCTTTCTCTCCAGCAACAGCATGTAATTTTCTTTTAATTTCGTAATCTGGATTGTCCTTCCTAAGTAAACTAGGGCAATTACAAAATAATTTATGACTATCAAGCTGCTGATGAATTTCAAGTCCGGATTTAAATCCTAATTCCTTATAATTTATAGACATAAAAGAGAAAGAAGACAGGACTTTATTAAATTTTGGAATAATTAAGATCGATTCAACTGAGCATGTATTTCTAAAAGCGAGTCTCTTAATTTTAAAGCAATATAATCATAAAATTTAAGTAATTCTGGTTTAAGTTGCCCATTATTATCTTGATAGGATCTTGTTGCTCTTCTCAGTAAATGAAGATAAAAATCTCTATCAAAAGATTCTATAGATATAGCAGGAAGCCCAGAAGATTCTAAAAAACAATTTTGAACTAATCTAGCAAGTCTTCCATTTCCATCTTCAAAAGGATGTATTCTTGTTATATGAAAATGAGAATGAACTGCTTTCTCAACACTAGTTCCTAAAGAAGTATTTTCTTGAAGAAATTGATACATTTCTCCAGGTATCTTTATAGGATCAGGATAAACCAGAGGCCCCTCTTCTCCATTTGTTCTGGCAGTAATATCTCGGTATCTCATTTTTCCACTTTGATAATTATTAATTAAAGCTGCAGCAACTTGTAAAGGCTCTTCACTAAGCTCACGTTTGCAATTTCCCATAAGATAATCTTTTGCTAAATTCAAATTCTCAAAAGCAAGTTTCTGAGCTTTACCCTTAGGTACTTTCTCCATGTCAACAGAATGTTGGCTAGAAACTTTCTCCAAATGAGAATAAATTCTATGTCTTCTTATTAAATCAAAACGAGGATCTCCTTTTAGTGAAGCTCTTGCTATACCAATATCTTTTAAAATTTGTGGATGCACTATCTTTATTAATTTACTCATAAAAAAACATGTATCTTTTCCCTTAAAAACCTTTCTATTATGTTACCTCTTATAAGTTACAATATAAAAAATAAGGGAGATTAAATATTTTTATTATATAATTCTTTAAAGCCTTTAATTTTAAATCCTAATTGATCTCCAATTTTTTTGGATAATCTATCTCCTTCTTCGGTTAGTGATTCATAAAACAAAACTACATTTTTTTTATTGCCGATTTTGCAAAGTTTCTTTATTGCTAAAACAAGGGATTGTGTAGCCAAGCCTTTATTTCTATATTCAGGCAAAATAAAAGAACTAGCTAAATAAATACAATTAAAATTTAATTCATTTACCTCTTTTTTCATCAGATAAAACATTTGTTTTTCATTAATTTCTCTAGATAAAAATTTATTCATTATCTTCTTATTACAAGGTAAAATAAATGCATGGCCAATTAATTTTTCCCCATCTTTAACAAAGATCACTGAATTAGGATAGATCTTTTTCATTAATTCATAAGTGACTTCATCTGGAGAAATAAAATTATTATCTTCGATCCAAGGAAAAAAAGTTTTTGCTAGATTATAAGAATCATTTCTATCTTTCTCAGTAAATTTATCAGAACCTAAAAATTCAATTTTCATTTTATTCCTCTAATCTATCACTAAATTCCCTAGCAAAATTTTCAAGCATTTTTTCGGCTGCATTCCAATCTTTATGACCCAAAACCCATCCTAATTTTACTAAGGCGGTTTCAGATAAAATATCATTTAAATAAATTACTCCAGAATCTAATAATTCTCTTCCAGTTGAGTAAACCGAAGGATCAAGTCTCCCATAAATAGTCTGAGGCGTAGCACAAACAATTAATCCTTTTTTAATAACTTCTTTTAACTTTTTTGTCCAGGAAATCCGGGCCTCATCTGTTGCAATCTGGCCTAAACCAAACATCTCAATCACAATTCCTTTATATCCTTCTTTAACATAATAATCTAATATAGAAGGGTCCTGGCCAGGATAAAATTTTATTAAAGCCACTTTCTCTTCGAAATTCGAATCCAGTTTTACTTTTCCTTTATTTCTTAAATTATGAATCCCAATTATTTCTAAATCATTTTCATAAATTTTTGCAAAAGGCTTTGAATTTACAACTTTAAATGCATCTCTTCTTGAAGCATGCAGTTTTCTTGTTTTAGTTCCTGACATTGCAAAACAAAAATCATCATTTGTGCTAGCATGCCCAACAATCATTACCTCTGCTATATCTGAAATAGAAGCTATTGCTGCACATTTTAAATTAAGCATTGCATCAGAACTTCCTCTGTCAATACTTCTCTGAGAATAAGTGAGAACAACTGGTTTATTCAAATCTCTTAGAAAGAAACTCAAAGCCGCAGAAGTATAATGAAGAGTATCTGTTCCATGAGTAATTATAACTCCTTTGATATTTTGATCATTTAAAAGAGTTGAAGTAATTTTAGCTAATTTCTGCCAATCTTTATAATCAAGACTTTCAGACCCTTTTAAAAAAGGCACTTCTACTTTTATTACATTAACTATATCAAAAATTTCAGGATAAAACTGGAATAAATTCTCAGGGTTCTCCAGCCATTTAACTCCACCTGTTTTAGGATCAAGTTTTGACGCAATTGTTCCCCCAGTAATAATCATTGCAATACTTGGCTTTCCAGAAGAAATTTTTAAATCAGTTTTTTTACTTTCTTCTTCTTGTTTTTCAAGTAATTTAATCTCCAAAATATCTCTTTTGTTAAACCCAATATTATAACCAGAACCTAATTTCAAAAGAACTGTTTCCTTTTCTGATTCTGGAGCTTCTAGTAGAGTTCCTTCATAAATCTCTTTACTCAGATGAACCTCAACTAAATCTCCTGGTTTTGCTTCTATATTTTTCATTTTATTAATCCCAGCGACTCGTTACGAAAGTGGCACGTTTTGAACCTACTCTTATAAAGAGTAGGCTCGGAGGGATTCGAACCCCCATAAAACGGGCCGAAACCGTTTATGTTATCCATTACATTACGAGCCTTTTAATTTGGCTAACTGTCTCTCTAATTCATTACAAATTAGGGGGCGAGTAGAGCCTTTTAATCTAAATTGGATATATTTTCCAATATAAATAATAAAAGGAAAGGATTTTTATATCTTAGTATTTTAAGATAAATAAAGTCAAAAAATGGTAAAAAATAATTTTGATCAAGAGGTAGTTCATCATGTGGAATTAAAAAAACACCATAAAATTGTAATTGGTAGTTTTACGACTATAGTAATTATTTATATGATTGTAACAGCCATACTTCTAAACGGAATAATTGTTAAACAGTCAGTAAACAATAAAGAAGTTACAGACAAATTGAATAATTTTGAAGCAAATACTCAAAATAAAATTAATGAATTAACAGACAATCTCATGAATACCAAAAAAGATTTAACTTCATTAAATACCCAAATAGGAACTATAGATAAAGAATTCACAACATTAAAAGCATCTGCAGGAGACGATTTTTCCGGAATAATTGAAAGTTCAGTTAAAGGTGTTGTAACAATAAGAACAGATATTGGCCAGGGTACAGGTTTCATAGTTAATAAAGAAGGTTATGTGGTAACTAATGCCCATGTAGTATCTGGAGGAAATATAGTAAAAGCAATAGATTACCAACAGAATATAATAGATGCTGAATTAATTGGTTATGACAATGACCTGGATATTGCATTATTAAAAATTCCTAGCGAACAAAATTTCTTAGAGCTTGCAGATTCAAATAAAGCGCAGGTCGGTGAAAAAGTCATTGCAATCGGAAATCCGCTTGGATTGCAATTTTCAGTTTCGCAAGGAATTATTTCAGGTATCCATAGAATTGGTCCAAATGGTTTAACAGCTTATATTCAAACAGATGCTGCATTAAATCCTTGAAATTCCGGAGGTCCTCTAATTGATAAAACCGGAAAAGTTGTGGGAATAAATAATTTTAAAATTGGATCTGGAGAAAACATAGGATTTGCATTAGAATCAAATTATATTAAAGAAGCA
>JBAZBJ010000019.1:0-14409 GCA_041671525.1 Parcubacteria group bacterium
TTATATCAGAGAGCCCCTGTAGCTCAGCCTGGATAGAGCACTAGCCTTCTAAGCTAGGGGTCGCAGGTTCGAATCCTGTCGGGGGCGCTTTTATTTTTATATCTCCAGAACATCAAAATCATTTGCCATGAAAGATTTTTTAAAAGTCTTTCTTGCTTCTAACAAAATCTTTTCTTTGTCTTGCTCATATCTCTGGCTGATATGTGTTAAAATAAGCTTCTTCACATTTGCTTTCTTTGCAATCTCAGCTGCCTGCTTGGAAGTAAGATGCTTGTATTCTTTTGCCTTTTCTTCCATTTCAGAGCTAAATGTTGCTTCACATATCAAGACATCAGCATTTTTTACAAAAGGAATTATACTGTCATTAAAACTTGTGTCAAGAACAACTGCAATTTTCTTGTCTTCTTCTTTAAATGTTAATTCTTTTGCCTTGTACTTCTTCTCATTGTAAGTTATGTCTTTTCCTTTTTTCAAATCTGCAAGAAGAGGCGATGAGGGAATTTTCAATTTCTGCAGTTTTTTCTTGTCAATTCTTATCTGCCCTTTCTTTAAAAAAACATAAGCATTGCAAGGAGCTCCATGAGTCATTGCCCGTGCTTCTATACTAAAATCCTTTTCGTTTAAAAATTTTCCAGAAACATCTTCAACTTCTAATTCCTGTTCTCCTCTAAAAACAAACATTCCTAAAATTTTTTTCATGAAATCAGTTGTTCCTCTTGGCCCGTAAATCTTTAGCTTTTTTCCATAGCCAGAAAGTGAAAGCGTCTGCAATAATCCAGGAATGCCAAGAATATGGTCTGCATGCCAGTGGCTTACTAAAATTCTTGTGAGCTTGCATGGATTTATCTTAGCTTTCTTAAATTGCCTTTGTGTTCCCTCCCCGCAGTCAAAAAGAATATTCTCTCCTTCATAAGTAAGAAGAATTGCAGTGTGATTTCTTGTTATTGTCGGCACAGCATCTGAAGTTCCAAGAAAGGTCAGATTAATTGTCATTTAAAAAACAAGCAAAAATACTTTATATAAGTTATTAAATCTCCGATTAGAAATTAGCATGGGCCCTGCGAAAATTACAGGCAAACGCTATCTTATTTGCTCAAATGAGCTGTAGAAGCAGGAGAAATAAAAATTATGGTGTCTCCTCTTAAAAAGGTCAATCCAAGATTTCTCTTGATTTCTCCATTCTGCATTTCTTTTATGTTGTCCAGCACAAGATTTATGTGGATATCAAAAGCCAACAATGTTCCTACGAACTGCTTGTCGCCTTTCAAGCTCACTAAAATCTCTTTGCCTTTGGAATTGTTAAGCAAATCCAATGGACGTTCAATCCCGTTAACCATATGCTAAATGAATAAAAATTGTTTATAAATATTTGCATACAAAAATTAAATAATTTTTATAGGAGTTAATACACGAGCTAATTTTTCAAGGCTTACATTATCCGGAACAGAAAGTTCGCATCCGCCTCTAAAGGAGATAATAGTCAAAGCAGGATAAAGGCTAAGAGCTTTTTCCAAGGCATCATACTTGTCTGGATTTTTTTCTGCCTCAGGATCATAATCTATCCTAACAGAACGTCTGCCCATACTTTTCTATCAGTGAAAGGAGTTTATAATCATTAGTAGTTAACAAAAAGATATTTAAACCAATTTTCTTCTCTCATAATATGAATACAGGAAAGAAAATATCTGGCGGAAGATATAAGAAAAATAGAAAGAAAAAATCTTATGAAATCTCAGGCCAGCAGAGAAAAGTAAAACTTGGAGAAGAAAAAAAGCGAACAAAGCGAACTCATGGTGGAAACATAAAAAGGTTCGTATTAAAAACAAAATTTGTTAATGTTCATCCTAAATCCGGAAAAGGCGTGGCAAAAAAAGTGGAGATAAAAAATGTTCTTGAAACACCTTCTAACAGGTTCTTAGCAAGGCAGAATATCATGACTAAAGGAACTATTGTTGAAACCGAGCTTGGAAAGGTCAAGCTGACCAACAGGCCAAGCCAGGAAGGAATTGTAAACGGTATTCTTGTTGAGTAATTTTTACTATTTTCTCATAACTATAAAAAGACAAAGCTTTAAAAAGGCTGAAGGTTTATAAATCTTACGCAAGTATTATTAAATAAATATAATTTTCCTCTAAAATGGCTAATGAGAATATAAGGCGCTGTCCTGAATGTGGAAGTATAAATCTTACCTATGACGCTCACTTAGGAGAAGTTATTTGCAATGATTGCGGCTTGGTAATTGAAGAAAAGATGACTGATTCTGGAATTGACCTGTCAGGAAGCTTTGACAAAGAAGAGAAAAAAGGCCGTGGTGGAGCTCCAATAAGCATGCAAAAATTCGATAAGGGGCTTACAACTAATGTCGGTGAAATTTCAGATATTTACAAGCTAGAGCCAGGACAAACAAGAAAATTCTTAAGGCTGAAAAAATGGCAGGAAAGAGTTTCAACAAGCATAGAAAGGAACTTAAGGCTTGCAATGGCTGAATTAAGAGTTATCGCTTCTTATCTTAACTTGCCAAATGTAGTAAGAGATGAAGCTGCGAGAATCTACAATTATGTTCTGCAAAGAGGATTAGTTCGTGGAAGAAGTATGGAATCGGTGATAGCAGCATGTTTGTATGCAGCATGCAGAAGCTACAATATTCCTCGTACTTTGGATGAAATGGCAACAGCTTCAGATGTTGAAAGAAAAGAAATCGGAAGAACATACAGATTTATTATAAGAAAGCTTGGAATCAAAGTAAAGCAAAGCTCTCCAAAAGATTACATTTCAAGATTCTCATCAATATTAAAGCTCTCTCCAAGAACTCAGAATGATGCTCTTAAGGTATTAAGGCAGGCAGAAGGAGTTGAATTAACTTCAGGAAGAGGCCCTGCAGGCATTGCAGCAGCAGCTTTGTATGTTGCAGCATTAATGAACGACGAAAAGAAGACCCAGAGAGAAGTTGCAGATATTGCAGGAATAACAGAAGTAACAATCAGGAACAGGTACAAAGAATTGATAGAAAGGCTTCAGCTTGAAGACAAGATAAAACAAAAAGAAGTTGAAGCTAAAAAGAAATAATTCTAAGGCTTATAGCTGCCTAATAAATTATAACTGTATACGATTAATTCATTTTGAAAAAGAAGAGATAAATTTCTTATTGAATCCAAAATGCGGAGTAAAGGATTCGAACCTTCGCAGGCATATGCCATCAGCTCCTAAGGCTGACCCGTTTGACCACTCCGGCAACTCCGCTTCAAAGACTGGAGATGATGGACAAGCCAAAGTATATTGGCGACATCCGGCAACTCCGCTTAGTAAAACTAAATAGAAGTAGTTTAAAAAGCTAATTAATGTGCTGAACCAGAAACGTCTCTAAAAGAGGAATCATATCTGAATGCTTCATAAATTGACCAATTATTAGGCGTTTGGCCTAAAACAATGCTCTGCAATGTTACATTCTTGTTTGACCCAGGATCAGCATACATAAGAATAGTTTTTTTAGTTGGACTAAAGATATAATTTGCAAAAATTCCGATTTCATATATTTTCTTATCATTAAGGCTAAGAACCACAATATCTCCTGCCTGAAGATTGTTGCCGTCAATTATTGAAATGTCTAAAAAGTTGCTATTAGCCTCAAGAGTAGAAACTAGATTTTCGCGGTTATCACAAGAACAACTCTCATCACTAAACCATTCTATGTCTTTCTCTGCAACACCTGCATCTACCAAAACATGAGAAATAAATCTGGCATCAACATTTGTAGTTAGTTGCTTGCCGTTCTCTAATCTAAATTCATCATAATCCTGGGATTCAAACTCTTTAGCAACATCAAGAATTATTTTAGAAAATGCACTTTCCTTGCTTTCAGTTTCAACAACTTTATCTGCTACTTCAGGAACATCTTCATAAGAAGTTCTCTCCCCATAAAATAAAATTCCAACACCCTCTTCAAACTCTCTTCCTTTTAATTCAGAAATTAATCTTATCGGCTCGCCGCAATCTCCTTCAGGTTCGCAAACTTCAGAATTCCAGGATCTAGCATCAGGCTTTTGCCATACCCAGCCATTTGTATATTTAAAATAAAAAGTCATTCCATCATATCTATATGTGAATTTCTTAGTATAATCCATATCTACTTTTTCAGTATGGATAGTTGCACTATTTCCTGCCTTAACCATTCTATTAATCATTAATTCTAAACCCTTTAGGTAAGATTTTCCTTCAAGACTTTCTATAAAATTCTTATCGTCTTCAGGCACTGCAAAGCTGAAGAATTCTACATTTGGCACCGGCAGCCAATTTTTATTATCCGGAGAAGAATACCAATTGTTTTCATACTTATAGTAATAATCAGAAACGCCTCCATCTTTGTACTCAAAGACCAGACTGGGGATAACTCCCCCAGGTGATTCTTTATTCACATAGAATATCATTTCTGCACCTCCATAGAAATCTTCGGATTCTAATTGTGCGGTAAGTGCAGCAGGCTCATTGCATGAACCAGCAGGCATGCAAGCTCCGTAACCCCACTCAGTCTTACCATTAATCTTCCATTGCCATTTATTATTAACAAATCTAAATAAAAGTATATTTTTATTATACTTATAAGTAAATTGTTTGTTGACATCCATATCGACAAATTCAGTGTGAATTGAAGGCTTAATCAATCTTCCCTTATCTGCATCAAGTCTCTGAATAAGAAGTTTTAATCCTCCAGCATAATCTTCTGCTCCAAGTTTTTGAATAAACTCCTTATTATCTCCTTTAAGAAGGAAACCAAAAAAGCCCCCAGTTGGTGCAGGTATCCAATTCTTGCTATCGCTAGACCAATACCATTTATTTGTGTATTTATAATAAAGATTAGTGGCTATTCTTCCATCTTTATATTCAAAAATAGGGGCTTCAACTAAACCAATTTTTTTAGATTCTAGAAGTATCTGCAGCTCTTCCATTGTACCCTTAGTTTGGAGATAAGAATGTTCTTCTTTAGTAATTAGTTTTTCATCATATAATCCATCAATTAATTTCTTATTTTCAGCACTCTCAGAATATGTTCCTTCTTTGTTTTCAGCTTCAGCTATTGCAGTATCTAAATCTATATGCTCTTCAGGGGCTACTGCTTCAGCTTCTGCCTTCAGTTCTTCAACCCCCCCAGTATATCTAAATGCCCTATAAACATACCAGTCTCCATTAATAGTGTAAGTTTCAAGTTGTGCAGTGTCGCTTTTTCTATCGCCAGGATCACCATAAACATTAACACTTTTTTTATCCTTGCTGTAATATGAAAAAATAGTAATATGTTGAGTTCTTTCAGTTTTATAACCTAAAATTACCATATCTCCTTGCTGAAGATTGTTCTTGTTAACCTCGACAAAATTGTTATTGCTTTCAAAAATTGATATTAAAACATCAATAGCGTTACAAGAGCAAATAGCATCCTTACTCCAAGATATTCCTTCTGCCTTAACCCCTGCGTCCACTAATACGTGTGAAACAAAAGTCGCACAGACCTTATCTTTCTTTACATTTCCATCTACATCAATTCTTGTCTCATCATATCCTTTATCCGCAAAAGCCTTTGCAACAGCTAAAATTCTAGATCTTATCACAGAAGCTTCTTCGCTTGTTCCTTGCCCTGCTGCTTTAGCTCTAGCTTCAGCCTTCTTTGCAAAATCAAGCTTTGCAAGATTAGAATAAGCATTTCTTCTTAATAGAAGAAGATAGGCTTTTTGGCTGTTCATATAAACTCTTTCAATGATTCCATTTACAAGTGAAATTTTCTTTGTTTCATTTGCTTTCTTTATTTCCTCAACTTTGCCTGAAAATTCATCATCAGAAAGAATCTGGTTTTCCTGGCCTAAAATATCTAAATAATTTTTTGAGAGTTCAGTCAAAGTTTCATCAGTTATGTTCTTTGAAATAATTGCATCTTTAATGCTTTCTGTATCAATATAGCATCTTATATTTTCCTCTCCGCAATAGCCAACTTCTACCCATCTAGAATTGTTCATGCCTGCATAAGCATCTGTTCCTCTTCCAGGATTTTCTGTTGCGCACACTCTAACAATTCCTTTGCTGTAAAGCGCAGGATTAATTGCATTTTCAGCCATGCTTTGGGGGTTGATATTAAAAATGCTGTAAAGGCTGATAGTTCCTGAAATACATGCAGCTTCAGTTGTTATTTCTTTCTGTGAAGCTTGCTCTTCCATATATTTGTCATTTATGAAATCTACTGCGGCAGAAGTGCTAACCTGCTTAAATCCGCACTCTTCATAATCATTGACTCTTATGCACATTCTGCTATAGCCAGAAGGTGATGTAAAATCTACAGTCTCAGAAGCATATTTTCCAACAGCGATGTAACCTGATGCAACTTCTCTTGAAGCTGAAGTATCCTGATAATAGCTTTCAGCATCTCCTTCTAAGTATACTCTATAATATGCACCTGAATTCTTTCCTGCAAAAATATGATAATAAACCTTGTATTGTGAAGTAGGAGGAACTGTAACACTAGTAAATGAAATCTCGTCAAATCTTCCATAAAATTGAGGTGGTGAAGAAGGCTCAGTTATAGAAGAAATTACATCTGCTCCGTTAGGGTAATTTACAGAAGGATAAGCCTTGCAGAATTTGTCTCCTAAGAATTTCTCCATAGTTCTTGCTTCAAATGCAGCAAGCACATTCTTGCCGTAATAATTTGTAAAGTAATCCATTGAAGACCTGGCATTATCTAATGCTTTCTTTGCAAACATATATTCTCCTCCGCCTTTTGCTCCTTGGTCAAAAATTGTAGAAATTAGATTAGGCAATGCTGCTTTCACCACTGGAGTTAGCTGCCTCCAGAAAAAGTCGCAGATGTACATGCTATTTAATTCATCACATACTCCAACAGTCTCTCCTTTATCTAGCGCAGTTTGCAGGCAGTCTCTGTAAGCTTCTTGGACAGAAAGCCAAGCATCAATTCCCGCCTGCACTCCGGTTAGGCATACTGGAAAGAAAATTCCTTCTTTAAAGTTAGGCAGGCAAAGCATTATGCTTCCGATAATTCCTGACTGCACAACATCTTTCACAGGATAAACTCCTCCAAGATCACATCTGCTTGAAGGGCATACTACTGGATCGCACACATTGAATAAAAGCTGGCACTCTTTTGGTGACATGAAATCCTGGCATCTTATCTCGCTTATTTCAGCAGCAGGCCTGCCAACATCTATGCCTTCTCCATTAATTGCAATTTTTTTAATTCCTGCTTCATATTGGGTTTTCGCTGTGTTTACTGCCTTAACTGCATTATCAACTAATTTCTTTACTTCTGCAGGGTTATCAATTCCTGGAAATTGTTCGTAAGTTTTCTCATTTAGCAAATCAATCATCTTGCAAACATCATCTCCTGAAATAAATTCTTCCATTCCATTATCTCCAACATTGCAAAGCCAAAAGCTTCTTAATCTTCCAGATTCATCAAATGCTGGAATATTTCCCATGACAGGAACAGTTTGCTTGGTAGCTGCATACCACCCATTTGCTTTATCAAAAACAGCTACTGCAGGCTGGCCTTTGTAAGGCTCTGTTTCATAATATCTTACTTCTGGATTTTTGTATTTGTTGTTATAGCCTTCAGATGTAGATCTCTCAAAATACATTGTTTTTAATTCTTGCAGTATGCTGCTGCCTTCAGCCACTCTTTTTCCAGAATCATCATAAACCATTAGGCCTTGTTCATCACTGTCAACTGGCATGACTTTTCCTCCTGTATCCTTAAGAAGGACATAATAGAATTTTCCATTCTCTGTCTTTGATTGCATTGCAACAACAGGCGCATCTGCTGCTACTCCTTCAAGCCCAAGATTCTCTGCTGTATCTCCCTGATAAATAAATCTTTCATAGCCTTTTCCGCCAACTGAAAGCATATGGCTTATCGGTATTCCAGATTTAGCATATAAAGCCGCCTTCTCACCATAATTATCATTTTCCTTTTTCAATTCTGAAAAAATACTATAAAGCCTGTTTTTCGCGAGAGTCTTCAAATCTGCATTAGCTTCATTATTCTGCAATACACCAGAATAAAGTTCAATCTCTTTTGCTTGTTCTAAATTATAATTGCCTTCTTGCCAGCTTTCATAACCAAGAATTGTTTGTATTTCCTTTATGTTAATATCTTCTCCTTCGCCATTAGGATCTGAGAAACTAGTTCCTAAGTTGGCTATTGTATTTCTAACCTGTTTGGAATAATCCTGCATCAAGCCGGTTGTACTGACACTTTTATCCAATCCATCTGCTTCAAGATGATTATTTTCCAATTCTTTCATTTTTGTATTTTGGCTTTCAATCTCTTTTGCTACAACATTCACTTCTTTCTCAATATCCTCCGCACTTCCAAGCAAGCAGGCTTCTTCACCCTCGCTGTTACCCTTACATCTTTCATACCAGCCGCTAGCTCCCCTCATAATTGTGCTTCTGGCAATTGACTCTCCGCTTATTCCATTAAGCAGATTATATGCAACTAATCCAACTGCAGTATAAGTGCATGCACTTTGCAAAGCAGTGTTAGTCTTGTTAAGTGCATCTGAGATTTTCTGGAATTTGGCTATTGAGCTGTTAGTTTGGTTTATGAGCTGGTTTATTTTGTCTGGTGCAAGCTGGATTGCCCGTTTCTCAATTCCAATCTTAAAATTAAAATCAACGCTTGATTGGCCATCTTTAACATTTGAGCGCACAGAAACTTTAGCAGATTTAACAAGATTTATTTCAGTTACACTAAAAGTATACCCTTCTATGCTAAAAGGAGAATCCAGCTTCACTTCTCTTTCTTGGGTATTAAGTACTTTTCCACCTGTTTTGGATAAAACAGTTTTAAGCTTTATCGTGTTCTCATCTTTAATGTCCATTAGTTTAATGCTTTCGCCCAAGCCTTCAGTTCTAAAGCTATCCAAATCTATTTGTGAATTTTTCAATAAAGTAACAGAAGAACTCTCTCCATTAGGGCCTTTTATCAAAATCTTTGCACTGAAATCTTCTTCATTAGGTTCATACACTCCTTCCAAAGAGATTTCTCTAGCCTTTCCATTTATCATAACATATCTTGTTGAAATTTTTGAGTTGGAAATCTTAGAAGGTTTGCAAAAATCTGAAATTCTTTTTTCATCTTGAGAATATTTTTCCTTAAATTCATCACAGAATTCGAGAATGCTTTCATTCTGGCCAACCTTAGCCATTAGCTCAATTTTGTTATACAGCGCTTCTTCTCCCAAATCTAAATTATCATAAGTTTCAGAATTGAAATTAGCAAGGATTTCTTCATAATCTTCTAGTGCGTTCTGATATAATTCTAAAAACTCAGCATCATCAAGCTTAATATTTTTATTAATTGCAAACCCCACAATTTGAACTTTTCCTCCAAACACTTCCACTTCAGAATTTGCATTTTCTTTGTAACTAAGCTTGTAAGGAATACTCCAGCCTTTCCCAATAATCTTTGTAAGCCAGACACTCTTGCCTTCAATAAAATTTCCAATACTGTCTAATGCGGCTATAAAACCGCTATCCTCTTTTGAAGAAGAAACTGCAATTGAGCTACATCAGCTAATTCACTCTCACTAAGCTCAGCTTTCTTTTCAGGAGTTTCAATAAAATACAAGTATAAATCATTTAAATTTCCAGTTTCCTTTTTTGTTCCTATATAGCCAAGATAAACATACTTATTTCCATTCTGATATAAGAAATCGCCTAAGCCAGCTTCTTTATCTTCGCCATTAATTTTTAATTTTATCATTGGAAAAATCTCAAGCGGAAAAGCTTTGTTCTTAAAAAAGCCGTCTTGGTCTTCATTGCATTTTATTTCAACTTTTTCGGCTATGCCATTATCACTCATGCTCTTGACCATACATTTGTTGTCTAAGAATGGCTCATTTATTCTAACTTCAATTACCCCAGAATCAACTTTTAATCTAACTTTTCGTTCAGGATTTTTCATGCCTTCAAGCTTTAATTCAAAGCCAGCAAGGCAGTCAAACCCAGGAAGATAAATATTCTCAGATTTCTGGCCGTCTTTTATTGTAACGCTTTTAATTTTTTTATCGTCGTTATAAATAGCAATTGTTGCTTCATCTTTTCCAATATTCTCAACTCTTAGATATCCCTTCCCTTCCCAAAACGCATATTGGTTTTTTTGCGTTTCCCAGTCTTCATCACTCAATAGAGAAAGGTAAAAAGTTGCGTCCCCAACACCATAAGATTTCTTGATGTCATATTTCAGCTTTGCACTTAAATTTCCCTGTACAAAATCAGGCATTGCAGATTCATTCGCTTGTTTTTTTAAAGTAATCACTACATAACCTGCGTTGTTCAATACTTTATTATTTACATTGCTGTCTTTCGCTCCTAATGCCTTATTTGCCGGGTAAAAGCCTATTCCTTTAACCTCTTTAGGATAATTCTCTTTTGAAAAAGAAACGCTTTCAATTGCACTTATATCAAGAATAGGATTTATCTTTGTTGCTCCAAGCTCACAATACACAGAAACATCCTGCTCTTCAAGCAAGTCACTTCTCACTACTTGAGGTGTGCAGCCAAAAGGAGTTATCTGCACTAAAAAGTCTGTTCCTTCTTTGCATGTAGCCTCATCAGCATTTCCAGAACGAATATTAATGAAAGGTGAGTTCTGTACATTTGTCTTTGAAGCTGCAGAGACTAAGCTGATTAAAACTAATCCTATTGCCAGCGTCAGTAAAATGTTTCTAATCTTCATTTTAAATTAATCTCCAATCCTTTTTCTTCGAACAAAACATAATTATCCTGAAGTTGCTGTAATGAACTTGGTTTTGGCAGGCTCTGTACATTTATTTCTATGCTTTTTGAATTTTGAATCTCATACTCTGTAACAGGATATTCTTGTTTGCCTCCTCCTGCTAAAGCATTGGAAATTATTTGTTCAGGAATATCCACATCAAAGCACTTCTCTGTTTCAGTTTGAATTATCCCTAAAATCGAGCTTGGAACTTTGACACATTGTTGATAATTCCCCTGTAGCTTCATCGAAGATTCTTCATAGATATAAACCTGCACTTCATAATCTCCTTCTGACAGCTCAACTATTTTTTGTTCAGGGTAAGAAACAAACTTGGACTTGTCTCCTATGAAATTGATTATTGCCTTGCCGTTATAGCTTGCCCCATTAAGCTTTAGGTTTACTTGTAAGGGATGAGTTCTAGGAAGTATTACATCTATGCTTCCTCCACTAACACTTGAAAACACTTGTTTAGTTTCTTCAAAACCATTCGCTTTAGCAATTATTTGAGCATTTGCACATTGTGGGAACTCGCCTTCAAGTATGCCGTTTTCAGCTTTTCCAATATAACATGATTCTCCCAAGCATTCAAAAGATATGTCTGCACTTACTGAATTAAGATCTGAATCAAAAGTCCTAACTTCAATCTGTGAATTCTTGTATTTGCAAACCTCATTTCCATATTCTAAAGCATCAGCTTCCAGGGCTTTTCTAGGCATATTTCCCTGAATGATAACAGCAAGCGGAAATTGAAAAATTTCCTGGCCTACACTAACTTGTACAAGTATAGGATATTTCATGCTATAAACAAAATGATATGGAACATAACAAAAGCCCAAGATTCCAAGGCCTGCCTGGTTTCCAACTGGCTGTGCAATTAGCGCATTTCCTTGAGAAGGCAGAACTTCAAAACTATGAGCCCACTCTTTAGAATTTAAGAAATTCACATCACCCGCATTTATATTAGCAACAAAATATTCATCTTTGTCATTTCTCAAAGTATAATCTCCTCCCTTCACTTTTATAGACTGGGTATTTTGCTCTATTGCATCTTGCAATTCAACAAAGACTTCATCAGTACTCCAAAGTTTAGGGCTGCAGGATAATTCAACACCATCAACAGGTGCATAAAGCCTCAAAGTATCAACCCCATACTGCTCCAAGAACAAGCTATCTTGCTCATAGTCATAAACTTTTTTCGCTGAATCATATAATCTGCCAAGTGCAGAACTTACTTCAGTTTTATAGGTTGCAACAAACGCGCTTTCTTCATTTTTCTTAAATTCAGTATTCATAGCCAAAGTAATCACAATTTTGCTCTCGGTTACACTCACTCTAGCTCTTGGCTCGCCTTGGTTGATTTCCATTCCCTGCTGATAATATTCTTCAAAGTCACACTCTCTTATCCTTCCTTCAATAAAGTTTTCTAACTGCTTCTCCATATCTCTTTTTGAAGGCACTTGCTGCTTTTCTATGCCATTGCCTGAAACATAATACCAATAAGGCACTGGTGTTCCAAGAAAATCTAATTGAGAGGAAAAGGGCATATACTCGCTTCCAGGCTGAAACTCAGGTAGTTCAATATAGCCCCCCTGGCTTTCAAGTACACTCACCCCAATATTAGTTTCATCTTCTATGCATGAAACAAGCTTTCTATAAGCTGGCTGCAAGTCTGCAGGAATGTTAGTAACGCTTAAAGAATTTCTTAAGACAAAGAAAAGCACGACACTTGCAACTATAACTATCCCAATAATAATAAAAACTGTTAATTGCCCCTTTTTACTTTTCATGCTGCTTTCCCCCCAAGATATGTTTTTTTATCAATTCAATAATTTCGCTGTTAATATCCCTTTTAAGATTCTCTTTAAATTTCTCCCAAAGTTTCTCATCCTCTATAAGAAGCAAATATTTTTTCAACTTAAACCCCTTTTCTTAATTTTACTAGAAAAATTTAATATATAAATGTTTCTTATTAACTAAATTAGTAACTAACTTACTTAGTAAGAGAATTATACTGTTATTGGAATAAGCGCCTCATTATTTTCTTCATCAGTTTCTTCAATTAAATTATCATTATCTACTACAACTCTTGCATTATAGCTTCCTGAAATTGAATAGCTTAGAATCATAAATGCTCGTGTCCAGCCTCCTGGCTGCAGCTCAATCGGCTTTGTCCTTTTCAAGCTCCTATCCTCTTCTCCAAGATAAGCTGCCCAATAAATATTATTTGCAGTTACATTTCCAATATTTTTTATAGTGAATGCCAAAGTTACATTTTTTTCTTTAGTCGCTTGAATTTTAAGGCTTTCAATACTTAAATCCGGCTTTTTGCATTTTCCTTCTTCACAGCCAGCTAAACCGCAATTTTTATTCCCCTCTCCTTCTGCTGAAGGCCATTCAAGGCAAGAATCGCCATCGTAATTTCCGCAGATTTGCGCATAATTATCGCTGCATCTTTTTTCATCCAAAGTACATTCATCAGTGCATGACTCACCATTGCACATGCCATTGGTACATCCGCTCGCACAATCAGCTTGTTTTCTTCTTTCATTATTAGAATAACATTCCCTGTTTAAGCAGCCTTTAACTGAATAATCTCGATAAACATCTTCATCATAGCAATAATTTACGCCAGTATAGCCCGAATCTCCGCATTCTTCCTTCTTTAAATCATCTCTTCTTGTAAAGTCACAATAAGCATTTTTTGACCCTCCGTTTGCACAACTATAATCTAAAAAGTCTCCATAAACATCACTGTTATAGCATCTAACATCCTGCCAGCTATCTGCAGTACAATCTGAATTTGTTGAGCATGTAACCCCAATACATCCTGAGGAGCTGTCACAATACTGTGTTGCAGAACAGTCAGCAGAAACTTGCCAGTTTCCATTTGTTCTAGCTCCATTGCACTCGCCTGAACTTCCAGAGCAAAACTGACTGACAGGCCTTTCTCCAAAATCATTCCCCAGATTTGTTCCCCAAGGGCAGCCATTTTCAGTTCCATCTAAGCATTTGATACTGCTTGATTTGAAAGTATATTTCCCGCAAGTTGTATCACAGCAGTCACCTGAAGTGCATTGTGTACTCGAACAAGAAAATGCAGTTGTTCCTGCTTTGCTTGCATCACAGAATTCACTTAAAGTGCAAGAGTCATAAACTCTCCAATCATTCCAAGCAATTGCACCGATGCATTCTGAAGATGTACCCGAACAATATCTCGCCTTATTTCTCTTGAATACGTCATTTCCCAAACACTCTCCATCACTGCAGCCATAAGAATAATCTCCATAATTACTATCACAAACATAACTGCTTGGCTTGTAATAACAGCCATCACAACATGCACTTACACCAGTGCATTGGCAACATCGATTATCAATAGTATCCCAGGTTTCTCCAGAATTACAGCAGCCACACTCGCTTGTAAAAAGCCAGCAACTATAGCCTGAGCAGATCAAATTCCCAGAGCATTCATCATCCCAGGAGCATTCAAATTCTTCATGCCCGCATAAACTGCAATCATTCTCTTTTCTTTTAGCACAATAGTCTGCATCGCCTTCCTCGCTTACTACTCCTCCATCTTCCCAGCTAGTAGAGTAAGTACATGCGCCGCTTGAGCAAGTATAATCATA
>JBAZBJ010000020.1:0-3006 GCA_041671525.1 Parcubacteria group bacterium
CTGCCATCAAGGAAAACTCTTTTTTGGCCAGGAGCATAAAAAGTTTCTCTTAAATCTCTGAGATTAATTTGTGAAGATAGCTGTCTTGCCTGGTTTTCTGTGAAGCCATGATAATTTGGATTTACCCTTTTTGCTATTTTTAGGCTTTTGCCATCATCATAATTGGAAACTACCCACCAACCACCTACTCCTTCTAAGCTGAACATAACTTATTTTATCAAGAGTTGTTTTTAAAAATTATTAGTTTAAACTATATATTAATCACCAATAAATCTTAAAATGCCTGGCTTTTGTGTAGTTCTATGACAAGGGGAATAGTCTTCGGCGCAGGATTTATAGGTAGGAAAATAGCTGGAGATTTTGACTACGATCTTTCTAGAGCTAGAGTTAGTCTTCAAAGTCGTAATGTAGAATTAGAAAGAGCCTTAGATTCATATCCAGAGGTTGTAATCAATGCTATTGGGAAGACACATGGTGAGGGAGTTCAGAGCATTGACTATTGTGAAACTCATAAAGAAGAAACAAGAGAAAGCAATACTTTTGTTCCGTGGCTTATTGCTAGAGAATGCGCCAAGCGTGGAATTTATTTTGTACATCTTGGAAGCGGGTGCATTTATCAAGGAGACAATCATGGAGAGGGATTTAGTGAAGAGGATATGCCAAATTTTTATGGGCCCCAGTTTTATGCAATGACAAAAATAGATGCAGAACGGCTTCTTACCAGAGATTTTAATTCTCCTATTTTACAGGTAAGAATAAGAATGCCTATTGATGATAAAACCGATGAAAGAAATCTTATAGATAAGCTTGTGGGATATAATCGAGTGATTGACATAAAAAACTCAATGACGACTATTCCATTCATGCTTAAGGCTTTAAGGCAACTTATAGCGAGAAGAAGAGAAGGGATTTATAATGTAGTAAATGAAGGAGCTATTTCACCTTATGAGATAATGGAGATGTATAAGGAGATAGTAAATCCAAGACACCGCTTTGAGCGAATGCCTTTAGAAGAACTGGATAAAACCACCTTGGCAAAACGTTCTAATTGCAAGCTGAGTGTTGATAAGCTAAAAAGAGAAGGAATTGATGTTCCTGAAATTCATGAATCTGTCAGAGAGTGCTTGACAAGGTATAAATCTCAGAGATAGTTATCTTCCGCCTCCGCCGCCACCGCCCACTCCCCCGCCACCTGCGCCGCTGAATCCTCCACCAGAAGAGCTTCCTGAGGAACTGCTGCCAAATCCCCCAGTATAAGCAGAAAGAGAAGCTGAAGAAGAAATAACTGAATAGTTATTGTACTGACTTTCTGTTATTATCTTTTGAGCTTTCATTTCTTCAAGAACTTTTTTCGCTACACCTAATGCTGTTGCATACAGCAAAAATTCCCCCCAGATGATTGTTCCTTTATGGCCATGAAGCTTCATTGAATCTGAATTTGAGAGGAAATTCTTGAAGGCCTGCCATTTCTGGTATTCTGGATAATAATTACCTTTATACTTGGAGATCAAAAGGGTTATGCTTGCAATAGTAGAAGCGATAATAAAAGAAAAAAAGATGAAAAAGCTAATTATGGAATTATATCCAAAAGATAAAACGGTAATAGCGATTAAGACAATTAAGGCTAAGGACAAAGATAAAGCACCCGGATTAGAAAAGTATTTTCTTTTTTCTATACCAATATCAAAAGAGAAAGTCGTGTAGTTTACTCTTAATGTTTGTTTATCTAGATAGTTTAATCCATTAAAGTCTAGCTTAAAATAGCCTTCGTTTTTTTCTGAATGGCTTTCAAAAAACTTTAGGATATGCATGAAATCTTTTTCAATATCATCCAAAGCTTTTTCTTCAGAAGATTTTATTTTTACATACAGATTTTTTTTAAATGATCTTTTTTCAATTTGTATATCTATAATTTTTCTATGATAAAAATCAGTTAATAAAGCTGAAATCAGATTAGGATTTTGGTTTCCGAAAGGAGGATTGAAAAATGCAGCAACTTCCCAAGCTTTTCTTTTTATAGGATATGTGCTTAGCTCTTTTGGAACATTTTCTGAAAAGTTCTCCCTGCCAAAGAAAAACCAAATAGAGAAAAATATAATTCCTGGAAGCAGACATAAAAGAAGCATAAGGAAATGCTTTAATGACTTATTGTCAAATTCAAAATCATTCTGGGTTATTATACTAAATTTAGAGGTATTTCCGTTATAGGGAATGTAAACTATAACCATCTCATCCGGAGAATAAGATTTTGCTGTTATTGCTTCGCCATTAACGATTAGGTTTTTTCCTGCAACAAGCCTCTTATGATTATTCTCGTTGTATGCTATAAATTTTATGTAATAATTGTTGTTTATTTTTATAATGTCTTTTGGATGAAGCTGGTAATTTGATTCAATCCAGTAGTTTTTTCCCTTTGAAAATCCATAATCATTTCCAAAAGAGCAGCCGTATTCATTTCTTTCAGTATAAGGAAGGCATGATGAAGGGGTGATTGAATTTGAAACATAGCAGTTGTTGGAGAAAGTTTTGAAATAAGCAGTTCCTTGCTGGCATTGAACATTTTCAATTTCAATAGTGTTTAAATCTGTGCTCCATGGCTCTTTTATTGGGCTTTGAAAATCTCTGTATAAAGTATGATAAGGCTTATTTGTGTAATAATTTAGTTTTTCTGTAATATTCTCCTGGTTTATTGTTAATTCTGATTGGTAGAAATTAAATTCAGAATAATTTAACTGTAGGTAATACACTCCGCTTCCAATAGTCAGAAGAATCAAGGTTATAATTAATACAATCTTAAGCTCACTCATGCATATAAAAAGTTAATTGATTTAAATAACTTTATTCTTCTGCATTATCTTCTTCAACACTTGCTTTTTCTTGCTGTGACTTTTTGTATTCTTCCATGCGCTCTTTGTTGCTTTCGCAGTTTGGATTAAAGCAGAATGTCCAGGGGCGCTTGCCTTTTGACAATCTCATTAGCAATGGGAAGTTGCATTTCTCGCAGAC
>JBAZBJ010000020.1:3016-11411 GCA_041671525.1 Parcubacteria group bacterium
AGACTTTTCCTGTTTTCTTTATTACTCCGTTTGGAGGCAAGGAGAAAGTTGTTTTGCAGTCTGGGTAAGCATCACAGGCAACGAAAAATCTTCTTGTTTTCTTTGAATATTTTATTCCTAACATTCCCTTTTCACATTTAGGGCAATGAATTAACTTGTTTTCTTCTGTTTCAATTTCTCTTAGCTCGTCTGTTGCTTTAACAAGCTCTTCACCAATATTTTTTTGATTTTTTTCAAAATGCTCTGCTATTTTTATTATAGTCTCTTTTGCTTTGCCCACAATCTTAGCCTCTTTTTCTTCAAGATTTGTTTTTGAGCCCTCTATCTGTTCAATGTCTTTTTCAAATTCTCGAGTAAGAGCCTCGTCTATAATTACAGGAGAGTATTTTTCCAGAGTGGTTATTAAAGAAATTCCTAATGGAGTCGCTTCAATGCTCTTTTCCCTTACATAATTTCTGTCATAAAGAGTTTCTATGATGTTTGCTCTTGTTGCCTTTGTTCCTAGATTTCTTTTTTCCAATTCAGCAATAATTGATGCTTCACTATAACGCTTTGGAGGCTGGGTTTCTTTTTCCTCTGTCCGCATGTCAATTATTTTTACATCTCCATTAATATCTGGGAGCTCATGCTCTTTCATTTTTGTGGGATAAATCTGAAGCCAGGCTTTTTTTCTTATTTCAGCGCCTTTAGTATTAAATGTAAGGTCATTAACTTTTGCAGTTATTGTTTTATTGTCAATTATTGCATCTTCACAAAAAAGAGAAAGGAATCTTTTTACTATTAAATTATAAATTTTTTCCTCTTCTGCATTTAAAGGTGTTCCTTCATTCTGAGCTGTTGGATAAATTGAAGGGTGGGCAGGGTCTGTTTTCTTTCCTTCAACAGGAGTATTTCTTTTGATTAAATTTTCAACATTGAATTCTCTGGAAAGTTTTTTCAGAATCTCTTTATAGCCTATAGATGCTGGAAGCTTTTGGCTGGAAGTTCTTGGATAAGAAATAAGGCCTGCAAGATAGAGTGATTGTGCTATCTGCAATGTTCTTGCTGGAGTTATTCCAAAAAGGCGATAAGCTTCCATCTGCAGTTCTGTTAAGTTAAACGGAGGATTTGGGGGGAGAATCTGCTCTTTCTTTTTTGTTTCTGCTTTTGCTGTTTTTCCAACAAGGCCTTCAAATTTAGTTAATTCTTTTTTGTCAAAAATATCTTTGTTATGCTGAAGCTCTATTTCATGCGAGTTTTTTATTGTTATAAAAATCTGCCAGTAAGGCTGGGATTTAAACGCCTGGATTTTTCTTTCTTTTTCTACAATCATGTTTAATGCAGGGCCTTGAACTCTTCCTATAGACATTATTTTGAATCTGCCTGTTGTTTTTATTGCGTTCATCAAAGCTCTTGAAAGATTTATACCATAAAACCAATCTAGATAATGCCTTGTTTCTCCTGCAATTGCCTGAGCCCAGTTCAAGGTATCTGCTTTATGTTCGTAAGCTTCATTTAATTCTGAGTCTGTTAAAGTGGAGAATTTCATTCTTTGTGCGTCTTTCTGGCCGCAGATAAATCTTACAGCATTTAATCCTATAACTTCTCCTTCAACATCATAGTCTGTTGCAACTGTTATTTCTGATGCGCCTTTTGCAAGCTTTGAAAGAGTTTCAAAATACCTTTTAGTGAAGTCTTTTTTTATAGCTAAATAATTTGGCACCCAGCTGACGTCAAACACAGGAACAGCTGAACCCTGAGTATTTTGCTTTAATGTCAGCAGATGGCCTACTGTGCAGGCAATGACCAATTCTTTTCCATCTCTTTCAACCTCATAGTAAGGAACGTTTAAAAAATTCTTTTTAACAGCTTTCCCTAAAGCTGATGCAAGTTTTTGTGCTGCCTGGGGCTTTTCTGTTATTATTAACTCATAGCCGTCTTTTTTCAATGAAACTTTTTGAGGAGAGAATCTTTCTGCTGGACTTGCTCTTGAAGTTGCTTTTTTTGCATAGCTTTTTTTTGAATAGGTTTTTTTAGGAGATTTAGAAGAACTTGAATATGCTCTTGGTCTTGTTAGCTTTTTTCCTGGCTTGACAATCATTGTTTGAGTTGCTATCTGTTTATGCGGCTTTTCTACAGCATACTTAATATCTGATTCATCTACTGGGAAATATTCTTCAACAATTTTTTCTCCCGCGGGCCTTTGTTTTGCTTTTGGCATTATATCTGTTTAAAGGATAGAATAGCTTTTTATAGGTTTTTACTAATGTTTTGTTAAATATAAATGTTTATAAGAAAAAATAATTCCTATTTTTATGAGAATAGATACTCCTAGATTAAATGTTTATCTTAGCAGGCTTCTTTATCCTTATAATCTCTCATTAAAATTAGAATTTTTTGACAGAGAGGGAGAGTATAAATCAAGCAGGCTGGGAAAAATTTTAAATTGGAGGCCTGAAATGGTAGCTCGAGAAATCCAATTTAATTTGCTTGCAAATCTTGGCTTGGATTTTGCTGGAAATATCACTTCTCACAATGGCCCAATGAACGGAGATCAAGATCATCATTTCTTATTATTTTTAGATGTTTATGAGCCAATTGCTGAAATTTTAGAACGAGAAGGTCTTTGTGTATTTTAACGCGTGTTAAATTTCAAAAATCTTTTCTTTTTTGCTTACATTAATTACTCTTGTTTTTCCTATTGTTTCTTCAAATCCAGAGGCTTCATGGATGTGAGAGTTGATTAAAAAATCCGGCTGAAACTCTTTTACTGCTTTTCTTATTGCCTTGCTTCCTTTAAACCCAGAGAATTCTGACTTGCTTCCTGCTGGATGCATATGAGTTACCATTATCTGCTTGTTTAAATTTTTTATATGCTCATGGCCTTGTTTAAGCAAACCGAAAAGTTCAGATTCGCTTATATTGCTTATACCTATATCCGCACCGCCTGCACCAAAGATGCCAAGATTTCCTGTTTTGAATGAATAGCCATGAATGTTCTTAGCGCCGTAAAGTTCAGCAAGGAAATCTGCTGTTGCAACTGATTCATGATTTCCAGGAATGAGAAGAACCTGCTTTTTTGCTTTTATGAACGGGCCTATTAAATTTTTTGTTGAGTTCTCTGCAAGAGTTAAATCACCTGCAAGTATGACTAAATCCACATTTTCTTTTTTTGCTTTTTCAGCAAGTTTTTTTACCAGGCCAGTATCACCATGAATATCCCCGACTGCGAGGATCTTTGTTTTTTTATTTTCATTTAAATTTTCCATGAACAGTAAAAGAGAAGTTAATTAATAAAATCTTCGATAAACTTCTGCAACTTTCTATGAAAATCATCTGAATATATACATTCCAAAAGGTTTAAGAACTCGGAAGAGCCTCGATAAACTTTTGCAACTAGCTTATGAAAATCATCTGAATATATACATTCCAAAAGGTTTAAAAGGAAGATACTTTCTGAATGTATATATCAAAATGAAAGATAACTTTGACATCTTTTTTAGGAGAAAGCCAGCTTTAATGTTGGTTTCTTTGAAAAAGAATACCAGAATGAGGTATGGAAGTATTCTAGCCAAGGAAGTTGACTGCACTTACAGCCATGCTGTAAAAATATTGCAGACCTTGGAAGAGCTTAAGTTGGTTGTGTTTGAGAAAAAGGGGCGAATAAAGGTGATAAAACTGACCAACAAAGGAAAAGACGTTGCTGAAGCAATAAAGAACATAAAGAACCTTGTAAAGTAACTATATGCCCCTTCTGAATTCTTAGAAAGTTTTGGATAGTTGTAATAAGAAATTTACAACTTGAAAGACTTACTTTTATAAACTTTTTTTTCTTTATTTTTTTTATGGTTTTGCAATACAAGGCAAAAGCCTCGAAGAGATGGAAGAAATATCCTGGAAAAGAGAAAGTAGAGGGGAAGGTTAATAAGTATGACTTTAGGCTTTTGAATGAGGCAAAGACAAAAGTATTGGCAGAAGGCAATTATAAAGAAGTTTTAAAGAGATTCAGGGCTATTGAGTTCTTCAAGCATAAATGATTTTTTTGGCTAATTAATTAAAATTATTAAATTTACAAATAGTTAAATTACAAAAACAGAATTAAACAGAGCTTAGAATTTTCCAGCTTTGTTCTTCTTCATTGCTTTCAGTTTCTTTCTTTCAACTACTTTCCAGGCTGCAGCAACAGTTTTAGCTTTTCTTCCCAATTTAGCCAGTACAGCTCTTCTTATTTCTGCACTTTTTATGAGCTTTCTTTCTTTGAACTTAGCAACAACTTCTTTTGCTGTTTCCTCAAGCTCTTTTTTTGTTTTTGCAGAAACCTTTGCTTTTCTTGCTGCACCTGCAATTGATTTCTTTATCTTAGAAGGGCTAAACTTTTCACGCTTACCGCCTCTTTTTATGACAGTTGCCATAAGTATATATTGCAAAATACATATTTAAATGTAATGTTTAATATTTAAAAAGATTAATTTCTTAAATTAATCATGAATTTAACAAAAGAGGATAAAGAATTAATTCAAAGAGCTAAAGACATAATAAAAAAATCTAAACCTGCTAAGCTCATAGATACTAGTGAAGTTGGAAGTTCATTAATAACTTTAAATGGAAATATTTATTCTGGCGTAAATTTAGGATTTTATTGCGGGATTGGTTCTTGTGCAGAATACCAGGCTATAGGAGCAATGATTTCTAATGGTGAGAAAGATATCAAAATAATTGTTGCGATAAACGATGAAGGCGAAGTTATGCCTCCTTGCGGAAAATGCAGAGAGATGATGCTTCAGACAAGCAAGAATAACAAAAATACTGAAGTGATAGTTTCTAAATCTCAAAAAGTTAGATTAAAAGATTTAATGCCCTTTGCCTGGGGTGGTACAATTGAAAAAAAGTAAGTTGTTTGATTATTTTTTTAGCTAAGTTGTTTTTCTTCCGATTCTTTCTGAGAATCCGCACTTGCCGCATTTTAAAAGAATCAAGTTGTCTTCATCTGAATAGAAAATTCCCATGTCAATAATCTGCGCCTTGTCATAACCGCATTTTTTGCAGACATTTGTATAAGTTGCAAATTCATTTGTTAGCTCATGAACACCCTCGCCTTTTTGTTTTTCTTTTTTTAGTGTTTCATTAGAGGTCATACCTGAATCTTTTTTTGCATCTGTCAGCTCAAATTTTTGGCACTTATCGCAGAACAAGTAAGACCTTTTGTCATCAATCTGCTGGTTTCTTAGGATGCTTCCGCAATGTTCACAGAATTTCAATGGCATAAACAATTATTATTAATCAAGTTTAAAAATATTGATAAATGGCCCCGATGGGATTTGAACCCACGACACCCAGATTTCTCCTCTCAAGTCGAGACTCTCTCATCTTGAAATCTCGTAAGAGTCTGGTGCTCTAACCAGGCTGAGCTACGGAGCCATAATAAAATATCAGAAATATAGATTAAAAAGCTTATCTATACCCTCTCGGCTTAATTTATTAATCATAACTGAATGCTGTTATCTATACTCACGCCAGGTGAATTCGCACTTTGTGCACTTGAAGAACTTTGTTTCTGCTTCATCTCCTGAACGGGTTTGAACTGTCCAGAAATATGCTTTGTTGTTTCCGCATTTCTTGCATTTTTCAGTTACTATTGGCAAGACTTTTGCATCATCATCTGAGATGACTGGAACTTCCTTTTTATCGTCTATTTTTTCAGAGATTGTTATCTTTAGCTTCCCTTTTGAGGTGTAACTGCATCTAGGGCAACCGTCATTCTTTTTCTTCTGAACTAAGACTGATCCGCATTTAGGACAAAATTCCATATTTATTTACCTCTGTTTATTCCTAATCCTACGCTACCTCGTTTAAAAACTTTGCTATCTCTCTGAACAGAAACCGCGCTCTTCTGCATTTCTAGAGCCTTCAAAGAAAATCAGCTTTATCCAGCCAAGATAAGGAACTAGGCGGAAAGAAGCTCTGCCTATAAGCTGGTCTTGAGAAATTGACTTCTCAAAGCTTATCTGCCCGTTATTGTTATCTCCTATTGTTGAGAAGTAATATTTTTCACCCTGTTGTTTGATAGATATTACTCTATGGATAATCGGATTTTGAGAGTTAGCATTGAAAATTATAACCTCGCCAACTTTAACATTTTCAGGCTTTACTCCTGTGATAAATAAAATATCTCCTTTGTTAAATCCGCGAGTGAATGGAAAGCCTGAGAATTCAGTTTTGTCTATTTGCAAATCAGAGTACTTTTCATTATGCCTTGTGAACCAGGAATCATAATTTGAGAACAAGTTTCCCTGATGATACATGCTGCAGGATTCAACTATTGCCAATGGAAGAGAAGTGCTGGTAGCAAGGCTTAATAGCGGGAAGAAAATTAGCTTGATAAAAATGAAAAGGAAGAGTATTGAAAATATCCACCCCTTAATGCTGTCATCTTTCCATAAAAGAAACCAGAATTTTTTGAAAAAATTATGAAATTTATTTTTTATTTTTTTAAATTTAGCTTCCTCCCTTTCTATGTTTATCTCTTCTATTTTTGTTTCTTTCCCCTTTTCCTTGATGTCTATCTCTTTTATCCTGATTTTTTCTGCGTCATTAATGCCTGCTTTTTTTATGTCTTTAATATTCATAAGGTGAGAATGTTTAAGATGTTTTTAAAATATTCCTTCGGAAAATTATAAAAAAAAACATAAATGCTTTTAAACTCAAATGAGATAAATATTTTTATGGCAAAAGAGGACAAAGAAGGCTTATTGAAACGCGCAATAATTGCAGGCGCGGCACATGCGCTTACTTACAAAGACAAGCATTACAATTCTTCACAACAAGAGGTTCTTAAGCACATAGTCAAGGAAGTTAAGAATATCATCGACGAGATTGATAAATAATTAGCTTTTTTCTAAAGAAATAAATTTTTTTAGACTGGCAAGAATTTCCATATGAATCTTTAGCCTTTTTCCAAGCGGCACAGTGGTGAGAGTTTCAATAATAACCACAGAATCAGCAGGGAACTTTTTTATGATCTTGTTTTTTTCATAAACCTTTTCTGAAGCAAGTAACTCATCAATTGATGAATCTTTCATATTGCAAACAATGCCATTGATAATCCTTTCTTTAGCTGCTGATGCTACTCTTCCTGAGCTTTCAAGTGGATGTTTATGTTTCTTTAAAATGCGGATAACTTCTTTTGCTATTGGGTCTTGATGGCCTAATTTTCCCTGAGAATAAACATAAGTTGTTTTATTATCTTCTTTTCCATAATAAGGGTCACCTTCTGCTGTGTTTGGGTCATCTTCATGCAGGTCAATAACAAACAGCGGCGGATACTCTTTTATTAATTTTAATACTTCATCAACAAACTTTTGAGTTTGTTTTAGTGGCTTAAACCTTGTCCGGGGTTTGTTTTTTGAGTTAACTAAAACATGTTCACAGTCACCAATGCTTCTGCCAATTTTCCAGTCTTTTGCGTGGAAAAGATAACGCCAGTTTCTAAAATATCCTGAAGGATTGCATAAAGGAAGAATAACAAAGGGAATGCCTTTTTCTGCAAGACTCTTGAATGAGCCTAAACTTTTAGCAAGAGCAATTGGACCTGCAGACTCTTCACCATGAATGCCACTAATTAGCCAGATTGCTTTACCTTTGGTTTTAGTTGTTAATGAAATTAAAGGAAAAACCAGTTTTTTATTTTCATGTTTTATTATATGTTTATCGATAACAGATAATTTCCAAGCCTTGTTTTTGGATAAATTATAAAAAGAATGATATAACTTTTCTATCGGTGTTCGCTTATCTTTTGAATAAGTTTTAGGATATGCTGTTAAAATATCTTCCATTTTCCTCTTTAAATTTTAATAGTACTATTCACTTTAAAAACTTTTGAATAGTTGTATTCCTCACCACAGCGAAAAGTTTAAATAGTATATATCTATAGTATATACAAGTTGTGTATACACACAACCAACCCAACCCTCTTTTCACCAGTTATGGCCCTTAATTTAGGGCCTAACATACTCACAAAAAAACATATAAATAACTGGAGATAAAATAGAATACAGATTAATAACAACAAAAACGAAAATGGCAGACATATTTGACAATAAAATTCTTTGCAAAAAATGCAACAAGGAAATGAAAAAGGCTATAATAACAAAAAATGGCTTTTCTTTCAGGGCAGTGGTATGTCCTGCATGTGATGAAAAAATAATCCATCCTCTTGATGAAGAAGAATATGGCAGATTTAAGAATTTAAAGAATAAGGAATTTAGGGTTAAAATGAGGCTTGTTGGAAATAGTTATACTGTTTCTATTCCAAAAGAGATTGTTTCATTCATGGAAGAACAGGAGAAAATAATGGATGATATGGTAAGGTTATGCTTTGAAGAAATGGGAAAACTTTCAATAAATTTTGAACCTATCA
>JBAZBJ010000021.1:0-7957 GCA_041671525.1 Parcubacteria group bacterium
ATGCTTATAACATTGACAAGCCTTTTCATCCAAAAAGCGAACTTTGGCTGGGTTTTTTAATTAAAATAAACGGGTTGTTATTGTATCATGCAGGTGATAGTGATGTTATTCCTGAAATGCAAAAACTTACAGGCTATAATCATCCGGAAAAGGAGTTTATTGCCTTGTTGCCTATAGGAGGCAGATTTACTATGAGTGCTGAGGAAGCTGTAGAAGCTGCGAAAATCATCAAGCCCTCTCTAGCAATACCTATGCATTATGGCAGCATTGTGGGAACTGAGCAAGATGCAATTGATTTTGTTCAAATGTGCAAAGAAGAGGGGATTAATGCAATAATTTTGGAGAAGGAATAATTATTTTTCTAGTTCCTGAAGCTTTTCTTTAAGTTGCTTTGGGTTTTCTATATAACTTAAACTTATTCCATATTTTTCCATATAAGCTTCTGTTTCTTTAGAAAGAGTTTTTGATTTGAGAAATGGGCAGTATACTAAAATAGTGTAAGGGATGTTTATGCCTGCTCTGACTTCTGGATGCAAATATTTTGCATCTGAAATTCCTTTTTTGAAGCCTTTCATGAGCTTGAATAAGTATATTCCTGCATTAAGCTCCAGGTCTGCTCCTGGGCTGTTGCCAAGATATAAAACAACATCCCCTAAAAGTGCTTTTAGCCTATTTTGCTGGCGCCAATCGCCTGTGTCTATGAATCTATTGAAGAGGGGTTTTCTGTTGACAGTCTCATTCATAAATGGTTCAATATGCTTTATGCCGTAGCCTTTATCTGATTTTGGAATGCTACCTATTACACTTTTTCCACCTTGTTTTTTATACGACTTTGCAAGCTCAAATGCTATGCCTTCGCTGGGAGTTAATTCTAGTTCTACTTCTGCTTCTACAAATGATTTTGCTAATTTTTTAACTTCAGACTCAAGCGCTTCAGGAGGAATTTCTAAGAGATTATAGAAATGAAAATCAAGATCTCCTGGACCGATTAAACTTATCCTTAACATTTTTTTATCAGGAACTTTAAATATTTAAATGCTGTTTTTGTATTTTTTTTATGTTTAATAAGTTTGCGAACAGAAAGAATGATGTTCTTGAAAAAAAAGACAAGTCTTTTATTGGAGAATGGGATGAGCCGATTAAAGAATTGTGCGATGAAATAAATACCTTGCAGGATTATTACACGACTTCTTCGTGTTCTGGACGAATTCTTTTAATGATTGATCAAGATAAAAAGGCGCCAGGGTTGTTCTTGAATGTCTGGCATCATAAAATAAGCGTTGAAGAATTGAAAAAAGCTTTAGCTGAAGCATTAAAATGCAGGAAAAACATCAAATTTAAGATGGAAGCATGTGCCTTGCATATTGCATGCAAAAGAATTGAGGAAGCTGAAAGAATCTACACACTTGGGAAAAATTCAAGCTGGAAGAAATCTGGAATAATAAGTGCAGAAGATAATTTTGTTGTTGAGCTGAACAGCTCTGAAAAGCTTGAATTTCCAATAGTTCAAAAAGGAAAAATTTTAGTTGATGATGAATTTTTGAAAATCATCGTCGAGGATTCAAATAATAAGCTTGAAAGAGGATGGCAGAGGATAAAAAAGCTGAAGGAAAATATGAGGGAGCTAGCTTGAATAATCTTTTAATCTATACTTTTAGAACAAATCCCTTAATAGAAAGAGTGCGGGTAGTTTACCCCGAGCTTTTTATCTTTGGAAAATTAAAAGCAGATTTAGTAGTTTTTAAGAATAAATTAATTAAGGAGAAACCTAAACTTATTTTAGGTTTTGCAATAGGAAAAACTTCCCAGTTCGAGAAAATTGCAGTTAATAGATTTAATGAAAAAAAGATAGTTAGGGACGGAGCAGAGAGCTTTGAGTTATTTATTCCAGATAATGCTTTTAAAAGTTCAATTAAACCAACAGGTTCTTTTTGCAACTGGACGATTTATCAGTTAGCTAATTTTATCGCTGAAAATAAGCTAGATTGCAAGCTGATTTTTGTTCATGTAGAAGAAAAAGACTATCTTAATCTGCTTGAACTAATCAAGAAATTCTAGCACAAAAATATAGAAGAATATTTAAATAAAAAGTGCCTCACTTTATTAATATTAATTTAAACATCAAGTAGATTAAATTAATATTCGTTAGTGAGGTTCACTTCTTCTTTAATAGTATTTGGAGGTATGCCAAATATATAAACTTTTCGTAGAAAAGTTACAAAATCGCTGAAAGGAGGACAAAAAAAGATGGTACTAGATTTCGCAAAAGAAGCTATAAGGAATGCAGACACACACAGTATTAACTTTGATGATCTTAAAGCTGGTAAGGCTAACATCAAGGTTATTGGAGTTGGTGGTTGTGGTGGTAATGCTGTAACATGGCTTTTCAACAAAGGAATTGACGGAGCTACTGTTTATGCTGCTAATACTGATGCACTACACCTTAGTGTTACAAAGGCTGATGAGAAAATTCTTATTGGTAAAGAGCTAACAAGAGGGTTAGGAGCAGGTGGTAGAGCTACAACAGGAAGAGAAGCTGCTAAAGAAGCACTTGTTGATTTGAAGAAGGCTGTTTCAGGCGCTGATATGGTTTTCGTTATTGGCGGAATGGGCGGTGGAACAGGAACAGGAGCAGCACCAGTTATTGCTCAGATTGCAAAAGAAACAGGAGCAGTAGTTATTGGTGTTGTAACAATGCCTTTCGAAGCTGAAAAAGCAAGAATTGACAAGGCTGAATTTGGTTTGCAGGAATTGAGAGAAGTTACAGATACCACAATAGTGCTGGATAATAACAGACTAGTTGATATTGCAGGCCAGTTGCCTATTGAACAGGCTTTTGCTGTTGCAAATGAGCTTGTAAGCACAATGGTAAAAGGTATTGTAGAGACAATCACACTTCCAAGCTTGATTAACCTTGATTATGCTGATGTTTCAGCAATCATGAAAGATGGTGGTGTAGCTGTTATCGGAATTGGTGAAAGTGATTCACAGAACCGTGTTGATGAAGCAGTTAAGCAAGCTCTTACTCATCCTCTACTTGATGTGGACTATAAGGGTGCTACTGGCGCTTTGATACATGTTACTTGTGGTCCTGACCTAAAGCTTGAAGAATTTGATGTTATTGGTAGGAGTGTTTCAGAAAACTTAAGCCCAGATGCTCAGGTCATTATCGGAGCGAGAATTAACAAAGAATTCACAGGCAAGGTAAGAGTTATCACTATTATGACTGGTGTCAAGAGTCCATACGTTCTTGGAAGAGACATGCAAGAAAGAGCTATGCCTAGAACAAGGGAAATGTCTGATTTAGGAATTGAAGTTCTTGGATAATTTTTTAATGCCAGGTTTTCCTGGCTTTTTTATTTTTTTGATTATATTTTTAAAGAAGAATTTGTTTTATGAATAATGAACAAGTCGGGATTATTTTTTTATAATATTTTTTTTAAGTCTGTTTTAGCACTTATACTTCTTGTTGTAACTATTTGGTTATCTTTTAAAACTTATCCAATAAATGAAATCAAAATCGTTTTACCTTATTTGATAACTTCAGTTCTTTTCTTAATTGGATTTATCTTTATACTTGTTTTTAGAGAAATATCTACTTCTTTTAGAAAGAAAAGTTATTCTCTTTTTTTGCAACAAGTTTTTTTAATCGGAGAGATAATTACTTGCTTATTAGCCTATAGATTTATCATGAAAAAATAATTTTCAAAAGATATTTAAATCAATTTCCCCCTTATATCTTATAAAGGTGAAAAATGGGTGAAGAATTAGAAACAGTTTTTATAAGAAAATTGGGTGTTTTGCCCTTTGCAATAACTATCACCTTAGTAGCAATTTTTTCAAGCATAGTCTTCTTTGTGGTTATTGCTTTATTGGTTGGATTAATAGCAAGCATGTTGCCTAGTGGCTCTGAATTAATACTTGAAATGTTTTCAAGCTTTTTTAGCTTTGAACAAATTACAAATTTTCTAAAATTTTTACTAGGCATATCCATATCTACTTTTTTATTTGGAGTAATTTTTGCACTGCTTTATAATTTAGCTGCAAAGATAACGAAAGGAATAAAACTTTTTTCTTAAGGGTAGATAACTTTTGAAATTTTTATAATTCTTTCCAAATTAACGTTAACATTTGGATTTAATTCTTTTATCTTTCTGATTTCTTCTTGGACTATTTCTACCGCCTTTCCATCTGAGTTTGCTGGAAACTCGTAAATGTTTGAAAATCCCCTGCTTCCAGATACGAGTCTCCTATTAATTTTGATATCCCCTTTATAAATGAAGACTGCGAGATATTCCACCAGTATAGATAGACTTTTTTCTTAATAGATTTATCGTTGAGAATTAAACATCCAGTTTTTTTATTGGATTCATTTTTGTTTGAGAATAGGTATTAAACCGCAATCCTAATTCATCTTTTGCTCTTCTTGTTCTTGGCTTTTCAACTTCATAGCCAATTGGAAAAATTGCTTCAACCTGAACATCTCCAGGAATTCTTAGAATCGCTTTTACTTCTTCTTCTGTAAAATGTCCTATCCAGCAGGTTCCCATACCTGCTTCATGAATCTTTAGAAGGAAATTTTCAATTGCTGCTCCTGCTTGCTGGCGCAGATATACTTTTCCTTTTTCTCCAAATGCATTTGTCATTCTGCTTGATGATGAGCAAAAGACTACAACATATTTTGCAGTTGCAATAAATGGTTGTTGTGCAGCATCTGCAAGTTTGTTTATTTTCTCCTGGTCTGAAACAAGAATTATTTTAAGGGTGTAATTTCCGCCTGCCATTGGAGCGTATCTTACAGAATCAAGGCATTCTATTATCTTTTTCCAGTCTGGTTTTTTTATGGAATATTTTCTTACACTATGCCTTCCTTCTATTGCTTTTTGCAAATCCATAACTAAGCTAAGAAAAATGATTATAAAAATGTTTTTACTAGCGATATATTTATAAATTAAATTTCTTTAATTTCATTATGGCATCAACACCACCAGGCGCAGCAAAGATAAAGATTGATTATATTCTTGACAGGAAGACCTATGACGACTTTGCAAAGACTTGTTCTAGAAAAGGATTTGCACCTCAAGTAGTTGTTGAAAAGCTTATGAGAAGATTTGTTGAAACAGGGCAGATTTAATAATTCTTTTAGGATTTAATGAGTAATATGAAAGTTGATTATTTTGATGAATTTATTTGCTGAATATAGCTTCCTCTATTTTAAAAAGAAAAGCGTCCTCGGCAGGACTCGAACCTACGACCCCATGATTAACAGTCATGTGCTCTACCAGCTGAGCTACGAGGACATAGAAAAAGAAATTAAGAACAATATTTAAAGGTTTTCTTGAGCCTTTTTTTCTTCTTTTAACCCCAAGTCAAGGACTGGAGGAATCCTGTGCTTTTCAAGAAAAGCATAAACATTTGCATGCTTTGCACCGCGGGCTATTGACTCAATTGCATCCTGAGCATTTTTAATGCTTTCTGGAGCACCAATAATTCCAACACAATTGTCTTTTATTTCAAAGAAACAGCCTGTTAGCTCGCATAATGTTCTTAGAGCTTTTCCTTTTGTGCCTATAATTCTTGCACGTACAGTTTTCAAATCTTTTTTTCTAGAATAATCTCTTATGTTTAGGATTTCAAAATGAAAATCTTCTTTTCTTATCAGCTCTGCAATTGAAAGCGGAAAGCCAAGATTTAATGCATCAATCATTTTTTCAGCAAAGTATTCATCATCTCCATTTCCCTCTATTATCAGCTCATCATTGCTTATTGTCATCTTGACATTTAAGAGCTTTTCAAGTTTCTTTCTTGTTCTTTTTATCAAGGGATTTTCAATATGAAATTCTTTCATGTTAAAATTAAAGAAGCAGGGGTTTTAAGATTTTCTGATTAGAACTCGTTCTTTTCCTGCTTTAAGTAGCCGTTAGCTTTCAGCCAGTCAATCTGTGCTGGCCTGTATTTGAATATAACATCACCTTTATCTGCGTCAAGCTCCCAGAGCTCAATTATAACAACATCATTAGGTCTAAGCCATAAATCCCTTTTTAGCCTGCCAGGAACACGACAGACACGGGTTTTGCCATCAAGGCAGGCAACCATCATTTTGTTTCCTCCAAGCCTTTGTTCTATAATGCCTATTACTTCTCTGTTTCTTGGAAGCCTCACTCTTGTAACTTTCTGCTCTTCTTCTGGAGCCTGATTATGCTTGAATCTATTGTTCATTTTTCTTTTAAGCTGAATTAGTTTATAAAATTATAGAAGAATCAATGCGAAAGGCACGCCTTGAATGGTTTTAATTTCCTCTTTTTCTATTACTCCTGCTTTTAGAGTTGCTGCAACTGACTTCTTGCCAACTATATTGAATGTTGCATCCTCTTTCTTCATGTCTATTAGAATTTCTATAGCTTCTTTTTCAGAAGTTTTTTCTCCGTTATAGAAAGATTCCTTAATATCCAGCTGAAATTCTCCTTCTTCAAATTTCTTGCCGATTAAATCAGAATCACAGATAATCACAATGTCCCTGTAGGATTTAATGATTCTTATTAGCATTAGAAAGCTTTTTTTGCCCCGGCCTTAATTGCTTTCTCTGCATTCTCTTTAGACATCATAGCACAAATGCTTGTACCACAACTTGGGCACTTGCCTTTTGCCATGTATCCACCACGTGCAGTTTGAACAATTTCAGCGTTCTTCATTTCTTTTCCTTTCTCTTTGCACTTTACACAATAACCTGATACCATTTTAACTCCTTTTTTAGTTGATAATTCAAGGAAAATTCGATTTTTAAAGCTTTGTTTGCGGGAAATTCAAAAAGAAATATTTTTAAATTCAAATTTTTCCGACGGCATGTTTTGCTCCACATGCCATGCAGTTCATAAATATTAGTCTATCTTCTTTTTTTAATTCTGTATCCGGCTTTCCACATTCTTTGCATAAGACGTATTGCTTTACATACTGCTCGATTTTTTGGTTAATCTTTGCACTTGGAACTGTCATATTTAATACTAGCCTGTCTCCTTCTCTTTGTCCTGATGCTGCCAATTCTTTAAGCATGAATTTTTGGAAGTGCTCTGGGTCTCTTCTTATATGAGAAGCTATTTGAGCAAAGTTTGTAAGAATTGTTTTCTTTCCTTCAAAATGCCCCTCTGCCTTTGGAATTTCAAACCTCTCGCTAGAGCTTTCCACTCTCTTGACTTTTTCATATGCCTGATTTAATAGCTCTTCATAACTTGCCATAATTGAGAAAGATTTGAAGAGTTTATAAGGGTTTTGAGTTATTTTATAAGGCTTAAAAGGTAGAGTATCTGCAAGATAACACTTACTGCTATGTAAATCAGCCTATTTTTCTTCTTGGTTTTTTTATTTTCTATTTTTCTAAATTTTACCATTTACCGACGTGGAATGAGGCTTATTAAATGTTTGCTGAAGTTTTAATCCGACTGCATATAAATTTATAGAATTTTCTATACTTTCAATTGTGGAAAAAAGCGAAAAAGAAATCAAAGATTTAGTAAGAAGAGTTTTAGGAATGAATGTGTTTAGCGGCAGAGTAAGCTTTATTAAAACTCCTAAAGGAGAGAGAAGGCTGGCTGTTTGGAGTCAGGGATTTGTTCCGCAGATTATGTTTAGAATTGATTACAACCATGATATTTTTTTTGTAACTGACAAAAAATACCTTGAGAAGGCAGAAAGAGTTGCTTCAATCTACGAAAATATTTTCTTAAGAGCTAAAGGGCAGTATGTTGATGTAAAGAAAGAATATAGAGAATAATAGAATTAAGGCAAATGTGCAACTCTCTGCCAGTATTTTCCTATTGTTCCTTTTTCATCGCCTTCTTTTTCATAGAATTTTTTAAAGCAAGAAGGATGCATTGAAAGCCCGTGATAGCGCCTTAATTGCGAAGAGTTTGGAATTAGTTCATTGCATTCAGAGCATCTTGGCACTTGGCCATTAGCCCAC
>JBAZBJ010000021.1:7967-10417 GCA_041671525.1 Parcubacteria group bacterium
TTTTTTCCTGATACTCCAGCATTAATTCAGCATATAGTTCAGCAAAATCTTTATCTGACAATGCGAGTACTTTTTCATAGTCTAAAGTTCTTATCGCCATGCCTTTTATCAATTGACCATAAATGGTGAATCTTTCTTTCATTTTGATGAGACTGATTTATCCCAGCCAGCGAACTTTTCCTGGCCTTGGCTCAAATATTATTCCTTCTTCAAGAAGCTTTTTTATTTCCTGGTTTATTATTTCAGGAGAGGTTTCTCTTATTTCCATTATTATTGAGTCTGTTTCCAATCCTCCCTGGGACTCTGAATTTTTTATTAAATCAAGAATTTTGTCTTTTATTGCCTTTACCTGAGTTTTTTCAAGAGGAGATGCGGTTTTTGATTTTTCTTTTTCTATTTCTAATTTTCTCACTAAAAGGTATTTTGAATCAAGATTTGTAAGTATTTCAGGAGCAATGTACAATTCATTGTTATAGCTTCTTAACAAGCCTATAATTAAAACTGTCTGGCCTTGGCTGAATTTTTTGAATTTCTCTGAATCATCTCCAAAAGATTTCAGCTTTATCTGGCCTGAGCCATCATCAATAGTAAATGCCAAATAGCGGCTTTCTGCCTGGCTGTCATATTTATCAATAATATTTCCAACAACATTTACTCTTATTATTTTTTTGTTTCCAAGTTCTAGAAAAGAAAACCTTTCACCATCAAGAATTGGTTTGCCTATAAGCAAGTCACCTATTCTAAACTTAAATGCAATATGCCTCTTAAATTGCTCGTCTGGCATTATGATTCCTCCTTTGTTCCATTTTTACAAAATGCCAGGATTGTTTATAAGTTTTTGTGAGGTTTTGAATATAAGATTTAAGCTAATGCTACAAATCCTCTTCTGGGCTTGAAAATAGTGCCTTCACGGCCAAGCTTTTCAATGGCTTCTTCTATTTCTCCTTTTGAAACTTTTCCATCAAGCTCTTTTTCAAGCTCTTCAACAGGAATCTGTTTGCCGAGCTTTTCTTCCAATTTAGCTATGGCATCTCTGACAACGAGAATTTTGTTCCTTTGAGAAGAGGAGAACTTTCCTGAAATTCTGTCAATGTCAATTGTCTTTGATTCATAATCATAACCTACTTGCATTAGATAGTATTTCATGATATCAATTGCTTTTATTGCATCTTCTTTTGTTACTGTGCTGCTAAGCCTGAGTTTTGCTGAAGCTTCTGACATTCTTATAAGGGCCTGCAACTGACGAGCAGAGATTGGAATAGGGCGCATCGCAGCTTCTGATGCAACAGGCTTGTTTCTTAGTTCAATATAAAAATGTTTTATCTCTTCAATTGCAGGATTGCTTAGCTGGGGCTTTATTCTCTGCTTTGCATAAGCAACATATTTTCTGAAAAGTTCTCGCGGAATGTACATGCTTTTTCCTTCTTTTCTGTGTTCGGAAAGAACATGTGTGGCTATTCGCTCATCTTTTTCTCTGTCAGGAATGTCTCTTAGTGTGAAAATAATGTCAAACCTGTTGATAAGTGTTGGTGGCAAATCTATTTGCTGTGCAATGCTTTGATAGGGGTCAAACCTTCCGAATTTAGGGTTTGCTGCTGCAAGAACAGAAGTCTCTGCGCGCAAACTTGCCTGCACATTTGCCTTGCTGATTGTTACTGTTTGCTGCTCCATTGCCTCATGCATGGCACTTCTGTCTTGTGGATCCATTTTTTCCAACTCGTCAATGCAAACCAGCCCTTTGTTTGCTAAAACCATTGCTCCTGCTTCCAAGCTCCAACCACGAAGATATTCATCTCTTACAACTGTTGCTGTTAATCCTGCTCCGCTTGCACTTTTACCCACAACATACCTTCCCTTTGGAGAAATGTTTGCTATGAAGCTTAGAGTGACTGATTTTGCCACCCCCGGATCACCTATCAATAAAATGTGAATGTCACCACGGCTTTTTTGGCCGTCTGTGTGAGTTTTTTGAACTCCTCCGAATAATTGAAGAACTAAAGAGCGCTTTATCTCCTGATAACCCCAGACACTTGGAGTTATGCTTTTTGCCAAGTTGTCAAATATTTCTGGGTCTTGAGCCAGCTCAAGAATTTGCTTTTCGTCTTCATCAGTTATGTTAAACTCTTCAAAAGTTTCTTCCAGAGGAATAATATTATTTGCTTCTACTGCAAGCTCAAATCTTGTTGACATGCCTCCTGTACGAAGTGGAACAGGAACTTCTTTTAGAACTCCTATGACCTTTATTCTGCTTCCTGGAGTTGTTTTCTCTTCCATTTGCGGCTCAACTAAATCTTCTTTAACAAAAACATTAATTCTTTTTGGCTGTTCTCCTCCTGAAAGAGATTCGGGAGCTTCTTCAACAACTAATCTTTGAGTATCAACCATTTCTTTGCTTAACAATTTGAACCCGCCTCTTCTTCCACAAGAACATCTTGGAGGTTCTCTAAATT
>JBAZBJ010000022.1:0-7929 GCA_041671525.1 Parcubacteria group bacterium
GTTTATTGATCATGTGAATTTTCTTTCTGTAATCATTGTTGTTACTCTTGGAACAATTATAGGAGATTTGTCATTTTCTCCTGCAGGAGCTGGATTCAATGAAGTTACAATGGTGCTTCTTTTCACTGCAATGAATATTCCTGTTGCTCTTGCCTTGGTTGTTGTACTTTTTTCAAGAATAATTTATTATTTCTTCAGCTTAGTTGTTGGGGGCCTAAGCCTTATTACAATACATGGGCATGGTAATAAAGAAGAGAAACATAAGAAAAAGTAGAAGATGAAAAAGAAGACATTTTATTTGGTATTAGTTTTATTAATTATTCTTTCAGTTATCACTGCTTATTTTGTTATTCAAAACAAGAATAAAGACAAATATTATTTTAATGGTAATTCATTTTCATATTCTGAAAACCGCGGAAACCCAGATTATAATATAAGCCTTAATGAAACAAAAGATAATCTTGAAATTTACAATGTTAATTTTGACAGCAAAAATTTCTTGGATTATAAAACAAAAATTTATGGCCTTCTTATTATCCCTAAAAACGATAAAAATGTTCCTGGGTTAGTTCTACTTCCTGGAGGAAGTGTTACAAAAGAGAGCGAGGCAATACTTGGAGAAAAAATAGCAAATCTTGGCTATGCTGTATTAACTTTTGACCAGAGAGGAGTAGGGGAAACAGGAGGGTATTATTTAGGATTCCAGGATGATTATAATATTTTCGCACAAGGAAAAGAACCGGTTCAGCATTTAAGTGTTTATGATGCACTAAAAGCCTATGATGTTCTTAAAAAAATAGATGATGTTGACAAAAATAATATAGCAATAGCAGGTGAAAGCATGGGCGGGAGATATGCAATAATTGCTGGAGCAATAGATAAAAGATTAAAAGGAGTTATAGTAATAAGCAGTTCTGGTTTTCATGTTCAAAACGAAAACATGCCTTATACTCCTTATCTATTTTCAGTTGATCCTGATAATTACATAGGAAAAATTTCTCCTAATCCTGTTTTTATGCTTCACAGCTTAAACGACAGTGTTATTTCATTAAAAGATGCTAAGATTACATTTGATCTTGCAAAAGAACCGAAAAAATTCTTTGAAGTTAAAGACTGTCCTCATGGCTATTGTGAAGAAATGTTTGAAGAATTAAAAACAGATTTGAAAGTTGTTTTTGGAAAATAAGAAATAAATTATATTATTGAAGTTAATATTCCTATTAATAAAATTCCAAGAGCCATTGTAATAAGAACTTTTTTAGAATGATGCTCTTTAATTTCCGGCAATAAATTTGCTGCTCCAAGATAAATAAATTCTCCTATGAAAACTCCAAGGATGATTATAAGGAATTTTTCTGGTACATTGATAATATTAAGAATCAAAACCCCAAGAATAGGGGCGAGTGCATCCATAAAAAGGAAAAAGACTGTTTTTTTTGTTTCTTGTTTGTTTTTCAGCATTATTGTTACTGTATTTATTCCATCTGTAAAATCATGAAAGATTACTGCAAGGGCAACAGTCAGGCCAACTGTAGAATTAATTAAGAAAGCACTTCCTATTGCAACACCATCAAAAAAGCTATGAAGTATAAGACTTCCTGCACCAATAGGCCCCATTATATGACCATGAATATCACAATCTTGACCAATGCAATGAGTTACAAAATATTTGTCTATTAAACTATATAGAAAAAAAGAAATTACAATGGTAATCATTATATATCTTACAGGAAAATTTATTTGTCCTGCTAGATTTAAAGCTTCAGGAAGAAGATCTAAGAAAGCAACAGCAATAAGTGCACCTGCGGCAAATGCAAAAAAATAAGGCAGAGATTTTTTGAATTTGAGTGTAACAAGACCTCCTACTAAAGTAAATACAAAAGTTAGAATACTCAGGATAATCACCAATAATTCCATTTAATAATTAAAAGATTAGTGAATTTAAAGGTTTTTGTTTTTTTAAAATTTCTTAATGTTTATAACCTATAAATCCATATCAAGATATGGAAATTTGTGCAATAGCTTCTGGATCAAGCGGAAATTGTTTTTATGTAGGAAACAAGGAGGGAGGACTTTTAGTTGACGCTGGGATAAGCTCAAGCCAAATTGTAAATGGACTTAATATAATTGGAAAAACTCCAGAGGATATTAAAGGAATTTTAATAACACACGAACATACAGACCATATAAAGGGAGTAGATGTTTTTTCCAGAAATTTTAATGTTCCCATTTTTGCAACCAAGAAAACAGCAAATTCTTGTTTTTTGACATCTAATTTAAAATTAATAAAATTTATTCATAATAATGAAATATTTGATATATCGGGCATGGAAATTTTCACATTTACTAAATCTCATAAAGCAGTAGACCCGGTTTCTTTCACTATAAAAAATAAAAAGAAAGTGTCAATAATTACTGATGCAGGATATAGCTGTGATAATATTTTAGATCAGATATCTAACTCTGATTTTATCTGCTTAGAATCAAATCATGATGAAAAGATGCTTGAAAATGGCAAGTATCCCTATTTTCTAAAAAAATGGATTAAAAGTAATACAGGGCATTTGTCAAATAAACAAGCTGCAATCAGTGTTTTAGAGTATGCAAAACCCAAATTAAAAAATATAATTCTATCTCATTTAAGTGAGAATAATAATCATCCCAAGGTAGCATTAAACACTTTTAATTCATTGTTAAAAGAAAGAAGAGATATAAATAATATCTTAGAACACTTTAAGAAAAAGGATAAAGAAAATCCTATTGATAGAAAGAAAAAATACTTTTTTGTTCCAATCAAAGAAATTAAAGAGAAAGATTGGGATTTATCAATATCAAAATATAGGGAAATTGAATATGAAGAGGTAGAATATGAAAAACCTAATGTTATCAAGAAAAAGATCATTCAATTAGAGGAAGATATTCTTAAAGGATTAAAAAATTTAGAAGTTTAGTTAAACTTTTATTAAAAACAAAAAAAATCCCCCCACCAAGAGTCGAACTTGGATTTCACGGGTTCTGTTGATCATGACTTATCGGGTTTCATAGTTGTCCAAATGGAATCTCCACCCTAGTTATTAATTTTTATTTAACTACAGCCATGCGCTCTAACCGCTGAGCTATGGGGGGCTTTAGTAATAAGAATTACGGGGTATTTTTAAAGGTTGTTGATGATAGAATAAAATTAAGGAATAAACTCTGGAGGAGCATGAGTTATCTCGTAAAGAATAGGATATTCTACTTTTTGACAAACTTGACAATAAAAAAGAGTATTATAAGGAAAAGGTATATTATGTCTATCTGGATCTTTAGGAGTTTTTAATTTAATCATTCCATCAAAACAGCACCTATGAATTAGAGATTTCCCTTTAATAATATATCCTTGAACATTTGGATTATTTTCTATCTGTTCCTGAATTTTTGCTTTTTCTTCTGTGTTCATTCTTATTATAATAATCTAATTTATTTAAACATTTAGTGGAACTGTTTGTTGTATTTCTCTTGCTCTTAGACTCCTTAATGCTTGTTTGATATCATAAAAAGGAGTTTCAGGGTCAATAAATTTATTAAAACCATAATTCTCAACATTTAAAAAATAATTGCCTTTTTCTTTTCCTATTTTTCCCCAGACTAATTTTCCATCTAAATTCATTTTAAAATAATGAGGAAGCCTCATGTTCCTAACAAGAGTTCGGCTTTTGTAGTAATTCATCTCTTTTTTATTAGTTTAATCTTCTTCTAAATCTGTTCCACGCTGCTCAGAAAGGAAAAATGCCCTGTTTGAGGAAGTTTCATGAATTGTACCATTTATTTCATAAACTCCTCTTGCTGAAGGTAAAGCGAATTTACCCATGACTCCAACTTTAGAATAAATAATATATGAAATAACTCTTACTTCTAATTTGTCAATGCTCCAGTCAATTCTTCTTGCTTTTTCATCTACTCTTGTTGGCTGATTTGTTCCGAATTTTTCATAGATTTTTACAAGAGGAGGAAGCCTCTCAAAGATATTAATATTTTCCATATATTTTCTAGCATGAACTGTTATTGAAACTTTTAATGCAAATTCTCCACCTTTAGCATTCACAAAATCAACTTTTTTTCTTAGTACAAGATTACTTGAAGTATAATATTTAGTCAAACCAACAATTATTACAATTAAAATCACTAAGATTACTGGAAAAGTCCAGTTAGTTTTTACAGTTACTTCAAATGTTTCTCCTGGCTTAATACTTTTATTCCAAGTATAATAAACAACTAAACCCTGTCTGTCTACAATATCAGGCTCTGAACTGAAAGTTGTAAAAAGTCTTGAAAGGATATTTCTAGTTGCAGAAATTGTTACATCTGAAACAGTGTTTCCTTCATTTATTTTTTTGATTACATTTGATCGTACAATAAATCCAGAGGTTGTATCATCAGTTTTTACTTTATTTTTTTCTTTGAAATCTAAATTCTCAGAAAGTGTTGTTTGTGCTTTTTCTGATTTTAGATCTACAGTCATTAAATAAAATCCTGCTAATAATTGTTTGAAATCATCCTTGTTTATTTCGATTGTAAATTCCTTTTTTTCTCTTGGCCTTAAAGTGAATTTTTTATCGACGTTAAAAAAGGCAGAAGATAATTTTGCGTCAACATTTCCAAAATCAAAATTTTCCTTATTTTTTATGTACACATTTATTGAACTAGCATCAGGATCAAAAGAACTTGCTCCTATTTCAAAAGCATCTTTTAATTCTATTCTTTTAAATGTCAATGAGTTTTCTACTTGGGTTTTAGTATTTAGATCTTTTATAAAATAAGTCATAGTGTAAGTTCCCATATGATTAAACTCTCCTATAGGCCATAAAGAAACATTAATTTCCTTTGTTTCACCACCACCAAAAGTTATTGCTTCTACTGGAGTCATACTGAAACTAAGAAGATTAAAGAATTGTAATCTTGCACCACCGCCAAAATTTGTTATATTAAGCGTAAAAACAGCTGGATTATCTATACCCGCAATCATAACTTCTCCATAGCTTATTTTTTGAACACTAACATTAAGCGCCATAATTGATGGAGCAACTAATAATATCAAAATTGTCAAAAGTATTGCCCTTTTCATGAAAAATATGAGTGTGATTTATATATAAAGATTTCTATAGTAATTTTTATATAAAAATAGAATTATTTTCTTCCTTCTAAATCTAAATATGCCTTTGCCTGGCCTAAAAAAGTGTCACACTGGCTCGCAATTTTTCCTTCATATTCGTCGATTCTTGCAGGAATTACCCATTTTTCATAAATTGATCTTAAGAATTTTCTATACGCTGTTGTATCAAATTTTCCTTGATAATCTCTTTGCAAAGATCCCTTAATTGAGATTTCTATACTTCCTTTATTTGTTTTTACTTTTGCTCCACCCTGCATAATTTCCATACTGACTAGACCATTCACTTTAAAGGATACTTTTCCTTTAAATTTGAAATAATCTGTTACTTTTTTACTAAATGACCATTCTACTTCTATGTCTTTAGTTTCTCCTGAAAGTTTTTCAGCATATTTTCCTTCTCCTACATTCCATCCATACTCTTCAGTCATCCAATCATAGCAAAATTTATAGAAATCTTTGAATGAAAAAATACCATTGTATTTTACCTTACTTGAGAAAATTGTTTCTTCTTCACCAACACCCATTATAATTTATTTTCACCTTTATGTTTTAAAGAAGTTCGGGCTATTTAAATATTTTTGGACTACATAGAATCTCTGCAATTTTCACAGATTAAATTTCCATGTACTGAATATAGAATATCATATTTACCACAATCTTCACAAACTCCCTCTCTTGCATCTTTTATTTTTTTTATTCTTTTTAATTTTTGAGCTTCTTCCCTAATTTGAGAAAATTCATCTAATTCAGGATACAATTGAGGTTGAAAATTAAATATGTCTCTTGCAGTTACCATTCCAACAAGCTCTCCATCTTGAATAACCGGAAGTCTTTCAAATTTGACACTTTTCATTTTTTCTAGGGCTTCTTTAATTGTTGCAGAGGGCTTTATTGTTGCTATCTTTTTTGGAGATATATCTATTGCTTTTATTTTTGAAAGATCCTCTTTTGATTTTTTAATTAAAGCCCAAAGAATGTCTTTTCTGGAGATTATTCCTACTAGCTTTTTATTATTGGCAAGAAGCAGGCTACCAACCTTTTGTTTTACCATTTTTGTGGCACATTCCAGCAGGTTTGTTTCTGGTTTAATCCTAATAGGATCTCTTGTCATCACATCAGAGACCAAGATGTTTTCCATTTTAGTATGGTTTAGTTATATACTTTTTACTTATAAAGTTTTATGTAAAAACTGGAAATGTCATCTTATCACAACAAATTTTAAATAAGTCCTAAGTAAAGAAAGAATATGAATGAAAAACCATTTGTAATTATGCCAGAAGATGTGCAGAGAATTCTAGGCAAAGATGCACAGAGAAATAATATTCTTGCTGCAAAAATGGTTGCTGAAATTGTGAAAACAACTTTAGGGCCAAAAGGAATGGATAAAATGCTGGTTTCTCCTACAAATGACATTATAATTACCAATGATGGAGTTACAATTCTTGAAGAAATGCAGATTGAACATCCTGCTGCTAAGATGATGGTTGAAATTGCGAGAACTCAAGAAACAGAAGTTGGAGACGGAACAACAACCGCTGTAATGATTGCTGGAAAACTTTTGGAAAATGCAGAAAAACTTCTTGATAGAAAGATTCATCCAACTGTTATTACCAAAGGATATAGATTGGCTGCTGAAAAATCACAGGAAATTTTGAAAGAAGTTGCATTAAGAATAACTCCTGATAATGAACAGGTTTTGAAACAGATTGCAATGACTGCCATGACAGGAAAAGGTGCTGAAGATTCAAAAGAAAAGCTTTCTGATATAATTGTAAAAGCTGTCAAGCAAGTTATGATTAATGGAAAAATTGATTTAAATGATATTAAAATAGAAAAATCAAAAGGAGACTCAATAAATGACACTGAATTGATTTCTGGAATTGTTCTTGACAAGGAAAAAGTTTCTAATGACATGCCAAATGTTGTTGCAAATGCGAAAATTGCCTTGATTGATTTTCCTTTGGAAATTAAGAATTTAGAAATTGACACCAAGATTTCAATTTCCTCTCCTGAACAATTGCAGAGTTTTATTAATCAAGAAGAAGAGACAATAAGAAAAATGGTTTCTAAAGTAAAAATGTCAGGTGCAAGTGTTATTTTCTGCCAAAAAGGAATTGATGATTTTGCGCAATATCTTTTAGCCAAGGAAAGGATTTATGCTTGCAGAAGAGTTTCAAAATCTGACATTGAAAAATTAGCAAAAGCAACTGGCGCGAAAATAGTTTCTAATATTAATGAATTAACTTCTGGGGAATTAGGAAGTGCTGTGATTGTCGAAGAAGTGAAGCATGGAGAAGAAACAATGACTTATATCCAAGGATGCAGAAATCCAAAAGCATTGACTATATTAATCAGAGGAGGAACAGGGCATGTTCTTGATGAGATTGAGAGAGCAATAAAGGATGGATTAGGAGATGTTGTTTCTTCTTTGAAATATGGAATGGTTGTTCCTGGAGGAGGAGCAATTGAAATAGAACTTTCAAGAAGATTAAGAGAATATTCGCAGGGGCTTTCTGGAAGAGAACAACTTGCTGTTGAAGAATTTGCTTCTGCATTAGAATTTATTCCTGCAACACTAGCAGAAAATGCAGGAATTGACCCAATTGATGTATTGACAGAATTAAAAGCAAGGCATGATGCTGGAGAGAAAAATATTGGATTGAATTTATTTACAAACAGAATTGAAAATGTTCTTGATGCAAAGATAATTGAGCCTGTAAAAATAAAATCCCAAGCAATAAGCTCTGCGACAGATGTTGCAATTATGATTTTAAGAA
>JBAZBJ010000023.1:0-5723 GCA_041671525.1 Parcubacteria group bacterium
TGGGAGAGCCTGTCCAGTTCATTCACTGCCTCCAGCCCGATCCTGCCTATCAAGCCCTCCCTATATTTGAGTAGGTTCCCAGATAAGAAGTAATTACAGGGCACACATTCGCCTAAACAATTATTCTCATTGAACCTAAGTCTGGGATATTTGCCCGCAGAATAGAAATGACCAGCCTGTAGATATGTCCATGCCCCACAGGCGATACATGGCTGTCTTGAGTCCCTGTCCCTAATGAAAGCATTGAAATGTCTGGTAGCCTTTTTGATCAGGATGGGGACAGAAAATTTCCTGTACCTCTGGATGGTATTGGCATCCAATTCTACTGGCTTATTCATATTTTCTAATTGGCTTATTGATTGCCTCCTCAATGGAATAGCCCCTCTTTAATCTTGCCCTAATTGCTGATAAATGGCTCAATAATCCATAATCATCAAGCAATGAAAACAATGAAACTCTTGAGCCTTGATATTCAACAAAAACAGTATTAATCCTGTTAAGATTATTCTCAAGTTGAGTTACAAATCTGCAATTTTGAGGGTTGTACCCCTTACTGCCATCAATCCTATCTATTGTCAATCCTTCTTTCCACACATCAGATGCCCATTCAGCAAATGTATTATAACTATGCCTCCATTCATCACACACCGTGATTCCCTTGTCTTTATAAAGATGGGGCTGTACGGTCTTTTCTCCATGACAGCGATTCACCATTCCCCTCCAAATACTATACAGCCTCTTATGGTAATATTTTCTTGGAGGTATGATACAACCGCATGATTTAATCCTCAATCTGATCAACTGACTAAGCCTGATGGTCTTTATATTGCCACAATCACATTGACAGATGATGCCTCTCTGCCCCTGCCCGCTTGGTTGAATGAACCGTTCACCCTCACCGATAACTGTTAATTTTCCAAACCTTTGCCCCTGCTTTAATTCTATCTTCATATTGCTTATTTTGTGTGCAATTTACACATATAATCTGTAACACATAATTTAAGTTATCAACATCTCAATATCTTTCATCAGCCTCAATTTGTTGTTTCTTTTCCAGCACTTTCATCCAGAATGAATCAAACTCAGTCCCATTCATAGGGAACAAGCCTGTCAACCTCTGCCTATAGAGCCTGTTGAATTTGTGGTTGCTGACCATCAGGGTCAGCCCATGGTAGAAATTGGAGGTGTTCAGCCCCCCAAAGTGGGCAGTGACAGCCCTGATGTCATGCCTGAGTTCCAGCACAAAGTAGATGATCAGGAAATGCCTTACCTCCACAATCTCTCTCTTTCTGCATCTGCAGTAGACTTTCTCCACTGGCAGTTTGAATTGCTCACTCACTCTCTGGATGATGGATATCTCACAGGTAGATAGTTCCATATTATTCACTGGTTTCTGGTGTAAAGTAGTCACATACATGGTTCACTCTGATATCTGTGGCTGGGGAGCCTCCACATTTCCCCATTTTCATGCACTTGAAATATGTGTTGGCAAATCTCCTGATGCACAGGTAGGCACAATGTTTGCACCTTTTCTTGCTCCCTTTTTCAGCCTTTCTGTAGTGAGAGAGCCTTGTCCACCTTGCCATGATGGTGTCACCTTTCCTGCTGGGTTCCCTCAGGGGGATATCCCCTCCAAATAGATCAGCCATGCTCCTTTCTGCATAGAATTCATCCACTGCCTTGGAGAACCCTGAGATGGCACAGTTGAGCACCATGATCTCAGCATTCATCTCCTTGATGGCTTGGTTGCACTGGTCAGTGATCTGCTTTATCCTGTCCAGCCTCTGCTGGGTTTCCTTGTCCAGTTGGTTCTGGAGTTCATTCAGTTGGTTGTTGGGCTGGGTTGTCATATCCTTTCAATTTTGAGCCTGCAGTGTGGGCAGTAGATGAATGATTCTGTCTGGCTTGCTGACATGATATTGATCAGTCTTTCTGAAATGCACTCAGGGATGAACCCATCAGCCCATTCCACCTTTTGCCATTTGCATTTCCTCTCATTTTCTGGTGATTCTGCCAGTGCTGTCTTGGCAATCTCAATCATGTCCTCAATGGTGTTGGAGGCATGGATGAGCCTGTCCTCATTGTATCTACCCTTGCCCTCAGATATCTCACTGAGAGCATCCCTGAGCCTATTGATCTCATCTATGAACTGGAGGCAGGCATCTTTGTACTGCTGGGTGTGCTCATTGAATAGCCTGATGGCATCAACCAGTTGAACTACCTTGAATTCCCCCTCCTGATAGGATAGGGGCTCAAGCATTTCCTTTGGTGTCTTGAATTGTTCCATTGGTCAAAATAGTTTAAGTTGTGGTAATTGTGGAGGGTCAAGCCTGATCACCAGCCTGTACTCAAACAAGCCTTTGTGAGGGTCAACCTCTGGCTTTCTCCTCCTGTCAACTGTATGATTGCCATATCTGGCTTTTCTGAAATCCCTGAGGGTGGCTGATATGGAGGCTTGTGGGAACCTTGTGAAATTCTCAATTCCCTGTAGGGTTCTCCACTTGCCATCCATCATCAGGGCAAACACCCTCTGGTGCTGGGTGTTCAGCCTGCTCTCATCCAGTACTGGGTCATAGCCTGCTCCATCATATCCTCCCCTGCCCAGCATCTCCATTTGCCTCTTGAATTGGTCTTGTGTCAGTCCTTGTGGTAGGCTCATTTCTCCTCCTTTCTGACAAAGACATTGCCCATGTTTACATCATGGTAGTCACAGATTTCCTGCATCCAGATGCAGATGTACCCATCCTTGAGGGTGCATTCCAGCCCCTCCTCATCTGTGATGGTGTGACCAATGAGATCATTGAATTCCCTCAGATCATAGAATGAGATGAACATGATCACATCCTGATGCTCACCATTGTCCCTCCAATGCCACTCAGTGGAGGTGCTCTTGAGCCATCTGTATAGTTGTAATTCTGTCATATAGTTTGTTCTTTATCAGTTAATTAACAAGCATCCTCATATAGATCATACTTGTGAACAATGTCAGCAATCTCTTTCAGATAGTAGCCTCTGTAGATTTGACCATCACAGTCAATCCCTACAAAGACATGGCATTTCTGCCCCTTTTGAATCATCCAGCCATTGGCTTTCAGTCTGGCAATAGCCCTCCACTCAGCAAATGACAGCCCCTCCCCACATAGTTCCCTGAGGTCATTCTGGAACCACTCAGACATCATCTCATCATGGTTCTTTCTGGCTGTCACCTCTTTGTTGTGAATCTCTCTCTGGCTCATCTGTCTTTGTTTTGAATGTCCCATAATTCAGTTTGCAGCCTGCCCACCTCCTCTTTCAGAGAATCAATCTCATCCTCCTTGGCTTTCATGCACTTGGGGCAGACCTCCACAGTCACCTGAGGATATGATCTGCCTCTGCTGGCTCTGGTGTCACTCTGATTGCAGAGTCCCTCACCACAGGTGCCACAGTAGACCTCAAATTCTATTTCAGCAGTGAATGATGGCATATCACACCTCCTTTGGCTTTTCCAGCCTGATTTCAATGACATCATAGTAGTTGGGTCTGGAGATAGTTTCACTGGACATGAACCCCTGTGATTTCTCCACCAGCAGCCTGTCCACCAGTTCACCCACAGTTTCCTGAGGGTCACACTCATGGGCAATGTGCTGCTCCATGCCATGGTCACCCAGATTGGCTACACCTTTGACCATTATTGATATTTTCATAGTTTCATCCCTTTCAGTTTACCATCACAGGCATCAGCAGAGCCAGTGTGTCCTTGTTGCCATTGCCTCTGAAAATTACTGACCTGTTGGGTGTTGAGTATGCCATGGTGATCTCTGAGCCAGTGAGGGCATCCAGACACTGCAGGAGCAGCACTGAGTTGAACCCAATGGTCACCTCCTCCCCCTCTTTGACTGCTTTCCTGAGTTTCACTTTTGCATCATTGCCATCATCAAGATCATGGCACTGCAGGATGGTTCTATGGTCATCAGCATCCAGAATGATCTGGTGGGTGCTGGTGTTGGACACAGAATGAATCTGCCTGATGGCACTCTTGAGTTCCTTGGCATCAAATGTGACCTTGTTGGGCTTTTCCTCTATGACTGCTTTCCAGTTTGGGTACCTACCATCAGGATAGTAGAACAGCAGGGAGGTGGTGCCTATCCTCATCTCTGACCATTTCTCAAACTGCCTGAGGTGAATGTCCTCCTTGGGCATGAGTTTGCAGAGTTTCCCCACCAGTTTGCTGGGTAGGAGATAGGATTGAGGCTCCCCATGCCACTCACTTTTGAAATTGAACAGGAGATGGGCATTGGTGGCAACCAGATTCATCTCATCCTCAACAGCCTCAATGCTGATGAACTGCATCACCTGTCTAAGTTCATCTGTAGAGGCAAAGTTGCTCCATGCCTTGGGGTGATCTTTGATGAAATACACAGGAATAGCCATGGCTGCTTTTTCCTCCCCATACAGGGGCAGACTGTTGATGTAGTCCATGGCTGTTAGGATGTCCACCTTAAAATCAAAGGAGGACACATCAAAGGAGATGGTCAGCCTGTGATCAACATTGGTGATGTTGATCAGGTCATCTGAGCACTCCTTGAGGATTTTGGTCATGGTAGAGCCATTGAAAAGGAAAGGCTCAATGGTGGACTCATCCTCTGCCTTGAATCTGTGGCTCAGGATGTTTCTTTGATCTCTGCTTGTGATGGTGACATCACCATACAGGCACTGGAACAGCATGGAATCCCAAATGGGGAGGTGACTGCTGTCATTCTTGACTGTGGAGCAGATTTTGACTGCATTCAACAGTTCTTTCTTGTTGATTTTCATTGTTTTGTAGTTTGAATTTATGATCTGTATTTTTTCCAGCACTCATCATCAAAACTGATGATCTTGATGAGGTTTGACCTCATGGTCACCTTGTCACCATTCTCCAGAATAACCTGGTCAGAGTGGGTTGCCCAGTGGCAATACACTGCCCAATCCCCATATCCACCACCCATCTTGAGAACCCATTTCAGCATCATGCCAAGGTTGCTGTTGGTCATCAGCAGCCCAGTGGAGCCATTGACAATCTCCCCCTTGGCAAGAACTTTGCCCCTGTTGTTGGGGTCATTGAGGATGTCCATGGTCAGTTTGAACCTATTGTCCACCAACTCCTCTGGCAGGGGCTCCTCTGGCACCAGATTCTCCCCATTCCTTGACAGGGAGATCACCTTGTGAGGCATCTCTGCCTTGCATTTGAAACAGTAGGTGGTGATGGGTTGGTTGGTCAGCAGGGAATGAAACAACTCCTCATTACCCTCCAGTGGGGTGATGCCTCCATCTTGGATGGTCAGGCACCTGTTGCATTTCAATTTGTACTCAAAGAAATTCATTTTCTCCTCCTTTTTTGTAGTTTGTTTTATTTGTGGATAAACTATTGATTGTCCAATCTCTGGCTGGTAGTCCTCCCCTGCCAGCAACCTTTCCAGCAGGGGCTCAATGATCTGCCAGACCTCTTGTTCTGTGGGTGGCAGGAATGCCCATGCACAGGACTGTCCCATGGAATGCCATTCCCACATGATATCTGCCTCACTGAGGGTGATATCCCAGTTGTTTCTGAGGCAAGTGTCTTGAATCCTTTTGCAGTCATCTGGAAAAGTGATGTATTTCATGGCAGTTTCTCAAAGAGGGTTTTCCCCTTGGTGTAGTTGTATGTGATCTTGAAATTGTTGATGGAGTCATTGTTTTTCATGTAGTCCACCATTTTCCACCCA
>JBAZBJ010000024.1:0-5486 GCA_041671525.1 Parcubacteria group bacterium
CAACTTTCATAATTCCTGTTTTAATTTTGCCTACAGGAACAGTTCCAATACCTGTAATTTCATAAACATCCTGGACAGGCATTCTCATTGGCAGATTTGTTGGAGGTTCTGGTATTGGGAATAAATTAAATTGTTCTACAATACTTGGTCCTTTATACCAACTCATTTTATCGGATTTCTTAAAAACATTATCTCCTTGAAGTCCTGAACATGCTATGTATGCAACTGGTTGAATTCCAACTTGTGCGAAAAGTTTTCCAACATCTTCTTTAACTTTAGTGAATCTGTCTTCTTTGTATTCTACAGCATCCATTTTATTTACAGCAACACAGATATTTTTTACTCCCATTGTTCTAAGAAGCCATAAGTGTTCTGTTGTTTGTGGTTGTACACCAGCAGGTGCAGCAATAACCAAGAATGCAGCGTCAGCTTGACTAGCTCCTGTAATCATGTTTTTAACAAAGTCTCTGTGACCTGGAGCGTCAATGATTGTGATTTGGAATTTATCAGTCATAATTTTTTTGTAAGCAAGATCAATAGTAACTCCTCTTTCTCTTTCTTCTTTAATTTTATCCATAACATATGCAAATTCAAAACCAACTTTTCCGTATTTAACAGCTTCTTCTTTAAGCTTTTTCATTTCTTGTTCTGGAACAACTCCACTATCATAAAGAAGTCTACCAACTACAGTAGATTTTCCAGCATCTACATGCCCAACAAACACAACATTCATGTTTGGTTTTTCTTTTGCCATGATTAGGTATAAAAAAATTAGTTTATAAACTTTTTGTTTCTTAAAAAATTATTTTAATAAATGATTTTTTATTTTTTAATCATCTCACACTGACGTAATAATGCTCTCTCTAGTTCTTGGAGTCTTGGATTATTTGCAACATTTGATGAATCTCCTAAATTTCTTTCATCCATAATATTTGCAATTGTAGATAAATTATTGGAGAAATAAAGAAAATATTTTCTTTGGTCTACATTTAAATTTATTGTAGAGTCATTTAATTTATATTCAAATCTTTTTGCAACGCTTCTAATTTCTTCTACTGTTGTTTTTCTTCCTTCAGTTTGTCCCCTATATTCCCCTCCAATATTTCCAAGATAAATACTTCCTCCAACTATTATGGATAAACTTACTAAGCCTCCAACAATTACTTTTTTTATAGTGTTCATATATTTTTATTATGTCTAATCTTTATAAGAATTTTTATATTTAGAAATAACTATTGGTTTTCTGACAATCCTTTTCTGTTTCTTATTTTTCTGATAACTTCTTCTTGAAGAGAAGCAGGAACTTTTTCAAAAAGCTGATCAGATAATGATGAGACTCCTCTTCCTTCTGTTGCAGATCGTAAATCATTACTCCATCCAAGCATTTCTGCTACAGGAAGTTTAACCTTCATTGTCGCGCTTCCGCTATCCTGTCTGACATCAAGCATCTGTCCTCTTTTTCCTCCAATTAATTTTGTAATTGTTCCCATAAAACTATCTGGAATTTCAATTAGATGAATTTGCAATGGTTCTAACAGCGTCGGAGAAGCTTTGTGCATTGCTTCTTTAATTGATTCCCTAACTGCAGGATAAACCTGAGCAGGGCCTCTGTGAATAGCATCTTCGTGAAGTTTTATATCTTTAAGAGTAAATTGCATTTTTGTACATGGTTCTCTTGCCAAGGGTCCCTGATCCATAACCATTTCAAAAGCATCAAGCACCATTTCTATAACTTCACCAATATGAACTTCTCCTCTTGTTCCATCTAAGAAAACATTTCCTTTGTAAATATCTCTGACACTTCTAATTGCATCTCCATCCCATCCAAGTTTTGATAAAGTATCAGCAAGAACCTGGCTTTTTTTCTTGACTCTTCCTTCTGGTAGATCTCCTGATTTTATTGCTTCATAAATTTCATCTTCTAGTGGAGCAACTTTGATGAAAAAACTATTATGTTTGTTTGGGCTTCTTCCTTCCATTTCAATTGATTCTTTGCTTACAGTTTCTCTATAAACAATTATTGGATTTGAAGTTTTAACATCAAGTCCTTTTTCTGTTCTAATTCTATTTTCAATTATTTCAAGATGTAGTTCACCCATACCTGACATTAGACTTTCTCCTGTTTGTTCATTAATATATATTTTTACAGATGGGTCTTCTTTTGCAACTTTCTTTAAGATTTCAACAAGTTTTGGAAGATCTGCTGTCTTCTTTACTTCAATTGCTTTTGTAATAACTGGTTCAAAAATATGTTTAAGTTCTTCAAAAGGAGTTTCTGGTTCTATAGTTATTGTTTCTCCAGCTTCTCCGACAACCCCAGAAATTGCAAGAACATTTCCAGGTCCAAGTTCATCTATCTGTTCTGGTTTAGTTCCGTTGTAAATAAAAAGTTGTTGGATTTTTTGTTTTTGTTTTGCAAGATTAAGATAAACATCTGTTCCAGTTTTTAATGTTCCTGAGAATAATCTTCCTGCAGAAATTTCTTTTCCAGAACGAGGATCAATAACAATTCTTGTAATAACAAAGCCAACTTTTCCATTAGGATTACAATCCATTAAATTTTTTCCAAACTCGCTGTCTAATTCCCCTTTCCAGATTTTTGGAATTCTATATCTTTGAGCTTCTAAAGGATTAGGCAAATGTTTTACAGCCATATCCAAAAGGACTTCGTAAAGCGGTGCATTTTTCCAGCACCAATTTTTTCTATCTTCTTCAGTCATTTCATATAAATTAAAAATATCTTTGAAAGTGATTCCTTTTTTCTGCATGAATGGAACAGATAAAGCCCAGTTTTCACGAGCAGATCCAAACGCAACACTTCCGTCTTTTATATCAACACTCCATTTTTCTTTGAATTCTGATTCAGCAATTTTTTTTATTAATTCATTGAAATCTTGGAAAATTTTAATAAATCTTTGCTGCATTTGTTCTGGATTTAATCTTAATTCTTTAATCAGTCTATCCACTTTATTTATGAAAAGAACAGGTCTTACTCTTTCTTTTAGTGCTTGTTTTATTACAGTCTCTGTTTGAGGCATGATTCCTTCAACAGCGCAGACTAAAACAATAGTTCCGTCAATAGCTCTCATTGCTCTTGTAACATTTCCTGAAAAATCAACGTGTCCTGGAGTGTCAATAAGATTGATCAAATATTCTTCTCCATGGAATTCGTGAACCATAGAAACATTTGCAGCATCAACTGTAAGAAGTCTTTCTTGTTCATCTGCATGTTGCCATGTGGCCATTCCTGCATCTAGATCTCCTGCAGATTTTGCAGCCAAATATCCAGAAGCTGCCAGCAAATTATCGGTTAATGCAGTTTTTCCGTGGTGAATATGTGCAGATGTAGCGATGTTTCTAATGTGTTTCTGTTTTGTGCTAAGTCTTTTTATCTTGTCAAACTGTGATTCTTTCTCTGCCATGATAATTTATTCTAGTTTTAGAATATATTCTAATTGAAAAGTTGATTTTTAAATGTTTTGTGAAATCTTAATAGGATTATTTATAAATTTTACCCAAATAACTTTAATTTAAATCTTTTATTTATCTCTGTAATTAATTGACACTATCCTATTGTATACGCCTGGGAGTTCCATCCTCAATCTTTGAAAAAATAATTCTTTAACTAATTCACTAGCGCCCATGATTTCTCTTCTATACTCTACTTCAGCTTCTTTTCCTATATTGTCTTTTGCTTCGTTGAAATAAATTCTCCATTCCCTTCTGGTTTCATCCTCTCTTAAACCATAAAATTCTTGATCGTTAACTTTAATCCTTAATCTTTTTGCTTTTTTTTCAACACTTTGCAAGGTTCCTATTGTTTTCTCAAGTTTTCCTTGTTCTAAAGCCAAAGAATCTTCATTTACCAGGGTTTTAGAAATTCTTTCCCATGCTTCTTGAGGAGAAGGGAGTCCAAATCCTTTTAACAATTTATTTACAGATGACATTGTCTATTTTTTAGAAAATCATTGTTTATAAGAATTATGGAAATCTCGTTCTATCTGGAAGGTTTATTAGAATAAAAAGAACCCCTCACACAATATGAGCGTTCATTAGTCAATCCAGGGCAAACTTCAGCAACTACAAAATCCGCACCAATTTGATCAGCAAGTGTCCTTAATTGATTATGGGCTACACTTTTTGCACCCCAAATCCATGCAGAGACCCTATCTCCTAGGGTTGTGGGAATATAAACAGTTCTAGTGTTAATTTGTTGAGATTCTGGAAGAATCAAACTCCGTAAAACTGTTGTTTCTTCTCCATTATCAATAACCAATTTCTTTTTCATCTTTATTATATTGGTTCTTAGTTTAAAAGGATTATTGTTATGATAATTATCTAAAATTATCGCGCTGAATCAGCTTGCTTCTCTGCTTCATTTCTTTTTTTAACTGCAAAGCTTTCTTGGTTTCCCTCAGCAGCAAACATTATTTCTTCAGAAAGAGCTTGGACAATATTTTTCTTTTTATTAAATGCTTTATCACTAGCTCCGTGAATAATATGTTTAAGAGCAAGATTAATTCTTCTTAATGGAGAAACATCAACTGCTTGAGGATATCTGGCACCACCATATTCTATTACTGTAATTTCATCTCTAGGTGCAGAATTTTCCAGGGCTTTTACAAAAACTTGTACTGGGTTTTTTCCGGTTTTATTTTTAATTATTTCAAAAGCATCTAGGATAATATTCATATTTCTTGTATACTTTCCTGTTCCACGACCCAAAATTATCTTATGTTTTTTACCTCTATGTCCTGCAACAGCAAGTTTATTCATTAATCTCTCAACAATATTAACTTTTAATTGCCCCATTTTCTGAACATTTCTTCCATAACTTTTCAAAACTAATTTTGGCTGTAAATTTATTACATCTTTAAGCCCTGGATCAACCACGCTAACTTCTGATAAATCATATAAATCAAATATTTTGAAATTTTGTATATTTTCTTGTTCTGTCATTTTAATTTTATCCGAATTCTACTGCTCCTTTTTTTCCTCTATTAACTGGAAGCCACATATGAGAATATACCTGTCTTCCAAACCTTGCAGCAGATTCTCTTGCTTCTTGCATGCTGATTCTTGGAACAGTTCTTGTTACATTTAAAGCATAATTTAAAGGATTAGAAGAATTTTCACCACTTAAAGTTATTTTTTCTTGAAATTGGTTTGGTGTATACATAGTTTCTCCTATAAAAAACATAAAGCTTCTACTATCAGTTCTTTCTACTTTATTTAAAGTTCCTTCAATAGTTTTTTTATTAGTTGTAGTTAATCTAACTTGTTCTCCTTGATCATATATTTGTGTTTGAGAATTATCTTTATTCATCTTATCTTCTACCTTTTTCTATTTTACCTTGCACAAGTCTTTGCAATGGTTGATCATTTACTTGTATAACTTGGAATCTAACTCCAGGAATATCTCCTTTAGATCTTCCTTGTTTTCCGCCTATTCGCTCAATCATAACTTCATCGTGCTCGTCAATAAA
>JBAZBJ010000025.1:0-5141 GCA_041671525.1 Parcubacteria group bacterium
GCAAAGATAGTTACACCTGAATTATATAATGTTGACGGCTTTCCAGTTGACGGCGGCTTAATGGATTTAAGGCTTGGAGCTATTGACCCTGGAGTAAGATGTAGAACTTGCGGAGGCAGACTGAAAGAATGTTTAGGCCACCCCGGAAGCATTGACTTGGCAAGGCCAGTAATGCACTTGAAGTATATTCCTGTTATGGAATTAGGATTGAGATGTTTCTGTAAAGAATGCGGAAAGTTAATGCTTTCAGAAAAAGACCTTCAGAAATATTCAGCAAGCGAGAGGGCAAAGAAAGCAAAAGATGCAAAGAAATGCCCTTACTGTGGTGCAGAAAATGAGAAAGTCAAACTCGACAAGCCAACAAACTTTTATGTGGGCAAAAAGAGAATTTTCCCAACTGAAATCAGAGAGATGCTTGTGAAGATTCCAGATGGTGAATTAAGAAAGATAGGAATTAATCCGGTAACTTGCAGACCTGAATGGGCTGTGCTTACTGCATTGCTTGTTCCACCTGTTACAGTGAGACCTAGCATTATTCTTGAAACAGGAGAAAGAAGCGAGGATGACTTGACACACAAACTATCAGACATTATAAGAGCTAACCAAAGACTTTGGGAAAATCTTAATGCTGGTGCGCCTGAAGTTATCATTGAAGACCTTTGGGATTTGCTTCAATATCATGTTACAACTTTCTTTGATAATACTGTTGCAAGAGTTCCTCCTGCAAGACACAGAAGCGGACAGCCATTAAAGACAATAATGGAAAGAATCAAGGGTAAAGAAGGAAGAATCAGAAAGAACCTTGCAGGCAAGAGAGTAAACTATTCTGGTAGAACAGTTATTTCTCCAGACCCTTCTATAGCAATAAATGATGTTGGTGTGCCTTATGAAATTGCAAAGGTTGTCACTGTTGCAGAAACTGTAAATGATTTGAATATTGAAAAGTTAAGAGCTTTAGTGCAGAAAGGAGATGAATACCCAGGAGCTAATTATATTATAAGACCAGACGGCAAGAGAAAGAAAATAACTAATGAATTGAAAGAAGAAATAATTGCTGAGCTTACTCCTGGCTACAAAGTTGAAAGACACTTGCAAAATGGAGATGTTTTACTTTTTAACAGACACCCAAGCTTGCACAAAGGAAGCTTAATGGCTCATTATGTGAGAGTACTGCCTGGCAGGACTTTCAGGCTACACCCTGCTGCAGCTGCCCCATATAACGCAGATTATGATGGTGATGAAATGAATATTCACTCCCCTCAGACAGAAGAAGCAAGAGCAGAAGCAAAAGTTATTCTTGATGTTAAAAGAAATTTGATTTCTCCAAAGAACAATACTAACTTAGTTGGATGTATTGGTGATGCAATTACCGGGAATTATCTTCTTGGATTGGAGGAATTCAGCGCTGATTTTGCAAACCAGATGCTTCACCAGGCAGGAATTGACATTCAGGTAACAAAGAAAATGATTTCTGGAAAGGAACTCTTTTCTGAGATACTGCCAAAAGTTAGCTTCTCAAATAATTCAATAAAAATCAAAGATGGAAAAATTATAGAAGGTAAGATTGACAAGACTCTTTTTGGAAGTGAAGATGGAGAGCTTATAAAAGAAATAGACAAGCAATTAGGAAGCAAAGAAGCATTTGACTCAATCAGAAGAGCATTCAATTTGGGAGTTAAATACATTTCAAACAGAGGAATAACTATCTCAGTTGAGGATTTCAACTTAAGAGAAGAAGTTATCAAAGCTAGTGAAGAAGTTATTGAAAAGGCTGAAAAGAAAACAGAAGAAATAATTGAAGAATACAATAAAGGAACTCTTGAAGCTTATCCTGGAAAGAGCGACGAGGAATCAAGGGAAATGAGAATTCTTAAGGTATTAAATGATGTAAGAACAAAAGTCGGAGAAATTGTCAAGAAGGAATTCCCAGCAACAAATCCAGTTAATCACATGATTATCTCTGGTGGTGGAGGTAATATCCTTAACATCACTCAGATGGCATGCTGTGTAGGGCAGCAGGCATTATGGGCTAAGAGAATAGATATTGGCTACACAGATAGAACCTTATCATTCTTCAAGAAAGGCGACTTGTCTCCTAAATCCCATGGATTTATTAGAAGTTCATTCATTAAAGGATTAAGGCCAGATGAATTTTTCTTCGGAGCTATAACAGGAAGAGACAGCCTGATGGATACTGCGCTTAGAACTCCTAAATCTGGATATTTATACAGAAGACTTGCAAATGCTCTTCAAGACTTAAGAGTTGAATATGACGGCACAGTAAGAGACAGCAACAATAATGTTATACAATACAAATATGGAGATGATGGTATAGAAGTTTCAAGGATGCATACAGAAGGAAAGATTGCTCCAGGAGAAGCAATAGGAATAATTACAGCACAATCTTTCGGTGAGCCTTCAACACAGATGGCGTTAAATGTATTCCACCATGCAGGTGTTGCAGAAATGCAGATTACAACAGGTTTGCCAAGACTGATTGAAATTTTTGATGCTAGAAAGAAACCATCTTCACCAAAAATGGAAATCTATCTTAACAAAGAAGCCAACAATGAAAAAGATGCAAGAGTGCTCGCTGAAAAAATAAAAGAAGTCACACTTCAGGAAATTGCTTCTGAGATAAAACTTGACTTTGGAAACAAGAACATTGAAATCCTAATTGACAAGAAAGGATTAAAGTTCAGCCATACTTCTACTAAATCCGTAGTAGACAAACTGAAAGACCTTGGATACAAAGCCAAAGAGAAAACAGATTCAATAACAATTGCTGTACCTGAACTTGGATTCAGAGAAATTTACAAGCTGAAAGAGAAATTAAAGAAAACAATAATTTCAGGAATAAAAGGAATTAAGCAGATACTTGTTGCTCACAGAGACAAGGACTTTGTAATCATTACTCTTGGTACAAGCCTTAAGAAAGTTTTTGCTTTCAAGGAGATTGACCAAAGCAGGACAATGTCAAATGACTTGTATGAGGTTGCAGATGTATTTGGAATTGAAGTTGCAAGGCAATTGATAATAAATGAAATCTCAGAAGTTCTTAACAGCCAGGGATTAAACATTGATATGAGGCACTTGAAATTAGCTGCAGATGCAATGACAAATACAGGAATGATCAAGGGTGTTACAAGAATGGGAATTATTGCGCAGAAATCTTCAATACTTGCAAGAGCAACATTCGAAACTCCTGGAAAACAGTTTGTGAATGCAACTGTCAAGGGCGGAGAAGACAAACTTACAAGTGTTATCGAGAATATCATGCTTAACCAGCCAGTGCCAATAGGAACAGGCTTGCCTGGATTATTGGTAAAGATAATTGGTCCTCTTGTGAAGAAAGAAGAAGAGAAAAAGACAGTAAGCAAGAGAGCAGTTGAAAAGGCGAATGAATAATATTTGCTATTCTAAATATCTTTAAACTTGATGTTTTTTAATTTATTATGATCCAATTTATTGTTACTATTCCCGTGTTTTTTGTTCTTGGGTTGTATTTTTTGATAAAGCCAGATAATTTATTATTGAAATATTATGAAAAGGAATATGGAAAAAAGAAAGCTATTTTTCGCATGAGGCTTCTTGGATTAATAATGCTGATAATATCAATTATTTTTATCCTAATAATATTTAAGATAATATAGCAATACATTTATAAAACGCGTGCTTCTAACAAAATAATAAAAGCTAACATGGTGAACACGATTGATATGCAGCATATGAGGTATTTGAACCTATTTGGAAAAATTACCCATGTTGAAACACGTTTTTGTTTTAAGTATAACGAGGCAATTGTTTTTTGTGTGCCTAATCCCCTTATTCCAAGAGCATTGGGCAAGGGCGGTGAAAACTTGAGAAAAATCAGCGAGATCCTCGGAAAAAGAATAAAAATAATTCCAATGCCTCGAGGAATTGAAGATGCAAGAAGATTTATTGAGTTTATTGTTTCTCCTGTAAAATTTAAGAATCTGGAAATTAGAGGCAATGAGATGATTTTAAATGCAGGCATGCAAAGCAAGGCAGCGTTGATAGGAAGAAATAAAAGAAGTCGCAAAAGATTTCTTTGAAAAAGAACTGAAGATTGTTTAATCTCATAAGATTTATAAACTGATTTTCGCAAGAATATTTATACAATTTCTGGCTAACCAGAATTATTTTAAGATGGGACTGAATTCAGCAAAAAAACTTCAAGCAAGAAGAAAGAAGTTCAGATGGAAAGACAAGAATTACAAAGCAAGAGCTTTGAATTTATACGAAAAGGCAGACCCTCTTGAGGGGGCAAGCCAGGCAAAAGGAATAGTTCTTCAGAAAACTACAAGGGAAGCAAAACAGCCTAACTCTGCATTAAGAAAAGTATGCAAAGTTCAGCTTACAAAAAACAGCAAGTCAGTTGTTGTTTTTATGCCAGGAAATCTTGCACAGAAATTCATCAACGAGCACGATGAAGTTCTTATAGAAAGAATTGGCGGTAAGCAGGGAAGAACCAAAGGAGATATTCCAGGAATCAGATTCCAAGTTATACAAGTAAACGACCAGCCCTTGAGAAGGCTTTGGAAAGGAAAGATCCAGAAGGGTAGAAGATGATTTATCATTCACAATTTGAAATTCATGAAAATGGGACTACAATTGTTGGTGGGAGGAAAGTCAGTTCTCCTCGCAATGAATTGGTAGTATTAGTTACTGATAACTCTTTCAGGGGAGGAAATGTTTTAGTATTAAAACCAGACTCAAGTGAAGAGCCAGTTTTTCCATTAATGGTAAGTGTAGAAACTGCAGCAGATGAATATCATAGAAGATTTCAGGAAGCTCATAATAAATCACAAGTTAAACAACCAGTTTACGCAAAATGAAAACAGAAGCAATGAAATTCAAGCTATTCGGAATGTATGATGTAGAAGGAATAGAAGTAAAAGACCTTGGATTAAAGCCAGTTATAAACCTTGAGCCAAAACTTGTTTTGAAAAGCTATGGAAGAAACGTGCAGAAATTCGGCCAGACTAAGGTTAATATTGTTGAAAGGCTCATGAACAAATTTGCTGTTGCAGGCCACAGGGGTAAAAAGCACAAAATAGAGATGGGCCATGCTACTGGAAAATACACAAAGAATATGACTATGATTCTAGAAGTTTTAA
>JBAZBJ010000026.1:0-4431 GCA_041671525.1 Parcubacteria group bacterium
GGCAAAAGAAGCAATGCTTAGAAGAACAAGAGAAAATTAGGAAAACTTTTATAGACAAAAGTTCAAAAACTTTAGCTATAATTTTTCTTATCAGAAAATTTATAAAGCTTTATCATTCTTATAAAAATATTAATAATAATTTAAAATGGAAAAAAATGATGTGGTTCCTGAGTTAACAAATGGAGAATTTGAACCTTTTATCAAGAAAGGATTGGTTTTAGTTGATTTTTTTGCGGAGTGGTGCATGCCTTGTGTTATGATGGGACCGGTTGTCGATGAACTTGCAACAAAATTTAAAGGAAAAATAAAATTTGGGAAAGTTAATATTGAAGACAATAATATTTTAGCACAAAAATTAGGAGTTAGATCTATTCCTAATTTTATTCTTTTTAAAGAAGGAAAACAAATAGAAAATTTTGTAGGCACAATGCCTTCTGAAGATTTTGAAGAAAGATTAAATGAGTTTATTTAGATATTCCTTTTAGTATACAAATTTATTTAAATAAAATTAAGGTTAATAATTAATGAGCATGCATATGTGTCCGGATTGTAATAATTATGTAGATGGGTGTACTTGTTTTAGTGAAGATGTTAGAGTTCTAAGAAAGATTAGGAAAGATTTTGGATATGGTTCAAACACAGAAGGTAATACAAATTATGCTAATCCTTCAACTGAAGCAAAACCACAACCCTCTCAGTTAGAAGAAAAAACAAAAGACTCTGACCCAAATAAGAAATAAATTTATTTAGATTTATCTTTATCTAAAATTTTACGACGAGGTAGTGAACACTCAAGCTTTTAAAGAATTTTTATATAAAACTGAAATAAAAATGAGACTAGGTGAAATATTAAGAGGAATTGCAGGAGAATTTACAGGAATTATTCCTATTGATAATAGTGAAATTAAATTATTTTGTGATAATCCTGAATGCAGGAAATCTCTTGGAGGAGGACTAATAAGTTCTAGAGATTTAAGATATGATCCAAATAATGGAAAGATATATCATTATGATTTTGACTGTTTAGTGCAGGCAGAACAAGCAAAAAAAAGAGTGGACAACAATTATGAACCAGATATCTGCAGTGCAAAGATTATCTCAAGAGAAGAAGCAGGTAAATTATACAGGCAAGGCAGATTAGCCCAAGCAAGAAATTCTTAATAAAAAAGAAACCCAAAAACCTTTATAAACTAATTCTGGGTAAATTAATTATTAATTAAGGCTCCGTAGCTCAGCTTGGTAGAGCACTGGACTTTTAATCCAGGTGTCGAGGGTTCAAATCCCTTCGGGGCCATTTTAAGTTTAAGCATAATTTTTTCTAAAGTCAAAATAAACAAAACATTTATAAACCAATTTTTGATATCTTTTATTATTGATGAGTTGCTAAAACTAATCGATAGTCTTTAAAATAAGTCCGCTAAACCCATTTCCCAATATGTCACATATTCTACAACCAAAACACATTAAACTTTCTGAAAAAGAAGCGCAAGAGGTAATTAAAAAACTAAATATTTCTAAAGCACAAATTCCAAAAATATTTGCAACTGATGCTGGTTTACCTGAAGGTTGCGAGGTTGGAGACATGATTAAGATAGAGAGAAAAACTGAAGATGAAATAAATTTTTATTATAGGGTGGTTGTATAAACAATGGTAAAAGACAGACAGCACATTGTTGTAAAAAAATATCTTGAAAAGCACTCACTAGTTGAATCAAATGTTATTTCTTTTAATGATTTCATTGAAAGAAGAATGCAGGAAATTGTTGATGAAATCGCGGAAACTATAGACAATCAGGATTTTGAAATAAAACTAGGAAAAATTAAAGTTGGAAGACCAATGATTATTGAAGCAGATGGAAGCTCTTCACTTATCATGCCTTCAGAAGCCAGATTAAGAAATTTGACTTATGCTGCTCCAGTTCACCTTGAAATTACAGTCAAAAAAGACGGGCAAATTGATTCAGAAATTGTTGAAATAGGAAAGATTCCAATTATGGTAAGAAGTAAGATCTGTAATACTTATGGAATGGGTAAAGAAGAAATGATTCAAAATTATGTTGATCCTATTGATCCTGGCGGATATTATATTATAAAAGGAAATGAAAGAGTTATGGTAATGGCTGAAGATTTAGCTGAAAACCAACCATTTGTTGAAACTAACGCTAGAGGAGAACTTATTCTAAAATTATTCTCTCTAAAAGGAACATATAGAATTCCTACAACAATATCTGAAAGTAAAAAAGGAATTCTTGAAGTAAGCTTCGGAAAGTTCAAAGATATTCCGGCAATAGTTATTCTTAAAGCACTTGGCTTAATAAAAGAATCAGATATAGCAAAAAATATAGGAAAAGAAACAGATAGTGTCATTGTCAATATGTATGAATTTGTTAATATGGCAACAAAAGAAGATGCCATGATGTTTATTGCAGAAAAAACAAATCTGCAAGGAACAAAAAAAGAAATATTTGACAGAGTAAAACAAAGAATTGATTCTTATTTATTTCCCCACATAGGGCAAAAAAAAGAAGACAGATTAAAAAAAGCAGTTACGTTATGTAAATTAATAAAACAATTTCTTTTGTCAAAAGAAAATCCAAAATTAAGAACAGATAAAGATCATTATGCAAATAAAAGAGTCAGACTTTCAGGAGATCTTTTGGCTACATTATTCAGAGTTAATTTAGGTATATTAATAAGAGACATTCAATATTCATTGCAAAAATCAGCTAAGAGAAAGAAATTTTTCTCAATTAAAATAATAGCCAAATCAACACTTTTTTCACATAGAGTTGAATCTGCTATTGCTACTGGAAGCTGGACAGGAGAGAGAAGTGGAATCACCCAGAATATGGATAAAACAAATTATCTGGCAACTATTTCTCAGCTACAAAGAGTATCAAGTATGCTTTCAAGCGAACAGGAAAATTTCCTGGCAAGAACTTTACATCCAACTCATTATGGAAGATTCTGCCCAATAGAAACTCCAGAAGGTACTGAAATTGGTTTAAGAAAAAACCTGGCAATATTAAGCAGAGTATCTACAAGAACAAATCTTGATGGAGAAAAATTTCTAAAAGACATTGAATCACTTGGTTTAATAAAAGGAGATGAAGGAATAAGCTCTGAATATGAAGCTGATGTTTTCTTAAACGGTATTTTTATCGGAAGTGTTAATAAACCTCATGAATTTGTAAAAAAAATAAGAGAAAAAAGAAGAAATAATGAATTACCTCAGCAGCTTAATGTAAGAAATGCAGAAAACTTTAAGATTGTTTTAATATCAACTGAGCCAGGACGAGTCTTAAGGCCATTAATAATTGTTGAAAACGGATCTGCAAAATTAAAAAACGAACATTTAATCAGATTAGATCAAAATGAAATTGACTGGAAATGGCTTTTAGAAAATGGAATAATTGAATATCTTGATGCTTCAGAAGAAGAAAATGCTTTGGTTTCCCTTTATGAAGAAGAATTAACTCCAGAGCATACACATATGGAAATTGATCCTATGGATTTATTTGGTGTTGTAACAAGCCTTGTTCCTTATGGAAATCATGATCAGAGTTCAAGATTAAACAGAGGAAGTAAAACACAAAAACAATCATTAGGAATTTATGCTGCAAATTATCTCTGCAGATTAGATACTGATGTAAGCATTTTGCAATATCCACAAAAGCCAATTGTCAAAAGTTTTGTTTATAATACTCTTAACACCTATCCTGCAGGACAAAATCTTGTTGTGGCAATTATAACTCATGATGGATATAATATGGAAGATGCTCTTGTATTAAATAAAGGAAGTTTGGACAGAGGAGTTGGAAGGAGTTTCTATTATAGGCCATATTCTGCAATTGAAATGAATTATGCTGGAGGATTAAAAGATGAGATTGGAATTCCTGAAAAAGATTCTTCTGGATATAAAATAGAAGAAAGTTATAAATATCTTGAAAAAGACGGAATAGTTTATCCTGAAGCAGAAATAAATGAGGGAGAAGTTATGATTGGAAAAACATCTCCTCCAAAATTCTTATCAGAAGCTAGAGAAATTTCAGTCAGAACAAAAAAAGAATCAAGTATAACTATGAGGCAAGAAGAAAAAGGAATTGTTGAATCTGTTTTTATTACTGAAGATAATGAAGGAAATAAAATTGTACAGGTAAAAACAAGAGATCAGAGAATTCCTGAAATTGGGGATAAGTTTGCTACATCTCACGGACAAAAAGGAGTTATAGGAACAATAATCCCAGAAGAAGATGTTCCATTTACTGCAAGAGGAATAAAGCCTGATGTTTTATTTAACCCTCATGGTCTACCTAGCCGTATGACTGTTGGATATCTTTTAGAATTACTTGCTGGAAAAGTAGGATGTCTAAGAGGAGAAGTTATTGACGGTACAGCATTTTCAGGGGAGAATAAAAAAGAATTAGAAGA
>JBAZBJ010000027.1:0-4237 GCA_041671525.1 Parcubacteria group bacterium
ATTGTTACTGCCGTTGATATTTTCATCCTCTTTTCAACATAATTCATTTTAAATCTTAGAGTTTAATAGTTTTAAGGTTAATTGTGATACAGATTTTAAATTCGTAAACTTTAAATAGTATACATCTTAAGTATATACAACAAGGTGTACATCATCTTGTGCCTCTTTTCAACCCTACTGGCTGCATCTTAACGGTGCGGCCAACCATAGTCAATAAAATAAAATGACAGACATTTTCGAAAACACAATACTTTGCAAGAACTGCAATGTTAAAATGCATCCTGCTAACTTTGCTAAAAATGGATTTCTTTTAAGGGCTTTAGTTTGTGATAAGTGTAATGAAAAAATAATTCATCCAAATGATGAAGCAGAATACAATAGATTTGTGGATTTAAAAAATAGAGATTTTAGAGTTAAGATGAGGCTTGTTGGAAATAGTTATGCTGTATCAATTCCCAAAGAGATAGTCTCTTTTATGCATGAGCAAAGTAAAATCATGGATGATATGGTCAAACTTTGTTTTGAGGATTTTGGAAAACTTTCTTTAAATTTTCAAAATCAAGATGATAATCCAAATAATGCGAGATTTATTAAAGCAAGGGAGTATAAAGTTATGAAGAACAATAAACCAGTTTTACATTTTAAACAATTTTTAGATTCTGCAAACCCAAAGAATAATAAAGCATTAATAATCAAAAAATTAGATAAGGATAAATAAAATGATAGATAAGAAGATTTTAATAGAAGTTTGGAAAACTTTAAGTTATGTAGATGTTATTGGATCTTTTTTACTTTTGCCTTCAATAATTTTATTATGGTATTTAGGCTACACTCTTGGTTTTTGGATTTTATTAGTGTTAACAATTATAACTAAATTGGGGGTTGGTTATAGAATAATTAAAATAGAGAAACAACTTCAAATATAAAATGATAAAAAAAGGAATTAAATTAAAAGTTGTAGAAGCTTTGCAAGATGATGCTTACAAAGGAATTGCTAGAATTGATTCTGAAGTCATGAGAGAATTGGAAATAAAGAGAGGAGATGTTATAGTTATTAAGGGAAACAGAGAAACAGTCGCAATTGCAGATCGGGCTTATCCTGCTGATGTCGGTGAAGGGATAATCAGAATAGATGGTATTTTAAGAAGAAATGCAAAGACTGGTATTGGTGATGTTGTTGAAATTGTTAAAGTTGAAATCAAAGAAGCAAAAAAAGTAATTATTGCTCCTGCACAAAAAGGAATTATGGTTCAGGCAGAACCAGATAGTTTAAGGAGAGGATTATTAGGAAGAGCATTACTTAAGGGAGATGTTGTAGTTTTGGGAGGAGTTCAAAGAAGAAGAGATTTATTTTCTGAAATGGGTTTAGATGAAGAGCTTGGAGGTTTTTTTGGAGAAGCATTTAATAATATGGGCTTTGGAAATTTAGGGGGAGGAATAACTCAAATAAGATTTTTGGTTGTAAATACAAATCCCAACCAACCTGTTATTATTACTGAAAATACTGAAGTAACTTTGAGTCCAAAAGCAGTTGAAATTTCTGAAGAAAAAATACCAGAAATTACTTATGAAGATATTGGTGGATTAGAAGAAGAAATCAAAAAAATAAGAGAGATGGTAGAGATTCCTATGAAACATCCTGAGATTTTTGAGAGACTTAGTATTCAACCTCCGAAAGGAGTTTTGCTTCATGGTCCTCCTGGAACAGGTAAGACTCTTTTAGCAAAAGCAGTTGCCAATGAAACAGATGCAAATTTTATTCTTTTAAATGGTCCGGAAATAATGAGCAAATTTTATGGAGAGTCAGAAAAAAAGATTAGAGATATATTTGAGGAAGCTGAAAAAACAGCTCCTGCAATTATTTTTATTGATGAGATTGATGCAATTGCTCCTAAAAGAGAAGAAGTTCAAGGAGAAGTTGAAAGAAGAGTTGTTTCTCAGCTTTTAACTATGATGGACGGATTAAAATCAAGAGGCAAGGTTATTGTAATTGGAGCAACAAACAGAGTTCATGCTCTTGATCAAGCTTTACGTAGACCAGGAAGATTTGATAGAGAAATTGAAGTTGGAGTTCCAGATAAAAAAGGAAGAAGAACTATTTTAGGAATTCATACAAGAGGAATGCCTTTAGAAAAAGTTAATATGGATGAAATTGCTGGATTGACTCATGGGTTTGTTGGAGCTGATTTAGAGGCTTTGGCTAAAGAAGCTGCTATGAATGTTTTGAGAAAATATTTACCAAAAATGAAACTCGATGGAGAAGAGCAGATCCCTCAGGACATTTTAGAAAAATTAATAGTTAAACATTCTGATTTTATAGAAGCATTAAAAACAGTAAGGCCTTCTGCTATGAGAGAAGTTCTTGTTGAAACTCCAAATGTTTCTTGGGATGATGTTGGAGGTTTAGTTGAAGTCAAACAAGAATTAAAAGAATCTATTGAGTGGCCAATAAAATACCCTGAAATTTATGAAAGAATGGGAATTAGGCCTTCCAGAGGAATTTTACTTTATGGCCCTCCTGGAACAGGTAAGACTCTTTTAGCAAAAGCAGTTGCAAAAGAATCAGAAGCTAATTTTATTCAGGTAAAAGGTCCAGAGCTGTTAAGCATGTGGGTTGGAAAATCCGAAGAAGGAATGAGAAAAGTTTTTGAGAGAGCAAGACAGGTTGCCCCATGCATTGTTTTCTTTGATGAAGTTGATGCACTTGCTGGAAGAAGAGGGGTAGAACAGGGAACAAAAGTTACTGAAAGAGTTTTGAATCAAATGCTTTCTGAAATGGATGGATTAGAAGATTTACATGGTATTTTAGTTATTGGTGCAACTAACAGACCGGATATGCTAGATCCTGCATTACTTAGGCCGGGAAGATTTGATAAAATTTTATTAGTCACTGCTCCAAATGAGGCAGGTAGAGAAAAGATTTTGGAAATTCATACTAAAAAAATGCCTTTGGCAAAAGGTGTTAACCTAAAAGAATTAGCGAAAAAAACTGAAGGGTATACTGGAGCAGATATGGAAGCTTTTGTAAGAGAAGCAGCAATGCTTGCCTTGAGAGAATCAAAAGAGGCAAAGCAAGTTAAGGAGAAACATTTTGAAGAAGCATTTAAAAAAATCAAACCCAGTGTTACAAAACAAACTATAGATGTTTATAAAAGAGTTGAAGAATCATTCTTAAAATCTGCAAAAGCAGCAATTCAAGTTGATAATAGTTATTTAGGATAAGGTTTAAATATATTTTTTTATAATTTTTTTTATGGGCTCTGATAAAAATACCATTTTAGTTGCAGATGATGATTCTTATAACAGAGATTTTTTTAATAGTCTATTTGAGACAATGTTTCCAGATTATAATCTTGAGATATATTCAACTGGAAGAGAAATTGAAAATAGATTTAGAGAAAGAGGTTTTGATTCTGTTAAATTAGTTGTTTTAGATGAAGTAATGGATCCTGGGCTTCGTGGAACAGATTTAATCAAAAAATATTCTAAATTAGCTAGCAAATCAGGATGTAAAATGATATTACATACTGGTGAAGGAGCAGAATTAGGAGAATTAGCAATAAAGAATGGAGCTTTTGGATATCTTTTAAAATCAACAGATTTTGGAAAAATGGAAAGAATGCTAAGAGATGCGTTAAGTGATTAATTTATTCTGTGGTAATAATTGTTTTATCTTCAACTAAGACTGTGTTTTCTGATTGAGCAACTATTGCCCCTGATGTTTCTACTAATTGTGCAAAGTGATGTAGGTTACCATTTTCTTCTAATTGTTTTAATCCAATCAAAGCCTTTGTCCCAAATCTTTTTACAAGCCATCTAGAGCAAAATGGAAGAGTGCGATACTCCTCTTTTATGAATTCTAAAATTTCTCTTGCAATTGGCCCTCTTATTGATCTATTATTTTCTAACATATAAATTCCAGAAGGTTTTCCATCATGTACTTTACCTATGCCTGTGCTGGCAAATGGTTCAATCGCATATAAGCCCGGTTCAATAATTGTTGCTCGATTATCATCTATATTTGGAATTGAATTTCCTGCATGAAGTTCATATTGCATCATCTGATGACCAGATAAATTAATTATTGGTGTTGCTCCAAAAGAAGTAATTGTTTTTTCTATTACTTTTCCTATTTGATTTGCTTTTATTCCTGCTTTAATTGTGTGAATTGCATTTTCAAGAGCCTTTCTTGAAGCCTCAATTAGCTTTTTATTTTGTTCATTATTTTCCAGATCAA
>JBAZBJ010000028.1:0-3826 GCA_041671525.1 Parcubacteria group bacterium
CGCACTCATTGAATCTGATTCTTTTGTCTTTGCAGGAAGTTCTTTTACAGATTTGAACCTATGTTTTATAGTTTTGCCTTTAGTAAACTGCCAGATATATTTATCAAAACTTCCAAACTCTTTTTGAACTTCTAAAAATCTTTTAGAATTTTCAATAGTAGCTAAAATTTTTAATTTGTTTCTGATAATTCCTTCATCACCAATTAATCTCTTAAAATCTTTTTCTTTATATCTAGAAATTTTAACTGGATCAAAATTAGAAAATGCTTTTTCAAAATTCTTTCTTTTATTAATTATAATTGCCCAATTTAATCCTGCCTGAAAAGCATCCAAAACCAAAAATTCAAATAATTTTTTATCATCATGTAGTGGAACTCCCCATTCTTTATCATGATAATTAATCATTAAAGAATTGTTTTTGGGCCATTCACATCTCTTTTCCATGATATAAAACATAAAAACTCATTTAAAAAGCTTTATAAATGAAAAATCACACTAATTTATTATTATAAAATAATAAAAATGGTCACAACAAAATCCAATAGCAACTATAAAATCCAAAATATAGTCGCAACAACTTCTTTAGAAAAGCCAGTTCCTTTGACAAAACTTGCAAGAACTCAGCCAAATACTGAATATAATCCAGAGACTTTTCCAGGTCTTGTTTTAAGAATAAAAGAACCAAAATCAGCAGTTTTAGTTTTTTCTTCTGGAAATCTTGTCTGCACAGGAACAAAATCAATAGCCCAAGTCAAAGAGGTTATTCAGGCAGTGATAAAACAGCTAAAAAAAATAAATGTTAATGTAACAACTAAACCAAAAATAACAGTTCAAAATATTGTTGCTTCAGGATCAATTGACTTAAAACTTAACTTAAATTTTCTTGCATTAGAAATGGAAAACACAGAATACGAGCCAGAACAATTTCCAGGTTTAGTATATAAATTAGTTGAACCAACAGCAACATTCTTGTTATTCAGTAATGGAAAACTTGTCTGCACAGGAACAAAAAACAAGCAACAGCTTGAAGATTCAATGGAACAACTTTTAAAAAACGTTAAAACTGCTCTGAAAAACTACAAACCATAGTTCTCTTTACCACTTCTGAATAATCCTTTCTACCTAAAACTACTATAAAATTATACATAAATCTATAAAAATAGCCTGTGATATAAAAAATAATGGATGAAGATGGGGTTGAAAAGCAAAAAAAAGAAGAGCTAATTATTGAAGCAAAAAGTTTCTTTGAATCTTATAAAAAAGAAATAGGGGATTCTCTTAGAAAAGGAACAAATGTAATTTTTATAGATTTCATAAAACTAACTGAATTCTCAAATACTTTATCTGATAAAATAATCAAGGACCCAGAAGAAACTCTTAGATTAATTGAACTTGCTATAGAAGAATCAGGTCTTGTTAGTAATGTCAGAGTAAGACTGAACAATCTTCCAAAAAGTCAGGAAATAAAAATAAGAAACATCAGATCAAAAAATCTTGATGAAATGATTATAATAGAAGGAATAATAAGACAGTCATCAGATGTAAGACCTCAGGTTGTAAATGCAAAATTTGAATGCCCGAGTTGCGGAACAATGATGTCTGTACTCCAAATAGAAAAAAAATTTAGAGAACCATTTCGCTGTTCTTGCGGAAGAAAAGGAGGTTTTAGATTAGTAAGTAAAGAAATGGTAGATACTCAAAGACTTGTTATAGAAGAATCACCAGAATCCTTAGTAGGAGGAGAACAGCCAAAAAAAATAAATGTATTTGTCAAAGAAGATCTTGTTGAACCAAAAATGGAGGAGAAAACAACTCCCGGAAGCAGAATTAAAGTGATAGGTGTATTAAAAGAAGTTCCTGTTCCATTAAGCACAGGAGGCTTATCCACAAGATTTGAAATTGCAATAGAAGCAAATAACATAATTGCACTAGAAGAAACTTTTGAAGATCTAGATATAAATGATGAAGACGAAAGACAAATTCTAGAACTTTCAGAAGACCCACAAATATTAGACAAATTAGCAAAAAGTATTGTGCCAAGTGTTTGGGGTTATGAAGAAATAAAAAAATCTCTTGTCTTGCAACTCTTTGGAGGAGTGGCAAAAACTCATGCAGAAGGGCAAAAAAGTAGAGGAGATATGCATATTCTTTTAATTGGAGACCCCGGAGTTGCAAAATCAGTAACTCTTGCATTTATTGCCCAGATTTCTCCTAAGGGCCGTTATGTTGTAGGTAAATCCGCATCAGGAGCAGGACTAACAGCAACAGTAGTTAGAGATGAATACTTAAGGGGCTGGAGTCTGGAAGCAGGGGCTATGGTTCTCGCAAACAAAGGAATTGTCTGTATTGATGAATTAGAAAAAATGGATCCCCAAGATAGATCAGCCATGCACGAGGCAATGGAACAGCAAACAATCACAATTTCCAAGGCAAATGTTCAGGCAACACTGCGAGCAGAAACTTCTGTTCTTGCAGCTGCAAACCCTAAATTTGGTAGATTTGATCCTTATCAGTCAATAGCACAGCAGATAGATCTTCCACCAACTCTAATTAACCGGTTTGATGTAATCTTCACATTAAGAGATATCCCAGATAAAATAAAAGATGAAAAAATTGCAACACATGTTTTATCAGGACATAAAAACGAAGGAGGAGAAATGATTATTCCTAGAGACTTATTTAGAAAATATATTGCTTATGCAAAACAAAAATATTTTCCTAAATTAAGCGATGAAGCAGTTGAAGAAATAAAAAAATTTTATGTTGATTTAAGAAATAAACCTGTTGCTTCAGAAAGTGCAATGAGGCCAATTCCAATATCTGCGCGTCAACTCCAGGCTCTTGTTAGAATGTCTGAGGCATCTGCAAAATTAAAACTTAGAAGAGTGGTAACTAAAGAAGATGCAAAAGAAGCAATTGATTTAATGAAATTCTACCTTATGCAGGTGGGTTATGATTATGAATCAAAAACATTTGACATAGATAAGGCAACAACAAGCATGACCAGCGGAAAAAGATCAAAAATTCTTAGTGTTCTGCATAAAGTCACAGAATTAGAAGATAGATTAGGAAAAATGATTCCTATTGAAGAAATTGAAAAAGATTTTGAAGGAAAAATGGATGCAGTGGATATTGAAGAATCCATAATTGAACTTAAAAAAAGAGGAGATCTCTACGAACCAAGAAAAGGTTATATTAGTAAAACAAACTGAAAATAATATATAAATCTTTAAAAACTTGTCAAATTTTCTTTTCTAATGCAAGAAAACGAGCAATTCAAAAGACATACTGCATTCAAAATAAGAATTGGTGAATTATTAAATGCCAGGCAAATTATGAATGGTGATAAATTTTCCTGTTTGGAATTTGGAAATAAAAATATTGTAAGAGTAAATATTGTTGGGAATATTGTTGATAAATACGAAAGTGCAGGAGAAAGTAGATACATAAATTTAACTTTGGATGACGGTTCTGGACAGATAAAACTAAAAACATTTGGAGAAGATTCAGACAGATTCCGTAGCGTTGCACAAGGCCAAACAATAATTATAATCGGCATTTTAAGATTATGGAATAATGAATTATATATAACTCCTGAACTAATAAAAGAACAAGATTCAAAATATCTACTCATAAGAAAATTAGAACTTGAAAAAGAAAAATCAAAAATTAAAGACCCATTAGGAAGAGATGAAATAGTTGCAGTAAAAGACAGAATTTTAGGAAGCATAAAAAATGCAGAGGAAGAAGGCGGAATTGAAAAAGAATTGCTTATTATGAATCTAAAAGATATTTCTCCGCATATTATTAATCAAGAAGTTCAAAA
>JBAZBJ010000029.1:0-3331 GCA_041671525.1 Parcubacteria group bacterium
TTATAAAATATGAAATAGTGTTTGAATTATTATTTTTTACAAAGTCTGCTAATAGAATTGTTTTGCCTACTCCATTATCTCCATTTACAAATACAACATCAAAATTCTCAAGTTTTTTTTTAATAGTATTAATGTATGTATCTCTTTCAATCAAATCTAATGGTAATGAAGGCATTGTGTCATTCAAATGTGAAATGTCAACAATTTTCAATTTTGAATTTGTCATAATATTTAGATTTATAAAAAAATAATATAAAGCATATATCTCAATTAATCATAATTTAATACTACAAAGCTACACAATTTCACTTAATAATCTACAAAAAAATAGAAAATCTCTTAATACATAGATTTGAAGCAATATAAAAATTCCAATTTTTTTTTCAACACTCCAAATTTTATTCAAATATACCATAGACTTAACAGACCCTCCCCCTGTTTTGGCTGTTGGGGATATTCCCCCAGCCTAACATTATTATTGAAAATTATTATGGATAACAATTTAAAGTTTTTAAAAACATGGTCTGTTGCTCAATTTAAAGCAGAGCAACAAGTAGAAAAAATTGAAGTGCTAAAAAATGGAGCTACAGGTAAATGTTTCATGGCATTTGGATTTGAAAAGGGTGCTGTAAGTGATAAGTTTGAAAGGGGAGAACTTACTAATCCTGTTGTATCACAGGTGTGCAGTGCTGATACTGGTGATATGTTCTATCTACTGCATCAAAAAGGTGAAGGTGGAGCAGAAAAATTAGCTGTTTTGTAGTGTAAAATTAACACAGAGAAAGACAGGGTGCATAGGCATTCTGTCTTTTTTTATTGTTATATTCCTCCAATACAATACTTTGAAATAAATCAAATTTAATAAAAATAAAACTTATGCAACTAAGACAATCTGAAAGAAAGCAAGCTAAAATTAAATTAGCTTTACAAGGATGTGCTGGTAGTGGTAAAACTTATTCAAGTTTACTACTTGCTTATGGACTGGTTAATAATTGGCAGAAAATTGCTGTAATTGATTCAGAACATGGTTCTGCTGATTTATATGCTCACTTAGGTGCATATAATGTACTAAATGTAAATGAGAATTTTTCACCTGAAAATTACATTGAAGCTATTGAAATCTGTGAAAAAGCAGGTATGGAAGTTCTTATTATTGATTCTTTATCCCAAAGCTGGGATTTTTTGCTTGAATGTCATTCAGGAATGATTGGAAATAGTTTTACTAACTGGGGTAAAATTACTCCAAGACAAAATGCTTTAATTCAAAGAATTCTACAAAGCAAATGTCATGTTATCTGCACTATGAGGACAAAGCAAGATTATGTTTTATCAGAAAAAAATGGTAAGATGGTTCCTGAAAAAGTTGGATTAAAGGCAATTATGAGAGAGGGTGTAGATTATGAATTTACCATAGTCTTAGATATTGACATCAAACATAATGCTGTGGCAAGTAAAGACAGAACAGGCCTTTTTATGAGTAAACCTGAGTTTACTATATCAGAGCTTACAGGTAAAAGAATTCTTGACTGGTGTAATAGTGGAATATCAGTTGAAACAGTAAAAAATGATATTGCTAAAGCCCAAACAGTAGAAGAATTAAATTCAATTTATCATCAACATCCTGAATGGTATCCACTGCTTACAACTGACTTTTTAAATAAAAAAGCATCCATATTAGAAGCAGGAAATAATAAACCGGTTATTAATTATTTACAAAATTATATTCAAAATGGAAACAGCAATAATGCAACTAATGCCAGTTAAAAATGGCATGAGAATTCAAACCATCAATCCACCATTGGAAAAGTATTCTGATACCAGTAATAACAATGAAAAACTGACTATTACTCCTAAAATTAGTAAGATTGAGAAAAGAAAACAATTCATTGAGGCTAATACAGATGAGGTCAATTTAGTTCACCTCAGGAATGATTGTATTGTGCCTGTATTCTCAAAAGATAATGAGATGACTATTAGTCATACCAATTTCATTGAGACTGTTCAGCAGGCAGCTACAAAGTTTTTTACTGGTGAAACAATTGAAACACCTGAAATCAGGGTATCTCATATTGTTAAAGGTAGAATTCCTGAGGCTATTTATAAACCTGTGAATGAGTTGTTAGAATCAGATAAAACAATTTATTATGAAAGAATGGCTTTTTGTTTTGAAATACCAACAATTTATGAAGATATTAATGGTAACAGGTTAAACCTGAGTATTGGAGGGGTAAGGGCTTTAAATCATGAAAATTTATATGGCAAAAAATCAAGTGAAAAATTTAAAGTTTTTATAGGCTTTAAAAATCTTGTTTGCTGCAATCTTTGTATTTCTACTGATGGATTTAAAACTGAAATCAGGGCTATGAATAGCACTGGATTATTAAATTCTGTGATTGAGTTATTTAAAAACTATAATCCTGCTCAGCACTTACATTATATGAATCAGTTTAAAAATTCATATCTTTCAGAACATCAGTTTGCTCAACTCATTGGAAAGACCAGGCTATATCATAACTTACCAGCATCACAAAAGAAGTTATTGCCAAATCTGGATTTTACTGATAGCCACATCAATATGGTAGCAAAAGCTTACTATGGTGATGAAAACTTTTGTAAAGATGAAATATCTGATAACATTAGCTTGTGGAATGTGTTTAATCTCTTCACTGGGGCTAATAAGAACAGTTATATTGATAACTTCTTGGATAGATCACTTAATGCTACAGAACTTATGTTTGGCATCAGTAATGCCCTAAATGGAGATGATAAATACAGGTGGTTTGTTGATTGATAAAAATTAATATCTGAATTCCTTTATTGTAGTACCCTGTTCAAGTTGCCAATGAAACTTCATTTTATATAAGGAGTTTTGTTGGCAATTCTTTTACTAACAAATAACAAGCAAAAGTTTATGATAAAAATACCTCAATTACAGGAAATAGAAGTACTGTATTCAAATAAAATTAAGAAACCTGAGAGGACTAGAATCTCCAGTTCTGCTGATGCATTAATAGTGTTCAGGCAAATATGGAATGATTATATTGAGGTCAGGGAAAGTCTCTACATTCTTTTTCTCAATGGAGCAAATGAATTGTTGGGATATCATTTAGCATCTTTTGGTGGTAAAACATCAACAGTAAGTGATGTTTCCAGTATACTTATGGTTGCACTCAAGACAAATTCATCTGGAATCCTGATTGCTCACAATCATCCCAGTGGAATTAATCAACCAAGTAATGAAGATAAAGTAATAACTAAAAGAATCAATAAGGCATGTGAACTTGTTGGACTCAGATTCTTTGACCACATGATTGTTACCTTTGAAAGCTAC
>JBAZBJ010000030.1:0-3269 GCA_041671525.1 Parcubacteria group bacterium
AACTTTTTTTAGCATCTTTAACTTCAAAAGAAACACGTTGCCCGTCTTTTGTAAAATATAAACTGTCTAAATCAATCTGGCTATTAGGACTTAAACTTAATTTGTGAACATAATTTTTTGCAAGAATTCCATCGCCAGCAGTTGTTATTAATTGATTATGAGGTTTAGATAAAATAAAATTTCTTTGTGTTTTTTGCTTTGTAGAATCAACATCTGTTTTTGCATTTACGCCTGAAGTTGCAAAAACACCTGTACCAAGTAAACTAATTAATGCGACCTTACCAAAATATTTAGCTGTTCTTAATGGATTTTCCATGTTATTTTTATTAGAAATAAGAGGTATATAAATCTTTTGTTCTGTTATGCCTTTCAAGTTACACTACTTATTACTTATTATCAGACTCTTTCTCTTTAGTATTCCATCCCCACACTGGACATTTCAAATAAGAAAAATAACCAAAAACTTCCTCATTTTTCTCCCTAAATTTTTCTAAATGATTATGACATTTAGGACATTTATCCCCGGAAATACTTTTTATTAACGCTTTATTAACTGTTCGCTGAGATTCCTCATTGGATTCTTTTACTTTGTCAAAATCATTGCTAGATGGAGATATATCTACCATAATATCAATTATCAGTTATAATATATAATTGTTCCTAAAAAAAAGTAGAACTTTTGCAGATCTTCCATATTTGGTCAATTTTATTAAAAGCCGAAAAAGATATATATTAGCTTGTTTTAAAATTTTGATGACAGATGAAAATATATTACATGCTTTTGAATCAATAGGTATACCTAAAACACAAACTATTGTTTATTTAGATCTTTTAAAAAATAAAGAATCTACTGCAACCCAAGTTTCAAAAAGAACTAGAATGCATAGAGCTAATGTATATGACACTTTAACCAAACTTAAAGAAAGAAATCTTGTTTATTTGTCCAATAAAGAAGGAAAACAGGTATTTGCTGCTTTATCAACAGATTTAATTATTAATGAAGAAAAAGATAAATTAGAAAATCTAAAATCAGCAATGGAGTATATAAAAACAACTTATATCTCTGGTCAAACTCCTAAGGTTTATACACTTGAAGGATTAAACGCTGTAAAAAGTATTCTATTTGGCCTTTTAGAAAAAAAATCAGATATTTGGATTTATGGGCTTGCAGAAAATGAAAATATAATTAATATTCTTAATGATAGATTAATGCATTCTTTTCATCTTGAAAGGATAAAAAAGCATATTGAACTTAAATTACTTTTTTATAAATTTCCTCAAGAAGAAATTCAAACACTTAGCAATCTAAAATTTACAGAATCAAGACTCTTGCCAAAAACTCAACAGTCAAAAACTTCTCAAATAACTCAGATAGTTTGTAACGGCTTTGTTTATATTACTCTCTGGATTGATCCAATTTATACAATTGTAATAGAAAATGAAGTTATTGCGAAAGAGTACCTTGACTTCTACAATCTTCTTTGGAATTATTCTGGAAAAGTTACCTAATTTTGATAATATAATTTTTGCAATAAAAAGTCTTCTTTGATCCAACAGCTATATCCAGCTACTGCCCATATATCCTTTATTAGCGAGGTTATAAATGAAATAATACGTCTTATTGTTAACAATGTAAACCCTCTTGTAGAAACTATAACTTTAATTTAAAAGTCAATCCCCAGGAATAAATTTAATTAAAGCAGTATGAATCCATACAGCACTTACATATATACTCTATCTGCTTTAAAATTATCTAGAAAAATGAAAAATATAGTAGAAAAAGAAATTGAAAAACATCCCAAGCGAAGTACATTAATGATTATTTTACTGTTTACATTACTTGTAGCCTTCATTGGTGCACTAATTCAAAAGAATTGGATTACAATGTTATTTATCTTGATAATATCTATTTTAATGTGTATACCTATGGTTATAGGAAAATTATCTAAAATTGATATCCCATTTCCTTTAGAAGTATTTTCTGTTCTCTTTATTTATGCCTCTCTTTTTCTTGGAGAGTTAAATCATTATTATACTACATATTGGTGGTGGGATGTCTTATTACATATGGCTTCTGGTTTAGCCTTTGGAATAATTGGGTTTATTATTTTGTATGTGTTATCTCAGGTAGAAAAAATTCAAACAAGTCCAAAACTAGTTGCAATATTTTCATTTTCCTTTGCACTTGCAATAGGTGCATTATGGGAAATAGTTGAATTCACAATAGATCGTACTTTAGGAACTAATATGCAAAGCGGTAGTTTTTTTTGGACTAATCTAAATGGTGGATTATTAGACACAATGAAAGATTTAATAGATGATTCAATAGGGGCGCTATTTTCTGGTATAATGGGTTATTTATATTTGAAAAAAAATTCAGGAATAGTTGTGAAACCAATGGCAAAAGAATTTAAGAAAGATAATCCAGAAATCTTTCAAATAGAAAAAAAGAAATAATCTTTCTTTAAGAAATAGAAAATAATTATTTTTCAATCATCACGTTCAATGCTTTTGGTATAATCTTAACACTTACTGGTGCTGTCCCTATTAATTCCCCATCAACTTGAACCAACATTTTATGTCTAGAATAAATGTGTGCTTCTTTGGTCTGATAATATTCTCCACTTAAAAATTTATTTAACTTTCCGCTTGATAATGAAGAAATAATTTTTATTATTCTCCACCAATTTTTCCGATTTATTATTACTAAATCAAGAAGACCATCAGTTATACTAGCTTTATCTGCTATTTGATATTCTCCGCCATAATATTTAGAATTTGATATGATTACAAAATATCCTACCGAATGAGTTTTATGTTTAACATGAATATTGTGCCATTTATATTTAAATGAATTCTTAACTCCTGCAAGAGGATATGCTAATCTTCCCCATCTTTTCTTGAATTTTGGGCTAATGTTTTCTATTAAACTTGCATCAAACCCGATACCTAACATCATTGAAAAATATCTAGCTTCCTGGCTTGTTTCTGCATAACCTAAGTCTATTTTTATTTTTTTACCATATGCAATTAATTCTGATGCTTTTTCCACATTAAAAGGTATTCCCAATTCCATAGCTAAAACATTTGTACTACCAAAAGGGATAATTGCAAGTGTTGTTTTCGATTGGCCAATGCCATTTATAACTTCATTTACTGTTCCATCTCCACCAGCCACAATAATTATATCATACTTGTTTTTTGCATTCTTTGCTATTTCCATTGCATGCTTTGGATGTGTTGTAAATTCTATGTCTAATTTTAGTTTT
>JBAZBJ010000031.1:0-2956 GCA_041671525.1 Parcubacteria group bacterium
ACTATTTTTACTAGACAATACTAAATGCTCAATAATTAAATTAGCTAAGGTTTTTGCTAAATCTTTTACGTATGGTTGATATTTGAATTGATGAATTAACTTTCTGGTCAAAGATCTTTCTTTGTAGTTAAGGGCGAAATAAAGGCCGGAAAGATTCTTATTAAAACATTTATTACATTTATTTTGTCCGGGATCCAATCTTAAAGGATTTTTATTACAAAGACAATATTGGAATTCTAATATTTCTAAAATCGCTTTGCAGTCTTGGCAAAGATAAGTTCCTTCTTTTTGGCACCCTAAACAAAAACAAGGAAAGAATAATTCTAATAAGAAGTTTTTGACTTTATTCACAGTGTTATTGTATTGTTTTTAGGATATAATAAAAGTACTGCTATGCGCAATCCTTTTAAAAATCCTTTTATGATGTTTTTCCCTAAAAAGATGTTGGGAATTGATATTGGAACATCCTCAGTTAAAATTGTTGAAATTTCGCGCTGGGGAGGAGGGAAAACATTAGAAAATTATGGAGAAGTAAAATCCACAGCTCTTTATAAAGAGCCGGTTAAAACTTTTGAAAGAGGGAGCTATCTGCTTTCTGATTTTTTTGTTTCAAGAGCCATTATGGCAATTTTAAACGAAGCGAAAATAAAAACCAGAGAAGTAATTTTTTCTATCCCTGACTTTTCTACTTTTTGCACTTTAATAGAGCTTCCCCCGATGACAGAAAAAGAAATAGAACAAGCAGTTTATTATACCGCTCCCCAATACATACCTCTTCCCATCACAGAAACCACTTTGGATTGGAGAATTGTAGGCGGAACTCCGGGTAATAAAAACTCCCCTTTAAAAATATTTTTAATCGCAATACCAAATCAGGTTGTTCAGGGTTATAAAAAAATAGCACAATCAGCTGGTCTTGAACTTTACGCCTTAGAAGCTGAAACATTAGCAATAACAAGAGCTCTGGTAAAAGATAAGAAAAAAATAATATGCTTAATGGATATTGGTGTCCAGAGTACAACTGTTAATATTATTGACCGAGGAATTTTAAAAAAGAGCTACAGTTTTAGTTTTGCCTCAAACCAGCTTACTTTAGCTGTATCCTCTGCTTTAGGAGTAAGCTATAGCGAAGCAGAAGAATTAAAAAATAAACAAGGTTTAATTTCTCTAAATCCAGACTTAGTTAAAACACTTTATCTTTTAATCGATCCGCTTTTATTACAAATTAGAAAAATTTCAGGAGATTTTTATCAGGAAGAAGGTAAGGACATAGAGGAAATATATTTAACCGGAGGCACAGCTAATTTGCCGGGGCTAAAAGAATACTTTGAAGAAACTTTTCAAAAGAAAGTAGAAATTCCCAATTGTTTTTCAGACCTTTTGTATCCGCCGATACTTGAAGAAAAGATTAAGAATTTAGGCCCAAGCTTTTCGGTTGCAGTTGGTTTGTCTTTGGGCGGACTGGAAGTTTAAATTAATTTTAAATTATTGTATAATATAATAATGGATTTCAATATTTTAAATAAGCTTAGAGAAAATAAAGTCTGGTGGGTAGATGTGGTTTTTTATTTTATAATCTCTTCTTTGATAGCAACTATTTTATGTTATCTGATTTTTGCCGTAAAAATTCAATCTCAAAAAGTGGGAATTAAAAATTTTGAAGCTTCCTTGGCTACAGTTGGCACAGACGAACAAAAAGAAATGGAAAAACAAATTTTTGAGAAACAAAAAAAGATAAACGATTATGCTCCTTTGTTAGAAGACCACAAAATTTTTATAAATATTTTAACCTTTTTAGAGAAAAATACCCTGCCGAAAGTTTGGTTTTCAAGATTCGGCATGGGAGGCAATAGTGCCAATATTACAATTTCCGGAGAAGCAGAAAGCGTGGAAATTTTCAGTAAGCAGATTTCTATTTTTGAAGAAAGCGAATATTTGAATAAAATAACTATTTTAAGTTCAATGCTCGGAGATGGGAATAAAATTGATTTCAACTTAGCTCTTTCTTTAAACCCTAAAATACTTGCTTTTGTGGTAGCACCAGAAACAGAAGTAATGCCGATAATAATACCTACGCCGGAAGTTGATAAAGATGTTTTGCCAAAACCTTAATATTTATTTTAAAAATGAAAGTAGATCGCCCAATTACAATAGCTGTTATTATTTTCATCATAGTGCTTTTGATGTATTTTTTTGTAGTGCCGAAATACAATGAATTCAAAGATTTTCAAGTAAAATTAAGCAAAGCTGAAGCCGAATATAATGGTAAGTTCGCTTATTATTCAGATGTAAGTCGAATTTTCAGAGAAATGGAAGACCGCAAAGAGAGCTTAGAGAAAATTGAAAATGCCATACCTGCAAAGTCCCAATTAGCAGATTTAATATATTTTTTCCAACAGAAAGGAATAGAAAGTGGACTGGTTGTTAAAAACATACTTTTGAACAAAGTTTCTCCTATTACTTCAGAAAGCAATATCAAAGAAATTGTTTTTTCCCTTGATATAATGGGAAGTTATCAATCTTTAAAAAATTTCCTTTCTTCTTTAGAAAATTCATCCAGATTGTTTGAAGTTGGCAATATTTCTTTTGGTTCGCAACAATCAAATCAATTATCAGAAAAAACTTCAACGACCAAACCCTTGCCGGTGCAACCGAGCTTATCGCAAGAAATATATTCGTTTAAATTAGAAATAAAAACTCATTCATATTAATCTATGGCTATAGTTTTCGTATCACCAAAGCAGAGGCAAAAAATGTTTTTTCTGGGAATTACCATAATGTTTTTATTGTTTTTGTCTGCTGTCGGAGCAGCTGTCTTTTTTTCCAAACCAGCACCTACTCCGGTAGAGCAAGCCTTTATAAGACCTAAAATTGAAATTAATTTAAAAGTTTTAGATTCAGAGCAGGTCAAGGGAAGCTTGATTATGATAAGACTGCAGAAAGAATTTGTTTATTC
>JBAZBJ010000032.1:0-2835 GCA_041671525.1 Parcubacteria group bacterium
AAGTGATAGATGCTTTAATTTATTTAATTGAACATCCTAAGGCTGAAACCCCTGATTTATTTCAATTTATCCAAGGTCCTGATTTTCCAACCGGAGGAATAATTTATGATCAGAAAGAAATAATTTCAGCTTATTCTCAAGGCAAAGGAGCTATTATACTAAGAGGAAAAGCAGATGTTGTGGAAAAGAAAGACGGCTCTGAGCAAATCATAATCACAGAAATTCCTTATCAGGTTTCCAAAGCTGATATGGTGGAGCAGATGGCAAACCTGGTTTCAGAAAAAAAGATTGAGGGTATAAGAGATATTAAAGATTTATCAGACAGAGAGGGAATGAGAGTTGTTATTGATATTAAAAAAGGTTTCCAGCCCCAGAGAATCTTAAACAGAATTTATAAATTTACTAATCTTCAAAAAACATTTCATTTGAATATGTTGGCTTTGGTTGATGGTATCCAGCCGAAAACCCTTTCTCTTTCAGATGTTCTTTCTTATTTTATCGAGCACAGAAAAGAAGTAGTAACCAGAAGATTAAAGTTTGATTTGGAAAAAGCTAAAGAAAGAGCCCATATTTTAGAGGGTTTGGTTATTGCTTTAAAAAATATTGATGCTGTAATTGCTGTAATCAAAAAATCAGCTGACAGAGAAGAAGCAAAAATTAATTTAATTAAAAAATTCAAACTTAGCGAGAGGCAGGCAGTAGCTATTTTGGAAATGAGACTGCAAACATTGGCCGGCCTTGAAAGGAAAAAAATAGAAGACGAATTAAAAGAAATTTTAGAAAAAATTAAGGAATTAACAGCAATTTTAAAAGATACGGAAAAGCTAAAAGGCATTGTCAAAAAAGAATTTCAAGAATTAAAAGAGAAATACGGAGACAAAAGAAGAACAAAAGTTATAAAGCAAAAACTGGGAGAAATTACAGAAATTGATTTAGTTCCTTTGGAAGAAACAATTGTTACTTTAACTACCGGCGGATATATCAAAAGAATTAACCCTACCACTTATAAAATTCAAAAACGCGGAGGTAAAGGAATTATGGGTATGAAAACTATGAGTGATGACATAGTTGAGCACTTTTTATGTGCCTCAACCCATGATAATTTGCTTTTCTTTACAGATTCCGGAAAAGTTTTTCAAACTCAGGTTTATGAAATACCAGAAGGAACCAGAGTTGCTCGCGGTAGAGGGCTTTTAAACTTTTTAGAATTATCAACAGAAGAAAAAGTTTTATCATTAGTTCCGATGAAAAAAGATGGACAAGAAAAATACTTGGTGATGGTTACAAAAAATGGCAGAATAAAGAAAACTAGTTTAGAAGAATTTGATAATGTAAGAAAGAGCGGAATCATATCAATAAAATTAGAAAAAGGGGATTTGTTGAAAAAAGTGGTTAAGACCACAGGGGAAGACGATATAATTTTGACAACTAAAAATGGCATTGCCATAAGGTTTAAAGAAAAAGAAATAAGACCAATGGGCAGGGCTGCAGCCGGAGTAAAAGGAATAAGGCTTAAAAAGGGCGATGAGGTAATTGGGATGGATGTTATAAATAAAGAAAAACTGCCTAAAAAATATTTATTAATAGTTATGGAAAATGGCTATGGTAAGAGAACTGATGTTGCCCAATATCGGTTTCAGGGCAGAGGCGGTTCTGGAATAAAAACAGCAAAGATTACAAGCAAAACAGGTTCAATAGTTTTGGCTTCTGTTGTGGAAGATACAGCCGAAGAAGAAGATTTAATTGTTATTTCTCAAAAAGGGCAAGTAATAAGAACTGGAGTAAAATCCATATCTTTGCTTGGTAGAGCTACTCAGGGAGTAAGAATTATGAGAATGGAACCTGGGGATAATGTTGCCTCAGGGGCTTGTTTAAAAGATTAAATATTTGGTACAATTATATAATGGAAGGTTTTTTAAACCCGGATAAAATTTTAGATGAACTTGATTTAAAAGAAAATATGACTGTTGCCGAGTTTGGTTGCGGGACTGGAAATTTTACTTTAGCTTTGGCTAAAAAAATAAAACAAGGCAGGATTTATAGTTTGGATATACAAGAAGAAAAACTATCAGCTCTTAAAAATAAAGCCTTATTGGAAAACTTTAACAATGTTATCGCTATTCATTGCGATTTGGAAGCAGAAAATGGCTCTACTCTTCATAAAAATTCTGTTAACACTGTTTTAATCCCCAATCTTTTATTTCAAACAGAAGATAAAAATGCTATAATAAAAGAAAGCAAAAGAGTTTTAAAACAAGGAGGACAGCTTTTAATTGTTGATTGGCTAAAATCATCTTTTCTGTCGCCAAAGCAAGGAATTGTTTATCCGGAAGAAATAAAAAAAATAGCCAGAGAAATTGAATTTGATTTTAAAAAAGAATTTTCCGCAGGTGAGCATCATTTCGGCTTGCTATTTAATAAACAATAATTTATTATAAAATTAATGATGGTAAATAAAAGATTTATTTATTTGGCAGTATTTGTCAGTATTTTAACAATAGCTGGTTCAGCAACCGCCGTTGAGATAACTAATCCGCTGGCAGTGGACACTATTCCGGAACTTTTAATGAGAATTGCATCGTATGTGGGTGGGTTTGTTGCAATTTTAGGAACAATAATGATTATAATTTCGGGTATCCTTTTTTTACTTTCAGCCGGCAGTCCGGAAAAAATAGGTACAGCTAAGAAAGCACTGGTATATGCTATCATCGGCATAGCCGTAGGTTTATCTGCCACAGTAATATCAGAAATAATTTTGAATGTAATAGGAGGAGGAACATTATAAAAGTTTAAAATAAACAAAAGGTCGATCTTAAAATTTTCCCGCCAAGGCGG
>JBAZBJ010000033.1:0-2775 GCA_041671525.1 Parcubacteria group bacterium
CTCCAAAAGGCAGCTGCCCGGGGAATTTTGGGAAAGTTTTCTTTGGAGCGTGCATAGAAATTACTCCACAAACTTTACTTTCCCAATATTCTTCTTCGCTTTCTCAAAGTTTTTATTAAATTCCTCATAGAACTGCTTTGCGTATGTAAAAGCGTATTTTGCTTTGCATTCTCCGCATAAGTTCTTTCCAGAAACGCATTCTTCATACATTTTGCAGAGTATTTTATCATCTTTTATGAAGTGGTCTTTGCAGTACTCATAAACCATGCATTTTTCGATTTCCCCGCCTTTTGCGTGTTGCTCTTCTCTAGTTGCTCTTCCGCCTGTGAGCGCTTTGTTTATTTTTTTCTCAACAATTTTCAAATCTTTTTCAGGGATTTCAAGTTTCACAAGCTCTGAATCGCTTTTGCTCATTTTAAAAGAACCATTTAGCGCGGGAGTGTATTTGTTATAAACCGCTGAAGGCAAAAAGAATCCATATTCTGTTTTCAATCTGCGTGAAACATCTCTCACCATTCTGATGTGCGGCGCCTGATCAATTCCAACTGGAATTACTCCAGGCATTCGTTCAGCAAGCTGCGGGAACAAAATATCTCCCATTTGTGTGAATGCCGCCATTACTTTTGCCGGGTGTACTGAGCCATAAATTGCTCGGAATTCATTCTCAGTAATCTTCTGTGAGCATATTGCCGCAAGGTTTGAAACTTTTTTATTCTCGCTCTGTAAATAAAAATTTGTTTTGTTAATATCAAGTCCAAGCGCAATGTAAGCAGGTATGTGAAACTCAAGCGCTCTCTTTTTCCCTTCTTCAAGTGACACTCCGCGTGTTGCCTGTGATTCTACATCCGCAATCAGAACGTAGGTTTTTGCTCCGTGCTCTTGGAAGTATTTCACGTTTTGTATTACCGTCTCCGTTCCTAGGTGTATTTTTTCGCTTGACGGCATGATTCCAGTGAGGCAGTAAAAGGGTTTTTTGCTTTTTATCGCGTTTGCAATTTGTTCCCCGTCCTGCATCCCAAAATTTATTCCTCTTCTCATTTGGAGGTTTGGCGCAGGGAAAATATTGTTGTCAAAGCTCTGCATCCCAAATTCTTTTATGAGCCTAGCATAATCATGCACAAGCGCATTTCCCCAAGGGTCAATAATAATCTCATTTTGTTGCATTATACCATCTTCTGCTCGCATATAACCACTTCCTTATTGTTTTTAATGTTTCCTTTTGTTGCTAATTCAATCAGCATATTTTTTTGGGTTTTTGTATTACAATATGTTTCCTGAAAGATTTTTGTTGCAAAAGGCTGTAAATTACCAATTGTCCTTTCCAACCTCTTTTTCACTCCCGCAGAAACACCAAATCTTTCCTTATGTTTTGTGTGCAATTTTTTTGGGAGTTTGTTTTTGAATGTGTTGAAAAGAATTGCTTTTTCTCTTCCACTTTCGTGCTTTAACCTTGTGTCAATCATCAGGCTTGCATTGGCAAATCTCTGGTGCAAAAAAGGGAGCCTTGCTTCTATGCTGTGTGCAAGAGACATTTTATCCAGTCTTGGTAGTTGCCTTTGGTACATATTTTTTGTGGCGCTGATTATTTCTTTTTCAAATAGTTTTGGATCGTTGTTTCCGCGAAGGATGGAGAAAAATTCTTCATACCCCCCAAATAGTTCATCAGCACCCTCTCCAGAAAGGACAACTTTTGTAGTTACCTTTGAGAAAAGCTTTTCCATTGCTATTGCGGTTGGCAACTGTCCTGCATCAAAAGTTTCCATATTCTTTATTGCAGTGCCTGCCTGCTCCAGTATGAAATTCTCGTCCAAAATGATTGTTTTCAGGTCCAAACCAAATTCTTCCGCCACAATTTGCGCGTCCTCAAACTCGTTTTGTTCCTCCGAACCCACAGAAAACGCCTGAATTTTTTTGTTTTGTTTTGAGAGAACATAGGCAAGTATTGCCGAATCAATTCCCCCCGACAAAAGTAATCCAACTTTCACATCAGAAGCCATCATTTCTTCGATTGATGTTTCAAGTGCTTTCTCCAAAACCTGGCTTGCGTTTTCTCTTGAATTGAGTATTAGATTGCTTTTCAGTTCAAAGTATTGTGTTGTATTTTTCTGAAATTGTCCATGAGCGTGTTTTATTTTCATTATTGTTCCGGGCAGAACTTGCCTTATTTGTTTTATTGGGGTATAATCGCCGTATGGTTTTACATAGTTCTTTGTGTCTATGTATCCAATTTCTGCCTTTTCTTTCATACACAAAATAAGCGCCTTTATTTCCGAAGCAAAATAAAAAGTTTCTTTGCCTTCATAATAGTAAAGCGGTTTCACGCCAAAAGGGTCTCTTGTAAGATAAAGAGAATCATTGCTTGCAAATGCGAAGGCAAATTCGCCTTCTAATTTTTGTATGATACTTGTTCCAAACCGTGTCAGGAGTTCAAAAAGTAGATTGCTGTCGCATTCATAACTCTCTTTGAGTTCTTCCTCAAGTTCTTTTGTATTATATATTTCCCCGTTGTATGCAAGCGCATTTTGCCCGTCAACTATCGGCTGTTTTCCGCTGTTTAATCCCCTTATTTTCAGCCGGTTGTGTCCGAGTGCAAGGTTTCCGAAAATGTATTTTCCGGTGCCATCCGGTCCGCGGTGATTTTGCGCAAAAACCATTGCATCAAGTTTTTTCTCGCTTATTTTTCCAAGCATTCCCGAAATTCCACACATGTGCATTACCTCTTCGCCGCTTCACTCATTGCCCTGCAAAAATTGCTTATCTGCTCTAGGTTGGCAT
>JBAZBJ010000034.1:0-2628 GCA_041671525.1 Parcubacteria group bacterium
TGGACAAAATTCAAGCATTGAACGCGGACACCCAGATAAGTGGGATCATTGTGCAGTTGCCGTTGCCAGCTCATTTGGATAAAAACAAAATAATCCAGTCCATTGCACCGCAAAAAGATGTGGATGGTTTTAGTCTGCAAAAAACCTTTCCTCCGGTTTTCCCGCATGCTCTTTTGGAGCTTTTGAAATCAGCGGGAGAGGATTTGAAAAACAAGCAGGCGGTTATTTTGTGCAATTCGCAAGAATTTGGCGAGATGATGCAAGAGCTTCTAGAAAGCGAAGGCCTGCAGGCGCAATATGTTTTCCGCTTTCAAATCCCTGAGAAGCTAGATGATATCAAAAATGCCGATGTGCTTGTCTCTGCTTGCGGACAAAAAAATCTTATTTCCAGAGATATTGTGAAAGAGGGCGCAATCATCATTGATGGTGGCATCGTGCGGGTGGACGGCCAGGTGCGGGGCGACGTGGACAGCGAATCTCTGCGAGATTTCCCTGGCTATCTATCACCGGTTCCAGGCGGAGTGGGACCAGTCACTATTGCCTGCCTCTTGCGCAATGTCTATTTGGCAGACAAAAAAGCCCAATAGAATCTTTTATTTAAGCCAAAAACCACCAAAACCGTTTGACAAAACGGCTGTTTGGGTACATACTATCAGATTAGTTCCTTAAAATTATAACTGGCATTTTGCCAAAGCAGAAAGGACTTTTCTAGTGCTACTATATAGCTATATAAGGTAGTATTTGTATTAAAATGAGGAATTTTTTCTGCTGGGGCGAAACCGTAGTGGCCAAGTCCGACAGCGATTATGAAGCGCAAAGTGTCCAGCTATATCTTACAGTAATGTGAGGCGTGGTAAAGCGCGGAAGTGCAAAAAAAGGGGAGAATAGCCATGACGAAAGAAGTATCGCGAGGTCAAGCTCTGCAGATTGCAGCTCGGGTGGGAACTCAGGTTGACTGGGATAAGATTAATGGCGGTTTTCTTCAAGCGGAAGTCATTGATCTTTCGCCGGAAGAATTCGGAAAGCGTTTCACTGCCTTCCTAAAAAATGGTTGCCGATTTATTTTCGGTGAGCCAAGAACGATCAAAACCAGACTGTTTGATCCTGTCGAATTTTTGGGTAAGGGAAATACGATTTGGAGGGGGTCTGCCGATGGTGACGGACTTTCCGGAGAAGAGGATGTTTGTCAGCAGTCGCGGGCTATCGTTGAGGTTGAGCTTTCAAAGTTTGTTTTCAGGAACTGCTTGAAGGAAGATGAAATTTCAATTATAGGCGAAGAAAAAATTAGGCGCATCAATGAAATGTCCGATTTTATTGGCTTTGGACTCAATGTTTTCCTTGGTCTCTGGGAGGATTATGAGACCAATAAGGAGAATAGCGCTCTTGAGTGGCTTCACCAGAATTTCGGAGTCACTTTCATGGATTTTCCAGGAGTCATTCTTCGTAGTCGGAGTGGTCGTCGCCATGTACTTTACCTTCGCCGCGGTGCTGATGATAAATGGTATTGGGAACGTGACCAGCTCAGCTTTCAGTGGTGTGCGGGCAATCCTTCTGTGGGTTGCGCAAGTTAGTGCTTTGGACTGAGTTTCTTAAATCTTCCGGATTTTTGAAACTCAGTCCTTAGAAAATGTATAAAATGGCCTCGTGTTTGTATTACGCACGAGGCCCTTTGATTTGGCTACAAAAAATCCCTCCAATGACGGAAGGATTTTTTTCTTTGTGCCGCGGGCGAGACAATCTCACTCGCTTCGCTCTTTGAAAACCCACGGTTTTCAATACTTTCCTCCAACGGAAAACTCCCGTTTTCCGACCCTTTCCCGTTCTCGTATCGGAGAAGGGACTTCTGTGCCGCGGGCGAGACTCGAACTCGCATGATATTGCTATCGCGGGATTTTGAGTCCCGTGCGTCTACCATTTCACCACCGCGGCATTATTGTGCTAGATAGCTTCATTTCTCTTTCTATTTCACCACCGTCATAGAATATGCTATACTTTATTTATTATGGCAAAAATAATTTCACTCGTCAACCAAAAAGGCGGAGTCGGCAAAACGACCTCTGCCATCAATCTGGCAACCTATCTGGCAGCAGCCGGGAAATTTGTCTTGCTTGTGGACCTTGATCCGCAAGGAAATGCCTCTTCCGGGCTGGGAATTGATATTCACAAGACGGAAAAAAGCCTCTATCACTCCATGGTTTTGGGCGAACATCCTTCCAAAATCGTCATTCGTTTGAGTTCGATGGAGCATGATGTCATTCCGGCTAATCAGGATTTGGCTGGGGCGGGGGTGGAGTTGGTGAATATGGAAAATCGGGAGTTTCGCCTATACAACGTTTTGCGCGAAATTAGAACGAATTATGACTATATTATTATTGACTCTCCGCCAAGTCTAGGGCTGCTAACCATTAATGGACTGGTGGCGAGCGACGAGGTGATTATCCCGGTGCAAACTGAATATTTCGCTTTGGAGGGTCTGAGTCAATTGCTCAACACCGTTAATTTAGTGAAAGAAAATTTGCAACCGAATTTGAAAATTATGGGGGCCTTATTGACCATGTATGACAAAAGAAATCGCCTGTCACGCCAGGTAATCAAGGAAGTGCAAGATCATTTTCCGGGCTATGTTTT